>JAPLGS010000014.1 GCA_026390015.1 Chloroflexota bacterium | reverse complement strand
TCATCATTGGTTTATATCAAAGCATCATCCGCGCGCTTTCCGTCATGCCGTTGGATATGCTTAAACTTGCACGCACGATTTATCCATTTCAAAATGTGGAAGGGATCATCCCGCTCAACAGCAAATTCCTTTGGATGAATCTCGGCAGCCCCGAGTCGGTTCAATTTTTAGGGTACGCAATCCCGACCCTTGCGGTGGTTGTGGCGCTGACCACCTATGTACAATCCAAGTTGACCATGCCTGCCACCAGCAACCCGGGTGACCAGGGCGCGCAGATGTCGAACATGATGAGCATTTATATGCCGCTCATGCTTGGCTGGTTCGCGCTGAACTTTGCTTCAGGCATTGCGATCTACTTCATTACCAGTAATGCTTTGGGTATTATTCAATACGCCGCAACAGGCCGCGCCAATTGGAGCAACCTTTTGCCCGGCGGAAATAAAAAACCCACCACTAGCAAGAAAAAATAGGGAGGCAGCATGAGTGACCGAACTACACTTGAGATCATTGCCCCAACTGTCGAAGAAGCCCTTTCGCAGGGATTGTCACAGCTTGGCCTCACTGCAGACGCTGTCTCTGTTGAGGTTTTAGATTCAGGCAGCAAAGGATTATTCGGACTTGGCGGACGCCAGGTGCGAGTACGCCTGAGTGTAAATCCGCTGCCGGGGGAATATGTGCCCCCAGCTCCATCCAAACCGAAAGCGGCCGGTCAGCCTCAGGGTAAGCCTGCTCCTGCCAAACGGGCAGAATCAGCGCCGAAAGCGCGTGAGCCAAAACCCGCGCGCGCCGCATCTCCGAAGAAATCCGAATCGGAACAAGCGCCTGTTATCACGAAAAAAATAGAAAGCCATGACCCTGATCCAGTTTTAGATGCCACCGAAGAAATCGTCTCCAAGTTAATCCATCATCTTGGCATGGAGGCGCAAGTCTCCGCGCATTTTGATGAAAATAGTACGGACGACCGCCGCACCATTCAAGTGGATGTGCGCGGTGATAACTTAAGCGCACTCATTGGCCGCCAGGCAGAAACGTTGAACGCTTTTCAATATGTCGCTTCGTTGATCGTTGGCAAAGCCACGCAACAATGGGTGCAATTGGTTGTGGATGTGGAAGGCTATCGCGAACGCCGTGACAAGCAAGTCCGCCAGATTGCCCTGCGCATGGTAGATCAGGTAGTCAAGACAGGGCGCAAAGCCGCGCTTGAGCCGATGACCGCCAGCGAGCGCCGGTTGATTCACATTGAGCTGCGAGGTCACCCGGCAGTGACAACTGAAAGCACAGGCGAAGAGCCGCATCGCAAAGTCGTCATCTTGCCGAAAGAGTAAAGTTTGAAATAATCTGAAAGATCGCCGAAAGGCGGTCTTTTTTTATCCTTTATCCTTGCACCCCTACGGTATAATTCACTTTATGTTTGAACTTGTCTCCCTTCAGCCCGTGGATTATCTTGTAATAGGCCATGTGGCCGAGGATATTACTCCGACAGGCATCCAACTCGGTGGGACAGTTTCATACGCGGCATTGACCGCACGCGCGCTGGGGTTACGCGTGGGCATTGTCACATCCTTCGGTGCAGCTGCGCCCATCCAGGTATTGGATGGCATCCCGATTGTCAATATTCCCGCGGAACATAGCACAACTTTTGAAAATGTAAAAACCGAAAGTGGCCGCAGACAAACATTGCATCATCAAGCCGCGCCGATCCTGCTCGAGCACATTCCCCAAGTCTGGCGAAATGCACCGATCATTCATCTTGCGCCCATTGCGCGTGAATTGGAATCGTCACTGCCAGAAAAACTTTCAGGATCACTGCTGGGAATTACTCCGCAGGGCTGGATGCGCGCATGGGATGAAAATGGTCAGGTGACCGCCTGCGCCTGGGACGCGCATGCGAGCGAGCAGGCTCTCGGTCACGCTGGAGCTGTTGTATTAAGCGTGGAAGATGTCAGCCGCGATCTGGAACTGATCGAAGAGATGGCGCATCGAACAAGAATCCTCTGCCTTACAGAAGGAGAGGCAGGCGCGCTCTTGCACTGGAATGGAGATCGCCGCCGCTTTCGTCCGCTTGTTGTGGAAGAGGTGGATGGAACGGGTGCAGGCGATATTTTTGCTGCGGCGTTTTTTGTGCGTTTATATTCCACTCGTGACCCATGGGAAGCCGCCCGCTTTGCCACACAAATCGCGGCGCACTCTGTAACACGAGTGGGTTTATATGGAATTCCCACCGCAAGAGAAATTGAAGAAAGTTTGATGGAGGTATTATTGTGACGCGTA
>JAPLGS010000149.1 GCA_026390015.1 Chloroflexota bacterium | reverse complement strand
GTCTCTATTAGCGCGCCTGCTTTTCGAATTTTGAGAGAATTTTTAGATGAAACACGCCTACTCACGTCGCTTTTACCGAATTCCAAAACCTTTTATGCTTTTTGTTTCGCAGAAACTCTACTCTCTCCGACAGACTGCTAGTGTGTGTGTGAAGGGGATGGCGAGTAATCCCAGAATAAAAGAGGCTTCTCCCAGAATAAGACGGTGTCCGCGCCAGCGGGAGGTATTGTTCATCGCGATCGAGAAGGCTGCTATCAACGCACCGACACCTTGGGCGGTGTAAAGCATACTATTCCGCAGGTCTATAATACTTTTCGTATCGGTGGATTGTCTTAATATTTCGGTTGAAATTACTGGCAGTTGTTGAATGATCGGAAATGCAAAGATACCAAGCGTGGCTGCGATAATGATCAGCAAGCCGACAGATGAATTTTTGAAAAGATACTGTGCGCCTTCGCGAAATTCTTCCAGCATGGGCCGGGTTCGCGGTGTGATGGGCGCTTTGTAATGCGCATGCACAAAAAACAAACCGATGATAATTGCTATAAAGCTGATGCCGTTAATCAGGAATATCCAACCTTCTCCATTCTTTGGGATCAACAGCAGGGTTGATGCAACAAGCGCCGGCCCCAACACTCGCGAGAGATTGAACGCGGTCGATTGTAAAGCGATGGCATTTGGCAGAGACTCTCGTCCAACCAACTCGATCAACATGGCTTGACGCGCCGTAATCTCGAACGCGGTCGCTATGCCAAGGATCAGTGATGTGATCACGATTTGCCAGATCTGGATAATTCCGCTTAATGTAAGAAATGCCAACGCAAAAGTATCCAGCATCATTATGGTTTGCAGGAAGATGATGGCTTTACGTTTATCCAGATGTTCGATGAGCACTCCACCAGGCAGGGCTAGAAAAAAAGTTGGCAAGGTCACTGCGAAGCCGATCAGCCCCAGATCGAATGGCCGTCCGCTGATGCGATAAGCCATGAGTGGCAGCGCCGTGTTTTGCATCGATGAGCCGATTAATGAAAGCAAATGCCCCGCCCAGAAGATGGCGAAATCGCGTGAGCTCAGCGCGGGGAAACGTTGGGTGAGGAAACTGCGAAGTGATGTCATTTTGTTTTGAGAAATACCACAGAATTTTGATGAAAAATTTTACGGCTAAATTTTAGAAAACTATTTCATCTTTGTCTGTAAGGGTTTTTATCTTAGGCTCAATATCCGCGGTAGCCTTGGCTTACTTTTTCGATCGCATCCTGCCAGTCGGGTAATTGCTCAAACAGCTTTCTCATTATTTCTTTCGTGCGCTGGCTGAACAGATCATAATTTCCGTATGCTTCGCCAGTTTCTGGATTCACCAGATCACTGACTCCGCGCAGGATCAAACACTTGACGCCGTTTTTTTGTGCCACCCAGGCGATCGCCCCTGATTCCCAATCTGCGGCGACTGCGTTATATTTTTTGATCAATGAGGAAATATCATTTACGATAATATCGCGGTCGGCAGAAACCAATAATCCGCGCAGCACAGGCGTGGGCAGGATACGCGGCAAAAATGTCAGATCGAGTTTTGTTGAATAATGTTCAATGGCTTTGTCGGCGTCCGTCATCTGTTCGAGGATGTCATAGACGATGGTCTTCTCGACCAGAATAATTGTCCCACGTTCGATCAACCCTTCAAAGCCGCCGCATGTGCCAAGGTTGACCAGTAACTCCGGTTTTAAGTTATCGATCACATATTGTGTGGACGCGGCTGCAGAGATCTTTCCCCAGCCGCCATGAAAAATTTGAAAGGTGAAATTTGAAAGATTCAATTCGGCAAATTCGCCAAATGGAGATTGCTGAATCTCAAGGTTGGGATAAAGTTCTTTTACCACGCGCCATTCAGCATCTGCAGAAATAAGCACAACTGTCTTCATGAGAGTTTTCCTTCCAGGTAAGCTATTACAAATTGCAGCGCGGCCTCAGCTGAATATTGTTTGTTTTGTTCACGATCGCCATCCCAGATGAAGTGTCTTGCCCATTCACCAGTTTTCGTGGAGAGTCCCAGCCAGGTCGTGCCGATCGGTTTTCCGGGCATGGCTCCAGTGGGTCCCGCGATCCCGCTGACAGATAAACCAATATCCGCGCTAAATATTTTTTGTGCCCCGCGCGCCATTTCGAAGACAGTCTCCTGGCTGACTGCGCCGTATGCATTAAGTGTATCCCATGATACGCCAAGCAAATTGGCTTTGGCTTCATTAGAGTATGATACGATGCCGCCGGAAAAATATTCCGAAGAACCAGATACATTTGTAATGCGATGTGAAACCAATCCACCAGTACAGGATTCTGCCGTGGCAAGTTTCAGGCTGCGTAAACACATGGATTCTTGTAAAACTTCTTCGCGAGTGATTATCATTACGAACTCCTTGTAATTTGAACAATTATACTATTGGGAACAATGCGTAATGTTTAGCTGGAATGGAAACCCAATTGGACATGTCCGGATAGGCGAAAACAACGGCTTATGAATATGCCTGCAATTTTGCAGGGCGGCATCGTATTCCAGTTCCCGCGCCAACTCAGAGCAAATACTATTTAATAAGCAAAGAGCCTCCCGTTTTTGAGCGGGAGGCTCTTTGCTATTTCAGTACGGATTTATCTGTGATCTCCAAAGCCTTATCCAAAACATCCATTCCCTCTTTCAACTGTTCTTCATCAATGATCAACGGCGGGATGATCAAGACCGTATGCCAATGTGTGTATAAAAACAATCCATGATCCGCGCAATATTTTCGCAGCGCAACCATCTCTGGCGCGGAACGTATTTCTATTTTTGGCCAATTGGATGATGCCGAATAAACCGATGTTGCGGACTTCGCCAATGGATGGATGTGATTCACCGAGATCGGATAACATGCGCCTCAAGACTCCGCCCATGCCTGCCGCGTGCTCGACGAGTTTATCGTCCCTGATGACGTTGATGTTTGCCACAGCCGCTGCCAAGGATATGGGATGTGAGGTATAAGTCAGACCACTTTCAAAGGGATGCTCATTGAAAGCCGCGGCAATCTCAGGCTTCATCGCAACCGCGCCGAGCGGCGCATACGCGGAAGTGAGTCCCTTTGCCATCGTCATAATATCAGGCACGACGTCCCAATGTTCAATTGCGAACCATTTACCCGTGCGGCCAAATCCGCTCATGACTTCATCCGCGATCATGACAATGCCGTATTTATCACATAACGCGCGCGCACCTTGCATGTATCCCTGCGGCGGGATGATGATGCCGTTCGTGCCCGTCACCGATTCCATGATGATGCCTGCAATGGATTCGGGGCCTTCATACAAAATGATCTCTTCCAAATGATTGACGTAATCGAGCGCAAAATCTGTTTCTGAAATATTTGGATTCATGCGATGAAAGGTTGAACGATAACGATACGGGTCAAGGAAATGCACCACGCCTGTCATTAAATTTGGTTCCCATCCCACGCGGCGCGGATCACCAGTGGCGGCCATCGCGCCCGCACTCGCGCCATGATATGAACGATAGCGCGCTAAAATCTTGTGCCGTTTTGTATAGCCGCGCGCCAGCTTGATGGCGTTCTCGTTCGCGTCCGCGCCGCCGAGCGTGAACAGTACTTTGCTCAATGCTCCCTGCGGCGTGATATCTGCCACAGCCTTGCTAGCCAGCGCGCGGATCTTGGTAGTCATACCCGGTGCGGCGTAAGGTAATTCCGCAGCTTGATCCTGCATGGCTTTGATGACGCGCTCGTTGCCGTGACCAATATTGACGCACATCGTCATCGAGTTGAAATCAAGATAGCGTTTGTCATCCACGTCCCAGAAGTACACGCCTTTGGCGCGCTTTATAGCAATGGGATTAACTTTGGCTTGAGCAGACCACGTCCAAAAAACGTGATCTTTGGAGAGAGAAAGAATTTCATCATCGGGGAGATCAAACATGGAATGCCTCACTTGGATTTTTTATTTTGAATTGAACCAGACCTCGGAAGTGTTTTGACATTCGAAGCCTTTATTCATTAAGAAGTTCTCAACCCAGCTATAAATTGGATGAGGGAAGCTACGATCATCACGATAAGCAGAATTCCCCAATCAGATGTGAATTGTCCGCGCAAGAGCAGCAGCAGGGTGGCGAATACAAGCCCGGCTAAAGCGAGGAAACTAAGCCGCGCAATATGAAGCCGCTCAACTTTACGAAGGCCATCTTTTGGCATCGTGCGAGTTCGGCGGTGGAATTCGGATAAATCCCATGCGACCAGACTAAAGATCGAGCTGGCGATCAACCAGCCGGCATGAAAGCCCATCCATATTCCAAGGCCGGAGGCGAGGATGTTGATGATTAAAGCGACTGCCGAAAACCAGTCCCAACGGTTGTATTGGGCAATTAACCATACTACTCCTAATAAACCAAACCAGCGCGTAAAAACATCGAAGCCTGCGAGGTTGTAGCCGTGCGCGAGAAAGCCAGCCCCAAAAATGATACTGATCGAGAGCGCGGTGCTGGTCACAGTGGTGTCCTTTGCATAAGCTAAATTGTACTCTTGAAATTATCCGCATGTTATACTGCCGGGTTAAAAGGATGAAAAGATGAAGGATGAATTTATTTGTAATGGCATATTACATCCAAAAGCAATTGAGGGATTGAAGTTATTTAACGAGCTGAAATTCTTTGAAGCCCATGAAGAATTGGAAGATGCCTGGCGCAACGAAACAGGTGAGATCAGAGACTTGTATCAGGGGATTTTACAAGTGGCAGTCGCCTGCTTGCACATCACGCGCGGAAATTATAACGGTGCAATCAAAGTCTATGAACGCAGCACAAAATGGCTGACAGACTGGCCTGAAATTTGTCGGGGAATTCAAGTGGAAAAATTAAGAAATGACGCGCAGAATGTGATCAACAATTTGAAAACATTGGGAGCAGAAAACATCGCTCAATTCGACACATCTTTATTTCAACCGATATTATGGAGTGAGAAAAAAGTGTGGACTTGCGACCGCTGCGGAACCGAGATGCATGAAATGAATTGCAAAGTGACTTGCCCCAATTGCGGCAATCGCTTCGACTGTTCGGATCTGAATATTTATTTTGATTGATCGTCAAACGTCGATATCATCCTCGTGGCGCCGCAGGCGGTAGACGAGGGCGCTGATGCCCCAGATGCCGAGCATTGCCAGAATTGCTGCGCCGCCAAAAGTCAGGTTGACGCGTAAGCGGGTGGTGGCAAAAACTCCCAGAAAACTTAATCCGGCTAGAAGCCCAAGTTGAATGAAATGCATTCGCTCCATTTTGCTGTGGTCATCTTTATTATTTGTTATTTGAAGTCGTTGAATGAATATTGTCAGATCCCAGGCGATGAGTGAAAACTGCACACAGGCGAAAGCCAGCCAGGAAGAGATGCCTCCCCAAATGCTGATGGCGGAAATAATCGTAAATAATGCGAATTCAGGCGCGGCGACCCAATACATATTGCGCGTATAGCTGATTGCCCAAATCAGGCCCAAAATGCCAACGCCAACTGTGGGAATAAGAAATTCTTTTATTACCAGTCCAATCGCCAGCGTGACTGTACTCGCGAAAATGGATATATAAATGGCATATCGAGTCATTGGCGTCCTTCGCGTTGAATGGCGCGCAGGAATGTGATCGGGCGGCTAAGAGAAGCTCGCGCTGCTTGATCAAAGGGTATTACTGTGTTCCAGTTCACTACTTGGATCCCAAGTCCGCGCAGATCTCGCAGCATGATCTCTCGTTCCAAACGGGCAATGCGGGCAGCCAGTTTGACCGAATCTCGATTCCCAAGCCTGCGTACTTCGAAAGAGACTGGGTCTGGGCTGATGACCATAAGCGGGTAACCGCTCACGCGTAGTTGCGCCAGCACTGGCAGGTCATCTGAATGGAGGGGACTGATAAGGATGATCTGTGAATTAGTCGGGAACATTCGCCTTGGAATAAAAAGAGATTTAAAGTTTTGGCTCTCGCCGGTTTTAGCGAGCGCCAGATTTAGCATGATGCGTTCACGTTGACGTTTGCCGTAGCCGGGCGAGGTCCATCTGGCGCGGTCGCCATAGACTAATAACCCAACGCGGTTTCCATCTGATAACAAAGCGGATGAGACAGCCACCGCCGCAAGGACAGAATCATCGAAGATCGAGGATCTGTCACAGAAATTATTGATTCTGCTCCTTCCGTCTACAACAATTCCCACATCTGCCACACGTTCCTGTTCATACTGATTTGAATAGAGCAGATTATCCTGTCGGGCTGAAAGCCGCCAATTTATATGATGAGGAGAATCGCCAATTTGATATTCACGCAAGCCGAAGAATTCAATTCCAGTTCCACCCTGGCGGGCGGGGATGATGCCGGAATATACGCGCGTTTGTCTCGGCTGGATGGCAATGTGCCGAACCCGTGCCACAGAGGGAAGCACGAGTAATTGTCCGCGGGTCGGGAGGAAAGTACGCTTTACCACCAATCCCAAACTGTCTTCTGCGAGTATGCTCAATCCATTAAAGGTATGGGAACCGCGCCTGCCCCGTACGGAATATGACCACGAGAGACTGTCCTGCGCGGGTAATCTTACGAGACGATTATTTGAGCCCTCGAAAATTTCCAGAAAATCAGGGAGCGGGTCGTGGAGCGACACCTGATCCAATGATTCTCCGTGATTGGTTACCGTGATAATTACTGTGATGGATTCGCCTGGTCTGATTTGCTCAGTACTCAGCGTTCGCTCTGCAGAAAGATTTAATTTTTCAGGTCCGCGCCATAAACCCGCGAGCAGATATAGCCCCAGTGGCAGCGCCAATCTCAGCACTGATCCGTTTAGTGAACCAATACCCGCCAGGAAGATGATATAGATCAACGCCGCCAGCAAAGCGATGCGGCTCATTATGTTCCTTCGGTCACAGGCACAGGAGTTTTTGATAGCGCATCAGCGATCACTGCGCCGGTTACGTCACGTGCCACCCAATATTCCGGTGTCAGGATGATTCGATGAGAAAGGATCGGAACGGCAAAACGTTTGATGTCATCGGGAAGAACGAATTCGCGCGCGTTCAATGCGGCATAGGCGCGAGCCATTTTTAAAAAAGCCAGCGAAGCGCGTGGACTTGCGCCGACTGCCACACGGCGATCAATGCGTGTGGCGTGAACCAGGCGGACAATATAATCTTCAAGGTCAGGGTCTACGTGGATGGATTCGATCGCGTCCCGCAGCCCCAACAATTTTTCGGCTGAACTGACCGCGCCTAGTTCCACTTCATCCCGTCTTCGGGCATGGCGGCGTTGTAATATTTCTTTTTCTTCCGCCACATCCGGGTAGCCTACGGAAAGCTTTAACATGAATCGATCCAATTGAGCTTCAGGCAAAGGAAATGTCCCCTCGTACTCGATCGGGTTTTGAGTTGCCATCACAAGGAAAGGCTCAGGCAAATGCAGACTCTCCCCGTCTAATGTGACCTGTCCTTCCTGCATGGCTTCCAGTAATGCTGACTGTGTTTTCGGCGAAGCGCGGTTGATCTCATCGGCCAGCACGATGTTGGCAAAGATCGGCCCCTGCCGTAATTGAAATTGATTCTGTGTCCGGTCAAGGATGTAGCCGCCTGTAATGTCACCCGGTAAAAGGTCAGGGGTGAATTGAATACGTTTGAAATCCAGACCAAGCACGGTCGCGAAAGATCGAGCCAGCAGGGTCTTCCCAAGACCGGGGTAATCCTCCAATAAAATATGTCCGCCAGCCAAAACAGCGGCCATGATTATTTTCAAAAGATCACGCTTGCCCACAAAAGCGCGTTCAACTTCATTAAGTACACTTTCCCCTGTCACAGCCACTTCAGCGATCTTAGCGTTCATCATTGATCTCCAATTCATCTTCAAGATAATCCACCACTTGATCCAATTGAATATCGAGAGGCGTTGTTTCTGTTTTTTGAAATAAATTTGGCGTTGAATAATCAGCGTAGGTGGTGTTTAAGCCTGCGTTCAAGTAATCCTGTATCTGTGATGGAATAAGCGAAACATCTCTTGGGTTTCCATAAAATACAGATTCTTGAATGTGTTGATGGACTTTGCCAAGCAGATTGGCAAGCAGCCATTTGAAGTAAGTTCCGCGTTGACGTTCATCGATCCATCTGGCACGCGCCTCAACGGGACCGACAACTGGTACGGCGTTCTTTTGGCTTGGTCTACTCTCGGAGCGTTTTCCGTAGAAACTGCCCACGGCAATGTAAAGGATCAACAGCAGCATTAAGATCCATAACACTTGTTGAGGAATGACACTTCCAACAATATTTAATGACCAAACAATATAAGCGGCAAAAGTTATTACAGCGCCGACGATAGCTTTACGAAAGTAGAAAAACATAATTGCGAGCATAATAAAAATTGCAGAATACAGGAAAGACTTCCAGATCATCAGGACTGAGCTTTGCAAGCTTTCAGAATGCTGGTCAGACATTGCTTGGCCTCCTTGAGCTCAGCAGGGTTGATCTCCTGTGCTCCATAGCGGACTTTTTCGAATATGCGAGTTAATCCCTGCACCTCATTGCGTGGAAGTCCTTCGTTCTCCAGATATTGAGCAAATTCTGCAGGGGTCGTGGCGGCTTCGCGGATAATACCACGATACTCGTTCACGGCAGAATTCATGCGTACATAACAGCGGATGATCGTATTTTTTGAGACCTTATTTCCCGAAAGATCGTTCAAGGTTGATCGGACGATATCTGCGATCTCATCCAACTTTTTCTTTGGCTGGAACCAGCGGTCTATGACCCGATTAAAAACAATATATAAAACTACACTCACAATGATAACGATGAGAGCCGCGATCCAAAATTCCCAGCTTGCGCTGACTTCAGGCCGCGAGAATATTTGATTTCCTGCACCGGAACCCGATAAACTGCGGGCGTCCTGTTCTACATGGTTGGGCACTTGATTCTTTTGAGCGATCCTTCCCAAAATTAGCATGGCCACAAACGCAAATAATGCAAATCGAATCAGCCTCTTAATCAGGTCTTTGATTGTCATCGGGCGAAGGGGACCCAGGAGGAGCAGGAAGATCAGAATGAGCAAGGTTGGAAATAGATAGCGTATCCAGGACGACTGTGGAATCTCTTCGACATTTGTTGTGTCGGTTAAATTCAACAAGTCTTCCAGTTTTACAAGGTGTGGCGGATCGAATTTGAGTTCTTTCAACCCCGAAGCAAGGATGATCATCCCGACCAGAGCGGCCAATGCCAGTAAAATGACCCAGCTTCTTTTTCCAAAGATTTCTTTCATACACGAAGATTATACAGGCTTATAGGGTTGTGGCGAACAATTTGAGGTCGATATCATCTTCTGAGAGTCTGACCATTTTCTCAAATGTGAAACCGATTTTTTCCAGCACGCGGATCGAACTGAAGTTGTTGGGGTCGACGATGGCAACCATGCGTTTTAATCCGATCACATCTTTTGCGTATTTTTTTACAGCCAATGTGGACTCGACCGCGTATCCCATTGACCAATAACGCGGCAGGAATGCATACCCAATATCAACATCTTCCAACGCATCCCGTTTGATCAATCCGCAAATCCCAATTGATTCGCTGGTTTCTTTGAGAATGACAAGGCTGAGACCAAAACCATTTTTTGCGTAACTGGCTGCGGGTCCGTTTCGAACGTACGCGTGGGCATCCGCTATTGTGCGGACTCCTCTATCCCCGATATTTTGAATGAAAGTTGGATCGTTCAGCAATTCAATGAGGAATTCAGAATCATTAGTGGAGAGATGCCGAAGGAGCAATCGTTGTGTTTCGAGAATATTCATGAGTGGGTTATTTCGCGATTTATCTGCACGCCGTCGCAATCAAAATTACAAGATCAAAAGGTGCTGTGTTCATGGGAGCGGGGATTATACTTGAATGTCCGGGCTTGTTTTTAATTCCACGTAATAAATCATGATGAATACCGTCTGGAAGAAGGCCGGCGGAGTCATTTCGTTATAATCGCCAGCCAATAAAAATAAAATGGAGAAATTTTATGGCTAGTCAATGGAACCAAAAGGATGTTCCGGATCAAAAAGGCAGGGTAGTGGTTGTCACCGGCGGAAACAGCGGAATTGGATACGAAGCAGCGCTGGCGTTGGCTGGCAGGAATGCCCGCGTGATCTTGGCCGCCCGCAGTTTGGATAAGGGCGAGCAGGCTGCCCAAACTATTCGCCAACGTTACCCCGCAGCGGAAGTTAAGGTTATGGCGCTGAATCTGGCTGATTTGAAAAGTGTAAACAGTTTTGCGGACGCTTTTCTTGCTAGCCACGATCGGCTGGATGTTTTGATCAATAATGCAGGAGTGATGGCGCTGCCCGAACTTCGAACCACTGACGGTTTTGAGATGCAGTTTGGCACCAATCATCTCGGTCACTTTGCGTTGACCGGTCTGCTCCTGCCTGCTTTGAAAGCGACTCCTAATGCGCGGGTGGTGACTGTAAGCAGTGCCCTCCATGCCTCCGGAGATATTCATTTTGATGATTTGCAATGGAAAAAAAGGGCACGGTTCAGGAATGAGAAAAAGCACCTTTACAATTTGATAGCAGACAGGTAGCCCCAGAGCGGATAAGATTGAGTTGTAGTACACAACTTATTCACAAAAGAGGCCACCTGCCATGACAGTTTATACGACATCCGCACTTTCCGCCAGTATTATCTGGCCCGATCCCATCGAACCGATCTGGCAAGCTTTACCGAGCTATAGCCAAAGCTTGCCGGG
>JAPLGS010000098.1 GCA_026390015.1 Chloroflexota bacterium | reverse complement strand
GCTTACTTATTAGCCGAACGACAGGTCTCCCCAGGTAAGAACGTTGGCTTTCCCTGCGCACTTGTCGCATTTACTTCCCCAAGTCCTTGATCGCATTGGGCTTCGTTGTTTCTTGCCAACTCGCCCGACTTGGATAGCCTCGCATGCGCTTCGTATTCCTCAAGTCGCAGGTTTGCTTCCGGCCGCTTCGCGTCCAGACCTTGCCTCACGACAACGCCCTTGCCTTCTACTAACAGTTGGTGCAATCAACCTCTGTATGGGTCTTTCACCCGTTAGTCAACGCCCATGCTGGGCGCACAATAAAACAACCGCCTTGTACAAAGGCGGTTGTTTTTACGATCGAGGAGCGGAGTTCTGTATTTCAATACAGCTCATGACAATATGGGGATTACACTTATAATCGTAACAAGTTAAATTATTTCCATAAATGGGATTTGGATATCATGTTAAAAAAAATTATCATCAGCTTTATATTGTCCATGTTGTTCTTGCAGGCTTGTGCGTCTCTGCCGCGCTTTAACGACAAGCGTCCGAATTTTCTGATCATCCTCACCGATGATCAACGCTACGACACAATGCAATTTATGCCCAAGACACAAAGTTTGATATTCGATCAGGGGGTGGCTTTTCCTCACGCCTATATCACAACGCCGTTATGCTGTCCTAGCCGTTCCAGCATCCTAACCGGCATGTATGCCCACAACCACGGCGTTTGGATTAATGAAGATGAGTTACATCAAAAAACGTTTTTCGAATACATGCATGAAAACAGCTACACTACCGGGCTGATCGGTAAATATTTGAACACATGGAATGCAGAAAAGAAACCTGAATTTGATTTTTGGGTATCCTACAAGTTTGGCGAAACTCGCTACGACAATCCGCTCCTTAATGTCAACGGCAAATGGATACGGCATCAAGGAGAATACATCACATATACACTCGGCAACTACGCTATAAAATTTTTGGAGCAAAATGCAAAGAAGAACAAACCATTTGTGTTGTTACTTGCAGTAAACGCGCCGCACAATCCTTTCACCCCTGCGCCTGAAGATAGATTCACGAAAATCGAGCTCCCTGCGCGTTTGCCAAGTTTCATGGAGAAGGATGTATCAGATAAACCCGGATGGATAGGATTAAAAGACCCGCCACCGGATCAAAGCCAAATAGAAAACCTTGATGTAACACGCCGCGGGCAGATACTTACCCTCATGGCGCTAGACAGGACCTTGGAAAAAGTGCTTGCCAAACTTAAGGAGACCGGTGAAATGGATAATACCATGATCATTTTTCTCTCAGACAATGGCTTGCAATGGGGGGAACATCGCCTAATCAATCAGAAGAACACCCTATATGAAGAAAGCGTCCGTGTTCCGTTCGCGGTGCGATATCCTCCATTGATCGCGACTCCTTATGTGGAAAATAAAGTAGTCGCTAATATTGACATTGCACCCACCCTGCTTCAACTTGCAGGAATTCCAATTCCTGCAAACATAGATGGTTCATCCCTTGTCAATTTGCTTACGCATCAGGGTGAATGGCGTGAAGGCGTGTTGCTGGAAGGCTGGCCCCCGCGCGGCGAATATGCCGCGATCCATACGGAAAGGTATGTTTATGCCGAAACAGTTTTGGATTCATACGCGCCATCGCTGGAACCTGAACTTGAACTTTACGATCTGGAAAAAGATCCCTTTGAGATGGGAAATATAGCCTACAACCCACAATACAAGGAATTAGTGGCAAGTTTGAAAATTCTTCTTGAAAAGGAAAAAATCAGATAAGCATATTTGCATGACAAAATCTGGAATTTTTTGACATTCTACCCTTGACTCTCGTTCCCCTCGCTTATAAAATGGAACTATAACTTAACGGATCACAGGGAAGAGACTTAACATGCAGATTTCAGCCTGCATGATTAAGCGCCGAAGGTGCAAATCTGGATACAGGCGAAACCAGACGAATCTCTCAGGCAAAAGGACCCTGCATCCGCAGAAAACTCTGGAAAGTCTCAATTGATAACGAGACACCGACGGTGTAAATCCCCGCAAAGGATAATCTCTCAGGTTCCATTACAGAGGACGCGCGATTCTATAATTGCACGTCCTCTTTTGATTCGTCAAAACCAACAATAGGAGAAATAAATAATGAACATTCCGTCCCATCTTAAGTACACAAAATCTGATGAATGGTTCGATCCCTCCACTGGCGCAGTTGGCATCAGTGATTTTGCCCAGAGCCAACTTTCTGATATCGTCTTCGTTGAATTGCTCGTCGAGGAAGGCGAAGAAGTTTCAGCAGGCAAAGCCATCGCTTCCGTTGAATCCGTGAAGGCTTCCGCGGAAATTTACTCACCTGTTGCGGGCAAAGTCAGCGCTGTTAACAAAGGACTCTCCGACAAACCTGAAACTCTTAACTCTGATCCATTTGGCGAAGGCTGGATGATCAAGATCGAAGGCGGCTCCGCCGGCGATATGATGGACTCCGCCGTGTACGAAAAAGATTGCGAAGGAAGAGCACATTAAATTTTATTATGTCATTGCGAGGGCGTTCTTGTTCTTCGCCCGAAGCAATCCTCAACATGTTGAGGATTGCTTCGTAGGGAAGTGCACCCTCCTCGCAATGACGAGGAAATAAAATGACCTATATCCCGATTTCCCCCAATGAACGGGATGCGATGCTCAACACGGTCGGCGTCAAATCACTCGATGATCTTTTCGATGCCATTCCGCAAAAACATCGTTTCCCCGAATTAGATCTGCCTCCAGCGTTAACTGAAATGGAAGCCGCCGCATTGTTAAATGATATGGCGACCACAAATGAAAACGTGCGCGAGCATTTGATCTCATTTCTCGGCGCTGGCGCGTACAACCACTATATCCCAGCGGTAGTGGATCACATGCTGCGGCGCGGCGAATTTTATTCAGCCTACACACCTTATCAGCCGGAAATTTCTCAAGGTACATTGCAGGCCATCTTTGAATATCAATCGCTAATGACCAACTTAACCGGCATGGATGTTTCCAACGCCTCGCACTATGACGGCGCGACTGCCACAGCCGAAGCGGTGAATCTTGCCTTTGCGCAATTCCGCGGCAAACGAAAAAAGATCGTCATGTCACCCACTGTCCACCCGCAGTATCGCGAAGTCGTTCGCACATACTCGCAAGGCATGGGGCTGGAAGAAGCCGGGGATGACGCAACAGCCGATCTCGAAGTCGGCCCCGAAGCGTTGATGTCGCTCGTCGATGAAAGCACCATGTTGGTCGTCGTGCAATATCCCGATTTCTTTGGACGTATCCACGATTACACAAAACTCATCGAAGACGCTCACGCAAAAGGTGCGCTCGTTTGCGTCGTTGCGAATCCAACCGCGTTACTCATGCTTAAGACTCCCGCCGACATGGGCGCGGATATTGTGGTCGGCGAAGCGCAGCCTTTTGGAATTCCGCTTTGGTACGGTGGACCGTATCTCGGTTTCTTCACCACGAAAAAATCCTACGTTCACAAAATGGCCGGGCGTCTCATCGGTGAAACCGTTGATAACCGCGGACAACGTGCGTATGTTTTAACACTCACTTCGCGCGAACAACATATCAAACGTGAACGCGCCACATCCAACATTTGCAGCAATCAAGGTTTGCTCGCGCTCGCCTCTGCCGTTTATATGTCAACACTTGGCAAGACGGGTCTTCAACAAGTTGCGAATCTTTGTTATCAAAAAGCGCATTACGCCGCCAGCGAACTCAGCAAAATTGACGGCTTCGGTTTATGTTTCACTGAGCCTTTCTTCCACGAGTTTGTGTTGTGCTGTCCGAAACCTGCCAGCGAGGTCAATGATTATTTACTCGACCACGGCATCCTCGGCGGATATGATCTTGGCAACGATTATCCCGCGTTAAAAAATCATATCCTGATGGCATTCACAGAAATGAACAGCAAGCAGGAAATTGATACGCTCATCGAAGTTTTAAAGGAGATGGAATAATGGCTACCACTTCGACCCCGCTCAGTGCAAGCATTGTTGAACCTACCATCTTTGAACTTTCCTCACCGGGTCGACTCGGCGTGACCATGCCCGCATCAGACGTGCCCGAAACTGCTCTGCCTCCCAAAAATTTATTACGCTCTGAGTTGCCTCTGCCCGAGCTCGCCGAAGTGGATGTTGTGCGTCACTACATGCGGCTCAGCAAATTCAACTACAGCGTGGACGATGGCTTTTATCCTTTGGGTTCCTGCACCATGAAATACAACCCGAAGATCAACGAAGATACCTGCCGCTTGCCGGGCTTCTTATACACACATCCATTACAGCCGATTAAAACCGTGCAAGGCAATCTAGTTTTGATGTTTGATTTACAGGAATGGCTGAAAGAGATCAGCGGCTTCGCGGGCATGACCCTTCAACCCGCCGCTGGCGCACACGGAGAATTTACCGGTGTGCTGATGATGGCCGCTTATCACAAATCACGTGGAGACAGCAAACGCACCAAAATGCTCATCCCCGATGCAGCGCATGGGACAAATCCCGCCTCGGCCGGCATGTTGGGGATGAGCGTTGTCACCATCCCATCGGATGCACGCGGCAATGTGGATTTGAAAGCGCTCGCCACCGCCTGTGACGATACCGTCGTCGGCATGATGCTCACCAATCCCAACACACTCGGCATGTTCGACGAGAACATTGAAGAAGTCATCAAGATGGTCAAAGATTGCGGCGGCTTGATGTATGGCGATGGAGCAAACTTGAACGCGCTGCTCGGCATCGTCCGCCCGGGAGATCTCGGCTTTGATGTGATGCACTTCAATCTGCATAAGACCTTCGCCGTCCCGCACGGCGGCGGCGGGCCTGGCTCTGGTCCCGTCGGCGTAAGTGACCGCCTGTTGGATTTCCTGCCATCCCCATTGGTAGGCATCGTCGAAGGCGGCGATGACGATATTCCTCCGCTATATGGTTTCGTCACACCCAAACAATCCATCGGACGCATGAAAGCCTTCCACGGTCATTTTGGCGGCGGACTTGTCCGCACGTATACATATATTTCCATGCACGGGCCTGATGGTCTTAAAGCCATTTCGCAGTTCGCAGTGCTCAACGCGAACTATCTGCAAGCCCGTTTGCGAAGCACCTACAAAATTCCTTATGATCGCATCTGTATGCATGAATTCGTAGCGGAAGGAAGTTTTGAAGGCAGCGATGTGCGCGCTTTGGATATTGCCAAACGCCTGATGGACTACAACTTCCACCCACCCACAAACTACTTCCCGCTCATCGTGCACGAAGCCTTGATGATCGAGCCGACCGAGACCGAAAACAAAGATACCTTGGATCGTTTTGCCGATGCGCTGATCAAGATCGCAGAGGAAGCCAAGTCCCAGCCCGAGTTGCTGCACGATGCTCCGCATATTACTCCATTTGGCAGAATGGATGAGGTCAAAGCCGCGCGCGAGTTGGTTCTGTGCTGTTGGCTGCCAGAGAATTACGAGACAATGAAGTAAAAACTATAATTTTCAAGAAAACAGGTCACAGGAAATATACCTGTGGCCTGTTTCTGTTTAATCTTTTCATGATAACTTCATTGTACTCGCAGGGTTATAACACACAACCCTTTTTCAAGAACATCCAATTGATTGGGTGCTCTTTACACTTTACAAACCATTTCAAAGGAGAGCGAGATGCTTAACAAGGTATTATTTCACAATTTCCCACATATCAAAAGCGGGCTCACGCGCCTGCAATACGAATTGATATCCATGTTGGATAAGGACAGGAACGCCATCTTTATGAACTTTGGCTACTCATCCCACCAAAAGGGAAACGAATCTTTACCACTTGAGGTTGAGGATGAAAAACATCGCTATCCCCTCCAGCTCTATCACCACGTAGCCAAATCCATTGAGTGGACAGGTCGCGATGCGCTTGAAGTCAGTTCGGGGCGCGGCGGCGGAGCGAATTTTGTCATGCGTCACTTCAAACCCAAGTCCTACATTGGCGTGGATTTCTCATCGCGCGCCATTGAATTCTGCCGCAGTCACTACAAACACGATGGACTCAAATTCCATCACGGAAACGCGGAAGCGCTGAATTTTCCTGATAATTCCTTTGATGTAGTTATGAATGTGGAGGCGTCTCTTTACTATCCCAATATCACAAAATTTCTTGAGCACGTCACGCGCGTGTTGAGACCGGAAGGCTACTTCCTCTATACCGACCTGCGCTATGAAGAAAAAGTTGAGATCTGGCACGCACAATTAAAAGCGATGGGATTAAAACTTATCAAGCAGGAAGATATCACGAATAATGTCTTGAAAGCCATTGAACTTGACCGCGAGCGCCGCATACAACTCGTTGATAAATATGTGCCTGTTATTTTACGCAAGGCTTTTTATCATTTCGCAGGCATTAAATCCGACACTCCCAATAGTCAACCTCATTTAGATAATAGAAGATACTGGTACTTTGTTTTGCAAAAATCGGCATAAAGATCAAATATAAAAAGTGCGTCATGCGGCGCACTTTTTATATTTAAGAAAATTAAGCAATCCCTTGATATTAGTATGACACGGGAGATTACAGTAGCAGCCTGTTCACAGCAAAACAACTCTCTAAAATGACGCGACTGCGCGGAGCAGGCGCTGTTAGAAGTTCAGCAAAGACGAATATTTTCAGGGAACTTAATTTGAAAATCCACGTCTAATAAAGTGAAAATAAAAAACCTGGAGATGAAAAATGAAAAAAAACCTTATGTTTTGGATTACCCTGCTTGTTATTATTGGATCAATGTTGACTGCCTGCTCTGGCAATCCTTCAGCCTCATTGGCTGGGACGTGGAAATTAATTTCATATGGATCACCCGCCAGCCCGATGCCCGCCGTACCCGATGTTGACGCATCCGTGATCTTTGGCTCAGATGGCACGATCAGTGGAAATGTTGGCTGTAACAGTTTCAGCGGCAGTTACAAAGTTGACGGCGAAACGGTCACCTTTGGAGCCATCGCTTCAACGTTGATGGCTTGTGCTGATCCGATTGCCCAGCAGGAAGGAATGGTTTTCAATGTATTTGTCAACACGGCAACTTTCAAACTTGACGGCAATACTCTCACCGTTATTTCTGCGGATGGAAATTCTGTTGTGGTGTTTGAAAGAAAATAATTAAGCATGTCATTTACAAAAAGCGTCAGAGAAAAAATCTCTGACGCTTTTTGTTTTTATGTCACCGTCAATCTTTGCCTGGTATATTTCTCGTAGCGTTTTTCTTCCATCACCTGTTTGATCCTTTGAAATCCTTCCCATACTTCCATAAATGATGTGTACAGCGGCGCAAAGCCCATGCGAAGATTATCAGGTTCGCGAAAATCCGGGATGACGTTCATTTCTTCTATCAGGGCGCGATTGATGCGGTAGCCTTCAGCGTGGCGAATGCTGATGTGTGATCCGCGTTGGGCAGAGTCAACTGGAGAGCCGAGAAAAAAGCCAAATGGGGCAAGCAGGCTTTCGGTCAGGAATGAGGCGTAGTCAGTCAGCAAAATGGATTTAGCGCGGATCGAGTCCATGCCTGCTTGCAGATGCGGTTCGAGAGCGGTTTCCATGGTCAACATAGAAATCATGGGCTGACTGCCTGCGAGGAAACGCGCAACTCCGGGAGCGGGCGAATAATCGAGGTCAAAAGCGAAAGGTTGGTTCTGCCCCCACCAACCCCAAATGGGCGAGGTTATTTTTTCCTGAATGGATTTGCTGACATAAAGAAAAGCAGGCGCGCCTGGGCCGCCGTTGAGATATTTGTAAGTACAGCCGATGGCAAGGTCGGCATTGCAATCATCGAGCGCGATTGGCAATGCGCCAACCGAATGACTCAAGTCCCATAATACGAGCGCGCCTTTGCGATGCGCCAGTTCGGTGATCTGTTTCATATCATAAAGATAACCACTTTTGAAAAGAACATGCGAAAGCGTGACGAGCGCGGTATCTTCAGTGATTGCTTCTGCAAGCGCAGTGAGATCGGGAGTGAGTTCATTGTCGTTGGAGCCGATGCGAATAATTTCGTGCCGATTTCCCAACTGCTCAACAGCACCTTGCAGGATATACAGATCAGATGGAAAGTTCATCGTGTCTGTCACAATACGCTTCTTTTCTGGACTGAGCGCCAAAGCGGCTATTGTGAGCTTAAACAAGTTGACAGAGGTGCTGTCACTTACGATCACCTGGCCTTCAGCGGCGCCGATCAATTTTGCGATCTTCTCACCAATACGCGCAGGCGCTTCCCACCAACCCTTGTTCCAACCGCGGATCAAGCCCTGACCCCATTCATTTTCTATAATTTGTTTGGCACGCTCGATAGCAACTTTTGGCAGGCGTCCCAGTGAATTGCCGTCGAGATAAACCAGGCTTGGGTCGGAGATATAAAAATCAGCGCGGTATGAAGCCAGTTTATCTTGAGAATCAAGTTGCAGTGCATATGCGGAGGATGGTTGAAAATCTTTTTCCATTATATTTATTTTCCTTTTTCTTATCAAAAAGTGGCACAGCCGATGCTGTGCCACTCATTTTATTCTCCAAACTCTTCCTTGCGAAGAGCGGGAAATAACAAAACCTCTCGAATTGAATGTTTATCCGTCAGCAGCATTGCGAGCCGATCTACTCCCATGCCGAAGCCGCCATTGGGCGGCATCCCGTAACGCATTGCGCGCAGATAATCTTCATCCATGGGATGCTTTTCTTCTTCGTCGTCAGCGTAATCACGTCCCATTTCGAGGAAACGTTGTTCCTGATCGAGCGGATCGTTCAATTCGGTGAAGGCGTTGCATAATTCAAAACCAGCCGCGTAGCCTTCAAATCGCTCCACGGTCAGCGGATCACCAGGCATGGATTTCGCCAGCGGTGAAATGTCACGCGGATAGTTATAGAGGAATGTCGGTTGAATAAGGTTCGGTTCAAGGAATTCGCCCAGCAGAAAGTCGATCATCTTGCCGCGTGTGGATTTTGGATCTGGCGACTTGTTCCCATGTTTGGCTCTGATGGCTTTGAGAAGATCTTCAGCGGTCTTGTGCTGTGCAATGTCAATTCCACTGGCTTCGAGAATTCCTGCGCGCATTTCGACACGCTTCCAGGGCGGTTTAAATTCCAACTCATGCTCACCATATTTGACTTTAGTGGAGCCAGTCACTTTTTCAGCGGCATAGGCCACCATCTGTTCGGTCAACTCCATTACTTGCAGGTAATCAGCATACGCCCAGTAAAACTCAAGTTGAGTGAATTCAGGATTGTGTTTGAACGAAACGCCTTCATTACGAAAATCGCGTCCGATCTCATAGACACGTTCCATGTTGCCGACGAGCAGACGTTTGAGATACAACTCGAACGAGATGCGCAAATACATATCCTGCTCAAGTTCGTTGTGATGTGTTGTGAATGGACGCGCCGCCGCGCCGCCGTATAACGGCTGCAGGATCGGTGTTTCCACTTCGAGGAATTCGTGGTCGTCGAGGAAAGTTCGCAGAGACTTGATCAACGTGGCGCGCTTGCGGAAGGTCTCACGCACTTGCGGGTTGACAGCCAGATCGGCGTAACGCTGCCGAGCGCGGATTTCAGCCGACTCGAGCGCGGCATAACGTTTGACAGTGCCATCTTCCTGGGTGACATCCTTGTCAGCGGGAAGCGGTGTCACAGATTTTGCAAGCAGTTTGAAGTCGTGGACATGAAGCGTAATCTCGCCTGTCTTTGTGCGGAACATGACTCCCGTTGCCTGAATAAAATCACCCAGATCAAACATCTTGTTGAATAAATCCACCCGCTCTTTGCCCAATTCATTAACTCGGAAGAATAACTGTATTTTGCCGTCGCGGTCTTCGATGTGAGCAAAAGAAACCTTGCCCATGGCGCGGCTGGCGCGGATACGTCCTGCAAGAGTGGCTTTCACCTCCAGTGTTGAATCAGGTGAAGCGCCTGCTTCGGCGGTTTCAAATTCCGCGGTGATCTGAGTGCTGGTATGTGAACGCTCGGCGCGCGTGGGGTATGGATCGATCCCTTCGGCGCGGAGTTCTTCGATTTTCTGCAAACGAATTTTTTCAAGTGTAGTGTATTCTGACATGCTATTGTTCTTCCTGCTATAAATTAAAAAAGCCCCACGTTTTTTAGACGCGGGGCAAAATGGGCGCGCCTTATTTCCTAGCCAACTTTAATTATCTTAACGTTATAGGTGCCGCCGGGTGTTTCCACTTTGACGGTTTCTCCTGCTTTATGCCCCAAAATAGCCTTGCCGATCGGCGACTCATTTGAGATCTTACCCTCACGCGGATTGGCTTCTGCCGCACCAATGATAACAAAAGATTCAGCCTCGAAGTTTCCTTCTTTAATGGTCACCTTTGTACCGACTTGTATGGCATCATTTTTCTTAGGTTTGCCATTTTCTTCAATGATATGCGCTGTGGCAAGCAAAAGATCCAGCTCCTGGATACGCCCCTCAACGAAAGCCTGCTCATTCTTGGCAGCTTCGTATTCGGCGTTCTCGATCAGTTCCCCACCTTCCATGGCCTCGTGTAAACGAGCGGCCACTTCCTGTCGCTTGGTGGTGCGTAAATGATCCAGTTCCTCTTGAAGCTTTTGAAAACCCTCTTTGGTAAGGAAATTGGTTGTCATGGAGATTTGTCCTATTATATAGAATTTTGCATCCCTGAATCAGGGATGCAAGTTATAAAAATTATTCCGTTGTCGACATCCGAAAAAGTGGCGCTAATATAACACGTTTCAAAATGAGTTACAAGTACCAAAATTATAGCGGTGAGCGTAAATTTGTGAAAATCTGCGTCATTCGCGGCAAAACAGAAACTTCCAAAATTCTGACGCACACCCAACAACTTGTATTACCGTTTCTGTGAGTATTTTTATGCTATACTTTTCTTAATCGTGGGGAAATAAGCAACGCCCCCAAAGCCAACCTATTTTCAAAGCCAAAGGAGGCTACCATGACCGTCAAGTTCAATGTTGTACAACGCGGCAACCCATCCAACCAGGAAGCGCCGAAGAAGTTCTACCCGTCCAGCGAATCCAGCGGACGCAAGACCATGCGCCAAATGGCGAATCGTATTTCGGAGATTTCCACCGTTTCGAGCGTGGATACCATGGCGGTGCTGGAAGCCTTGCTGACCATCATCCCGCAGGAACTGGCTGATGGAAATATCGTGGAATTAGGCGACTTTGGCAATTTCTGGCTAAAAACCACTGCCGAAGGTGCAGATGCCGCCGAAAGCGTGCACAGCAGCCAAATTAGCACACTTCTGCCGCGCTTTATCCCAGGCAAGGAATTCAAGAAGATACTAGCCACGATTGAGTTCGAGAAGGCGTAAACACTTCTAAAAGTTTTCTCCAACACTTCTAAATGTTTTTCCCAACACTTCTAAATGTCTTACAAAAGACATTTAGAAGTGTTTGTTTTCTCCTTGGGAAGGGTTTGGCGGGAGGTGATTTCCCGAGGAATTTGTTCAAAATCGCTGGCGTGGATATGACCAGCACCCAACCCATCGAAGACGCGTTTGAGGTGTTGGGCAGTTACATTGAACGGCTGGAAATGTTGACTGGGAAATAAAATCTTAGTGTAGGTCAGTAAAAGTTGTGAGGCTATATGTGACTCCACTGCAAGAAGCCGTACTTTAATAACCGAAACTCGGAGTGAAAACGAGCCGAGAGCGTAGCCAGCGCGTCAAAAAAACAAAAACAGAAGCCACGGCGGCGGGTACGGCTTCGCTGTGCAGGCTGATTGCCGCTTTCGCCTGCTTTATTTTGGCAATCTGGTAGCGTTGGATCCTGCGCACATTCGTTGTGGCGGCGGATGCGATTGCCATGCAGGTGACTCTGAACTGTCCACGCACCGGCAACTTGCCTGCCGGAAATGGATGTTTCACCGAGCGCACGGTGGCTTCGACAGCAGAGCGTAAATTGTGGCTGTCGCCTTTATGCGCCAGATATTCTTTGCGCCGTTTAGCGCTCCGAACTTCGACAGTGGTGAAAGTCAGCAGATAACGCGGGTCGCGCTTTTGAGGTTGGGTGCGACAACGTCCATCCAGTTGGAACGGACAAGTGGAGCAGAGCGTCGGGTCAAAGCGAGCCTGCCAACCCGTGGTGCGTCCTGTCAGGACGGGAACAGTTTGTCCCTGTGGGCAGGTGAGCAAGTTGGGGTCGCCTTTTTCATTTTGCTCAATGACAAAGTCGGAGAGACTAAATTTGTTTGGGTCGGGCTGTGCGCCGCGAATAGCAGTTTGAACCAGGGTGACCTCTTGCTCTTGCAGGGCGGCATCGCTGATTTCACTGCCGTAGCCGCCGTCGGTGATCATGGTCTCGATGGAGGTGCGCTCTTTCAAATTGGGCAGGGCTTCTGCCAATAGTTGTCCGTCATCCACATTGTTGGTCGCCACTTGTACTTTGGTAATCAGTTGAATCTCATTTTTGGGGTCGCAAGTTTCCGTGATGTTGGCGACGTAACCTTTGTAATGTCCTGTGCCTTTCGTGCGATAAGTGGCTTCGAGGTCATCCACCGATTGCAGGCAGTCAGAAGTGATCTCAGTATTTTCTTTGGCGCGTGGACCCGTTTCCAGCAGGTTGAAATTGTCTGCGAAAATGCGCTCCAAGATCTGATAGGCAAGTTCGGCGGCGTAGTCGCTTTTCAAATCCTGCAATAGCGTGTGTATGGTTTGCCCGATCTTCTGCAGATGTTCCTGCACGGCTTGCTTGCCTTTGACGCGGTAGCTGTAATGTCCGGCGCTGTCTTTGATGTAGGGCGCAAAGGTTTCGCTCAGGCGCGCCCGATCCGCTTCGGTCAAAATTCGCTCCACGCGCTGGACGGCTTCCACCAATAGTTGTCGTCGGCTGGCTGAGACAATGTTGCTGGCGATTTGCGTGGAATCCATTCTTTGCATTCCGGTTCGAACTTTCAGATCCATGATCTGGGCATCCGTGATTTGCTCAAAGGCTTTTTCCAACAGATTGATGCCGTGATCCGCATTGTATTTGCTGAGCCGTTCTCGAAAGTAGTACAGCGAGCGGATTTCAAAGTCGCCATCGCCTAAGCGATCATAGCCCAAGGCATAGCGCACTTGCAGGTCGTAGCAAAAATGCTCGTACAATTCCTGGTCGCTCCAGCCGAAACCGGCTTTCAGTGCTTCCAATCCAACCAGCACATTCACGGGCACATTCGGTCGCGAGTCTTTTTCTGAATACAGGACGGCAAAAGACTGTTCATCAATGCGGCTAAAGAATTCTGTGTAGAAGGCGCCTGCCCAGGAGTTTTCCAGACGTTTGCGCTGCTTCTCGGGCAGTTCGCTGGCGGCGCTAATTAATGCAGGCTGTTGGTGTTTGATGTTTTTTCTGAACATGCGCTGAGTATATTAAATTTTTGCGCTTTCCGATAGGGTATGATTACCTTTTTGCAGTGGAGTCATATGTATAAACCAAAAAAACTTCAACCTGGTGATACCATAGCAACAATTAGCCTATCGTGGGGAGGTCCAGGAACCTTCCCACAAAGATACGAAGTGGGAAAACAACAACTGCAAAAAGAATTTGATCTAAAAGTCATTGAAACGCCTCACGCCCTGCGAGACGCCGCATGGCTCCACAAAAATCCAAAAGCGAGGGCCGAGGATTTGATGAATGCATTTGCTGACCCTTCGGTTAAAGCGATCATCGCCACCATTGGCGGCGATGATTCCATTCGAATTCTCCCTTATATTGATTTGGAGTTGATACGGTCAAACCCAAAGATCTTTATGGGCTACTCTGATACGACAATTACTCACATGGCCTGTTTCAAGGCAGACCTTGTTTCTTTTTATGGTCCTACGATCATGGCTGAGTTCGCAGAAAATGGAGGGATATTCCCATACGTGATCGATTCAATTCGAAAATCACTTTTTTCATCCAAAAAAGCCGGCATTATCCAACCTTGTACAAACGGCTGGACTGTTGAAACGCTGGAGTGGGGAAACCCTGAAAATCAAAATCGTAAGCGCAAACTTAATCCATCCACTGGATGGAAATTTCTACAAGGCAATGGCCTTCATCAAGGTCGTTTAATAGGAGGCTGCCTTGATGTTTTTGAATTCCTGCGAGGCACTACTTACTGGCCTGATCTAACTTCATGGGAAAATGCGATCTTATTTCTTGAAACGTCTGAAGATGCCCCGCCGCCAAGTGCATTGAAATATGCCTTGCGAAGTTATGCTTCCATGGGAATATTGAAAAAACTTTCTGGCATTTTATTTGGCCGTCCAGGCGGAAACATCTCACAAGATTGCTTCAAGGAATATGATGAAGTTCTTAAGTTAGTTGTAACTGAGGAAGAAGGGTTATCCGACCTGCCCATTATCACACACATGGATTTCGGGCATACCGCTCCAATGTTTATCTTGCCATATGGCGTAAAAGCAGAGATCGATTGCAATACGCAGCAATTCAAAATTCTTGAGAATGCAGTTATTGATTGAATTATATTAATGCAGCCTCTTGACAAATAGATGTTTATCTATATAATATCAAATAGAAGGTCATCAATATGAAATTTAACCCTGTGCTCTTTGCCAAAGCCATCTCAGACGAAACCCGTCAGAAGATCATGAACATCTGCTGCTGCGATTCGCTCTCCGTCAGCGAGATCGTTGAAAAGCTGGATGTCTCCCAGCCCACCGTTTCGCATCACCTCGCCATCCTGCGCGAGGCAGACCTCGTCACCGTGCGCGAGGATGGCAAGCAAACTTTCTATTCGCTCAATCAGGAAAACATCGCCATCTGCTGCGGGCAATTGATGATCAAGTTCGCGCCCGAAAGCATCACCACCGAAAAACTTCTCAACACCCTCAAGGCTTAAACGGGATGCGTCTTCGGCCGAGACATGTCCCATTTTTTTAGCAACATACATAGACAATTATCTATATAAGGAGATATAAAATGTCAACTTCAAATCCCATCCACGAGACTGTCCGCGAGCATTACGCTGAGCGGATTAAGAGCAGCGCTTCCTGCTGCGCTGACAATTGCTGCAGTCCCGAAAACAATCTCTACCCGATAGATCTTCTCACCACCGTCCCCACCGATATTGCCAGCACCAGCTACGGCTGCGGCGACCCGATCACTCTCGCCTCTCTGAAACCGGGTCAAACCGTACTTGACCTCGGCTCAGGCGCAGGTCTAGATTGCCTTCTCGCCGCCCAAAAAGTTGGAGAGACAGGCCGCGTCATCGGCGTGGATATGACCCCCGAAATGATCGAACGTGCGCAAGTCAACGCAAAGCGAGTCAACGCAACCAATGTCGAATTCAGGCAGGGTTATCTTGAAGAGCTTCCCGTTGATAGCAACACTGTGGATGTCATCATCTCAAACTGCGTCATCAACCTCTCGCCCGATAAAGCCAAAGTATTCACAGAAGCTTTTCGTGTGCTCGCACCAGGCGGCAAGCTAGCGGTCTCTGATATTGTCACCGACGGCCCGCTTCCTGAGCCAATCAAAATAAGTTTAAGTGCGTGGGCTGGATGTGTAGCAGGCGCAGTCGAAGCTGATGATTATATCGGCATGATGCAATCCGTCGGCTTCACGGATATATCCGTCAAACCAGTTTTCTTCGACAAGGAAACCGTGGATGCCGCTCTTGCTGATATGGGCGACGAACTTGACTTAAGTTCCATTTCACGCGACGATGTCTATAAAGCAGTTTTTAGCGCCAAGATCACTGCCTACAAACCTGCATAAACAAAATCGCTTTTCATCAAAACGGGATGGAGCAATACCATCTCGTTTTGATTTAACAACTTTGTGAATTTTGTCACCTTGACAGCACAATCTTAAGCGTGTAAAAACATACCGACTAGTCGGTTTTTTTATTTTAAGAGGCAATATGCAACAACGCAGTGAAGAAACTCGAGCGAAGATCCTTGAGTCAGCAATCAGGTTATTTTCCATGCACGGGTATAACGCCGCCAGCGTGGATGATATCTGCAAAGGCGCAAAAATCAGCAAGGGCGCGTTCTACCATCACTTTGAAAATAAACAAGCACTTTTTCTCGCCTTGCTCGACGGCTGGTTAAAAACCATCGATAACGCCATAGATGCTTCAAAAGATAAAACTGCCCCAGATACTTTTACGCAAATGACCGAAGCCTTTCCTTATATTTTCGAAACTGCAGGCGAAGGACTGCCCATGTTTCTTGAATTCTGGCTGCAAGCCAGTCGCGATGAAAAGATATGGCAGGCAAGTATTGCCCCCTATCGACGCTACCATAAGTACTTCACTACACTCATCAAGAAAGGCGTGGATGAAGGCTCATTCGTCGATGTGGATCCTGAGCTTGCTTCGCGAATGATCATGTCCACAGCTATGGGTTTGTTGCTGCAAAGTCTGCTCGACCCCAAAGGTGCAAAATGGGAAAAGGTGGCACGCGATAGCACAACCTTGCTGGTCAATAGCTTATTAAAAAAGTGAGGTACCCCCTCACCTTAGCCCTCTCCCGGAAGGAGGGGAAAAGAGGAGTAGTAGTATGTGGCTAGTAACTGGTGCGACAGGACACGTTGGAAATGTTCTGGTACGAAAACTTTTGGAACGCGGTGAAAAAGTACGCGCATTGCTTCTGCCTGGCGAAAGCCGCGAATCAATTCAGGGATTAAATGTGGATGCATTCGAGGGCGATGTGCTCAATTTGGATTCTGTATTCGAATCCATGCAAGGGATTAAAGGGATCTTCCATCTGGCAGGCGTCATCTCTATCATGCCGGGACCAAATCCGTTTGTGCATAAAGTCAACGTGAGTGGCACAAAAAATATTTTACACGCCGCCATGAAAAAAGGAATTGACAAATTAATTTATACTTCCTCGATCCATGCAATACAGCGCGTGGAAAACGGCATGATCGATGAGACTCTACCTTACGATATGGATAATCCTTATGGCGCGTATGACCGCTCAAAAGCGGAGGCTACGCTGGAGGTGCTAAACGCAGCTCATGCAGGATTTGACGCTGTTGTGGTCTGCCCGACCGGCGTGATCGGCCCTTATGATTTTCGTGGATCGATGATGGGCGCGGTCATCCATGATGCGGCGGCGGCGAAACCGACCTTATATGTAGACGGCGCCTATGATTTCGTGGATGTGCGCGATGTTGCCGACGGATTGATCGCGGCGGCTGAAAATGGTGAACGCGGCGAAAGTTATATTTTGTCGGGACAAAAAATTACAGTGCGCTACATGCTCGAAACCGTGCGCGAAATTACCGGCAAAAATTTCTTTCAGATGAAGATCCCATTTGATCTGGCAAAGTTTGCAGCTTTGTTTACTCCGATGTATTATCAACTTGCAAAAGCAACACCGCGTTTTACTCCCTATTCTTTGGAAGTTTTGCAGAGTAACTCAAACATCAGCCATGCAAAAGCGACAAAGGAATTAGGCTATTCGCCGCGTTCATTGTATGAGAGTATTAAAGATACAGTAAAGTGGTTTTTGGAAAAGAAATGATCATCAATTCGAGGAAAATGCTTTGGGCGCACCTGCCCTGAAGGACGGTACAAGAGAGCCTTCGCAAAGACCTATTAAATCAAAGGAGATAATTATGAAAATAGTAACTGATTGCGCGGCAGATATGTCTGCCGAAGAACTTGAACAGCTTGGCGTAACTGCAGCGCCGTTGTTCATCAACTTCCCTGAAGGCGAGATCAATGCCACTGAAATTTCAGCGGATGATTTTTATAATCGACTTGAAGCCATGCGACCCGCCATCCCCACCACGGCGCAGCCATCCGCTGGGATCTTTGCGGAGTTATACCGCAAGCTCGCTGAAAAAGACAAGGATATTTTTTCGATCCATATTTCATCAGGTTTGAGCGGAACGATCAACTCAGCCCATGATGGCGGTGGGCAGGTTGCGCCCTCAGCGAACGTCAATTTTTGGGATACGCTTACCCTTTCAGGCGGCGAGCGTTTTCAAGTGATGGCGGCGGCGCTCGCCATTAAAGCGGGCTGGGCCATGGATGCGGTTCAGGAACGCCTGAAAAAAATCCGCGAAAACACGGAAGTGATCTACACACTCGATACGTTGGAATATCTCGCGCGCGGCGGCCGCATTGGACGGGTCAAGGCTTTGGCGGGGGCATTGCTCAATCTCAAACCAGTCATCCGCGTGGATTCAGACGGCAAGTACAGCACGGTTGGCAATGGACGCACATTAAGCAAGTCGATGGCAATGATCGCGGATAATATGCGCGAGAAATATGGGAATACCCCAGTTTGGGTCACTGTGTTGCATGGCCGCTTCGCTGAAAAAGCGGATGTGCTTTCAGCTGAATTCAAGGAAAAATTAAATATCGCAAAACTGGAAGTTGCGCGCATCTCCCCCGTTTTGGGTGTTCATACTGGTCCGGGCATTGTTGGCGCTGCAATTGTGCCGATGGATTTGATGAGCGACCTGGCGGGGTAGTTAAGAATAGAATTAAACAAAAGAATATAATCAGTCCCAAGGCATAAAACCTTGGGACTTTTGCTTGAATAAAAAATGGAAAAGAGAAACCATGCGAACTAATATCCCCACGATCACAACCGAACATCTGACCTTACGTCCCCTGACGATGAAAGATCTCGACCCCATGTTCCGCGTCTTCAGCGAACCAGACATTCTGAAATATTTTCCAAACCCCAACCCGCCCACGATCGATCGTGTGCAAAAGATGATCGAAAACCAAATTCAACATTGGCGGGAATATGGCTTGGGTTGGTGGGCTGTCGTCCCACATGGCGAGACGGAGTTGGCCGGCTGGAATGGATTGCAATATTTGCCTGAAACAAATGAAACGGAAGTGGGTTACATGTTAAGCAGAACGTTTTGGGGCAAAGGATATTCCACAGAAGGCGCGTGCGCGGGATTGAAGTATGGATTCAAAAATCTCAGACTCGATCAGATCGTTGGATTGACACATCCAGAAAATACTGCATCGCAGCGGGTCCTACTTAAATGCGGAATGAATTTTACTTATCAAGCCAAATATTTTGACATGGAAATGTTCCGCTATCAGATCGCGCGTGAGGAATTTCTTGCAATTCATTAACTCGGGAATGCGGTTTTTTTTATTTTTCATCAAAAGACGCACAATTCGCGTTGAGGCTCTTCCTCGAAGGGAAATCGTCATACGGTATAATGGCGCTTATGAGTATTATTGTCGCAGTTGATATTGGCGGAACCCATTTGCGAGCTGCCGCATACAATCATAACCAGTTCCAACCTATTGCGTACAAACGAGTTGAAACCAAAGCCAGTGAGCCAAACGCATTTAGCCGCTTGATAAAAGTGATCGAGGATATTTGGCCACAAAATGAAAAAGTGGACGCGATCGGGGTTTCCACTCCGGGGCCAGTTGACCCGCATACGGGTATTGTAATGGTTACACCAAACATCAAGGAATGGCACGATTTCCCACTCACCGAAAAATTAACGGAACATTTCGGCATTCCAGCCTGGGTGGATAACGATGCGAACCTCGCGGGGCTTGCAGAATGGAAGTTCGGCGCGGGACGCGGGCATCATAATGTTTTATATTTGACCGTGAGCACAGGCGTCGGTGGCGGGGTGATCATTGAAGACCGCCTCTTACAGGGATATCACGGCCTGGCCGCTGAACTAGGGCATTCGACTATACAGGTGGATGGTCCGCTGTGCGGCTGTGGAAAGCGTGGACATCTCGAGTCGTTCTCCTCGGGGACAGGGATCGAGCGCTTCGTGGCAGAGCAGCTCAACGCGGGGCGTGAATCGGTACTTAATCCGACAAAAAAGAATTCTGCCTATATGATCTCCGAAGCGGCGAAACAGGGCGATGCTTTAGCCATCGAAGCCTATTCTATTGCGGGTAAATATTTAGGGATCGGTGTGGCAAACTTCCTGCACGCATTCGATCCATCCATTGTGATATTTGGAGGAGGGGTTTCGCAAAGCGGGCCACTTCTATTTGACTCTTTTGAAGTAAGTTTGAAGGAACAAGTCATTCATCCACGATATTTGGATGGCTTGGTGATCACAAAAGCTGAATTGGGTGACGATTCGGGCCTTCTCGGTGCACGTGCATTGGCTGAATTGAAACTACAGAAATAACGTCATTGATCCTGGCTGACGCACCTTTTTGATAAAAAAAGTTAAAAGGAGAATGTATGGCAACAAATAATTTACCCGGGCCTAAGGCCAGGTCGCTCATCGAGCGAGATCACAAGGTGATCTCGCCTTCCTATCCGCGTGGGTACCCATTCGTGATGGATCACGGCAAAGGCAGCGAAGTATGGGATGTGGACGGCAATCGATTTTTGGATTTTATGGGCGGCATCGCGGTGGTATCAACTGGATATTCACACCCGAAAGTAGTAAAGGCAATTCAAGAACAGGCTGAAAAATTCATTCATATTTCTTCGGACTTTTACCACGAGAACTGGGTCAAACTGGCCGAGAAGCTGGATGAGATCGCCCCATTTAAAGAAGATGCTCTTTCATTCATGACGAATTCGGGCACCGAAGCCGTGGAGACTGCAATCAAGCTAGCCCGCTACCACACCAAGCGCATGAATTTCATTGGCTTCACTGGCGCGTTCCACGGGCGCACGATGGGAGCAGTAACATTTACAGCCAGCAAGGCAAAATATCACGGCGGATTTTATCCGCTCATGAACGGGGTGACGCATGCTCCATTTCCGAATCCATACCGACCGGTGCTCGAACGCCGCAAAGGTGAAGATTACGGTGAAGCAACCGTTCGTTATATCGAAGAAGAGATACTCAATCAGATCATGCCGCCCAAGGATGTAGCTGGCATTTTAGTTGAGTCGATCCAAGGCGAGGGTGGGTACTTGATTCCGCCAGACGGCTTTTTTCCAGCCCTGCGGAAATTATGCGACAAACACGGAATCCTGCTGATCGTGGATGAAGTGCAATCGGGTATGGGCCGCACTGGCAAATGGTGGGCCATTGAGCATTTCGGCGTGGAACCAGATATGCTGACAACTGCCAAAGGCATTGCATCCGGTATGCCACTTGGTGCGTGCGTGGCGCGTAAGTCTGTAATGAATTGGGAAATCGGCACACACGGCAATACGTACGGTGGTAACCCGATTTCATGCGTGGCCGCGCTAGCAACGATGGATCTGATCGAAAATGAATACATGGCGAATGCAGCGGAAGTCGGCTCGTATGCGCTGGACGCATTGCATGAGATCCAATCCCGTCACCCGAGTATTGGGGAAGTCCGCGGCAAGGGATTAATGATTGGTGTTGAATTTGTGAAAGACCGCGAAACAAAAGAACCTGCCAAGGAACTTACTGAACGCGTAGTAGATCTTGGATTTGAACGCGGCCTACTTATGCTGTCCTGTGGAAAAAGCGTGATACGAATTGCCCCGCCGCTCTCGATGAGTAAGAGTGAAATGGACGAGGGCTTGAGGCTGTTCGAAGAGACGTTGACAATAGCGGAAAAAGAAGTAGGCTAAAAATCTCGCTAAAAACAATTAAAAAAGGCTGGTCAAAAATCGGGCCAACCTTTTTTGATTCAAAGCGTAAATTTACTTTATTTCCTGAACATCCACGAGTATGGCCCGCACCACAACTCGGCGAAGATAAGTGCCCGTCTTTTCATCAAAGGCATCGCATGTAATTAGAGTGAGATGCGCTTCTTCTTCATGCTTTAGCACAGTAATGTCATCAGGCTGCACGTATTTATTTGAAATAACTTTATAGGTGTAGCGATAGCCCAGGTTATACACAAAGATATATTCGCCTGCATTCAAGCTTCTCAGGTTTGAAAATATTCCGGGTTTTCCATCTGAATTAACAGAATGAGCCGTGAGAACACTATTACCCTCCCATGATGGGTATGCAGTTCCATTTAACCACCCTACTTGATCTTGAAGCCAGGAAACATCCCAATTTCGATTCTTTAGTTGAACGCCAACGATCGAAGTTTTAATTTTGATCACAGGAATCTCTATGGTCAGACTCGTTGAGTTGTAAGCTGGGCGAAGCATTGAATCCAAGGTTGTCACAGCATTAGGCGCAAAACCTGTTACCGGAATAAGAAATCCACCAGCACGAAAAACAGAAACATTATTTATCTTAATGCCTCTGCCTCCGCCATTACCTCCACCGCCAAGCGGTGTAAGCGAAAGTGATGCGCTGGCATTATAAAAATTGATCCGGTCGGCCGGATCGTAAAACCGCTCTGTTGCAAACTTATTGAAGAGCGACTGAGTAGTAATTTGATTACCAGGGAGGCTTGTCCATTCAACATTTGCTATATTGGTTAGACTGCCATTTGCAGGAATGGATTCATTTCCAACTACGTCAAATCGAATGATACCCCGGGCATTGGCTGGTAATTGTGTGAATGCACTCCATTGAGCCTTAATTGTACGGGTTCCGGCATCATAAACACAAGAGCCAACATCGGGGTCTTGTTCGCCAGAGTCACAATTAATTGAATTTGCAACATAATCCAGGCCTGGTGGTAAAACATCCGATATTACAATATCGAAAGCGTCAGCATTGCTTGATGGTGTATGGGAAATTACAAGAGTAAAAGTAGCCGCCGAGCCGTTCGCTATAAAGTTTACGTTGGCGGTTTTTGCTATCGTGAGATTGGGCTCAACAATGGTTACATCAGGGGCACTTGTTGTGAATGAGCCGCCAGTCCATGCCCAGACGACGTTATTATTCAAATTAATACCGCGTTGATTCTCGATCACATCAAGCACAACAGCCCGATATTGAATGACGATCTGTGGGACTTCATTCAGTGCGGCAATATTCCCCAGGTTGAAAATCACCTGTCTGCCCGGGTTGGCGGGGTTGGAATCTAAATCTGCAGGGTCGGTAATGGCTGAGACGACTGCCGATGGGCAAATCGTAGATGTCAAATCTACGCCGCCCACATTGACCGATAAACAATTCACATACGCGAGACCCTTATCCATGAGGTCTGTAATGGTTACATTTTCAAGAGACACTCCAACAGGAAGATTAATCGAAACCTGATATGTTACGATCTCTCCAATCGCCACATCATTCCCGCTGGTAAAGGATTGATTGGTATCCACAATTATTTTGGATAGGCCGCTTGACGCAACAAATCCAAAGTCCATTGTCGGATTCGTGGTTGTTCCGCTTGAATTACTGACCACGTTATTTGAAGCCGCGCCGAGGCTGCCCGGGGTTAGGGTTACCAAATTACTTATTACTAAACCCGTGGCTGTGCCGATGCCATTATCATTATTATCAATATTATTATTCGGGGTTGTTGTGTCGCCGATGTTGGCTGTGTCCACTGCGCTGGTATATCCAACTGGAGGAGTAACTTTTACAATGTAATCGCCCTGCGGCAAGCCTTTAAATAGATAGGTGCCTCCAGCGCCGGTTGTAACACCGCCAGTTGCATCGTCCGATGTGCCCAGGATACCGTCAGGGCCGACCTCGATCTCGGTCGTTCCATTGCCGGCAAACAACCGCACTGTCGCTCCGGAAAGCAAGCTATCTCCGGCGTCAAATTTTCCATTATTATTCGCATCAATAAAGACCAGATTTCCAAGTTCCTGACGATAAAATCCAAAATCCACTGTCAGATTGCTGAACGCGTCCGGCGCTTCGCCGGAAGTGCCGGATTTATCTGTCTCACCTACTGGCTCAGATGCACCAGGGCCAAGGGTGACCGCCTGCGCCGCAACGAAGTTGACCGCATTGCTTGTAAAACTTGTTACACCGTTATCATCGCTGTCTGCCGGTGTCGCATCTGCATCTGGCCCTATGCTGTCACTGACTGTGCCATTATTTGCAATGTTAGTGCCGCTGCTCCAATACCCCGACAACGGGTCGCCGGCGATTTTGTCACCCGCGCCCACGTTGCGGAAGTTATCTGCAGGGATGAGCACCACGTAATCCCCGGCAGCCAGATTATCAAAGCGATAATAGCCGCTCGCATCTGTTGTCGCAAAGGATAGGAAGGTATCTCCAGCATCGTATATACCATTTCCATTATCCTGATACAACTCGACGCGCACATTGCTAATCCCAACTTCTGCGCCATTGATCGTGCCGCTGTTATCCGTGTCAAACCACACCCGGTTTCCAAGGCTGTATCCACCAGGATTCACCACCAAAGTGTCTGAAGTGGGGGTAGTATTGCTAACTGGGGAACCACCCGCTGTTGCAGTTAAGCCCCCGGCTGGAATGAGATTCACATAGGTGCCAGGCATACTACTTGTAACACTAACAGTGATCGTACAACTGGCACTTCCTGCCAGGGTTCCACCAGTTAATGCAATTGTTTGAGAACCAATTGGCGCTGAAAAAGCGCCGCCACAATTATTGACAGGCGCAGGAGCTGAACCTCCCGCAACTTCCAGTCCGATGGGAAGGGTTCCGGGTAAATTATCTGTCAACGCCATGCCGACAAGCGGAATGTTACTGGTATTCTTAATGGTGATCGTCAATGTAGAGAACCCGCCAGTCAGGATGGTGTTGGGATTAAAACTCTTAGAGACGCTCGCTCCGGGGAGATTTGTCAAGGATGCTTCGGTAGGTTGAGTGCTACTAATCCCATTAAAAGTAGTAACAGCGCCGGCTGGAATTCGATTGGTGAGATTCCCATTTACAGCCATGACAACGCGCAAGGTCAGGGTACAGTTTGAGTTTGCAGGTAAAGTACCACCAGTAAATGAAAAAGAAGAAGCACCAGGATTTCCAGTAAGAACGCCGCCACAAGTACCGGTATTAAAAGTAACAGGGTTGGCCAATTCCATGCCCGTACCGAGCAAAGTCATATCGTCTGTAAAAGCAATACCTGTTAACGCTATGGTATTGGGATTTACCAGCTGAACACTCATGGTCGAAAATGCCCCACCGAATACAAGCACAGGATTAAATCCCTTAACCACGCCGATAGTGAGAATCTCAGTTCTAAGACGAGCTACCGCATCGGCTATTGGAGCAATCGCTGCGCCTGTACTTTGAACTGTGCCTGAAACATTGGCAGTTGGAATTGTATTATCGCGATTACTCGGAGTAGCATTACTGTCATTACCCTGAACAGTGACAGTAATCGTACATATTCCCGGCACGCCTCCAGCCTGTGCAGGAACAGTCCCTCCTGTCATGGTAATTGCTTGCGATCCTGGGACTGCAGTAATGATCCCACCGGTACATGTGGTGCTGGCGTTTGGAACAGGCGCAACTACAACTCCATTTGCAACCGTACCCGGCAGGTTATCAGTAAGCGATGTGTTGACTAGCGGAGACGGGTACGTATTTCGAAGTGTGATTGTCAGTATGGATAAACCACCCGGGTTAACTGTGGGCGGGTTGAAGTCTTTAGTGACCGAGAGGTTTTCCGCACTATTTACAGTCAACGTGTCAGTGAGATTACCGGAAGGGTGGCGATTTTCCGTATTGGATATGTCAGCGGGGGAAATGGTATTGGTAACAGTCCCGGGTGTGCTGCTGGTTACCCAAACATCGATCCGACAGCGAGCTCCTGCAAGGATGGTTCCACCTGAAAGGGAAATGATGGCAGTTCCAGTGTTGGCAGTTAGCACACGAGGTGGCGCTACTCCACAGCCGCTTATTGCTGGTGGTGTTGCAACACCTAGTGAGTTCACATTGGTTATAGTGACGCCCACCGGCAGGTTATCAGTCATGGAAAAATTCGTCAGGTTCGTATCAGCCGGCGCAAAGAGATCAATTCTCAAGCGTGTGTTTTGACCTGCGTCAATTGGATCGATTGAAAATGATTTAACACTTCCAACCATGCCGGTCCCGATTGCATACACACTAACATCCGCAATTGCTGGAATTCCATTAGTCAACGTTGGGTTACTTCCGATGAAGACAGCACCTGCGGGGATGGTATTTCTATAAGTTGCGACAGGTGCATTAACTGTTGTGGTGACATTGACAGTGATAGTACACGAAGAATTAGCTGGGATGGTACCGCCAGTCAAAGTAACAGTTGTGCTGGTATTGGATGCCGTTCCAGGGGCACAGGTTGTCGCTGAAGATGCGGCAACATAAGTCAGGTTGGAATTGGGAAGAATGGGCAGGGTATCCGTTAAATTCACGCCAGTGTAAGCGGAAGCTGTTGGGTTTTGAAGCGTGATCGTCAAAGTACTCGTTCCACCAGCTTGAAAAGATATGGGATTAAATTGTTTGGCAATATTAATCGGCTGAACATTCAAGGTAGCACTGGCTGGGCTGCCATTCGTGACCCCTTGCTGGGTCACGATCGAGCCGGGGTTGCCGGGTCCAGCCGGGATGGTGTTGATATAAACACCCTGTATAGCCGAGGTAACATTTACGGTAACCACACAGTTTAGGCCTGGGGTAACAGTGGCGTTTGTCAAAGCTATTGAATTCCCCCCGGCGGTCACAGCCAATGAGGCTGAAGCACCGCAATTGGTAAGTGGAGTTACTCCAACTGCCGGGGTGGCAAGGATGACATTGGCAGGCAGGGTATCAGTGAATGAAGTCCCGGTCAGATTTGTATTTGTATCATTATTATTGATCGTAATGGCTAGCGTACTGACATTTCCCATCGATATTGTGTTTGGCGCAAAACCTTTGCTCAACGTAGGTGGTACAACAGCAACGACAGTCAACGTTGCGCTTGCAGGCGTAGTGTTTGAAATTGCTACGGGCGTTCCCCCATCATTGCCTGATGCCTTTAAATTATTCGCAGGAATTGTATTGATCAGATTGCCGGCAGTAGTAGATGTGACATTAATTTCAACAAAGCATTCACCAGGCACAGCGCCAACCTGAGCGGGAACAATCCCTCCGCTTAAAGATAAAGTGGTTGTATCAGGCACGGCTGTAACGGAACCACCAACACAGGTAACGTTTAAGCCATTGGGGTTTGCAATCTTCAGACCCGTCTGTACACCGATCAGGTTATCAGTCCAGGATGCGTTTGTTAATGGGAATGTGTTCGGGTTAAATATCGTAACCCGTAACACCGATGTTCCACCCGCATCGATCAAAATCGGGTTGAATTGTTTATTGATCTCTGCGGGAATGGCTAAAGCATAAACCGACTGCAGCGGGTACATGAACAAAGATGCAACCACAGTAATTAATAAAAATAAAGACCTGATTGTTTTAAACATAATTTACTCCTACCACTAATATTCAGAGCCGACATTGGCACTGAACTCCTGGTTAATAAAAAAATGAATATGAAAACAGAAAACATACTCCTCTTCTTCCGAAGAATCTAGTATGTTTAGACATATATGCCTTTATTTATTTTTTCATCTTTTCCAGAACTTACGCAAGACCACAAAAACTGCCACGAATTTCGCGGCTAATAGAATTTGAACTTCATAGATCCTATATTCAATAAATATCCGATTTACGCCAACCAGCCATTATTATTGGCTAATCGCTAAAGATGGTAATTTTTGTCTATTTTATGAGAATAATATAAATATGTCAATAATAATTACTACAAACTTCCCGTTGAAACCATTCACTACTGGTTTGCCTTTCTAACCTCATCCACCGCGAGTGGATTGACCAGCGACGAAATATCACCCAACTCCAGACCCAAATACGCCGAGCGGATCACGCGCCTCATCACCTTGGCATTACGCGTCTTCGGCAGGTCAGAGACAAAAAGGATGGCTTTTGGCGCGAGCGCTTTACCCATTTCAGCAATTACCATTTTTATTAATTCCTGACGAAGTGCATCAGTCGGACTCAGCCCGGGCCTGGTCACTGCGAAAAGGATCAATTCGCTGCCTTTGACCTCGTGCGGCACCCCGATGGCGGCCGCCTCCACAATATCATTATGCCTCACGAGAATGGACTCAACTTCAGCAGGCCCCAATCGTTTCCCCGCGATCTTTATCGTATCATCCGAGCGGCCAAGGATGTACCATAATCCGTCGCTGCCGATTGCGGCGAAATCACCATGCACCCAAATATTTTCCCAACGCGACCAATAGGTGTCAAGATAGCGCTGGTTGTCCTTCCAAAATCCGCGCGTCATACCGATCCATGGCGATTTAATGATCAACTCGCCCACCGCGTTTCGAACAGACTCTCCGCTTTCGTCCACCACATCCGCATCCATACCGGGGCAGGCGGCTGAAAATGAGCATGATTTCAAAGGCAGCAGCGGGTTTCCCATTACAATACCGCCGGAGATCTCAGTACCGCCAGAATAATTTATTATCGGTCGTTTGCTCTCCCCCACATGTTCAAACAGCCACATCCACGGGTCGGGATTCCATGGCTCGCCAGTGGACGCAAAACACTTGATGGAAGAAAGATCATGTTTGGTAAAATGTCCATCACCCTGCGGAATCAACGAACGGATCAAAGTTGGCGAGACTCCCATTTGATTGATCTTATACTTTTCAACCAACTCCCATAATCGATTCGGCGCGGGGAAATCTGGCGCGCCGTCATAGATGAACATCGTCGCTCCAAGCAAAAGACTTCCGAATACCTGCCACGGTCCCATCATCCAGCCCATGTCGGTCATCCAATAAATAACATCTGATCTCGGTATGCTTTCACTACTCGACCGCCACCCGTGTACGTCGGTCCCGAAGGCCATATCCTGCGCGGCTTTGACAGGAAATCCGCAGTGTGTGTGGACGGCGCCTTTCGGTTTTCCAGTTGTGCCGGAAGTGTAGATGATCATCAGCGGGTCTTCAGCGGAGGTGATCTCTGTCGAAGCAGTATCAAGCTGAGGCGCGATCAGATCGTGCCACCAGTGATCTCGTCCCGCTTTCATTTTCACATCCTGTCCTGTCCGCTTTAGTACGATCATGTGCTTCAATGAGGCCACCTGATCAGCCGCCTCATCCGCTATGGATTTCATCTCGACAGCCTTGCCGCGCCGAAACGCTCCATCAGACGCGAATAAGGCTTTCGCATTTGCATCCTGCAATCGCGAGACAATTGCGCCGGCGCCATAGCCGGAGAATAACGGAAGAATAATCCCGCCTATTTTCGCGATGGCAAGAAGAGCGGTCACGATCTCAGGAGTCATTGGCATGAAAATTCCAATGGCATCTCCTTTGCCGAAGCCAAGAGAGAGCAATGCGTTCGCGGTTTTATTTACTTGCTTGTAAAGTTCTTCGTAGGTTAAGGTTTTAGTGATCCCCTCTTCTCCCTCAAACACAACTGCCCTTTGATTTCTGCTTTCTGTATTCTGCCATTTATCGACACAATTATGGACAATGTTCATTTTCCCATTCACACACCATTTTGGGAATTGAATTCCATCGGTGAGATCAACGACATTTGTATATGGTTCGTAAAATTGAATATCCAAAAATTTCAAGACCGCATCTGTGAACCATGCCACATCCTTCGTGGATCTCTGCATGAGTTCCTCAAAATTTTTTATCGCATGTACGCGCATGAAAGCAGTTAAATTCGCGTGCTCAATATGCTCGGGAGTTGGTCTCCAAACAATATCGCCGCCGAAAGAAAATTGTTCTGTCATGGATATGCTCCTCGCAAATTGGAATATCCAGATTTTATCTCAAAGCTTTGATTATTCAAAACTTACGCCAAGTTATTTGAAAGGTATCAACTTTCACTTTGCCTCTCAACTGAAGCGACTTGTTGTTTTAGCAAAAATTCCATCCCGCCCAACAGGCAAAGGACTGAGGTTTTGCCTCCCCAAACTTTTGCCACAGAGAGCTTTGAGGAAAACCTCTTAAAATCTCATTTTTCTCTGTGCGCTTATTACCCTGTGAAAAGCGTAATTTATGCCCGTGCTTGGTATAGAAAATAATTTTTCTTTACTAGAAAATAATTTTTCCTTATAGGAGCCAAGTCCTCTCCTCACAGGAGCCGAGTCTTCTCCTCACAGGAGCCGAGTCTTCTCCTCACAGGAGCCGAGTCTTCTCCTTATAGGAGCCGAGTCCTCTCCTTATATACTCCAAACGGGTGAAATCTTAATCTTTGGAAAGCCAAAAGATGCGCTATTTGCGAGCATTTTCGGGTGTTTTCTGTAATGGTCAGATAACGGTTGAACAAAAACCTTTTACCACGGAGTCCCTGAGACACGGAGTTTGCACCTTGCTTTTCTCAGCGGCTTCGTGCCTCAGTGGTTCAAAAAATGTTCAACCTATTGCTGACTATTACAATTTTCGGGTGTTTTCAGTGTTTTGAAAAGTTAAAAACCTGCCCGTTTGGAGTATAAGAGATATAAATTGAATTGTCAGCGGCGCGTTACCAGAGCGAGGAATACCAACAAGATCAGCCCGAGGCATGGAAGTATGGGAGGCTTCGGTGTCGGGGTCGGGGTATTTATTGGCGCCGTAGTCGCCGTGGATATATCAACGGGCATCTCTGTGGATGTTGATATCGGCGCTACCGTTAAAGTGGCTGTTTCGGTAGCCGGTGGAGTCGAGGTGATCGTATCGGTCGTTGGAGCCAGCAAAGTAAAGGCGGAGTCTCCCGGCATGCTCTGATACAAGCCATCCCCACCGGGACTGGCTGTCTTGCGGAAATAACTTCCGTTTCCACCCGTTCCTGCCGCGATCCCCCAATCAGGGGCGCCGTGTTGGAAGGCTTCGATCTGCACCCAATATTTGACGCCTGCCGTGGCTGTAAATGGTGTCGGTAGGCTAAATGCATAAGAATACATTGGCGTTCCGCCGACCACCCCAATCGAAACTTCGCCTGCCTTCCCCCCGGTTTGATATTGCGCCAGTGGCGGATTAGCCACATCTGGTTGTAAGCCAGCGGCGCTGGAAGCAAATATCTCAACGCTAAAGTCAAGCACGGCTCCGCCAGCACCGAACTTCGCCGGGTCGTATCCACCGAACCAGTCAATTTCAGTAATGGATTGGTCTGACTGGAGCGTGAAATTATCCCAGACATACTGATCATAATCACTGCCGTCTGGGTCCAACCATGAAGATTGGAAAAGCTTACCCGCCGGGTCGACAGGCTGGGTAAAAATGGAACCTGTCTGAAAGGCTGGAGCGTTGACCTCTAAATTCAATTTACCCGTAGAGGCTTGCGCCTGAACATTGTTGGGAAAGTTCCCTAAAGACAGCAAGCCAGCCACGATCAAAAAGAACACAAAAAACCGAAGTGATCTGGATAACATATAGCCTCCTTAAACATTCCTGCCATTGCCCGGGCTGACCAGCAGCCCTGGCAATAGCCAGCATAATTACATCAAATCAAATGTCGCCATTCATTGCTCCTTAGAGAAAAGAATGGCGACAATCGATATTAGTTAAGTTGTGATCTTCTTACGGCGTCAGCCAGAGACTGACGCCGTAAGTGTGATACGAATTACGGAGTGACGATCGGGAAGGGTGTGAAATTCACCCAGGCAGATACACCGATTGCATTGACCGTCTGAATGCGGTAGTAGTACGTTCGACCACGATTAACGGTACTTCCAAAAGTGGTGGCGTTTGCAGCTACAGAGGTGTTTCCCAACCCGGCTGTGAATGTCGCGTTGGTGGCACGCTGGATCGTGAAGCTGGTTTCGTTATTGGCATTGTCAACCCATGTCAAGGTCACCCGGTCGCTAGTGCCAACCAGAATTGCGGAGGCGTTTGCGCTTGAGGGAGCAGCTGGGAGCAAGAGACTGACAGATAATACGTTCGAGTAAGCCGATGAGCCTACCAAATTGACTGCCTTCACTCTGTAAGCATAGGTGTTGCCAGCCAAAACCGTACCGTCTGTATAGTTCCTGGTGCCTGTGCCCTGGAGGGCTCCAACGGTGGCGAGTGTTGTGAAAGCTCCACCATTGATGGAACGTTCCAGAACGAAATTGGTCTCGTCTATGGCGTTATCAAACCAGGTCAGGCGAACTCGAAGCGGGTTGGTACCCAAAGTGTAAGTCAGGGCGGTTGGAGCAGCGGGAAGGCTGCCAATGGTCAGGGTAGCTACGTTCGAGGGAAGTGACGAGCCGCCTGCGTTTATAGCAAATACCCGGTAAGAGTAGCTGGTACCTAACAATACGGTGCCGTCTGTGAAGGTCACATTGCCTGTGCCATTTCTGGCTGCGACAGTCGTAATCAAGGCGAACGTGGTACAGCCAACGCCTGCGCAACGCTCAACCACAAAGCCGGTTTCGGTAGTGGCGTTATCTGTCCACCTCAACTGGACGCTCGTTGGGTTGCCGAGCAATGTTGCTGTCAGCACTGTTGGAGCTGCCGGAGGAATGGGGACAATCATCGTGGCTGTGTTTGAATAAGCCGATGAGCCTCCTGAATTGGTAGCCTTCACCTGGTAAACGTAGGTATTGCCACCGATCACTGTAAGGTCTGTGTAGCTGACCGTGTTGGCAGGGAGCGTAGCGATTACTGTGAAAGCTGCGCCATTGAGAGAACTTTCGACCACCATGCCGGTTTCGTTAGTGGCATTATCGGTCCAAGTCAGGGCAACCTGCGGGCCATTCACCAGGAGCGCACTCAAAGCAGTGGGAGCGGCGGGCGGCACATCCAGCGTGGTAACTGTAGCAGTACTGGATGGCTTGGAGACACCAAGTAAGTTGGTTGCGATCACCTGATAAACATAAGTTGTAACAGGAGCGGTCGTCATGTCACTGTAATTTGCGACATTTGCGGCCACAGTTCCAACCTGGAGGAAGGTGGTGCAGCTAGCGCCAGCGCAGCGTTCGATGCTGAAGCCAGTCTCATTGGTGGATGTATCAGACCAGGTTAGATTCACCTGGCTTGCACTAACCGCGGTGGCGGTCAGCGCTATCGGAGCGGCGATGATGCTGACGCTGGCAGTGTTCGAATAAGGCGATGAGCCTCCTAAATTGATAGCCTTCACCTGGTAAGCGTAGTCATTGCCAGCGGCGACCGCTGTATCATTGTAGGTTTTCGTATTAGCAGGCAGCGTGGCGAGTACCGCGAAAGCTGCACCGTTGACAGCGCGCTCGAGAACAAAGTTGGTCTCATTGCTGGAAGTATCAGTCCAGGCCAAATTCACCTGGGTCGTGCTGAATACTGAGGCAGTCAGAGCGGTCGGAGCGGTCGGAGCCAAATCAAATGTAGTGGCTGTGGCGACGTTGGACGACGGCCCAACTATAGCGTTGTAAGCGTTCACCTGGTAAGCATAGGTTGTCTTGGGTGTAAGCGGTGGGGTGCCATCGCTAAAAGCGATAGTGGCACCTAAAGGATCTAATGAAGGAACTGTACCAATGGTTACGAAGGCACCTGGTATTCCAGCTGTAACCGGCGCGCGTTCAACTGTAAAACCAATTTGGGTAGAGGCATTGTTGACCCAGGTCAAATTGATCTGGTTCGAACTGAACGCTGTTGCTACCAAAAAGGTTGGTGCGCCCAGGGGAGCCGGATCCACTGTTATGACATTGGATGTAGCTTCTCCGGCAACGTTATAAACAACCACACGATAATCATACGAGTTGAATTGATTCGTTGTCGCATCGGGGAGGCTGGTTTGATTGGCAAGGGCTTTCCATGTTGTAGCAAAAACATTTGCGCCATGGTCTGACCGTTCAACCCGGTAGCCAATTTCAGCAGAGGGATCACCCCAGGAAGCGGGATTGAGAGCGTTATAGTCGATTGGAGTGCCATCTGTCCAGGACAGATTGACCTTACCTCCTGAGCTTCCTGTAGAACTTAATACAGGGGCTGCCGGCATGGCACGCGATACGTCAACCTTGATCGGGCGCATCATATCCATCTCTTCGTGGCCGAGGATGTGGCAGTGCCAAACATACTCCCAGCCGAAGTTGGTCATCTGGTTAGAGATGATATTCACGCCGGTCAGAGGATTGCCTTTGAAGTCTGTGTTGTTGAAGCCCGATTTGTCACCGATCGGCATGGCCGGGTTCAGGGGCCGGATACTGTCCCACAAACCGAAGGGACTCTTGGGCACGATCGGACGCAGAGCGATGATGGTATCTTCGAGCGGGCTTACCCTGATGGTGTCCTTCCAACCGAGTTCACTTGCTTCGGGTTTGATGATGATGTTGTCCCACGTGATGCGGTTGAGGATCTGCACGTTGAACAGATGGAAGTGGATCGGGTGCGTATCCACGCCGTTGTGCGTGATCTTCCAGATCTCGGTCCCATCAGCAGCCGAAGAGATCTTGGCCGCCTTTAGGGTGCCCGAGGCGCCGTAAGGCAGCTCGATCCCCGTCATAAACTCAGATGTCGGGTTGATGTATGGGTATAGGATGATATTCTGTGTGAGAGGCGTGGCGCCCGGCGCTTCCAGGCCGAGGTTGGCGCTCATTCTGCCAAACTCATCAAAGACAGCCGAGTTCATCTCGTCGTGCATGCCCTTGTTCTCGAACGGGATGGTTAATGTGTTCAAAGGTGTTGCAGTGGGTGTACCACCGGTCAACAGGGTGTTGAACGTGAGGGACATGTCATTAATTCTGGCAAACCCATCATTGGGGGCCGCACTGCGGAACGCGGTGCCGTAAGCTGTGTTGTAGGCGGCCTGACCGACGATGATCGGGTCCTGTGAGGATTCAAACACGCCAGCGGGTTTCCCGGCAGCATCATTATGATGCGCGAAAGCCGCATTGAGAGGAACCATATTGAAGGCGGCAGCGGCAGGTTTCGCAGCGATCTTGACCTGCATAATGGTGCGGGTATTGGGGCCGTAGCCAGCCAGGGTGGTTGGAGCTCCGCCTGAGCCGGTCAAGTCTGGGCCACCTGTATAGTAGTCATAGTTGGCGACGCGTGCCGGGAAAGCTGCCGGGGCATCGTTATAGAGGATCAGGGTCTTGCCTGAGTACTTCGAGAAGTCAACAATAACGTCACCTCTCTCAGCTGTTCCCAGCAGGAGTGAGTGCTTATCAACGTTGCCCACATCGAAGCGGGTCGGATTGGTGATAAAAGTGGTTATCTGACTGCCACTGACAACCGTCGGGGTCGGCAGGAAGCCGCCCTCGGTGCCGATCTGAACCCAATTGGGTCCTACCGGGCTGGCGAGTGTGTTTGGAGTCGGGGAGATATCCGGGTTAGTCTGAGCGGCAGCTACTTCAGCGGCGTTCAGAGCGACCTCGGTGCCGCCGATGGGCTGGCCCAGTGCGTTTAGACCAGTGCTAGCTGTGGCGGAATCAGCCACATACCATTGCAGGTTCATGAAGCGATCATTGGCTGCATTGAGAATGCGGAAGCGGTAAGGCTTCGGGTCAAGTGTAACTGTTGGATAAGCCACACCGTTGACGATGGGGGTATCGTTGAACGCTTCCATGCCTACTGACAGATTCGGGACGCCAGGGATCAATGGAGGCTCACAGAACTGGTTGCTCCCATCCGCAAGGATTAGATTGGGGTCACAGAACGGGTCGAAGTACGGGTTGGCGATCGGGCCATATTTTGGTGAAGCGGGCGGCCAGAACCATGGGCCATACATCCAGCGGCCAAAATTACTTTGGCCTGTGCTGGAACCTGGGTTCTGCGCGGGCATCATGACGTGCGGTAACCACAGATTTCCCTCGCCACCCCAAAGAGCAGCGTTCCAGGTCGGGTCTTGCCTGGCAAGCTCTGTCGGGCTCGGCACGAAGGTTTTATCCTGGATGATGAGTGGAATGCCGAGGCCAACACTCTTGAGTGGGCCAGCCATCAGCGCCGCCTCGGTTGAGTCGGTCAGCACGTAGCCGGCAGCCTCACCCGCGTAAACGTTCAGGCGGGTAATGCCCCAGGAGTGGTCGTGATAGAACATCAAACGCGCGCTTTGCTGATTGGTGTAGAAGAAGGTCTGCGCCCCGGGGCCTGGATCGGGCATATCGGGAACGTTGCTTACGCTGACGCCCTGTGGATAGGAGGTATTCTCGCCAGCAGGTGTGATCCATTGGTGCGGGGTGCCATCGCTGATCCACGGGGTAATTCCACCGTGAAGATGCAGGGTGGCGCGGTTTTGTGTATAGCACTCGTTCGGCGCGGCCGCATTAAATCCCGCATTACATATCGGGTTGCGAATTTCATCCACGACGGTACCATTATTCAGAGGAGCCGCCATACTAGCAAGGGGTCCCGGACCTGAGCCCATAACTGTGGTGTCGACCGGCAGGAACAAGTCCCCGGCAACGCCTGTTGGAAGCAGGTCACGGAACAGAATTCGAACGGGCCTATCCCTTTGGGCGACGATCGTCGCTCCAAGATAGCGTGGACTGTCTACGCCAAAGTATCCGACGATATCAGTAGGGGCAATATTCGGATCAAGATTTGCGTTGGTCAGTTGAACATGCGCGCCCGGAACCACAGCTGTCGAAAGCTGAACGTAGCCGCGCAGAAGCGTCCCCTGCCCTGGCAGGCTGCTGGACATCCGCTGTCGGTACTGGACAACCGCGATCTCGTAGTAATCGGTGCCCGGATACGTAGTGGTATCCGCGACGGCGATCGAAATATAATTGCCGAGGTTGTTCGCCCCTGCGGCTCCCAAACCTGGCAGCGTATCAACGAACTTCTTAATGCCCGGAGTGAGATAGCCGGAGCCAGGGTTAGTAATGGTAAAGCCCGTGATGGATCCATAGGTCATCGTGGGTGTGGCAGTAGCGCCTAAACCAATGCCACCGAGCAAAATATCATCGCTGATTGTCACGAGTGGGGCAGATGTATATCCGGTGCCAAAGGTGTTCATGGTGAATCCGGTGATGTGCAAGGTTGCCGTGGCGGTCGCGCCTGTTCCGTTTCCGAAAATCGGCCCGATTCCATCGGTAATCGTCACATCTGGGGCGGATGTATATCCGGAGCCCGGCTCCACAACCGTGATCGAGTCAACTACGCCAAGTAGGTTCATCGTCGCGGACCCGGTAGCTTGTATACCTGCCGGATCATTGGGAAGGGAGAAAGTAACCATAGGCTGCTGGGTGAAACCAGTGCCTCCGTTAGTAATGTTAATGAGAGCATCAACGCCACCGGTAGCGGTGGCAGTCGCGTCTGTAGTCGCGCCGCCGCCCGTGATGGCGACAGAGGGAGCAGTGTATCCAGATCCAGCTCCACCCACATCCGGAGTAATCGAGTTAACGATACCGGTGGGGTCAACCACGGCGGTCGCTGCTGCCAGCGTGCCTAATCCCGTGATCGAGACGAGTGGAGCAACGGTATAGCCGCCGCCAGGATTTGTAATGGTGAACCCTGAAATGGAACCATCCACAGGGTTGACTATTGCATTGGCCGTCGCCGTCGTACCTGCAACGGGGGGAGCGATCGCAACAATAGCATTAGGAACTGTCTGCGGGCTGTTGGCATAGTTCGGGAAGGGTCCGAAGTAATGCGGTACCTTAGTCACATCCGTCTCGGTGAAGGTAACCGCAGCAGGAGCCGCGAGGGCGTTCTGCTTGGGCAACGCAGTTTGTCCCTGCGCTTGCGCCTGACCAAAGCCTCCAAACATGAGGGCGAAGATCATTAGTGTATTGTTTTTTCATATTTTCTCCATTGATAAATAAATAAATGATGTTTATCGATATGCCAGTTGTTATTTTTATTGTTATAGTTTCGTTTTACCTCCGTTTCCTTTTTTATAAACAGCTCTAAACCACTGAAAATATATCTTTCACAGCCTAAGAATATCGCATCACAAAGCTATTGAACATCCACCTTACCCACTCATGTGGGATAGAAAAACCCTATCCATCTCGGGTAGGCTTTTAAGGCAAAAGAGTTAATCCTTTTTTAATCCTTCTTAATCCTTCTAAATCAGGCCATGCCTTCTTGCATAAGCAACAGCCTCTCTTCGATTTTTGAGCTCGAGTTTCTCAAGGATTGAATGTACATAATATTTAACTGTGTTCACGGAAAGGGAAAGCTCCTGCCCAACATCCTCGTTACTCTTCCCTTTCGCTATCTCCCGTATCACTTCCAATTCCCTCGGAGTAAGCGTGGGCAATCCTTCTTGATGGAAAACGGAACTCTTTGACTCGGATATTTCCTTCATTAATTGCAGGGTCATGGGACCTGACAGGACACTCTCCCCTTTATGCACTGACCGTATTGCAGAAACAAGCTTTGTCGGATGCATATCTTTAAGTAGATATCCCTTGGCACCGCTCCGAATTGCGGCAAACAGATCGTCATCCTCTTCAGACATGGTTAGAAAAAGTATCTTACAATCGGCATGCTCACCAAGGATTTGACGGGTGGCGTCAGCTCCGGTTCCATCCGGCAACGAAAAATCCATCAAAATGATGTCCGGCTTTATCCTGCCTGCCATCGCAACAGCTTCACGGACAGACCCGGCCATTCCTGCAATTTCAATATCAGGTTCGGCGCGAATAATGGAAGCCAATCCTTCGCGAAAGATAATATGGTCATCAACAATTAATATTTTCATATTTGTTTTTTGCAAGCGAACGATAGTCAAATAGCAAGCTATGCTCCACTAGTCACCTTCTTACATGGTGATGGTCTTGCGTCAAAAAATTCCCGCCGCAGAGAAGCAGCTTATAAAGTTTCTCTGCAACTCTGCGGCAAAATTATGGCAGGCTATTTACTTAACATCAAGGACAAATTCAGTCTGCAGCGGTTGGTCTCCAGAGATAAACTCAAACCAAAGTTTATACTTGCCAGGATTTGGGAAATTAACTGAAAATTGCAATTGTGCATGATCGGTGAAATCCGGCCTTAGAAACATTTTCATTTCTTCATCAATAACATACACGACACAATTCTCTCCAGACTGGGGTTCTATTTCTTCCGTAATCACCTTGCCCTGAGCATCGACTACCTCAAAAACAAGATTAATAGATTTACCAGCTTTCAATTCCCCATCAACCTTCAAGGTAACCTTAACATCACCGACCGACTTGGTAAGCTCTGTATCTGGTGTTAACACAGCTGCTTGCGTCTTTGCGGACCCAACATCGATTGGCAAGGTTAGCGTGAGCGGGTCGCCATGCGGGGGTCTGATATCCACGAACAGGATATATTGCCCATCCGATGGAAACACGAATTTCGGCTGAAGTTTGATATCCTCTACATCGGCGAGCGGCATCGCAGTTCCCGGGGGCATATCCGTTGGGTTGGCTGGATTCATCTGCTCCATTCCCTGAAGAACGATCGGAATAAAGAAAGGATCCACAACAACCGGGTCTGCCTGTAGCGAAGAAAGATCGCGAGAAGCAACTGCAATATAGGCATAATATATAAGTTTGCCATAGCCCCTTGCTTCGAGGTCGTTGACTACCTTGCCAAATTCGTCAACGATCTGGATGTTGAGCGCTGTGCGTTTCCCAGCCACGATCGGTTCTTTTTGATCAAGAACAGCCTGGTAGATATAAGACGGAGCCGCTGTTGCCTCAGGCGAGACCGCCGTATTTTCGGGCTGAATCGGCTGCACCACTTTTGGAGTGCACCCGATAAGCACCAGCAAAATAATGATTACGGCAAGAACCGTTGGCAATTTCAGAATTTGATTGACACGCGCCTTTGGTACCTGATGTGATTCGATTTTCATAGCTTGATTCTCCTTGATATATTTTTTGAATCTATTTTGATCATCACGAACGATCTTTCCATGGCGTTATACGCCAACATCACCACATATATTTTTATCTATGCCTGGGTATTATGGTATTTAGACAAATGCGGTAATTTTTATGGACAAATGAAAATTTTCACAATCGGAAGATAAAATTTTTACAGCCTTATTCCAGCTGTAAAAAAACAAAAACTACCTAAGCATATACATCGCTTGGTAGTCTGGCGGTCTGAGCGGTTTGAGCGGTTTGAGCGGTTTGGCGGTCTAACCCCGCAGGGTGCAGATCCATAACTTTGCGCCCCCACTTCACAATGGGTTTGCCTTTTTCAAGTGTAAAAATTTTACCAGTAAGGCGGGAGAGAGTCAAGTAATTTTGTTATATGAGAATCAAATTAATATAGCTATTCGCCTATAAAATTGAAAATGGGGCAAAACATTCCAGTAACTCATGTTTTACACACAGAATTCGCAAATTTCGCTGGAAGGCTGGTAAAGCCCTGACCTGCTTTGGATAGTCATTATGAGAATTGCTTAAAATTCTTAATGTTACTGAACTTCCTGAAGTTTACTCGGCATCTATCCATCGACACATTCCTGGACTATTCATATAAAAACATAGTGAATAAATAACCCAAGAGGCATGTGTCAAATATCTCGTGTAAGCTATAATAACGCCACATTCAGGAGGTTCCCACATGTCAAATGTTCAAGCATCCAGCCATCCGTTGATCGCCCACAAACTATCACGCTTGCGTGATAAGAATACTGAACCAAAGAAATTCCGTGAACTCGTCCGAGAAATCGCGGGACTTCTTGCCTACGAAGCGACAGCGGATCTACAAATCATTCCCGTTGAAATTGAAACCCCTCTGACAAAAATGCAGGCGCATCAATTAAAAGAAAAGATCGGATTGATCCCCATTCTGCGGGCGGGACTTGGTATGGTGGAAGGCATTTGGGAACTCATGCCCAGCGCCGAGGTCTGGCACATCGGCTTGTATCGTGATGAACACACATTACAGCCTGTGGAGTATTACAACAAACTTCCCATTGACCCGCGCGTATCTGTTTGTTTAATTCTTGACCCGATGCTCGCGACAGGCGGCTCCGCAATTGCGACTGCCGATATTCTCAAAAGATGGGGCGTTAAGAAAATAAAATTTGTGGGGCTGATCGGCGCGCCCGAAGGCATCCAAGCCATGCAAACCGTGCACCCCGATATTGATATTTTTCTTGCCGCGATCGATGACCACTTAAATGAACGCGCCTATATCGTGCCCGGACTCGGCGATGCCGGCGACAGACAATTTGGAACAGGATAAAAATGGAAAACAAAAATGTGTACGATCTGAAGTCTGTAAAACTGCCTTATCTCTCAGGCGGATTATTGCGCATCTTTGCCTCTTTCATCGAAGGTCCGCTCAGTGGATTACTCATACCAAGTTTGTTCGAAAGCGCGGGAATTAACTGGCTGCGCAAACAGGTCATTGACGAAGCGCCGACTCCGCTGCCGATCCACTTCACTGACTCACTCGCTGATAAAGATCTGGCTGTCCCGGAAAAAGAATGGCCGAGAGCAGCCGCAATCTATGCACAAGGATTTCAGTTCGCGACAGTATTTGATTATGCCAAAGCCTATCGCGATGGCAAGACCACGCCCGAAGAAGTTGCGGTCAAACTATTGGATGCGATCGAAGCCAGCGATTCCTCCACGCCGCCTCTGCGGGCCATGATCGCCGTTAACCGCAACGATGTGATTAGACAGGCACGCGAAGCAACGGAACGAATCAAAGCGGGTAAACCGCTCAGCATCTTTGACGGGGTACCTGTCGCAGTCAAAGATGAAGTGGATATGCTGCCCTACCCCACAACTGTCGGCACATCTTTCCTCGGTAAATCCCCTGCGAAAGAAGATGCGACCATTGTGACGCGAATGCGCACAGCTGGCGCATTGTTGATCGGCAAAGCCAACATGCACGAGATCGGCATCAATGTGACGGGATTAAATCCACATCACGGCACAACACGCAATCCCTATAACACAGATCATTTCACAGGCGGAAGTTCCAGCGGATCAGCGACAGCCGTGGCGGCGGGGCTTGTGCCCGTTGCCATCAGCGCGGACGGCGGCGGATCGATTCGCGTCCCCGCTTCATTCTGCGGAGTGTTCGGATTGAAATCCACTTTTGGACGGGTCAGCGAGTATGGCGCGGCGCCGTTATGCTGGAGCGTCGCTCATCTCGGGCCGATAGCTGCCACAGCCACCGACACAGCTTTAGCCTACGCTGTCATGGCTGGCCCCGACCTGCGTGACCCAAACACATTACATCAACCTTTGCCTTCGCTTGAGAATTGGGATCAACTTAATTTAAATGGATTAAAACTTGGCGTCTATAAACAATGGTTCCAACACGCAGATGCCGAAGTTGTGGCGGCTTGCGATACCATGCTCAGGCGGTTCGAAGATATGGGCGCCGAGATCGTCGAGATCACAATCCCTGATCTGGAGTTGAACCGCATCGCGCACTCCGTAACCATTCTCGCGGAAATGTCTCAAGCCATGAGCTACACCTACCCGGATCATCACAAAGAACATGGACTGGATGTGCGTCTCAATCTCGCATTAGCCCGAGCAACCAGTTCACAAGATTATCTTTTGGCACAGCGCGCACGCACGCGCATCATCAATAATTTCAAGCGCGTTTTCAATCAAGTGGATTTGATCCTCACGCCCACCACCGCCATCACTGCGCCAGCCATTCCGAAGGATGCCCTGCCCGATGGCAACTCTGACTTAACCACAACGATCGAGATCATGCGCTTTGTGTTGGCTACACCAAAAATGGATTACCGATCGGCATGCAAGCCATGGGACGCGCCTGGGAAGAACACACTTTATTGCGTCTCGCAGTTAATGCGGAAAAAGTGTTGGAACGTAAAGAACCGAGGGTGTATTATAAGTTTTTGCCTGAATAAAAAATCCTCCGAAGTCAGAAGACTTTAGATTCTATCTTATCGGTAAAGGAGAAACGCATGGCTGAATTAAAAACAAAAGTCAACAACGATAGCGTCACTGATTTTCTTAATACCATCGAAGATGAAGAAAAACGCGCGGATAGTTTTGAGATATTAAAGTTAATGAAGCAAGCCACAAAACAGGAGCCGAGGATGTGGGGATCAAGCATCGTCGGCTTTGGTCATACGCATTATGTTTATGAAAGTGGACGTGAAGGCGATTGGTTCATCACAGGTTTCTCTCCGCGCAAACAAAATCTGACTTTATATGTGACGGGAAGTTATAACCCGCATGTTGAATTATTGGAAAAACTTGGCAGGCACAAAACTGGAGTAGGTTGTTTGTACATCAACAAATTGAGAGATGTGGATGTCAAAGTTTTGAAAGAACTCATCAAGCAGTCGGTCAAAGCGGCGAAGAAGTTATGACGCTAAAAGACCCTGAAGGATCCGAGCGCAAGTACCTGCATAAATTTGCAGACTTCGCAGGACAGCGCATTCTTGAAATTGGATGTGGTGAAGGACGTCTGACATGGAAATACGCCGCCGCATCAGCGCTGACCGTTGGATTTGATTCTGACCATGATGCCTTGCGCATCGCGCGTGCAGACGCTCCACATGATATGCAAAAGAACGTCCACTTTGCAGAAGCGAGCGCGCGAGACATTCCATTTGCAAACGAGAGCTTTGATATCGCCATTCTGGCCTGGTCATTGTGATGACTGGAACATGAGAGCATGGTGCATGCTCTGGATGAAATTCGAAGAACGCTCAAGCCGAACGGAGTCTTGATAGACATCCGACCGGTCGAAGAGAATTGGCCGGTGGAAGTGAATGCGTCAACTGGCTATCAGGTTGCAGGCAGGTTGACCGATGTGCCCATTGCGCTGGCAGATGACCAAGCGGCGTTCCATGCCATGCGGGAAGTCGAATCCAAAGGCTGGTTTTTCAAAGAAAAGGAAGGGGAATTTTCCTACTTCTATTATTGGGATACGCCCTCTGAGATGAAGGATTTCATGGATGAGGAATGGGAAGGCTTCGAGAAATTGGATGAAAGTGTTTTCAGCGCGGTGAAATCGGCGTGGACAATGGCAAACGCCGATGCGCGCGTACGGGTGCGTGTGAAGATGCTGATCACAAAATGGATTTCAGGTAAAATCAATAATATCGCGGAGGAAGATGAAAACAAAAATCCTGCTTAACCCTTATTCAAATCGTTGGAATTCAAAGAAGCGCTGGCCTGAAGCGGAAAACGCTTTGTGCGCCGCAGGTGTTGATTTTGATCTTTCCATTTCAGAACACGCCGATCATCTCGTGGAACTGGCTGCTGAAGCTGTTCAACAAGGTTTTACCACACTGATCATTGCCGGCGGCGACGGTTCCATTGGGGAAATCCTGAATGGCGCGGCGCGAGGCTGGGATGAAACATCTCCTTTCAAAATTACACTGGGCGTCATTCCGTTGGGCACGGCGAATGATCTGTGCGTCAACGTCGGAATTCCCCTTGACCTTGCCGCCGCTGTGCAAACGATTGCAAAAGGAAAAATGCGCGGCATGGATCTGGGCAAGTGCAATGAGCGCTACTTCCTGAACAACTCTGCGGCCGGGCTGGAGCCGTATGTCTCTACAAAACAGGAGAAAATAGCATGGCTCTCCGGAATCCCGCGCTACCTCGTCGCGGCGGTACAGGGGATCATGGATGGGCCGAGTTGGAACGCCAGATTGGATTGGGATGGCGGTTCGTATGAGGGGCCGCTTAGCCTGGTTTCTGTGGGCAATGGGGCTCGAACGGGCGGAGTCTTTTTCATGGCCCCGCACGCCGACCCATTCGACGGGAAACTTACTTTTGTGCACGGCTATCGCAGTACGCGCATGGGGCTTTTTCAGGTCTTACCCAGCGCCATGAAACCCGGCAAAGGAAACATGGTTGAAATGGACGGGATCAATGAGTTCAATTGCACGCGCCTGAGCATCCATCTCGATAAACCTTCCCCCGCTCATACAGACGGTGAGATCTTTGATAGCTGGGTGACTGATCTGGAATACAAGATTTTCCCAGCTGCTGTTCAAATGCTTGTCCCATAAATAAAAAAATAATCACTGGTTGAACTGGCTCAATCGTATGTTGGTAGCAACTGCTTACGATCATGAGCGATGAGCAGATCACGGCCCGCTTCTTCCTCTCAATCGACTCTATTGAGGATAGAGTCCAAAATCCCCTTATTGCTCTGCCGCCAATTGCGCGATGATCTGCTCAGAGGTCATCACTTGCCCATAGGATTTCAAAGCTGCTAAAAAAGCTTTGTGGACATGATCTGCGCTGATGGTTGTTTCGCCATATTTCAGATCGCGTGTAGCGCAGGCATCTTCCGCCACCCACACTTGAAAGCCGAAATCTGTAGCAGCGCGGGCAGTGGCATCCACGCACATGTGGGTCATCATGCCCGAGATTACAACGCGCTCAATTCCCCAGTCTTTCAACATCTCAAGCAGATTTGTCTCACGGAATGAATTGGGATAATGCTTGTACACGATCGGCTCGCCTTCGAAATGCGCGGTGGAATCATGAATATCCGAGCCGGCTGTCCCTCTCACAAAAAAAGGCGCGTCAGGTTTGAGAGCAATATGCTGAATGTGAACATGTTGCCCGCCATGTTCGCGGAAGCATTGAAGAAGCATATAGGCTTTCTTCGCAGCTTCAAGGGGATTCACCAGCTCCATTTTGCCACCGGGGAAATAATCCTTTTGAATGTCTATTACCAGTAATGCTGTTTTCATAAAAATCTCCAGTGAAAAAGTGCGTCAAATCTTCCGGGCAATTATCAACTAAATCAGTGTACGAGAGTTTTAAATCTTCTTGGTTTCGGCTTGCCCAATTTAGGGTAGCTGAGACGCAGCTACCAATTGCAACAAATCTTCGGCCTGTTTTTTTAAATGCAGTTTATCCGTCACCGTCAAGCTCTTTTGAAAATCCGCCTTGGCTTTTCCAACCTCATTGAGCGCTGCATGGGATTTTCCACGGGCAAGATACAAGTGCGCCTCACGCGGATTTATGGTAATCGCGCGCGTGTAATCTAATACCGCTTTATCATAAATTTTGTTTGTGCGGTATGCGTCTGCGCGGCCCTGATAGGCATACCATGAGTTTGGATATTTTAATAGCACGCCCGCATAATAGTCTTCAGCCCAATCGAGGTAACCTTCATAAATTTGCATGTTCACTTCGACCATTGTCAATGCATCTTTTTCAGAGAGGCTGACAGCTTGATCCTGATCTTTGTGCGCGGCGCCGAGGTTCCCAAGCCTGAAATACGCCTGTGAACGGACCACATAGAACAGGGCGAATTGTCCATGAAGCGCGATGGCTTTTTTCAACTCTTCCAAGGCGAGCGTGTATTCCTTTTTATCCATCAGAACAGACCCACGGTCAAAATAAGGAACCGCCCAATTCGGATTGATCTCCTGTGCGCGCGTGAAAAACTCCAGGGCAGGTTCGAAATCTTTATCCATTGAATACAACTCGCCGCGCAACTGAAGTGCAACGGCATTCTTCGGAGCAAGCTTTAAGGCGCGTTCCACATCTGCAAGAGCTTTTTCTTTATGTAGAAGATTCAAATAACAAGCCGCCCGTGCCAGATAATGAGTGGGTTGATCAGGCTCGCGTTCAATATCACGGGTGTAATATTGAATGGCGCGTTCAAAATCACCTTGCAGATAATAATAGACGGAACGTTTAAAAAGAAAGTTGATGCCTAGATTAATCCATTGTTGCGATGAACGGTTAAGTGTGCTGATCGCGAGTCCGATCAAAACACAGGAGGAGAGGAGTAAATAATCGTGGGTGAGTAGGCCGAAGATGATCAAGCCAAATAAAATGGGTATGCTGATGATGAGGGTAATCAGATCTGCATTTGATTTACCGAAGAATATCTCCATTATGGAATGAAGGATATTTCCTCCATCCAATGGATAGATGGGTAAAATATTGAAAGCAACCAGAATAAGATTTACAAGCGTCAGGGAAAATAATAAATTGACAATTGTCTGTACCCACAAAAAATGTTCCACGTTTTGAAAGCTTGGTAAAAGCACAAAAGATAAAATAATATAAAAAAGGACGCATAAGAAAGCCAGAAACATATTGACCAATGGCCCCGCTGCGGAGATCAGTAAATGATGCAATGGCTTTTCAGCTTTGCGACTGAGGTTCGTGAATCCACCCAAGAGCCAGATCACGATGCTTTTTACTTCAACGCCTACCAGCTGGGCGGCAAGCATGTGACCAAATTCATGCAGGAAAATGCAGACTAGGAATCCAAACACCCAAAAAAGTGCGACTATTATTTCCCTCAGATTGATCGGCTGAAAGAGATAATACGCAATCGGTATGCTGAACAACATGGAAAAATGGAAGCGGATATCCACGCCGCGTATGCGGCCAAATGTCCATGACCACGATAGCCACTTCATCTTAAATTACCCATTGATCCTCTGTGATTCACTTGCGTCCAAAGTCTGCGGGATTCTCGCCCCATAATTTGGTATCCCATTTCAATATCTTATTCTCAGGAAGTTCGTTCTCGGCCAGCCAATTCTCTGCGCTGTGAATGAGGGCAAAGAGCAGGGCATTTTTTTGTGTGTGATTAAGATTGGTTTTACAAATACCTGTGATCACCCAGGAGATCGCGTTTTGCGAATCAGAATAAATGGTGACATGCGAGTTATGCTTTCCCTCCCAAGTCAAGGCGTGAACGATCGCGAGGAACTCACCCACATTATTCGTTCCCTGAGCAAACGGTCCGGCATGAAAGATATCCTCACCTGTTTTTGTATTCACTCCACGGTATTCCACTTTGCCAGGCGAACCACTGCAGGCCGCATCCACGCAAATGGAAGGAAAAACGGGTTGGACACTGGCTGTCTTCCATTTTCCACTGGAAGATGATTTTCCCTGGTAATCATCATACCTGCCAAGGAATGCGGCCTCCGCTTCAGCTTCACTTTCAAAGGCTTTAAACTGTGCGTCAACAACACCTTTTACTTGTTTTTCGCACTCCGCCCATGAAGTAAAGATACCTGTTTTTCGCCCTTTCCAAACTACATAATATTTTAGTTTTGGCATACAACAATTTTACATCAAAGACAGAACAATCAGGAATCACTTCAAACTAAATGTGGAAAGGATCGTATTGAACTTCTGCAATAATCCATTCATGTCAAATTCTGTTACCTGGCCGGGCGTGTAATTGCCGATATTCGTGTAATGGATGAAATAGATCACTTCATAGCACACGTTCTTATTGACCATGCGATAAATTTCCTGCTGATAATAGTTGCCCGCACCCGCGCCGTCCGAACTGCTGTGGACAAAGGTATAACCATTAATGACTTCATTCCCGTCCAATTGTTCAGGCTCGAAGCTTTGGTTGACATCCGTGCAGGATGCCACGATCTGCGGATCAGCCGATGAGCCAAGCAGGAAATATACCTCGCTCAGATTTGTTTTTACATAGGAATTCGTATCAATAAATTGGAGCACCAATTCTGAATTTGTTTTGTTATTGGCTGATGATGGAAAACGAGCGGGACCAAATTGATCGGAATAAGTGAGCGAAAGTCCCGTGGCGGGATTTTTGTATTGAAAGAGTTGCTCCGATTTTCCAGGCGGGTTAATGGCAACGCGCAGAATGAAATCCGTCAGGTCACCGGCTGGCGTGACCTTTATGAAATAATCCTGAGACAAAGGTAATTTACCGCGCCAAAAACTACATTCAGTATCCTTGAAAACAGGACAAAGGATCTTTCCATCGCTTCCCTTAATTTCAATTGGAAAATATCCCCAGACGCCGGCTTGATTCGCGCCAAGAATGGAAACAGACATGATCTGTCCCTTGGTGGCATTCAAGGTGTAGATCTTGCTGGCGCCCGGATTGATATTATCCAACAAATCCATCCACGTGCCACCAGCGTCAAATCGAATTGTATTTGATGAATCAGGTTGAACAGGCGCAACAGAAGTAAACGTGGGGGGTTGAAAAGTTTGGGTTGGTGTAACTACCAAAGCGGCCGAGGTAGGATTTAAGGTTGGAGTAACTACCTTCGTAGCCGAGACAGGCTTTAGGGTTGGCATTACTACCGCAGTAGCCGCTACAGGATTTATCGTTGGCGGCACTGGTAAAAGATTCGACCTCGAAGATAAACTGCAAGCAACCGCAGCAAGGATCAAAAATGAAATGGGGATTATTATTTTTTTCATGGTAATCCTTTTAATCAGTAAAGACATCCAATTTATAACTATCCAAGATACTCAAGTACAGTCGCTTCACCCTGGCCAACCCCAACGCAGAGAGTTGCTATGCCAAACTTCACATTGCCGCGCAGTTTCATTTCATGCACAAGTGTTGTGACGAGGCGCGCACCCGAACAGCCAAGCGGATGCCCGATGGCGATCGCGCCGCCATTGACGTTGACAAACTCAGGATCAATTTCCAAACCTTCGATCACTGCGAGGGATTGAATAGCGAAGGCTTCGTTCAATTCCATCAAGCCGATATCTTTCATTTGCAAAGCAGCCCGCTCCAAGGCCTTCTTCGTCGCGGGGATGGGGCCATATCCCATCACTCGCGGAGGCACACCCGCCGAAGCAGAAGTCACGATGCGCGCAAGCGGCTTAAGATTCAATCCATTCGCCCTCTCCTCGCTCATGATCAGTAAAGCAGAAGCGCCATCATTTAATCCAGACGAATTTCCAGCTGTAACAGTTCCGTCCTCCTTTGCAAAAGCAGGCTTGAGCCTGGCAAGTGATTCCATTGTAGTATCCCGACGTGGACGTTCGTCTGTATCCACGATCTTTGGGTCACCTTTTTTTTGTGGAATGGAAAGGGGGATGATCTCTTGTTTAAATCTGCCTGAATCAATTGCCGCAATCGCACGTTGATGTGAACGTACAGAAAACGAATCCTGCATCTCGCGCGTAATGTGTGGACGTTCCTTCGCGATGTTCTCGGCAGTCTCGCCCATTGAATCGGTGCCATACATTTCTTTCATTTTTGGATTTGGATAACGCCAGCCGAGGGCTGTGTCATAAGCTGTTAAATTTCCGAATGAATAACCCGCTTCCGCTTTTGGAAGTGAGTAGGGTGCGCGGCTCATAGATTCGACTCCGCCCGCAATATATACATCCCCCTCGCCCGCTCTGATAGCGCGCGCAGCTTGATTGATCGCATTCAGACCTGAGGCGCACAAACGATTCACAGTCACGCCTCCTACTTCAAGCGGCAGACCAGATAACAGAGCCGCCATACGCGCCACGTTGCGATTATCTTCACCAGCTTGATTCGCGCATCCAAAAAATACTTCTTCTATAAGCACAGGGTCAATTTGATTACGTTCAAGAATGGCTTTGATAACATGCGCAGCCATATCGTCAGGGCGAATGGAGGCGAGTACACCCCCCAATGCGCCGATCGGCGTGCGAATTGCATCTATGATGACAGGATTTGACATAGCAGACATTTGGTATCCTCCAAGTTAATTTGATGTAAAAAAATGCTCATACAAAGGCGTGCTCAAATAAACAATACCAAAATCATCCTGGTAAAGAAGTGTGTAGCCTTTCACAGTTCCATTAAGAACATTTTTGTAAAATTCAACCGTAAATACAAAATCAGGGTTTTTGGCACCCTCTAACTGACCCGCTTGAGTGTAATCATATAAATGCTGTTTGTTCAATATCAATAGATCAGGGTTTTGCTTTGTGGCGATCTCATAATTGGATACACCCCACTTGAAGTGGTCTTCATACTTAGACAGATTGGGGATATACATCATCACGTCGCGAAAAATAACAATATTGCGATCCAGAATGATTTTCGAGAGATAGTCCTGCTCAAGCCGTGAATAAAATTGAAGGGGCAGGCTGGTCTCTTCGCGATGGAGATTATCCAAATAAAGCGGTATGCTCTTCCCGAAACTGAAAACCACCTGTGCACCGGCTATCGCCAACCCAATTAGAGTCAATGCCAGGCGGAATGAATTTTCCCTTAGATATTCACGAAATGGATTTGTGAATTTCTGCAGGCCAAAAAAAGTGAAATAAGCGGGTAAGGCAGAAAAAAGCGGCAAAAGAATGGGAAGCGGAAAATGTTTGGCGCGAATCACCAAAGCAAAAGCAATGTATGCCATAAACGGCAAAGACCAAAACAGGATCAACTGGTTTAGAAGTCGCCTTTCCCCTTTGAAAGCACCGATCAAGGCCGAGACAAGTGCAAAGAGGATAAAGATAAGCAATCCATACCATTTTTCGAAGACCTGTAACCATAACAACGGGCCGTTATTGTACGTGACGATAAATCCACTGCCCATTGCTTCATGAAGATTGGCCTGGGTCTTGAACGCAAAGACTCTCTCAGAGGCCCAATAAAGGAATGGGTTTGCCAGTACAAAAGTCGAGAACATTATGATGACGAAAAAAGTTGCGCTGATCAACGCCTTGCGTAGATCGATCCGTCTCTGATGCCAGCCAAGGAAAATATAGTAGGGAATGGCAAGGAAGAAGAACAAGCCAATCAACTTGGTTGCTACCGCGAACCCGCAAGCTAACGCAGCGAAATAAAAATTTTTCCCAAAGTGCAAATCATCCCTATCGAGAAAGAAAAAGGTTAGGACAATAAACAAAAAAACGAGGCTATCCGGATGGATCCACATATTGTTGAATACAACCGCAGGGACAGCCAAAAGGATCAAAAACAGTGAAATGGATTCAAGATAGGATCGAAATCTAGTCTGCAAATACACCAGGATGGTGATTGCGAAAAGCATTGGCAGGACACTTACAAACTGCCTGAGAAGCAGCATGTTGAGAGAGACATTTTCCCAACCGCCGAGAAATTTTGCCGGTAACAAGATCATCGCTGAATAAAAATAATATGGGAAGCCAAAATAGTAGTGCTGATAGGCAAAAAATCGATACACTGTACGCGCCAGTGTTTTGCCGGGTTCAAGCATCCTTATCACATGTGGATATTGGGCGGGTTCATCCTGCTCAAAGATAAAAGTCATATTGAAATCACGCGCACCGGTGGAGTTTGGCAACCAGAATAAAAAGAAATACCCTGCTCCCAGTAAAATCAAAATCAATAAAACCACTGTATGTTTTTTCATCAAAACTATTTGCTCCGCAATTGATTAATTCTCTTCTGCAAATTTGAAATCACATCATCGTAACCAGGCTTGCTGATAAGGTTTTCCATTTCGTACGGGTCATTCTTAAGATCATAGAGCTCCTGCTCACCTGTTTCATATTCAACATACTTCCATTCATTGGTACGAAAACCAACATAAGCAGGCACGAGTGAAGTCATACTGCGGTCTTCACTATCATCCTGATATTGCTCGAATAGGAATCCATCGCGGAATTGTGCAGACGGATCCGTTAGTAAGGGCAGGAAACTTTGCCCATCGAAAGCGGAAATATTGGAGATGCCGACGAGCTCAGTCAGGGTGGGGGCAATATCTATATTCAGGACCATGTTCAAATCTACGCGAGCGGCAGATATTTTATCTGGATATGAAACAACAAAAGGAACATGAATACAGATGTCGTACGGGCAGGCTTTCCCGATCAGTCGATGATCTCCCAGCGCCAACCCATTATCAGACATAAAGATGATGATCGTGTTATCTCGAATTCCTTCTTTCTCTAGCGCAGCTATTATCCCAGCTACTGCATCATCTACGCCCATGAGGGAGCGCAACATGCGTTGATAAACCTTTTCAATATAATCCTCGGTTTGCGGTTCGTAGGAATTGAGCCAGGCTGGCTTATCGCGGATATCCGCTTCAAAATAATTGGGCGGGGTGTACGGGGAAAATGTATCGTATGTTTTGAACAGATCCTTATGACGGTCTGCCGCCATATAAGGTTGATGAGGAGAATAAGGTGTAAACATTAGAAAAAAAGGTACGCCTCGATTTTCTTTTATGAAATTAACAGCCTTGTCGCCCAAAACATCGGTACTGTAATCCTTGGAATCAAATCCATATTGGACTGTCTTCCCGTTTTCATCGAGAGTGTAGCCGAAGTAGAAATCCTTGGCAGGGTCTTTTTTGACAAATGCATGCCACTCATTCCAACCCGGAGGGATATATCCTTCGGGGAGAGCGTCATAATCATTTAAATATTTACCCATCAATGCAGTACGATACCCCGCACTTTGCATCCACACCGGCAGCGTAGATGAATCCTTAAACACAGTCGCACCACCGATGGGAGCCCGGTTGGTCTTTACGCCATGATTATGGGCAAATAATCCGGTGAGAATACTTGAACGGCTTGGGCAGCACAAAGGCGTAGTAACATAAGCGTTCGTAAAATTCACTCCCTTCGCCACCAATTCCTTCTGCACGGTGGGCATGTATTGCAAAGTGTGATACGGCTGGTCATCTGTGAGGATCAGGATAATATTGGGTTTGTCTGCATGAGGCATAGCCGTTGAAGATGAGCAAGCAACAAGAGAGCCCACCGAAAACAACGATAAGGTGCACAGAAGAGAAATAACCAATAGTTTATGTATTTTCATGGGATTTAATTCTACCACTTCAGCGCATTGGCTTACACTAAAAGCCGAACACATTCCAGCCATCAACGGGATGGGGTTACCCGGTAAACCTGCGGGGCAATAATTTAAGTCGATGAATAAAAAATCAAGCAGAGAGATTGAAGGAAAATCTCGAGCAATTCATAAGGTAAAAAGCAATGACCTTCGGCGCTATCCTTTGTGACGCTTTACACTGGCAACAACCTGCACTAAGAGCCATAATCAGGCTGGCGGGCATTCCCGCTAATTACTGTCTAACTTCTCAAATAAACAAAAGGAGCCTGAATGCCTGCAAAAGGTTGGATCGAAGTCAGTGATACTTATTGCAAAGGATGTGAACTTTGCATTAGCGCCTGCCCGCAAGATGTGATGGAGCTCAATATGTCACATCTCACTCCCAAGGGCTACCACCCCGCGCACACGTTCAAAGACGGTTGCACGGGGTGTGCTATTTGCGCGCTGGTTTGTCCAGATGCGGCGATCACGGTATATCGCGAAGTGACCTCAAAAGCGGCTGTTGTAATGCAAGGATGAAAGAATTCCTTTGTATTTAAAATTTTCACGGAGATAAAATGCCAAAAGAATTATGGAAAGGAAACGAAGCCATTGCCGAAGCCGCTGTTCGCGCGGGGCTTGAGGCTTACTTCGGTTATCCCATCACCCCGCAAACAGAAATTTTGGAATACCTCTCGCGGCGAATGCCCGAACTTGGAAGAACTTTCGTGCAAGCTGAATCTGAACTCGGTGCGATCAACATGGTCTACGGCGCGGCTTGCACAGGCGTGCGTGTCATGTCATCCTCTTCCAGCCCAGGGATGAGTTTGATGATGGAAGGAATTTCCTACATCGCGGGAACAGAAGTGCCCGCAGTCTTGGTCAACGTGATGCGCGGCGGACCAGGTCTCGGCAACATCGCACCAGCCCAAGGCGATTACAACCAGGCAGTCCACGGCGGTGGACATGGTGACTATCAACCGATCGTGCTCGCGCCCGCGTCTGTGCAGGAAGCCATTGACCTAACGGCTCTTTCCTTTGACCTGGCAGAGAAATACCGCGCAATTTGCATGGTCATCCTCGACGGCTGTGTGGGGCAAATGATGGAGCCCGCGGAAATGCCTGAGATGAAACCTGTCCATCGCGAAAATTGGGATTGGAATACTGACGCCAAAATGGGCAAACGCGAACGGCGGGTTCTTTCCTCGATCTACATTGAGCCCGCAGAAGAAGAGAAGATGAATCTACGGGTTCTTAATCGCTGGCGAACCATCGAAGCCAAAGAAGTTCGTTATAAAGAATATTTCCTCGATGATGCAGAAATTGTCGTCGTTGGCTTTGGCACGGCTGGACGCATCGCATTGTCGGCAGTCCGTGAAGCACGCACTGAGGGAATTAAGGTAGGTTTGTTAAGACCGATCACTGTCAGCCCGTTTCCCTATGAGGTGATTGACCAGCTCACAGCGCGGGCGGATGCGTTCCTTGTCACAGAGATGAATTCAGGTCAAATGCTGGAAGATGTCCGCCTGGCTGTAAAAGGCCGCGTGCCCGTCGAATTCTATGGGAGGCTCGGCGGAGTCGTCCCATTCCCGGATGAGATCCTAAACGAGATCCATCGCATGGCAAAAAGCAAATTAAGTTTAGATGTTCATCCGCGCGACGCGTGGCTTGAACGTATGGCGCACGCTTAGAGGTAAACATGGCAACTGAAAATTTAGTCTACGATAGACCCGAAGGATTTACAGATACGCCCACCCATTATTGCCCCGGCTGTACACATGGAGTGGCTCATCGTTTGGTGGCGGAAGTATTGGAAGAGATGGGTGTGCTCGAAAAAACGATCGGCGTCGCGCCTGTGGGCTGTTCGGTGTTTGCTTACAATTATTTTGATACTGATTTTGTGGAAGCCCCGCACGGACGTGCGCCTGCGATGGCAACCGGTGTAAAGCGTGTAATGCCTGACAGAATCGTTTTCACCTATCAAGGCGACGGTGATCTGGCTTCGATCGGCATGGGCGAAATTGTACATGCCGCCGCGCGCGGTGAGAACATCACCGTGATCTTCATCAACAACGCAAACTTCGGCATGACCGGCGGACAGATGGCGCCAACGACTTTGCCGGGGATGAAGACCACATCTTCACCGAATGGCCGTGATGTGGAAACACAAGGCTACCCGATCAAAGTGGCTGAAATGCTTTCGACATTAGATGGCGTTGGTTATTGCGTACGGCGCTCATTACATGACCCAAAAAATATTCGCCTCGCGAAGAAAGCGATCCGCATGGCGTTTGAAACTCAGTCGCGCGGACTTGGCTTCTCGATGGTTGAACTGCTTTCCACCTGCCCAACCAACTGGGGCATAACACCTGTCAACTCGTTGAAGTTTGTGGAAGAACACATGGTTCCATTTTATCCGCTCGGTGATTACAAGATCAGCGAAGCAATAAAGCAAATAAAAGTATAAAGCTGAAGGATAAGTTATGAAGAATGAAAAAAAACTTCGTGACCTTTGCCTCCTTGGTATTTAAATAAAGAGGAAAACACATGCAAAAAGAAATCATCATCTCAGGTTTTGGCGGACAGGGAGTGTTGTTCGCAGGTCAGGTCATTGCTTATGCGGCCATGGATTCGGGCAAGCAAGTAACGTGGATCCCATCCTACGGACCCGAAATGCGCGGAGGCACAGCGAACTGCACCGTCGTCATTGCCGACCATGAAATTGGTTCGCCGCTGGTGAAGAATCCGCCGCTGGTCATCGCCCTCAATCTGCCTTCGTATAATAAATATGAAACCATGATGCAAACAGGTGGGACGTTGGTTGTCAATCAATCCATGATCGATCGCGGCGCAAAACGCGCAGACATCAATACAATCTTTATCCCAGCGAATGAGATCGCGGAACAGATCGGCGACAGGAAATTAACCAACATGGTAACCGTCGGCGCGCTGCTGGCTGCTTTGCCTGAATTGGCTCTGGAAACAATTGAAGCCGCGCTGAAGGCGCATTTACCAGCGAGGCATCAGCATTTACTCCCGAAGAATTATGAAGCGTTGCGCCGGGGATTCGAATCCGCGAAGGAGCAAATGTCAGTTGCGGTGTAATCTAGCATAAAGGAAGCCCGTCTTGTAAGAGGCGGGCTTTTGTGTTATTTAAATATCAAAGATTGGTGGTATAGTACCAAACCATCAATTCATCTTTAATGGGGAAATGGCGACTATACTATAAACAGACCGCTTATTAACTTTTCAAAATGCCGAAAACCCAGAAAATCCTCGCACATAGCGCGATTTTGCTTTTCAAAAAATTTTGAGCCCTTTGTGTTTAAATTATGAATCTACAAATCACTCCTGAAATCGAGAGCACCGAAGAAACAAAAACCGAACTTGAGCCACTTTACCGAGTCATCATCCACAATGATGATGTCACGCCGATGGATTTTGTTGTGAATGTGCTCACTTCCATTTTCTGCCTCAGCCAGTCTGGCGCAATGGACACCATGCTCGTCGCGCATTTCAACGGCGCGGCTTATGTGCAAACACTCCCCAAAGCTGAAGCAGAGAAGCGCATCAACAAAGCGCATTTCGCGGCGGGGCTTGAAGGCTTTCCTCTTCATTTTTCAATCGAACCTGAATGACATCCAACCTCGATCTCCTCACTTCCATTAACCTCGACGATCTCGTCTCCTCTTTTGTCTGGCAGCAACGCCCGCTTCTGGCGCGTTTGTTGCGAAAACTTTTCCTCAAGCCCGCGCGAACTTTGGCAAAACACGTTGCGGAATTTGACAACGCTGTCGAAGAACAAGGCTTGGTGGATGCTTCGCGTCAGATTGCAAAACACTTCGTCAAAGATATACGTGTCTTTGGTCTTGACCTGATTCCTGATTCGGCTTTTCTGGCATTATCCAACCACCCAGGCATGACCGACACCGTCTCCATTTTTTGCGCGCTTAATATCCCACAGCTAAAGATCATCGCGCTTGACCGTCCCTTCCTGATCGCGCTTCCCAACATGAGCAAACAACTATTTTTTGTAAAAGATGATCCCACTTCACGCATGGCGCTTATCCGTCAGGTCAGTGGATATTTACGTTCAGGCGGCTCGGCGTTGACCTTCCCCGCAGGCGAGATCGAACCCGACCCGCAGGTATATCCTGGTGCGACAGAATCCCTGCAATCGTGGACAGACAGCGTCGGCATCTTTATCCGCATGGCTCCTGAGGCTGCCATTCTGCCTATGCTGGTCAGAAACGTGATCTGGGACAAAGCCGCGAATTCTCCATTGCTCAAGATAAAAAAGACAAAAGTTGAAAGAGAGAAATTAGCCGCCGCGTTCCAATTATTAGCCATGATCGTATGGAACGTAAAACCTGTCAGTGTGACTGTGCAAATTGGAAAACCGATCACTGTGAAAGAATTGGGAACAACCGATGCGAAGGTTATTCATCAGGCGGTGCTCGCAGAAATGACACGTCTCATAGAAAACCCACCTGCAGGCGAAGGTGTTAACGTACTATGAAAAACTCTCCCTCATCCCCGGAAGGGAATCAGACCCTCACGCTTGGGGAGAGGATCAGGGTGAAGGCGCGCACCTTCGTCATCTATCTGGTTCTGGCCGCCTTACTTTATTTTGCCCTGCGCAATGCGCCGTTGTCGGGTATTTGGAATTCCCTGAAAAATCTACAACTCTGGCAAATACTCGCGTTGTTGGGAATTAATATTGTCATATACCTGCTCATCACCTTACGCTGGTGGCTGATCGTCCGCGCCGAAAAAAAGAGTATTTCATTTTTTCCTTTGCTGGCAATTCGGCTTTCGGTCTTTGGTGTTAGCTACTTTACACTTGGGCCGCAGGTGGGCGGAGAACCGCTTCAAGTTTTATATTTGGAACGCAAATACAGCATGACGTACACGCGCGCCACATCCACGGTTGTGATGGATAAGCTGTTGGAGTTTCTAGCAAACTTTATTTTGCTCAGCGTTGGGCTAACGGCGATCCTTCAAGCTGGGATATTTTCTGCAAGCGGAAGCAAATCCCTGCTGAGTCTGAGCGGATTGGTCGTCCTGTTATTATGGCCGCCCATCCATATCATTTTATTGTACAAGGGAAAATATCCAGTATCAGCAATCCTGCGAAAATTTTCAAAAAATAAAACGGTGCGCTTTATCGCGGCCTCAGAACGAATGGCGGGCACATTTTGCCGCAGACATTTATCATCATTGGTATCTGCAATTTTTGTTTCCATTCTTGCCGCGCTGGGAATGGTCAGCGAATTTTTTCTGATCACATCATTCCTCGGAATCAATTTATCGTTCTGGCAAACCATCGCCGCGTGGACGGCAGGCTGGCTGGCGTTCCTCGTCCCATTGCCCGGCGGATTGGGCGCTCTGGAAGCGAGTCAAGTATTTGCGCTGGGCGCATTTGGAATTTCAGCGGCATCCGCGATCGGCGTCACGCTGCTCATTCGCGCCCGTGATATTTTGATCGGCGGATTGGGGTTACTTTTGGCAGGCCGCGGGGTTATGAAGTAATAATATGAGATGTAATTCCGTCTAGTAAAAAACTTTATTTTATAAGGAGATCAATTATGAAACTTAATAGTAAACAAATTGGGATCGTCGTGCTGGTTATTTTCACCGCGCTGTTACATCTTGCCGCGGCTTTTGATAAGGTGCTTTTTCCCTCCTCCCCAGATCCACTGTTTATTTTAAATGGATTGGGCTTTCTAGGTTTACTCGGCGCTTATTTTTTACCGATCAAATTTTTTCAGGATCGTCACAAATTGGTATGGCAAGGTTTATTCGGCTACATTATCCTGACCATCGCGGCCTGGATCTTTATTTGGGTCATCCAATATGTCATCATCAGCGGCGAGCCTTTCTTCGGGCATGATTCCATTTACGGTGTGCCTGCCAAGATCGCGGAAGCTGCGCTGCTTTGGCTTTTGTGGTCTGAAAAACCTTAATGGAATATTCCTTCCCTCATTATTTACTATCCAAACAAAGCGTGGATGACCGCGCGCTTAACCAAACCGTCTTCGATTCTTTGAAGGCGAATTTACCCTCCGCGCCGATTCGGATCATCGAAGTCGGCGCGGGGATCGGGACAATGCTGACGCGTCTGGTGCGCTGGGAACTGCTTGCAAAAGCTAATTACATTCTCGTAGACGAAATGTCAGAGAACATTGAATCTGCCAAAGAGTGGATTCCACTTTGGGCTGTCGAAGCAGGCTTGAGCGTGGAAACAATCGAGCAGGATCAACTTCGAGTGTTCGATCAGACTCGCGATGTCCTCATCCGCTTTGAGTGCGCAGATGTCTTCGATTTCATAAAAAAAAATTCCACTCCTGCGTACCTCTTGATCGCGCATGCGTTTTTGGATCTGCTGCCGATGCCTGAAAGTATGCCGAAGCTGCTTACTCTCACAAAAAATTTAGCGTGGCTGACAATTAATTTCGACGGAGTGACTTCGCTTGAGCCATCCATTGATTCAGCGTTGGATGAACAGATCGAGCGTTTGTATCACGCGACGATGGATGCGCGCCCGACGGGCGGCGATAGCCGCGCGGGGCGGCATTTGTTCAGCCACCTGCAAATGGCTGGCGCTCAAGTGCTGGCCGCGGGCGCGTCTGATTGGGTGGTGCATTCTGTGAATAGAAAGTATCCTGCCGACGAGGCATATTTCCTGCATTTCATTTTACATTTCTTTGAAGAGTCGCTGGCGGGTCATGCTGAATTAAATACGGCTGCGTTTGCAAATTGGATAAAAGAACGCCGCGCTCAAATTGAACGCGGCGAGTTGGTCTATATTGCTCATCAGATGGATTTTTTGGCGAAGGTGTAGTTAATCAGCGGGGGTTGGCTCATCGCCGTTGTATTTGGATAACTGCGGCCACTTCCACGCGACAAATCCCAGCCCAAGAATACAGCCAACTCCGCCGCTGATGATCGCGAATGGCACACCGAATGCAACAGCCACCAAGCCCGCCTCCACTTCACCAAGTTGAGGGCCTCCCATAAAAAAGATCTGAGATACGCTGGTCATTCGTCCGCGGATATGATCGGGGGTTTGCATTTGTCGGATCGTGTTGCGGATGACCGTGCTGACCGCGTCGGCCGCCCCGATCAGGAATAACGCGATCATCGCAAGGGTAAAAGTTGTGCTGAAACCAAACAAGATGGTCGCAAGTCCGAAGATAAGAATTGACCCGAAAAATAACTGGCCTTGTTTGCGTATTTTTGGAAATTGAGAAACTACCAATCCCGCGCCAACTGAACCGATCGCTTGAGCAGAGGTAAGCCAGACAAAACCAGTTTTGCCGACATTCAAAATATCGCGCGCCACGATCGGGAGCATGGTGTTGGCGGACGCAAAAAATGTGGCGATGAAATCCATCAGCATGGTGGAAGAAATCAACGGGCGTTTGAAAATAAATCGGACGCCATCCCACATGGCGGAAAATTTAATTCCGCCCGCCTGATTTACATTTTGCGGGACATCTCCCATTAAAAATAAAGCGATGAGCACCGCGACAAACGAAATCGAATTGATAATATAAGCATAGCCCAGCGCGCCTTCAGGGACGAAGCCAAAAAGCAGCGGTCCGCCGATCGCTCCAACATTGAAGGCGATGGTGTTCATGCTAAAGGCGGAAGGCAGGATGTCACGTGGAACCAAATTCGGTACGAGAGATTGTCTGGCGGGCAGATCAAACGCCATGGCGGAGGCTTGGATCGCGGTCAAGATATAAATATATTGGATGGTGATCGATCCGCTAAAAGTTAGGTATGCGAGAACAAGCGCCTGCAAAGCCAATATACTTTGTGTGACAAATAAAATATTGCGGCGGTTGTAATTATCCGCAACTGCTCCGCCGAGGATGGAAAAAATGATGACGGGCAGGATGCGCGCGAGGCCAATTCCGCCAAGCGCCATCGGGTCAGGGACACCGCTCAGGTCGCGGATGTGCCAATGAATGGCGGCGCTCTGCATCTGCGACCCGGCAATCGAGATCAATAAGCCAAACCACAAATAACGATAACGATAATGTTTTAAAGCAGGTGGGATTTTTATTTTCAATTAAATTTAAGTCCCCCAATCGCGAAGGTATAAAAAGTCGTATCCAATGGTGCGGTTGCTTATTTTTGCGATCGGCGGCTGCATGCGTTTGAATTGATTGCGTCGAATACGGGTCATGACAGCATTGATAAATTTTTCGTCAAAGCCCACTTCCATGGCTTCCAGTGGGCTGTAGCGCTGGTCAACGAGCAGGTAGAGGATTTTATCCACTTCTTCGTATGTGAATCCCAATTCACTTTCATCTGTTTGACCTTCCCATAGATCCGCTGAAGGCGGCTTGTCAATGATGGGAGCGGGAATATTCAAAGCGTGTGAAAGTTGGCGAACCTGGGTCTTGTATAAGTCGCCGATGGGATTCATTGCGCTGGCAGCGTCTCCGTAATGCGTGCTGTAGCCGAGTAATATCTCGGTCTTGTTGCTCGTGCCGATGACGAGTCCTTTAAAAACTTCGCTTTGATCGAACAATACGATCATGCGTTCACGCGCCATGATATTGCCCATACGCATTTTTGAAATATCAGGATCAAGTTTAAAGAGCGGTTCGACCATATCTGTGATCTCAACTGTTTTACTTTGCACCCCAAGTTGATCGATCAACAACTGAGCATGGTCAAGAGAATCTTTACTGGATGCCTTATATGGCATCCGCACCGCGAGCACATTTTCAGCGCCGAGTGCTTCGGCGGCCAAAACACAGGAAAGCGCGGAATCAAGCCCGCCTGAAAGCCCGACGACTGCGTGAGACATTCCAATGCGTGTCACTTCGGATTTAATAAATCCTGTGAGGATTTCACGCGCCAGGTCTGTGTTGATGGAGAGAGTCAAATCAATCACGGGAAAGTATCCTGCCCAATTCTTTTTGCACAAGACTGGTGCGTTCATCACGCAACAATGGCAAACGGGCGCGTGTGCGGCGTAGTTGATTTAGATCCATTTGGGCGAAGGTTAGGGCTTCTTCATTGTATGGACCGATGGCGATCTCTTCTCCATTCGGGTCAAAAAGTGTCGCTCCACCCCAGAAGTGCAGGCCGTCTTCATAGCCTACGCGGTTGGCATGCGCGACAAACGAAGTGAACATACTCGCGTAGGCTTTGGTCACGCGTTCCACCCAGCGCGCGGATTCAAGTTTCTCTTTGTCGTTTAGGCCGCGTCCGGGCGAGGCGGAGGAAAAAAGCATAATGTCTGCGCCGTCGAGCCAGAGTAAATATGGCGGGGAAGCGTGCCAGAAATCTTCACAGATCAACATGCCCACACGGCCAAAACGGGTATCAAAAGCGCGGATCGAATCTCCCCATGCAAAGAAGCGGCCTTCGTCGAAGAGGCCGTAGGTTGGTAAATAAATTTTATGGTGCACATGTAGAACTTTTCCACCGGAAAGATAGGCAGAGGCGATGTAGAAGCGATGACGAGAATCCTCGTCAACGAATCCAACCACCAGGTCGAGATTATGACTCTCTTTTAGTAGGTGCTTGAAGACGGGGTCATCCTCTGTCGGCTTGTGTGCGACCGAGGCAAACAACTCCCGCAAGACATATCCAGCTAAAGAAAGTTCCGGGAAAACGAGCAAATCCGATTTTTGAGATTTCGCTTGTTTAATGTAATCTAAATGCTTGGCGAGGTTTGCATCCACATCCCCTAATTTGGTGTTGATCTGTGCAAGCGCGAGGTTTAGTTTCATTGAGCGAATCTTACCATTAAAAATTAGACCCTAAAGGTTTTGAAAACCTTTAGGGTCGTTGCTGCGGGGAGGGAGGGATTCGAATATCATCCCCATAATGGGGGCGCTCGGTGGAAAAAAAAACCCAACCGTTTCGGTTAGGCTTTTTAGCGGGGAGGGAGGGATTCGAACCCTCGGTGGACCGGAGCCCACAATAGTTTTCGAGACTATCCCATTCAGCCACTCTGGCACCTCCCCAATTTGTGAAGCGGCGGAATTATAACCGAAAAAAAACTGGCGAATCTGCGGATGGCTTTACAGTTCCACGCTCTCGTGCAGTTTAGGATAATGCACCTGACTCAATTTTTGTTCGTTCAAAAGTCCCTTCAAGGTCATGGCTTGTTTTTCTTCACCGTGCACCAAAAATATTTGTTTGACTGTATCTTTGACGTCCAGCGCGTATTTCATGAGCAAGTCCTGCCCCGCGTGACCGGAGAGTCCGCCGATGGTTGCCACATCACATTTGCGTTGATAAATTTCGCCAAAGATATTTACTTGCGGTTCGCGATCTGCCAATCTGCGTCCCATCGTGTTGGGAGCCTGCCACGAGACAATACAAATTGTATTTTTAGGGTTATCAATATTATTGCGGATATGATGCACGATGCGCCCAGTTTCGGCCATACCCGAAGCGGAGATAATGATCATGGGATCTTTGCGTTCATTCAAGGCTTTCGATTCATCTACAGATTTCACATAAGTCAACATCTTGAAATCCAGTGCGGGGTGACGCGCTTCCATCACAAACTGACGAGTCTCTTCATCAAAACATTCAGTGTGATTCTTGAAAACTTGCGTTGCGTTTACCGCCAGCGGACTATCCACATAGACTGGCACGCGCGGCACATCGCCAGATTGCATCATCTCATTTAAGTTATAAACCAATTCCTGAGTGCGTCCCACAGCGAAGGCGGGCACGATCACTTTTCCGCCGCGTTCGATGGTACGTTTGACAACATCCCGAAATTCGATAAAAGCTTTTTCCGGGTCGCTATGCGATTTGTCGCCATAGGTGGATTCCATGATCAAGGTGTCCACTGCGTCAGGCAGAATTGGGTCACGCAATAATGGCATTCGATATCTGCCAATATCGCCGGAGAACCACAAGCGGGTCTTGCGGCCTTTCTCTTCGATCTCCAGTGAAACACCAGCCGAGCCAAGAATATGCCCCGCTTCGAAAAGACGCGCCACCACACCGGGGATAGGCTCAAACGCCTCGCCATAATCCACGCCTTTGAACATGGACACAACATCTTCTGCATCTTCAGTTGTATACAATGGTTCGATGGGCGTCTCACCGCGCTGGGCGCGCTTCTTATTTACAAACTGCGCATCTGACTCTTGAATATGTGCCGAGTCGAGGATCATCAAACTGGCCAAATCCACTGTGGCGTGTGTGGCGAAGATATGTCCTTGATAGCCCTGTTTGACAAGATTGGGCAAATTCCCCGCGTGATCAATATGCGCGTGAGAAAGGATCACCGCGTTCACAGTCTTCACGTCATAAGCGAAATTCAAATTGCGCTCGTATGTTTCTGCGCGTTTCCCTTGATACAACCCGCAATCCAAAAGCAACTTCGATTCGTTGATCTCCAACAAATGTTGGCTGCCTGTTACCGTATGGGCCGCGCCATGAAAATTAATTCGCATTATTGACTCCGAATAACTTCAAAATTTGCGCGCCATATTTTTCCACGCGCGAGGGAGTGTCTTTCATGATAAGCGCCAGTTCTGCTGCATTCTTCGGCGGATTTTCCGCCAGCGCTGATAAATACGGTTTGGGCAGAATGACATCTGACTCGACGCCCAATTCCAGCCCGAGATTTTTTCTCCACGCCTTTATTTTTTCGAGGCGACGAAGGAACGCATCATTCTTCGCCTCGACCTGTTTCCGTTCAACCAGTGGAGCCGCAACTCCGCGCCGTATCGCAGCCAAGACCCCGTCACCCCACAGGCCGATCTGCCGCTCGCTCAGTCCCATGGCGGAAAGATCCACTTTTTGCTGAGGGGGATTCTTGACTAATAAAACAAAGACATCATCCATAATCACTTTATAAGGTGGGCGATTTAACTTCTCTGCTTCTGTATCACGCCATTTGCATAAAAATGCCAGGATGGTTAACTCCCGCAGAGAAAGGTCTTTGCGCGTTGCGAACCGTCCCCATGATTCGCCGATCTCTTTTTGTTTGTGTTCCTCAAAAAGACAGGCGCGCGCGAAATCTTCCTTTGCAGATACGAGGCGACCTTTTTTTTCCAACTCATCTTCAAGGATATCACGCAAGGCAAAGAGATAATGTGTATCGAGGCGCGCATAATGGATCTGTTCTTTCGTCAGCGGGCGGGCGGCCCAATTTGCTTTTTGGTGGCGCTTATCGGTTTGGATCTTGAATTTATCGCCCAGTAGCCGATCCAAGCCAACGGCGGGATAACCCAGTATGCGCGCGGCTTGCATTGTATCGAATAGGTTGGCGAATGAGAAATGAAAATCGCGCCGCAAACAAACCAGATCATATTCCGCGGCGTGGAAGATCTTCTCGATCTTTGGGTCTGAAAAAATAGGCGCGAGAATACTCAAATCTTTCAACACCAGCGGATCAACGAGATAGTCCGCATTGGTTGAGGAGAACTGTATGAGACAAACCTGCTCACGAAAAGCATGCAGGCTGTTGGATTCAGTATCCACAGCCACACGGTTTTGTGTGACAAGATCATCCATCATTTTTTGTAGTAATTGTTTTGTGTTTACCCAAACAGGGGGTTTTAATATTTCAGGCATATTGGCTGATTATAAACCTTTAATAAAGTGAATGAGTTGCTTCAATGGTGTTCCTGTTGATTCAAGTTCTTCTCCATTACTATGCCGTCTTCGCCATCATTGTAATAAGCCTTCCAAATCTCCCTGGTTTGATAGCCATCTTTTTCATACATCGTGATCGCGCTTTGATTCGATATTCGTACCGTCAAACGGGATTGCGGCACGCCCAATTTGCGTTCGCAGGCATGCAGCAGGGCAAGCCCGATGCCACGCCTCCTAAAGCGTGGATCCACTGCGATAGTGGAGATCCAACCCCACCCGTCGCGCGGATGCGGATCTCCAGCTACGAATCCGACCATTTGGTTATCCTCCACAGCTTTAAGCCGGATCACATCATTGAAAGTTAAAACGGCGATCAGATCAAACAAAGGCCACGCATCTTTCCCAAAACTTTCCAGTTCGATTTTGCGAAGCGCGTTAAGATCAAGGATTGAGGCTTTGGTAATTTCCATAGACGGGAGATTGTATCAATAAAAAAGTGGAAAGTGGAATTTCATTGCTCCACTTTCCACTTTTTTCTTTTTATTTATTTACGTGCTTACTTCTTCGCATCTTTGCCGAGGAAGTTATCCAGCATGCTGGTGAATTCCATCGGGAAGATGAATTTGGTGGATGGGCTGGAGCCGATGGTCTTGAGGGTTTCAAAATATTGCAAGGTCATGGTCTTTTGGTCAACTGATTTGGCGGCGTTGAAGATGGCTTCCAAGGCGACGGCAAAACCTTCCGCGCGTAATGCCTGAGATTGCTTATCGCCTTCAGCGCGCAGGATGTTGGATTCCCGCTCACCTTGTGCCTGCAGAATGGCGGCTTGCTTGGTACCTTCTGCGCGGTTCTTGGCAGCTTCCTGGTCACCCATAGATTCTGTTACCAGCGCGCGGCGCACACGCTCGGCTGTCATTTGGCGATTCATTGCATCCTGCACTTCGCGTGGCGGAACGATCTCACGGATTTCGACATTGGTTACTTTAACACCCCAGCGTTCGGTCACTTCATCCAAGCGGGTGCGGAGCATGTTGTTGATATGCTCGCGTTCTGAAAGCACATCATCCAATGGAATGCCGCCGATGACCGCGCGTAATGTGGTGGCCGCTATTCCAGCCGCGGATAATTCAAAGTTACCAACCTGCAAAACGGACATGGCTGGGTCTAAGATTTTGTAGTACCACAGGAAGTCAATTGAGATGGGCGCATTATCTTTGGTGATCGATACCTGATGCGGTACTTCGCGGATCTGCTCGCGAAGGTCTACTTTCACCGCGCGGTCTATGACCGGTATCAACAAGACAATACCGGGGCCTTTCGGCTCTGGCAATACGCGGCCCAGTCGAAAAACAACCAGACGTTGGTATTCAGGAATGATTCGAATTGCATTGGCAAGAAATACAAAACCAATGATCAGCACGGCACCAACAAGACAAAAAAGGGTACCACCAGTTGCAAAAAGATTATTCATATTTTATTTCTCCTTCTAAAGAAAATTTGAGTTTAACTAAGCGGCTTTTTCAACAACGAGGATAAAACCCTCGCGGCGGACGACACGAATGGTACTGCCCGAGGAAATCAGCTCGTCGCTTTTGGCAGACCACATCTCCCCTGAGATATACACACTTCCTTCTTCGTGGATATTTGATCTGGCTTCACCGGTTGAACCAATAAGAGTTTCAAGATCATGCACCGGGCGCGCGCCCGCGGCTTGCACAGTTTTTCGCACCACGATCCACAAAAAAATGAACATCAACCCCGAGGCGACAAGCGCAAGAAAAGGATTGACGGCAGGTTTCCAGCCATCCATGGCAAACAGAAAAACTGAACCCACAACGAGTAACAAAATAGACAGCCCGAGATAAAGTTCACGTTTTGGTTTTTGAATGGAATAGATGAAAGGCACGATACTCAAACCAAGTAAGACAATCGCCCACCAATTAAAAGACATATTGTAAACAGCATAGCCCGCCAGCGCCAGACAGAAAAACGCCCCCACTTCAAATAGGCCTGTCCCTGGAGTAACGATTGCCATCAAGCTGAGCAAAATGCCGCCCAGCAGAATCAGATACGCAATATTTGGTTCCAATAGAAAGTCCATTGTGCCTCCATTTGATTATACAACAGATGAGTGAATTTGATTCTATTTACGAGAAATGCCAGATTAAGATGTTCGTGTTGAAGAACATCGGCGCGTACGGCTGTATAATAAGATCGTTGAAAATAAATTCCCTCCTAAAGGAGTCTCAGTGAACTTCCAAAAAATATGTGTCATCGGCCTCGGCTATATCGGTCTGCCCACCGCATCCACTTTTGCCGCACATGGCATCAAAGTTCTCGGCGTGGATATTAGTCCGCACATCATTGAAACGATTAATAAGGGCCAGATCCACATTCACGAACCGGGCTTGCTCGAAGAAGTGCAGAAAGCCATTCAATCTGGAAACTTCAGAGCCGCGACCAAACCTGAAGACGCAGATGCCTTCATCATTGCCGTGCCAACCCCATTCCAGGAAAATAAATTCGGCGAATACAATGGCCTGACATACAAACTGGCAGACATGCGCGCGGTGACGTCCGCCGCTGAATCGATCGTGCCATTTTTGAGGAAGGGAAATCTGGTCGTGCTGGAATCAACCTCCCCGCCGCGTACGACTGTGGATCTGGTCGCACCCATCCTCGCTCGTTCTGGACTTAAAGCTGGGCGCGACTTTCATTTGGCTTATTCACCCGAACGAGTTTTGCCGGGGCAAATTTTGCGTGAGTTGATAGAAAACGCACGCGTCATCGGCGGTGTGACTCCAGAGTCAGCGCAAGCAGGTTATGATCTTTATGGCACCTTTGTAAAAGGACAGATCATCAAGACTGATGCGACCACGGCAGAGATGGTCAAGTTGATGGAGAATACCTATCGCGATGTAAACATCGCCATCGCCAACGAATTCTCGCGTCTCGCGGATAAATTCGGCGTGGATGTGTGGGAGGCGATTTCGATTGCGAATTTGCATCCGCGCGTGAAGATCCTCAGCCCCGGACCCGGTGTCGGCGGACATTGCATCAGCGTAGACCCGTGGTTCTTTGTGGAAGCCGCGCCGGAAATCACTCCACTAATTTATCACTCAAGACAGGTGAATGATGCACAGCCGCATTTTGTTGTGGAGACTATCAAGCGTGCGCTCGGCTCGCTTAAAGGAAAAAAAATTGCTGCTCTCGGCCTGGCCTATAAACCAGACGTGGACGATCTGCGCGAAAGTCCCGCAAATGAAGTGGCGCAAATCCTCCAGCATGAAGGCGCACAGGTAAAAGCGTGGGAACCGTTTAAGCCTGATGCAAACATGCCTGGTATTGACATGGCATCCTCACTTGAAGCTGCGATCATAGAGGCAGATGCGATCGTATTGTTGGTAAAGCACGCCGAATTCTTGAAGTTTAATCCGCTTGAGATCGCGAAGAAAACATCCGCGCGTATTGTTGTTGATACTGTGAATGGTTGGAAAAAAGAAGCATGGGAAAACGCCGGCTTTACACTATTGCGTCTGGGCAAAAACAAATCGCCAGTCGAAAATCGGAAATTGTAGATTGAAGATCCTCTCTGTATTTGGCACACGACCAGAAGCCGTGAAAATGGCACCGATCGTCCGCTTGTTGAAGACAACCTCAGGAGTTGAAGCGCGGGTCTGCGTCACCGCGCAACATCGGCAAATGCTCGACCAGGTGCTGAAACTGTTTGAGATCAACACTGATTATGATCTTGACCTGATGCGCGAGAATCAATCTCTCGCGCAATTAAGCGCGTCTATCTTTATCAATCTCGATCCTGTACTTACAGATTTCAAACCCGACTGGGTTTTGGCTCAGGGAGATACAACCACGGTCGCAATCACATCTCTGTTGGCATATTATCATCGCATCAAATTCGGGCATGTGGAAGCTGGACTGCGCACTCATGATAAATGGCAACCCTTCCCCGAGGAGATCAATCGCCGCGTGGCAGGTATAACAGCAGATATGCATTTCGCGCCGACAGAATGGTCAAAGCAAAATTTATTACGTGAAGGAATTGATGAAAACATTATCGAGGTTACTGGGAATACTGTCATTGACGCTCTGCAACATGTATCAAAGCAAGCTGAACCACGTGAGATCACTGAACTAATCGGGAGGTTGCTTCGCCGCTCCGCCCCTCAGAATGAGATGAATAAACTAATTCTCGTCACCGCCCATCGCCGCGAGAATTTTGGAACGCCCATGGATGATATTTGCCTTGCGTTGATCGAAATTGCAAAGCGTGGAGATGTCGAAATCGTGTATCCCGTCCATTTGAATCCGAATGTACAGGAGCCTGTCAACCGCCTGCTCAAAGAAGTGGATCACATCACGCTGCTGCCGCCATTAGATTATCTGCCGCTTGTCCATTTGATGAAACATGCCTCACTCATCCTGACGGATTCTGGCGGTATTCAAGAAGAAGCGCCAGCTTTTGGAATCCCCACTCTGGTATTACGCGACGTGACCGAACGCCCCGAGGGAGTGGCCGCAGGGACGCTCAAACTTGTTGGAACAGAAACCCGCCGCATCGTCGAGGAAGCGCAGCGACTTTTGGATCATCCGGCCGCTTATGCAGAAATGTCGAAAGCGGTCAATCCGTATGGTGACGGTCATGCGGCGGAGAAAATAATTCAGGTTCTTGTTGGCTACGACCGGTAAAAAAATTAATGTAACTCATAAATTTCTGTGTATAATAAAAATACCAGATCATGTTACGCAAACTTTTTGCACTCTTCGCCGCGGTTTGTATTCTCAGCTCAAGTTGGGCATCTGTTCATGCGCAACAGATTCAGACGATTAAGTTTTTCAGCGAGACCGGCCACAATGTCAAAGGGGATTTTCTAAAATTTTATAACAGCATTCCTAATGCAATTTATATTTATGGATATCCGGTTACAGAAGAATTCAAAAGTAAAGATGGCAAAACGGCGCAATATTTTCAGCGCGCCCGTTTTGAAATTCAAGTGGAACTCGATGGAAGCCAGCGCGTAGTTCTCACTCCGCTTGGCATCAAAACATATACGACGAGCGGACCACTAAACATTAATAATTCATTTGCCTGCCGCACTTATTCAGAAACAGGATTTTCGGTTTGCCTTGCATTTCTTGAATTCTTCGATCAATATGACGGAGTGGCGCAGTTCGGTTATCCGATCTCGGGGTTTGAATATCATGAAAACAAACTGGTTCAATATTTTGAAAAGGCGCGTTTGGAATGGCAGCCGTGGAAAATAGAAGGCCAGCGCGTTGTGGTTTCTGACCTGGGGCGCATTTATTTTGATAAACTCCGCGAAGACCCGGCGCTGCTGCAGCAAGTCAAACCGCTTGATAACACCATTCAAACCGTCACTCATTTACAGGTGCACACGTTTGTCTTGAAAGCCGTCACGCTGGCCGCTGATTCGCAACAGGTATTTATCACCGTACAAGATCAGGCGCTCCAGCCGGTAGCCAATGTAAATTGCAGCGCATCCGTTCACTGGGCAGATGGACATGTAGATTCAAACATCATCTCGACAAATTCCAACGGTGTCGGTTTGGCGGCGCTCACATTCACAAACCAACCTCAGGGAAGCCTTATCAACATCGATGTGGCATGCGTTTCCAATAATCTGAGTGCGAACACAAAAACATCTTTTAGAATTTGGTATTAGGCTTCACTACTTCAACTCCCCCATCGCGAACACCGGCCCATCTTTACAGATCATCTTCCATTCGTGTCGGATGGTCAACGCGCAGATGCCGCATTCTGCGAGCGCGCCGCACGGCATGGGAGCGCGGACTAAAACCTGCGCTTCACGCGCGGACTTCGCCTGCTCGATCTTCCCAAGCATTTCTCTCAGCTGATTCAGATTCTCGCGCGCCACATCGAACGCGGCGTAATCTGCCCATTGATAAATATCCAGCATGGCTTGCAAAGGCTGCACTTCCACAGCCTCAGGAATATCATCGACTGCGAAGTTGGAAACGAGAACCACTTCGGCGGCTTGTTTCAACGCAATGGATATCAACCCGCGCAATCTTGCAGGTGACTCATCAAATGCGATCAAGGCCACTTTGCGCGCAAATGTTGAGATCGAGAATCCATGACCGAGCGGGCCGCGTACATAAAGGCGCGCGCCAGGACTCCACAACGAATCCGTCAGCGGGGCGCAGCGAAATCCATTCGGCGCAGAGTCGCTGAAGAAAAGTGGAACCGCTAGCGGTGAGTCAGATCCGTGCGCGTGGGCAAGCAGATATTGCCCGGGAGATGGAATCAATTCGGGCGGACAAATGATCCACGCGCTGGAATTCAAATAAATCTCATGCAATTGCCCTTCTCCTATTTTCATAGGAGAAATGTTAACACGCATCTGGGGCATAGGCAAGAGAGTTATAATTATGAAAATTATGTTTCGGAGGAAACCATGAATATTTCGACTTTACTTCAGGGGATTGCATCCTTTGCCTGGATCGGGTTTATCGGCGTGTTAATTATGATCTTCATGCGCGCCAGCCGCAATCAACCGGCAAAGGGATTAAGTTCACTCGTAATTGTTTTACTCGTTGTGGCGGTTTTGTTAACCACGGCCGGCGCCGGATTGGTATTCCTGCAAGCCAATGAATACGGCGTGGTGATCTCGGCCTTCGCGCCAAAGGGTTATCGTGAAATCGCGTTGACGCCAGGCCTGCATTGGATCATTCCATTCGTGGAGAGCGTGCAAAAATATTCCATTGCGCGGCAAACTTATACCATGGCTACCACATCTGGCGAGGGTGCAGTGCAAGGTGACGACTCGATTCAGGCGCGCACAAAAGACGGTCAGCAGATCTTCATTGACGCTTCAGTCATTTACGCGGTAGACCCAAAGCAATTGATACAATTGCACACTCTCTGGCAGAATCGTTATGAAGAAAATGTAGTGCGGCCTGTGGCGCGCGCAGCCATCCGTAACGCGGTTTCACAATTTGGCGTGGAAGAACTGGTCAGCACGAAACGCGCTGAACTGGAGGCTGCGATCCGTTCAGAGATCGAAATAAAACTGCAAGCCAATAACATCATCATGTCTGATTTCCTGCTGCGCAATATCCGATTTAGCGATGAGTACGCCGCGGCGGTCGAACAAAAGCAGGTTGCTGAACAGCAGGCGCAGCAGGCCAAGTTCGTCGTGGAATCAAAGAAGCAGGAAGCCGAGCAAGCCCGTCAGACTGCGCAAGGTCAGGCCGACGCGGCTGTGATCGCATCTAAAGGCGCGGCAGAAGCGCGCTTGATCAATGCTGAGGCCGAAGCGAAGGCCAATCAGTTGCTTTCGGCATCTCTCACGCCCACACTATTACAATATCAATATATTC
>JAPLGS010000171.1 GCA_026390015.1 Chloroflexota bacterium | reverse complement strand
ATCGAACTGCTGGATCTGCAAACGGACGCAAATGGAAAACATTGTATATATATGACCCTCTCTGCGCGCGACGGCGCCACGGGTCGTCCTGACGAAGTGTTGAATGTGCTGGGCATTGAGCCGGAATATACCCGCGTGGAAAGAACAAGATTGATCTTCGAGTAATTCAACAAATACAATTTCGGTTTCCACCGAAAATATTTATTTATCTGAAGGAGAAATATTATGGCGCTGATAGTATCCCTGTTCTTTGGTTTTGTTCCCATGTTCTTCTTTGCGGCGGTCGTCTACTGGCTCGATCGCTACGAAAAAGAACCCAAGATCCTGCTGGGCGCAACATTCTTCTGGGGTGTGGTGATCGCCGCCGGCGGAGCGTTCATCATTAACACCGCCTTTGGCATGGGCATTTATGCTTTCTCCGGATCTGAGAGTACGGCTGAACTTGGCACCACCTCCATCGTCGCGCCGATCGTGGAGGAGTTCCTGAAAGGGTTTGCGGTGGTGATCGTCTTCCTCATGTTCCGCAAGGAATTTGATTCTGTTCTGGATGGAATTATCTATGCGGGTATCGCCGCGCTGGGATTCGCCGCCACAGAAAATACCCTTTACATCTACCGCAATGGATACCTCGACGGCGGCTGGCAGGGATTGTTCTTCCTGACCTTTATCCGCGTGGTCGTTGTAGGCTGGCAGCATCCTTTTTACACCGCATTCACGGGGATCGGGCTGGCCGTTTCGCGCACCAACAAGAATCAGCTCATCAAATTCATTGCGCCATTTATTGGTTATGGCGTGGCGGTCACAACCCACGCCTTTCACAACACCTTTGGCGGACTCATCGGCGGGTTGGGCGGACTGGCTGCCGGCACCTTTGTAGACTGGATCGGCTGGGGGTTCATGCTTGGCTTTATCATTTGGATGGTTAATAACGAACGCAATATTGTAAAAAATCATCTGCGCTCCGAAGTGGTTTCCGGGTTGATCTCACAAGCACAATATCAAAAAGCCCTATCCCCCTGGAATATGACCACCGCCGGATTTAGCGGAAAAGCCACCGCCCGCTTTTACCAGGTATGCGGTGAGCTATCTCACAAGAAAGAACAGTTGGTTAAACAAGGCGACGAAGGCGGGAATACCGCGATCATCGAATCATTGCGCAATGAACTGGCGACCCTGTCGCCGCGGGTCAGATAATTCGCGCCTCATTATGAATATGTCGCTGCGAGCGGCTTTATCGCGAAGCAGTCTCCTCGTTGAAATAGGGAGATTGCTTCGGGAAGAGCACCCTCGCAATGACATAAGAAGTACAGCCTTTTTTCATCTTTGACAACATGGTAAAATTCCATTCGTTGCCCCCGTAGCTCAGTGGATAGAGTATTGGCCTCCGAAGCCGACGACCGCAGTTCGAATCTGCGCAGGGGCACAAAAAAACTGCCGTCGGCAGTTTTTTTATTGGAACTCAAATCTGTTTTTTTAGATACAATAGACTTGTGTCTCACAAAATTATTCCCATTCTCATTACAGTGATTTTCTTTGGTTCAGGCTGCGGCTTGAATGTTTCCAACGAAAGCGCGGTCACGGCGACGCCTGATTTCGTGACCGCCACTCTGCCGCCCACGCGAATCCCACCCACTAGTCAAACATCCATTTCAACGGAAACAGTTTCAGGCGTAGTCGAAACTCCCGTCATATCCAGCGTGGATGGGACAACGACCACGCAGCTAAACGTTCGCGCACAGCCATCCACTGCGAGCGAAACGCTGGGCATCATCGATCAATTTGCGACCGTGCCGGTCATTGGCAAGGATGCGAGCGGAAGTTGGTATCAAATCCTTTACCCTGATTCAACAGCAGGCCAAGGCTGGGTCCGCGCGGAGTTTGTGCAGGTCAATGCCACAGCGGAGATAGCGGTCGTTGGCGGAGTGACAGGTTCAGGGTCGGGCGTGAGCGGGCTGGTCATCGAAAAAATAAATGTGCGCAATGGACCCGGCTCAGATTTCGAGTCGCTTGGAGTACTTAATCCGAAAGATGTTATTTTCATCACCGGCAAAGACCCGCGCGGCGAATGGATCCAGATCGATCACGCAAATGGCACGGATGGGAAGGGCTGGGTAATCGCGAAATTTATACAAACAGCGAACATGGACTCAATAGCGGTCATTGGCGCGCCTGAAGAAACCACGGCAACCCCGGCGGGGGTTGTATCAACACCCGCAATTATTTTCCTGCCTGCAAATCAGGATGGCGATTCTATGCAGTCGCCAATTGCCAGCGCTGTTTTTTCAGCGAACGGCGCTCATGCCTTGCAGGTTAATGGTGACGTATCCGCGCCGGATGGAGATACCGAAGATTGGATCCAATTTACGCCCGACGGTAAAAACGTGATCGTGGAGGCAAAGTGTTCAAGCCAGGCGTTGATCGTGGAGTTGTGGAGCGGGGATCAATTAATCAATGATGTTGAGCTTGCCTGCGCTGAAACGCTCATACTAAAAACAAATCCAAGCCAGGTTTATTATTTCCGCATTCAGGCGAATGGCGGCAATGCTCCGCAATTTGTGCATTACACGATCAAGGTATCAATCATTGAGTAGGTGGGATGATTGGATATGGATTGGATATCCTGCATCAGTACAATGGATACCATTACACTTTGATGCGGCACCGCCAATTCCCAAAGAGACGGGAACCTTTAGCCCCCTATGGGCTTGCGTTATAATTACACTATGAACAAGGCAAACATCAGAATCCCAAAAACAAAAATTGCCGGTTTCTGCAAACGCTGGTACGTCTCGGAGTTTGCCTTATTCGGTTCCGTTCTGCGCCCCGACTTCCCCCCCGATAGCGATGTGGACATCATGCTCTCCTTTTTACCCGACGCTCACATCACATTATTCGACATGGCGCGCATGCAAGAGGAACTCCAAGACATTTTCAAACGTGAAGTAGACCTGCTCAGCAAGCGCGGCGTCGAACACAGCCGCAATTACCTCAGAAGAAAGAACATTCTCAACTCTATGCAGGTCATTCATGTCGCGCGATGATAGCTATCCCTGATCGAAGATCTATCCAAAATCGTTCTGCCCGAAGCATAATATTATTTGGCCCCAAACTGCTCGAAGCAAACTGGCGCACTTTGGACGACCCCAACGTCACATCACCGATACAATTCTGGTTTATAAAAACCGTCAACTCCCCATCTTCGAAACCATAGCATCCCCTTACGCCGAACAAGCCCGCACTGGATGAATCATTCAAAGGATAATTATGACCGCAAGAAAAAGAAAAAAGAAGGCCGTCAGTTCAATGTTAGAAGCCTTGGCTGACAAAGTGATCTCAAAGGGAAGGGTGGATAAATTTCTATTTAATCCAAAAGGCGAAATTAGCATGTCAGATGCAATATCGCAGATCATCAAGCCGTACGTAAATGATGCGCCTGACTATAATTCCTTTAATATCCTTGTCACTTTTGCGTGCCTTGCATGGAACACATCTATTTTGCCTGAAGAACAAAGGAATGAAGCGATTGGCAAAATGGTAGACGTCATTCCTGGAAAGATGGAAGACCGTATTGAAACATTAGCTTTGCTTGCAGAACTCATGGAAAGAAAAAGAAAGTTATTTCCCAACATTACAAGGGTAATTATGGAGTACAAAGTAACAGATACCGGAAACGATTTTCACATTGCGATTGCGTCAACACTGAATAAGAAAAATGCGTAAACATATTTTCTACTACTCCGCATCCATTGGCAAAATTTTGGGCAGGGTTTTGGGAACTTCAGCTCTCGCCAGCCATCATTCGAACTGCTTGATACAGGTCTGTATGCAGACGAAAACCGCCAGCCAATAATCCATCAAGCAAAGGCGTGACCTTTGAAATTAATCCACGCTTTTTCGCCAGTACCAGCGTGCCAAGTGTGCCGGTCTTGGTCAAACCGCGCGCTTCTGATATTCTTCTTCCGCGAGCCTCGTCAATAATCAATAAATCGGCACTCAGTTCAATAGCTAATACGATCGCCTCGCTCTCGCCACGATCCAATCGTTCTCTCAATATCTTAACTGCGGTCACATCGCGCACGCTCATCACTTGTACCCATGCTGCAGTTTCAACTTCCAGGGCGCCAGGTCGTCCATCTTGAGACACTACAACTTCATCACGAACAGCGGTCGGAATGTGTATCCGCCCGTATAACGACTTGAGCAGGTCAAAACAACCAATCTCAGCCAGGGCAATTAAGGGACCGGCATTCGCCACCACGATCATGGTTGTTTTTCCACAAAGATTTGCCCTGCCTGATTTACATCCGCTTTAAGTTCTTCGGCGGTTTCAGTAAAATATGAAATTCCATGTTGTGCGAGCAGACGAATAAAGCCCAGTTTGGATATCTCCAACATCTCGGCGCCTTTACCAGATGAGAGTCGGCCTTCGCGAAATAACTCGAGAGCGATCAACTCACGCAGGCGAGGTTCCAAATGTTCTGATGGCACATCCAGCAATCCCAGCAGGTCGCGCGGCAATTCGATTGGCACTGTCATGGTATCCATATTATATTTTCTCCTCATCTCCATCCACTGCCCTGCCATTACCTGCACAAAGCATCAAACGAAGAAAGTATTCGGAAACACCGCAGGGTTCAGTAAATAAAAAGATCACTAAGAGAATTATACCTTGTGATGGATGATGTCTGAATTTCACGGTAATGCTCTCGTGCGGAATTCTGGAATTGCCCCCAAACATTGAATTAATTGAAAACATCGTAGCCGCTACCAACCAGAGCAAGGGTTCTGTGTTGGCAGTACTATCTGAATTGGATATGCAGCTGGAGTCTGGCTTGAAATCCGGCCGAATTGTTCATCTGCCAAACGGGACGCATTTTGAGCCCATTGGTAAAAAAGATGGTTGTACTGGCTACTTGATTCATCTGCCAGTTTTTTGGAATTTCAAGCAGGAATTTTGTCAGACGATATATCTTTTCTGCCCAACCGGATCCGGTTAATTTTATGAATACTTACCCGGATCATCTGGATGATCGTTTTTAGGGAAACCCTAATCTGTTGAGCAGTTCACTTTATACGAATATACTGAAAAGAATTGTGATATTCGGCTACGGGTTAGCTCTGAAAGAGTGCTGATGATAAAGATCCTCCTTCACCTCCCAAATACGGTCGGATGAGCCTGTAGCCAGCACAATCACAAGCTAGCACAGGTCAAGAGTAACATGAATGAACGCACCGCATGAATTATGAAGGATGAAAAACGCCCCCGTTTAGAACGAGAGCGTTTGATTATTTTGTTTTCGATTGTCGCGCTTTTACAATCTCTGTGCTGATTTCGCGAATGGATTTCTTTGGCAGGAGTTTTTTACGGTCACGGGTGTAATCTCCCTGTCCCGTTTCATATTGCTGAATAAAACGGATCGCGCCCGCAGGTCCAAGTTCACGGAGCAGTGCCTCAAAGCCATTGGTACGGATTTCATAAAAGGAAAGGGTTTCAGTTTTCATTTTTTCAGCACCTCTTCCAGCCATTTCACTGGATTACTTACAATAAGAGAAGGGAGTCGTTTCTTATTTCTGTTGGCAATTGTTTGCAATGGGTCGTCGGTTGTCAGAAAAACATCAACCTTCGCGTTCTCTGCAGACGCTAGATGAAGAGCGTCGTATTCGTCAAAGCCCAAAGATGACAACGCTTCCGCGCGTTCCGTAATCTTTGGGCTAATCTCGACGGTTTGATTTGCCTCTCCCGTCAAAAGAAGCAGGCGTTCTTTTCGCTCGGCATTCATTGTCTGCTCAATCTCGTGACTACTCCCCACGCCTAAAGACGGGGGCTTCTAGGGCAAAGCCCAGGCTCTCTAGTCCGAGAGCTTCTATGATTAGTATACTACAAGCAAAACCGTTCCTTACATCTCCACTGCTAAAGCAGGGAGCTTTACGGAACATTTGGTAAGTTTATTAAAGGCATTAGGCGCGGATATCACAGAGCGCGGTGGATCCATTCTTGGGATTCGTTTGAATGGACGTTATGCTGTGTTTTACCGACCGCATCCTGGCAATGAAATTTACTTATCCATGCTGAAACGGATACGGCGCTATTTAGCGGAGTGTGACATATCGTTGGAGGTAAAGGATGATTAAATACAAAAATTATGCGGGGGTCGTGGAATATGACGATCAGGGAAAAATCTTTATAGGCGAAGTGATAGGCTTGCGCGATATGGTTACTTTTCAGGGGCGTTCTGCTACTGAGTTGGAAAAGTCATTCAAGCAGTCCATTGATTTGTACTTGGAAATGTGCAAGCGCGACGGATTAGAACCTCAAAAACCTTTTTCTGGGCGTTTCAATTTGCGGCTTACTCCTGAGTTACACAGACAGATCGCAGAACGCGCCGCGTTGGAAAAAACAAGCCTGAATGAATTTGTCTCTCACATCCTTGAGGATGCGTTATAACAAAGCTATCAATGCTTGAAATTCTGTCCATACAGAGAATGAGCGGAGTCTAGCGTCAATTATTTTCAGCAGCCTATTGCAAAAGCCAATTAAATCCTATGCTCAACCACACGGTAGGGCTCTCCTGTGAAATTCTGGAATTGCCCTCCAAACATTGAACAAGTAACCAGTTGGTGGTATAACCATCAAAATAAATAGATAGTTTTTTTGGCACAGTTGGCCTTTATTGTAGGTATGCCGAAGATCAAAATACCAAACCTCTTAACTATATAAATAGAATATATCGCGGTCATTGAATGATTAAAGCCATGAATTGAAGCATGGTTTTAACCCCAAGCGGGCAGGGTCGATTTTTCACCATCATCATATCTTGAGGAGGTACTATTATGGCTAAGAAAATCCAGGCATGGGGAAAGTTTGGCCCCAGGATCGTTCTCGGTACTGCGATGACGAAGAGTGAATTAATTGAAAACATCGTAGCCGCTACCAACCAGAGCAAGGGTTCTGTGTTGGCAGTACTATCTGAATTGGATGTGCAGCTGGAGTCTGGCTTGAAATCCGGCCGAATTGTTCATCTGCCAAATGGCACGCATTTTGAGCCCATTGGTAAAAAAGACGGTACGGTGGATATTGGCGTGCGCGTAAACCCGGACCTCGACAAAGTGGTCAATTCAGGGTTTAGAGGCACTTGGGCAAATTCTGAAAACATTGGCAAGACAGAAGATGAGATCGTTTCGATGTGGAATTCCGTATATCCCACAGATCTGATCACATTAGACTAATCCCTATCCCCTGCCCGCTTCATTGAGTATTTAGACGGTTTAACTCTGGTTAAGCCGTCTATTTTTTCAGTTTGTCGGTAATGCTTTAAAGTTACCTGGCTTAACTTGAAAATTACCTGGCTTAACTTCAAAGTTACCTGGCTTAACTTGAAAGTTACCTGGCTTAACTTCAAGCTGGTAGGCTGGTACCATTCGACAGCACAAAACGCAGGCTAAACATGGTTTTTATGCAAAATCGTCACAAAACAGAGAGGAATCAGTGCTTTTCCGTCATCAGACTTCGGAGGTCTTTGGAGCAGGTGGTATAGATGGGCAGAAGCTGGTAAGAGATAGAAAAAGACCCCAAATGAAGAATATTTGTAATAGTCAAACAAAAGATGAACACTTGTTATTACATAAGCCAGAGCCGTTTGGCGAATTCATTGGGAGAAAGTCCCGGAATGGGTAACCCTTGATGAGGCCGATCATTGAATTCGGGCAAAAAGATGTTCAACGAAGCGAATAATTCCTGATCGGTCGCCCAAGTTTTGT
>JAPLGS010000124.1 GCA_026390015.1 Chloroflexota bacterium | reverse complement strand
GCAGCAAACTATTAGAGCCGTTTTACGTCACCGGCTGCGGACGTTCGGGACATGCCCGAAGATCTCCTGCCAGGTCACGGACCTGGTGTGCGCATTTCGCAGCAGGAGCAAACATACAAGTTATCGCACCTCGGATGTCTTTATCGTTTTTTTCTTTTCGCTTTTTTTACCTTTCTCAATTCCTGTAGCTCACATGCCTCGAACTTTTGGATTTGTTCCTCGTCAGCATAGGAGTATCTGCCGTTTTGGAGCATTTCCAATTCCAGGTAAGTGACATTGGTCCAAGGTTTCCGCATCGTGTCTGACCATAGGATTTCCTTTATTTCCAACATCATCTTATGCGAGTTCAGTGAAATAAATTTATCCACAATCCGCAGAACATATTCGCCCTCATCTTCAACGACAACATAGTATGAACCAATTGGGGGAGATGCCTTATAACTTTTTTGAAGGTCGGTAAGTTTTTTACCCATTTTTTTCCTTTTCTAATTTATTAATACAACATTCGGCGCTCTCAAACAGGAATTAAAACTACCTCTTGCGCACGGACACTATCCGCGGCGACCGCCAGGCTTTCACCCAGCGTCTCAATCTTCTCTTTAGCCCAACCAAGCGCAAGCAGGGATTGTTCATGTGACCTGCCATATTGCATCTTCGCCCAATATCCGCGCGGCGGTTTGACAACTCCAAGCCGCTTGCAGCGTTTCTCAATGGCCTTGTCGCTGACATCGAAAGATGCGGCAACTGTCGTCACAGGTTCAGTCCAAACAGCGAGCAGCAGTTCTTCGGGATCGATCTCAAACTTCCGCTGCCACGGGATACGGCAGTTCACGGAGCAGGTTGCATGCCTGGGGACATGCGACGCGCAGATCTGAATGGGTTTGCCGCATACGGCACAATGAATCGTTTCAGTCATATCAACCTCTATTAAATAAAGCCGCCATTGCATACCTCTTGCTTGGCCAAGGCAGCAATGGCAACTTCATATTTTTGCCCTACTGAATTTGATCAGTGAAAACCAGATCATCCTGACGGACGTTGACGGTCTGATCGAAATTCAAACAGCCGTAACTTGCAGGGGTTGAATCCTTGGGACCGCTGATCCAGCCATAGAAGTCGTAACAAGCCTTCGGGACGCTGGTCGTCACAGATTCGCTGGGAGCCAGGGTGACATCACCGACGCCGCATCCAAATACATTTGTATAACTATATAAATAGAGCGACACATTGCCTTTGGTCTTGTTGCTGAAGGTCACTTCTACGTGCGGACCTTTCATCTTACTCAGCGGCTCATTACATGGGTTTTCATCGCTGGACACACTGACATCTTCTGGAATGGCGAGCGGCGCTACAGGCGCAAGTTCAGGCGGAACCACGATCACCTCTTGCGGTATTTCAGTTGGCAGCACGGGAATGGGAGTTGGTTCCAGCGTGGGCGGCAGCTGCGTGGCGGTTGGGATGGAAGCAGCGGTCAAGGCGATCTGCGTCTGGGCATTCGCCATCGCGATGGATTGAAGATCTGCGACAGACGGCGTGGGAGTCCCTTTCGGAGCGCAGGCGGAAAGCGCGGCGATCACAAGCAAAGACAGGAATACGAACATGGAACGTTTCATTAGATTTCACCTCATATAGATTTGAAAGTAGTGAGTAGAGACCGAAAGGCCACTCTAATCACAGGCGCAAAGCGCCAAATGCAGATGGGGCGGTTAGCCCAAACTTCAAGAAAACAATAAAAACGGTACAGGAAAACAAAAAGAGCGAGCCAAAGAGATGCAAGCCAAGTGCAGGCATCATCAAAGGTTCGCTCCAATTATTTTCAGGTAACGGTCTACTATCTTCCGGAGAAGGTCATTCGACCAACTCAGTCATCCCGCCGGGCATCGAACCCGGAACATCGCCCAACTGTTCCATCAGGAAATACCAGTTCGCACGGGATGAAGATGGGAGCGACGAATAGCCGCTCCCGACAAACATCTGCGCCTGGCTATCGCCTCCATGAAGAGACTCGCCCAAGGGCAACGCGAGATGTGAATGACCCGTTGCCAAAGGTGAG
>JAPLGS010000095.1:872-7837 GCA_026390015.1 Chloroflexota bacterium | reverse complement strand
TCATATATATTGATCTTGGTCGTACTCATGCTGGTGCTGGAACTACCGCGGTTGAAAACGGTGTGGAAGTCACTCACGAAGAAAAGAAGTTTAGCGAAAACAAAAAAACCTCGCGAGCTAAAAGTAAAAACAGAAAAAGATTGCCCGAACTGCAACAAAGGGGAACACACGCTGACCATACCGCCCCCAGAGACTACTCATGTGCTCTATAGTCAGATCAAAAGCAAGCGCGGGCGGAAAAAGAAGATCTGCACCCAAGGGTACTTTTGTTCCAATTCACACTGCTATTATCATCTAGTCGCGGATGAGCGGATTCATGGATTGATCGGGTACGGGTCTCATGGAAAGTATGAGCGCATCCCGGATCTGTATTGCCAGTTATGCGAAACGAAATTCACCATCCGAAAGTGGACTTTGTTGTATCGACTGAAAACGTTGTCGAAGGTCATCTTTCTGGCGATGAATTTACTGGTGTTGGGGATCGATGTGTCCGCCTTGCAGGAAGCCCTGGCGATCCAGGAAAGTACCCTGCGCACCTGGCTGACACGCAGCGGAGCTCAAAGTCGAAAACTGCACGAGATCTTCTTTCGGGATCTGAACTTGGGCCACATTCAGTTGGATGAGCTGTGGGCAAATGTGAAAGAGAAAGAGCAGGCCATGTGGGTCTGGACGGTCTGCGAGGCGAAAACAAAGATCATCCCGGTGTTGCAACTGGGAGCGCGCACCCAGGACATGGCATACTCTGTCTTACATGAGTTAAAGAGCAGATTGCAAGCAGGATGCGTACCTATCTTTAGTTCAGATGGTTTGAAGCATTATTACTGTGCCCTGACAGCGCACTTTGGAGAATGGATTGTTCGCGATGGAGAGAAGAACCCAGTCTGGCTGGTGCTATCAGAATTCTTCTACGCGCAAGTGATCAAACAGCAGAGGCGCTTCAGACTCGTGAGCGTGGAACACCGCTTGTTATGGGGCTGCGCAGAAGAATATCGCTCGCGCTTGAAGTCGAATGGATTGAGCGGGAATATCAATACTTCATTTGTTGAGAGAGCAAATCTTACGATCCGACAATCGGTTTCAAAACTGACACGTCGCACTTGGGGACCTACCCATCTAACATCCGAACTCGAGGTGTTAGCCCAAAGTAGAAATGTCCCCTGAATTCCAAAGTAGAAGTGTCCCCGCCGCGGCCGCGGCGGGGACACTTCTACTTTGGCGAAAGCGGGTAAGAGCGCCAGGGGTGATCGGACGCAGGCTTGTGTAATTTTTTCTGAATGGTCTGGTTGAGATCTTTTGCAAGGACTACCTCGGATTGTTTTGGCTGTGTATGAAAAATAAGGTAGGGCAAAGACTTGCCATTGTAAAGTAGCGTGATGTTATGCTGGGCATCGGCACAAACTGTGATGATTGCATTTCGCAAGGCATAGGTAGGACGCTCGGTTTGAATTTGATACACCACATTTTCAAATTGAACAGTTAAGTTTTTTGAAACCGTGCGAGTTTCCTGCCAGGTCAAAGTACGCACAAGATCATCCTGAGTGGTAAGTTTGCGGTGGGCATCGACCGAACTTCTTGGTTCTTCTGCGAAACGTTTGTTAAAATCATCTATAAATTCAGGCAGATAAGAATTGCCCGCTTCGCGGTTACAAATGTTTAGCAAACGCATTTCCTTGGGTAAGCGGTCTTGCAAGGTTTGATTGACACGTTCCACGCGTCCTTTGGCTTGCGGCGTATTGGCACAAATAATCTGAATATCCAGTTCTTGCATTGCACGTCCAAACTGGGTCAAGGCATCGCTTTTGCCTGTGCTGGGCATATTTACTCGAAAAATACCGTGTTTGTCGCTGTAGAACGCTGCTGGCTTCCCGTAGCGCTTGAAATAACCCGCAGCTGCCTGAGAGTAACTGAAAAAACTCTCGCTGTCCACAAATTGTAACTGCAATAATTTTCCCGTTGCATCATCTATAAAAACTAGCAACACACAGGGATTGGCTCGCCCTTCAAACCAATCATGCGGCGACCCATCAATTTGCACCAGCTCACCAAAACAGGCACGCCGTTCACGCAGTTGATGTGTCACGATCTTTTTCAGTTTGCGCGCTTTCCACAAGTCTTCCGCGATCATCATCTTCCGCACGCTTTCCACAGAAAGCTGCAGCTTATCTTTTTCTACCAGCTTCTCATGCGCCAACGTTGGTCCAAAGCCTTGGTATTTTGTTTTCAGTAAATCCAAACTCTTTTTCTTCACTTCTTCTGATAACTGATGATTACTTTTTCGTCCACGATGTTTTGAGGTCAGCCCAACCGCACCTTGTTTTTTATACTTCCTCAGTAGCCTTTTTATTTGCCGCGTACTCAGATGCAAGATTGTTCCTGCTTCCTTTTGGCTCATTCGTTTCTCTAATAACTTTTGCATCACTTCCAGCCTGCTAATTTCTTTTGTACTCATTTGTAGTAGCTCCATTTTCGCGTCCTCCGAAGGGGACATTTTAACTTTGGCGAAAAGGGACGTTTCTACTTTGGGCTAACACATCCGAACTCGAGGATCAGTTGTACTGGTGGCTCGCTTATTATCATTTGGTACGCCCTCACGAGAGCTTGCGGGTCAGATTACCAGAACCGATACTGAGAAAGGGTAAGCAGAGACCGAGGTTGTATCAGAAGATGACACCTGTTATGGCGGCAGGGATAGTTGATCGGCGTTGGTCAGTGATGGTCCGGTCTCTGCACGGGAAGGAACTGATCAGTTGTCCGCTGCCATAATAGCAACGGGAGAAAAAAACAGAAGGGGAATACGAGACTGCTTTACTGAAAGCGTGCATAGACTCTACCTGCATCGCGGCTATCGGCGCGCATTCAAACAAAAACGCACTCATCTGAACGCGTTCTAATTACCAACTGCCGATTATGGTGGTACCGAATTCTCTTCATGCATCATCTCGTATACCTGCAAACAGCCCCGACAGCAAAAATTTAACACTTTGCCATCGAATTCTTTTGTGATCACATACTTTGCATTTCCCATTGCACCGCAATGGTCACATTTGATCGTATCTACCATAACATCACCTGTCCGTATGAAAATGAGGGGATGACGTTCGCAACTGCCAGCCCGCGTAATACAGTTTGAACAGCGAACAGCATAAGCAGTATCGCTGCAAAAGATTGAAGCCGCCCGCGCAATTTAGGACTCAGCAGATTCGCGGCAAGACCGAACCCAACCAGGGTTGGCACTGTTCCCAGACCGAAAGCAAGCATGGTCAGCGCGCCTCCAAGGAAGGATTGGGCACGAGCCGCCAGAACGAGCATTGCGAATACCAATCCGCAGGGCAGGAATCCCCATAGGATACCAAGTGTGAGTGTTGCGAGAAAACTGCGTTTACCAAAAAGTCCGCGCATGCATGTCATTGGCGTATTTCCTTTCGTCAGCGAAACCAGCGTAGCTTCGATAGGCGGGAGGAACCCCATCAGGCTGAGTGAGACCAACAGCATGATGATCCCGACGAGTACTGAAAAAGCTCCCTGCCAGCCCATCATCCCACCGGCTTTATCGAGGAGCGATCCCGCCAGCCCGATCAACGCACCAAAGAACGTGTATGTTGTAATGCGGCCAAGATGAAGCGGAAGGAAACTTGCGATTCGCACCAGCATGCCCGGTTGATTTTCTCCCGGCGGGGTTTGCGAAGCCTGCCGGGCGGAGTAGATCGCGACGATACCACCGCACATGCCGAGGCAGTGACCAAAACTGCTGATAAGGCCGGTGGCGAACGCAAGAGCCAGGTTACTGAGCAGCATGTTCGTTACAATCCCACGTCAAAGAAGACGGATTGTTTTTCACTGCCGCGCGTGATGATCACTTCAATGCGCCACCAGCCACGCATGGTGTAGTAAGCTGCCGTGTGATACTTGCCATCGGATACGAACTCCATGACTGGCTCGTTGGATGGCATTCTCATCGCGGGCATGGATTCAAAGAAAGCAAAACGATCATCTCACCTGATTGTTGTACAGCCATTCCTTTCGATAATTCACCAGTGACCGAGATCACATCTGCTGAGGGGAGAATCTGCTCGCCATTTTGTGAGACAGCTGCCAGTTCAATCCCCGCCCCGCCATTCATCATGCTGGCACGCCGCATGCCCATTGCCAACACCCCGATCGCCACCAACACCACAATGGCAGCCAATCCTACTTTTTTCATCTTTTAATATCTCCTGATTTTTTTATTAACAAACTCGAAGCATATCATGGACTTATTGAACTTTTTGTAAAGATGTCTTAAAGACATGCTAAAGATATTGGAGGACACAGGGAAATATCAATAGATCATTCCCGCGATGCTGTTGGATTTGACCATCAATGTTGGTAAATCATCGAGATGATCGATTATTTCTGAATGGCTTCCGAAACCCTTTTAAGCCGCTGGCGGGCTTCATCAGCCACTGCTTCCAGCGCCGGATCCTGGATGAAGTTGGTCATGGACATTGGGTCTATGATGTTGACTACGGTCGTATCGCCTTCCTCGTACACGATCACATTGCATGGTAAAAGCAAACCGACATCGGGGCGGGCGGTGAGTGCCTTATGTGCCAGCGGAGGATTGCACGCGCCCAAAATCGTATATTTACGAAAATCGACATCTAATTTCTTTTTCATTGTTTCCTTAACATCAATGCTCGTCAATATACCGAAGCCTTCGGCCTTGAGCGCATCAGTCACTTTTTCAAGTGCAGATTCATAGGGAAGATTGAGTGTTGATTGGAATCCTAATTCAGTCATAAGTTTCTCCTTGAATGTCTGCTGGTAGATGCAGCCAAACTATACCGCCTCAAGAACAGTGTCTTCCAGAATTTCAAAGTCAGTTATGATCTCGGCAGTACCACGGATGGTGGCGGCAACCGAGCAATATTTTTCCTCTGAAAGTTGAATGGCTTGTGCCACGGCTTTTTCTGTCAAATTCTTGCCGCCAATTTTGTAATGCATGCGGATTTTGCGAAATGTCCAGGGTGGATCCTGATCTTGTTCTCCGCTCGAACTGATCTCAAGGTAGGTGAGTGTCATCCGTTTCTTTTCCAGAATTTCGACAACATCCACTGCCGAACAGGATGCTACTGCGATAAGCAATAAATCTGACGGCTTGATCCCGATCCCTTCACTTGGCGTTGAAAGAACCACTGAATGATTCGTCGAATCGACTCCGATAAATTGCTTGCCTTCTATCCATTTTACTGTTGCTGTGCCCATAATACTCCTATGCATTTATAACTTGGAAACCATTTCGTTTCAATTTTGATATTCAAATAGTTGTTTGCAAACGACACACGGTCGTTCATGATCATCCTCCTCAGGTATATCCTCCCGAGGAGTTGCAGCTGCTGGCCGAATTACTCGCTCCTGAAGAGGAGACCGTAAACGAAGCAACGACAGAAAGTTTTCTTTGCGTATTCTTGCTTTCGCATTTTGGACAGACATGGGTTTGGTTGGACTCAGAAAAACGAACCATTAATTCGAAAACCTCTCCACATTCCTTACATTGATAATCATATAAAGGCATAAGTTGTTCTCCTTAATTTTATAATTTAGTTTCAATGCCAAATAAATTTGCGAAAGGTTTCCGCTGTTAATTACTTACCTTACACGATGTAGTTCCAAGCTTTGCTCAAAACCACTAGGATTATCTCCGAGCCCCTTCGCACAGGGAGTCGCAATTAGGCACAGCTGATTAAGGCATTGAGAATTCGATTGTCGGAATTTTCAGCCTGAGGTTCAGGCTTGACCCCTTAATTTTTTGAATTGGTTAGCCAACGCCTTCCAGATGGGACAGCGGTCATACAAGGCACTGAACATGAGTATGCCGCCGAGAATAAGTAAAAGCCAGTTGGCCTGAGTTGTCCAGCCAATCCAAGCGATAGCGAATCCTGCCCCATGCGGATGAAGCGATCCATACTTGAAAGCCCAGCGGGGGCTGGGTCAGCGCCTGTTGCGAGCGTTTCGAAAAGCGATTTAAGTGCGCTGGCAGGCTTGGCTCCCACTTGGCGCAGAGTCGGGCTGGTTAGCCATGCTGTGATTTTCATGAGGAGTTATTTGAGCCTTCTGACGATTTGCAGATCATGTTGGGCGAGGCTAAAGTCTCAGTTCAGACCTTGTATATCAAGCGCCGGGTGCTACGTGGAAGAGAATATCAACGTGGGACAACTGAAGATACAGCCGCTGACCGCCGCGGGGCGTTATTATCCTCTTTATCGTTTTCAAGAAATTTAATTCGCCAAGCCCACCGCCTCAAAAAATGATTGAGCACCCAAGTCATCAAGATTGATCCCGGCACGTTCCATGGCGGAGGTACCTGCGTGCGGTCCGCGTTGTTTGACATCAAAGTTTTCCATCAAAGCCACCCCACCCCAAAACCACTCACAGGTTTCACTGCGTTGGAAGGATTGGGCAATGCGTCCAAATAATTTGAAGATGCTGTTCTTGCTTTCCAACAGATTACTCGTGCACACCAAACCAATGAGTGCTTTCTGCTCGAACTGGAATTCCAGCGTCGCACCATGTTTGACAAAGAACTTGGTCAATTGCTTATGCAAATAGCAGACGCTTTCGGTTTGAATGATAATCCGCGGGTCTTGCAAGCGCGCCAACGCTCCTTCTATATAAATGAACGCGACTGACTCATACCCGGGCTGAAACGCTTTGATGAACAAGGCCCGCACAGGTTCCAGGCGCTTACGTAACAGACGGCGTTTGAGATCGCGTTGCTTCTGACGTTCTTTCTGTGAAGTTCCCTTGGGAACCTCCAAAGTTACCTGTCGGACTGCCATCTCAAAACCTCGACCTAGGATACGTTCGGCATGCACAAAGTCCTTCAACAGACGAATGCCATCAATAGCCTGACTGACGATCTTTGGAAAATGCACATCAAAATCGCTCAAGAAGTATTGCGGCTGAAAGCCTTTTCCGACCACGCC
>JAPLGS010000095.1:0-770 GCA_026390015.1 Chloroflexota bacterium | reverse complement strand
ACTTGGGCAACTTTCTGACGACAATTCGCTATCCGCGCCAGCGTCGATTGAGCCTTTTGCCCTACCACGTGTGTCACGTCGTTGACAAACGTGGCGGAGACTGCCCGACCAAAGGCAAAGGCTGCCAGCAGGGCGGTGCGACGATTGGACAGCCCCAACTTGAATTTACTGAACGCCGCCAACTGTTTGAAGAATTGCCAGGCTTGTCCTCGTGCTGTAGCCAGACTCTGCCGTTGAAGCGTGTCAATCTCGCATCCGCAAGTTCCGCAGCGAATTCTTTGGATCGTCACGCGCTTCTGGCTGAACCAACGCACGCTTAGGAATGCCAGCCAGTTGATCACCCGATAGCAGCCATTCTTCCAGACCCGCGAACTGTGACAATGTGGGCAATGCTCGGGACGGTCTTCATCTTCCCTGTTCGACGCAGCTCGCTGCCCTTGAGCTGTACGCTCGCGAACAGACACTCCTGTTGGTTTCGGACCCGGGTTTTCTTTTGCAAGCGCCTCTGCCAGACCGGGCAGCACCTTTTCCGTGAACCAATTGCGGATGGAGTTGGGTGCCACTCCCAACTCTTTAGCGACGGCCTCAACATTTTGCAGCACCAGACACTGGGCCAGTGCGTTGACTTTTATCTCAATTGGAATTATTCTATTGGCCACGGGAGTGTCTCCTGCAAGAAGATTATGTCGTCAAACACAATCATACTCGCAATGCACTCCCGTTACATTTTCAAATATCTCTACACTCTCACATTATCGCTAACCAGCCCG
>JAPLGS010000008.1:2122-2868 GCA_026390015.1 Chloroflexota bacterium | reverse complement strand
TTGCTTCGTGCCGTGAAGCTGGATTCCATGCCGGAGATGCTTGATGAGAGAATCAAAAAATAATGGGGATCTCATGATGGATGAAAAACTGGTTCACAGGGCTTTTGAACTGCAAGGGATTACCATTCTTATTGATCGGCTTTTGCCTACCAAGACATTGCCTTCACATGTTTTAAAAGGCATTAAATACAAACAGGCAGAAACTTCAATCAAGGAAATCGGCATCATTGAACCGCCGGTGGTTTTTCGCAAGAAGGATGCGTCGGGTCATTACCTGCTCCTGGACGGCCACATGCGTATCCAAATTTTGGAGAACCTGGGCTACACCGAGGTGTTCTGCCTGATCTCTAAGGATGACGAGGCATTTACCTACAACAAAATGGTCAATCGAGTTTCGGTCATTCAGGAACATTATATGATTATGAAGGCCCTAGACCGGGGAGTGTCGGAAGAGGCGTTGGCGCGCCATCTGAGCTTGGACATTGCGCGGATTAGGGAAAAACGCAACCTTTTGAAAGGAATCTGCGCAGAGGTTGTAGATATGTTCAAAAGCCGGGAGGTGCCAGAGGAAACCTTTCAGGCAATCAAAAAGATGAAAACCATGCGACAAATCCAGACAGCGGAGTTGATGGTTGGTGCGAACAATTTTTCCGGCACCTACGCCAAAGCGATGTTGAGCGTGACACCCGCTGACAAGTTGGAGGTGCAACCCAAAGTCCGCAGTCTGTCACCGGAGCAGATCGCAT
>JAPLGS010000008.1:0-2107 GCA_026390015.1 Chloroflexota bacterium | reverse complement strand
CGAACTGGCAAACCTAGAGTCGGAATACAAGCTGGCTGAGCAATATCTGGGAACGGAGGTCCTCACCATGGTGGTTTACCGAAAATATCTTGAACGGTTATTGGAGAACTATGAGGTAACGGAATATCTATCACAACGCCAGCCAGAAGTTCTCCTTGAATTTCAGAGGATCGTAAAAACTTCTGACACCCATCATGGGTGACAATAATGATATGAGCTGATTTGATCGTTCGTGTGGCCGAGAGGTGCAATTGTAATGACAGAAAAAGATGAAGCAGATAGCATGACAGAGCATAAGAGATTTGATGTGAAATTTATAAGATCATTGAGGGAGTGGCACCCCACGAAAAATGGTGACCGCACCCCCTACAACGCAAGCTTACGACCACATGAGCAAGTTTGGTGGAAGTGCTTGCCTCAAGGTCATGAATGGCAGGCTCGAATCAATGACCGAGTTGGGGGGGCATGGTGTCCTCATTGTGTGGGACACGAAAGTAGCTTTGCGGGTAAATTTCCTGAATTTGCCAAAGAGTGGCACCCGACGAAAAATGGGACGCTGGCTCCCGCTAGCGTTTTCCCATTTGAAAGGGAACGTGCTTGGTGGCTTTGGTGGCTGTGCAAAAATGGCCACTCCTGGCGGGCCCCTGTCAACCATCGAGATCAAGGGAAAAGTTGCCCGTTCTGTGCGAAAAGAAGGACGGGTCAAGGTAACTCTTTGAATGACTTGTTTCCCCTCATCGCCAAGGAGTGGCATCCCACCAGAAACGGAACCATGAGACCGTCTGATGTCGCGCCAGGGAGCAATAGGGTTGTTTGGTGGCGATGTGGATGCAGTCACGAATGGACGGATATTGTCAATAGGCGTATCAATGGATCGGGGTGTCCTCGCTGTCCTGGAGGACGATCAGCCCCTGCAAAATCTCTTACAGACCGATTACCTGGACTTGCCCAACAGTGGCATCCAAACAAAAACGGGAACTTTGCGGCCAATGATGTTCCCTCCGGCACGCAGATGAAAATCTGGTGGCTGTGTTCTTGCGGACATGAATGGCGTGATTTCATTTACAACCGCGCACAAGATGGGAAATGTCCCTCCTGCCAAGCCATGCCAGAGCAGGATGGCCAAAAAAAGACTCAGGTTAATACTCAATTAAAACTGCTTGATACCATTTACGAACCAAGTACAGAGCAACCTCCACTGGAAGAGAACACCGAAACGCTGACATGTCTGCTCTGTGGCGTTCAGTTCCCCTCTTTAACTTGGCATCTCAAGGCAACGCATCAGATGAGTGGTGCCGCCTACCGGGAGCATTTCAACCTGTCAGGAGATTACCCTTTGGCGGTGCCATCCATTCTGGAAAAACACAACAGCCTTGCCACCCCTCAGTGCGCAACATTGATCATGCGGGAGACCAACCCCATCCGCTCATAGATTATTAAATTTTCAAAGATCGTGCGAACATCTCGGCTGTTGGCAATCATTTGGGCTCATTGTTGCCCATTGGACGGTGCGGGGCAATGGCTATTTTTTAGAAATTTTGCAAGACTGTCTTACGGGGAGGGTAACGTTGACAGACCTGATGCGATGATTAATGGTATGGCATATCGCATCTTTTCTCTGGGATTTCGCCGCCAAACCCTGGAAGGCCACGCACCTTTTGGGCTTGTGACTCACGTCCCAACCAACTTTGACGAGTCCCTGAGACCACGGCCATCTGTTGGCCGCCTAATTTATAACATCTACTTCGGTTGACATAGGGGTGGGAAAGTTTGCATAATGACCGACTGGTGCGTAATAAACTAAAACAATCAATGTGAGAAATTTAAGGTGGCCGTATGAAGGTATTGGTGACGGGTGGGGCGGGCTTTATTGGCTCGGCGTTGGTGCGGCAATTCATCGGTGAAACCGATGCCACCATAATCAACTTAGACAAGTTGACCTATGCGGGGAACCTGGAATCACTAGGTGATGTCGTGCACCATCCACGACATATTTTTCATCAGGTGGATATTTGTGATTCTGCGACTTTGGAAAGGGTATTCCGGGAGCACCAACCGGAGGCAGTGACCCCAAGAAACCTTTGATTCCGGCATGGCCAAGACTATA
>JAPLGS010000078.1:6237-26388 GCA_026390015.1 Chloroflexota bacterium | reverse complement strand
AGGTTCGAGCGGAACGATATCATCCGTTGTGCCGTGAACAATGATGGTTGGGACAGAGACAGGTGTCAGCAAGCGCGAAGCGAATGGTTCGAGCGTGAGAGCCGGCGCGAGCAGGATCAACTTCCGCACCTGAGTCGGATGATCGAGCGTAAACGCCGCGCCCATCAACCCGCCAAAGGATGAGCCGATGATCGTCCAGTTTTTCTTTCTGCCGAGGATCGGTTTCAGCTGTTGCATGCGTTCTTCAAATGAGCCGGTAAAATCGGGCGTGATCATACCTGGGAATTTTTCTGCGAATTGACGCGCCTTGCCGCTTTGGCTGGTGCTTTCGAGTCCGTGCAGGTAGATGATTCTTGAATTGTCTAATTTCGGTTTGCGAGGCGCGCGCTTTTTACGCGGACGAATTTCTACATTCGACTCAAGTATGATCGGTTTGACTGGTTCAAGAATAAAATCATCTATGACTTCTTCTTCCAGTTCTACCGGCGCGGTTGTTGATGTTGATTGCGGGCGCAGGAGTTCGCGTAATTCTGCTTGAAGCGGAGGCGGAAATGACGTGACAATGCGGCGCACGGTCACCACGGTCATCGGGTTTTCTGTATGGATGAGAACATGTTTGAGCATGAATATTGTTTCGCTTGCGGAGTTGCGATACAAGGCCACGATCAAAGCCGCCAATTCATTTTGTAAAATAGACGGCGCTTCTTCAATGATGGGTTCTACAATATCAAGGATCGGGGGCAGGTTTGCATAAGATAGATCCGCGATCATTGGGAGTAGGGCTTGAAGCCCGTTAGCCCAGGTACGCATACGTGCCGGGTGCAAATATTCGCGGATGAGGTTAAGAAATTGATCAGGTTTTTCATTCCGCATACGCGTCAGGCTTGTTGATAGTAAGGCCGAGCGCACACGTGGGTCGCGGATTTGCTGACTCCAGATGGTGAGACGCGGGAGCAGGTGTTCTTCCTTGGGGGGGATTCTCCCAAGCAAATAAGCGGCGAGTAGACGCGTTTCAAGTGCGCCTTCATCCCATAATATATCCGCCAGTTCAAGCGCAAACTCCGGGTTCGCTTCTGCTGCCACGCGCAGCTCATTCTCAATTTGCGTGAGGACTGCGGGCGGTGTGCGGTAGGTTTTTAAATTGGAACCGGGGGCTGCGTTTTCCACTGTTCGCAATGTGTGATTAACATAGAACTCCAGCAACTCGCGTAAATGCTTTATGAACTCGTCTGGCAGAAAGAAAAAATCTGCCAAACGATTGGCTTGTTTACGGAGACGTGTGAGATCTATGGCGGGCATGGGGAGAGTAGGGGCGGATCGCGATCCACCCCTACGTAATTAATATGCTCTCGCGAAATATACTTTTCGTTTTGAAGGTTTCCCGCACACGATGCACAGGCCTTCTTCATCAGGTTGGTCGAAGGGAATGTTGCGGGTGGTGGCTTTGCAGTCTTCTTTGACTTTGGTTTCACACTCACGTGATTCGCACCAATACGAAAAAGCCCAGCCATCCTGAACCACTTTCTTCAACTCTTCGTAATCTTTGGGATGATGGATGTTAGCGTCGCGATATTCAGTGGCGCGCTTGAGGAGTGAATCCTGAATCTCGACCAGCAACCCGCTGACAGTTAAGTTCAGATCCGCTTGCGGGACGAAGGATTTTCCTTCCCGGCCGGGTCGGTCACGGCGGGCAAGCGCCACTGATTCCTTTTCCACATCTTTGGGACCTACTTCAATGCGGACGGGTACGCCGCGCATTTCCCAATCGTTGAATTTGAATCCACTGCTGACGTTGTCGCGGTCATCCATTTTGATGCGGATGCCGGCGGCTTTGAGTTCCTTGAAAATACGCTCGGCAACTTCCATCACCTTGATTTTTTCTTCGGGAGTTTTGAAGATGGGCACAATCACAGCTTGAATGGGCGCGAGGCGCGGAGGTAATACAAGACCCTGATCATCGCTGTGAACCATAATGAGCGCGCCAATGATACGGGAGGAAATCGCCCAGGAGGTTGTTTCGCAAAATTGCAGGGTGTTGTTGTTGTCGAGATATTGAATTTCAAATGCCTTTGCGAAATTCTGCCCAAAGTAATGTGATGTGCCCGATTGCAGGGCGCGTTTGTCCCACATCATGGCTTCAATGGAAGTTGTGATCTGTGCGCCCGCAAATTTTTCAGTGTCGCTCTTCGTGCCTTTGATGGCAGGGATCGCGGCTTCTTCGAGACAGAAACGTTCATAGATATCGAGGATGCGGTACATTTCCTCTTTGGCTTCTTGCATGCCGGCGTGAGCAGTGTGACCTTCGTGCCAATAAAACTCGGCGGTGCGCAGGAAAAGTTTGGTGCGAAGTTCCCACCGCAGTACGGAGCCCCATTGAACGATCAAGATGGGCAGATCACGCCAGGACTTAACCCATTTGGAGTACATATATCCAATGATGGTTTCGGATGTAGGACGCACAACCAAAGGTTCTTCGAGTTCCTGTCCGCCGCCGTGAGTGACGACTGCCAGCTCGGGCGCAAAACCTTCCACGTGTTCTTTTTCTTTTTCAAAGAATGACATGGGAATGAGTGTCGGGAAAGCCGCGTTAACATGTCCGGTCGCTTTGAATTCCTTATCGAGCACAGCGGTGATATTTTCCCATAACGCCCAGCCATACGGCTTGACGACCATACAGCCGCGCACTGGGGCGTAATCAGCCAGGTCGGCTTTTAGAACAAGTTGGTTGTACCATTCTGAAAAATCATCAGCACGCTTTGTTAATTTATCTTCAGCCATTTTTTCCTCAATTATGTTTATAGGTTGACAGGTTTACAGACTAACTTTCCAACCTTCCAATTTTTCAATAGCCTTATTCACATCTTCCGCAAAGTATAACAACTCTCGTTGATGGTTGGGCATATAGTTTTCAAACTCATGGAAGAACTGATCGAATGTGGAACGCCAGCCACTCCCGATCAGAATCAGTGGCCTGCGGGGCAAAGATTCCACGATCATCAGATTCCACATCAACGAAATTTCCGCCAATGTGCCGGCACCACCAGGCAGGGCAATTGCCGCGTCACAACCTTCGATCAAAGCTTGCAATCTTTCCATCAGCGACTTCTTGCGTCTTTCCTCTTTGACCCATTGATTGGGTGATGTGCCGCGCCATTCTTCTATATCAATGCAGGTCACGCCGATCACATGGCCACCTGCCTCGGATGCTCCGCGCGAGACCGCTTCCATGGTTCCCATGTACCCGCCAGTTAATACGGCATGTCCACGCTGAGCGAGAAGCGAGCCAAGCACGCGGGCTTCTTCATATGCCGCTGAACCTTCTTTGGGTTGTGCTCCGCCAAATACTGTTATGTTCATTCGAGTATCCATTGTCTAAAAAAAAACGGCTCGCCAAATCTGGGAGCCGTTTGAACGCACTGAATCGAACCTAGCCAGACTTGGTAGTTTTCCATATTTGAGGCGACGGGTTCGGGTTCATTAACATGCCGGCGATTATAAGGGTAAAATTGATTTTATGCAAAAGGATTTGATTCGCCACCTGCGTGACCCGAACCTGATTCCACCCGAAAAGCAGACTCTCCTCTCGAGCATTGCCGGTCAAGCCGCTGCTATGAACATGCCCTGCTATCTCGTCGGCGGATTCGTGCGTGACATTTTGCTGGGCAAATCAGTCAACGATCTCGATATAATTGTCGAAGGTGATGCGATCCAATTCGGCGAATCACTTGTCAAGAAATATGGCGGCAAATTAACTCCGCACACAAAATTCCGCACCGCCATCTGGCACTTGGCACCTGACACCCTCGATCTCATCACCGCCCGCAACGAAACCTACATCAACCCAGGTGCGCTGCCAACCATAAAACCATCCACGATTGGCGATGACCTGCTGCGCCGCGACTTCACTATTAACGCAATGGCGGTGCGCGTGGACGGTGAGCACTTTGGCGAATTACTCGATCCGCTAAACGGACAGGCTGATCTTGAAAAGAAGATCATCCGTGTTCTGCATCCGCGCTCATTTATGGATGACCCCACAAGAATCTTTCGCGCTGTTCGCTATGAACAGAGATATGGATTTATACTTGAACATTCAACTTTACGCCTCATCAACTCTGAATGTTTTGCAATCCTAAACACACTAAGCGGCCAACGCATCCGTCATGAAATTGATTTGATCTTTACAGAAGAAAATTCTCTGAAAATATTGTTACGTTTGAGTGACCTGGGCGTCTTCAATAGGTTCGACCCGAACATGCCGAAAGTCAACGAGAAGTATTTGGTTTTGCAGAATTCCATTCCGCCCGCGGAGTTCGCCATTTCTGTGGATCGAGTCTTGCTTGGCTATCTACTCTGGTTATTAGATTCTCCAGTTGAAGTAGTTAATGCTCTTTCCAAGCGGCTTGATTTCAAATCAGAGTTGAGCAAGGCAGCTCTTGCTATGGTTCAATTGAAAAACGATTTGATCTCACGCAAAGACTTCAAGCCCAGCGCCTGGACAATTCACCTTGAGAAAATTCCTTTGGCTGCGATTTACGCACTTTGGCTCATCACTAATGAACCAGCCTTGAAAGAATTTATTGTGAGGTGGAGGCACGTAAAAACAAAGAGTACTGGTGATGATCTAAAAGCGCACGGTCTTCCACCTGGTCCGCGCTTTGGAGAGATCTTGTCTCAACTCCGCTCCGCTTGGCTGGACGGTAAAGTACATTCATTCGAGGATGAATTGAGATTACTTGAAACTTTGATCCGTTGATGCTTTAACTTTGGTAAAATCACCCAACTCAAGGAGGTAGTCAGTATGTTAGGAATTCAATATATAAAGGCCAATCCTACCCATTACGTGATCCACTTCGCAGGCGGAAAGAAAAGACGCGCAGGAACAGGCCTGTCTTTTTTCTACTATAAGCCAACATCTTCCATTGTGGTTGTGCCTGTAAACAGCGCTGATGTGCCTTTCATCTTCAACGAATTAAGTCAGGATTACCAACCCCTGACCGTTCAAGGCGAATTTACCTACCGGATCTTCAACCCTGAGCTGGTCGCGTCCCTGCTTAATTACACCGTGGACAATTTACCGACCCGCTACCTTTCTGAAGACCCGCAAAAACTTTCCCAGAGATTGATCAATCTGCTGCAAGTAATGGTGCGCGCAGAAGTTCAAAGACTCTCCTTGCGGGATGTGATCAAGGCATCTGAAGCTGTGGCTTCCATAGTTCTGGAGAAAATGCGTGGAAGTGAATCACTCAAATCTCTTGGGGTTGAGGTGATGGCGCTTGCGATCCAGGCCATTCGCCCCGTACCGGAAGTTGCCCGAGCTCTCGAATCCGAAGCACGTGAAGAATTCATGCGCCGCGCAGATCAGGCCATTTATGATCGCAGAAATGCATCGGTGGAACAGGAACGGCGCATCAAGGAAAATGAACTAAGCACCGAGATCACCATTGAAGAGAAAAAACGTCAGATCCGTGAGACTAAAGTGGAAGCCGATCTGGTCGTGGAAAAGAAACAGCAGGAAGTTCGTCAGGCGCAGCTTTCAGGACAGATCGTGCTGGAAACAGAACGGAAACAGTTGGTATCTGTCCGCACAGAAAATGCGCGCGTTGAAGCAGACAGCCAGGCTTATGCAATGGAAGCTTCACTTCGTACTTTCAAGGGGATTGATCCGTCTGTGCTGCAAATGCTTGCTGTTCAAACAACAGACCCACGCTTAATGGTCAGCCTAGCCATGAAAGAACTGGCCCAGAATGCATCAAAGATCGGCAATTTAAACATCTCACCTGAGTTATTGCAATTGCTCATGGAAGAAAAAAAACAACCGGCAGATAAGTAGGCTCGTTTTGGAATTTGAGAAAATCGTTTTGGTCACGCGTAAGACGCGGCTTGAAGGCCTGGTCGAAAGGTTCAACACCCTCGGTCAGGCTAAATTCTATCTTGAGCATGGCGGCGGGGGTTTTGATCTCTATCAACACGAGCATGATATTTATTATGCGGCCGTATCAAGCCTGCGCTCCAAATTGCAGGAGCTGGTCAAACTTCAAGAGATCGAAAGAGGTTTGCTGCCAAATTTCCTTTTTACCGAAACGAATATCGTTGTCACGATCGGGATCGACGGATTGGTGGCCAACACCGCCAAATATTTAAGCGGACAACCTCTGATCGCCGTCAATCCGGACCCCGCTCACATAGACGGGATTCTGTTGCCTTTTGATGTACAAAAGGCAATCGTTGCTGCAAAGGGAGTGCTCAGGAACCAGATGACTACAAGAAAAATAAGCATGGCAAATGTCCAATTGAATGATGGGCAAACCCTATTGGCCTTTAATGATTTTTTTGTGGGGGTAAAGAGCCACGTATCTGCGCGCTATTCTATTGAAATCAATGGTCAGCAGGAAAGACAATCATCCAGCGGGATCATTGTTTCCACGGGCGTTGGCTCAACAGGCTGGCTGAGCAGTATGTTCAATATGGCAAATGGGATGCAGGCAGGGATTCGACCTGCTGGGAATAAAGATCAAAACCCACCCCCAGCGCGCATTGATTGGGAATCGGAACAACTTGTTTTTGTAGTGCGTGAACCCTTTATAAGTAAAACCTCCTCTGCCAAACTGGTATTCGGACTTATCACCAAAGGTGCACCGCTTGTGGTGCACTCTGAAATCCCCGAGAACGGGGTTATCTTTAGCGACGGCGTGGAATCTGACTTTCTCGCTTTTAATTCCGGCGCTATTGCCAGTATTTCACTTGCCAACAAGAAGACCAATCTCGTAGTCGGATGAATCAATGAATCTCCAACCTTATCTTGATTTTGCAACATCCCTCGCATACAACGCCGGGAAAATCACATTAAGATATTTCAATACTAACATTCACGTGGAATTGAAGGAAAATAATGACCCAGTCACCATAGCCGACCGTGAAGCCGAGTCGTTTATCCGTGCAGAGATCGAGCGTACCTATCCCGGCCATTCCATGGTGGGTGAGGAGTTTGGAGAAAATGAAAAAAATGGAAGTCCCTTTCGCTGGATCATTGACCCGATCGATGGGACGATCTCGTTTATCAGAGGCGTCCCATTGTATGGCGTGTTAATCGGCTTGGAGATTGAAGGCGTTGTCCGCGTGGGAGCGGCATATTTTCCACCTTTGGATGAAATGCTTTGCGCCGCGGATGGACTCGGATGTATGTGGAATGGCCGCAGGGCGCGGGTTTCACAGGTGGATAAACTTTCAGACGCCTGTGTGGTCAGCTCTGATTTTCAAAACCTCTCTGCGAAAATGCCCGATGTTGTAGATCGTTTTAGAAATAAGAAATCTCTGATGCGCACCTGGGCGGATGCTTATGGATATTTACTGGTTGCAACTGGCCGCGCTGAAGTGGCCTTGGATCCGCGTTTGGACATTTATGACTGTGGCCCATACCCTGTCATTTTTCGGGAGGCGGGTGGATACTTTGGTTCATGGAGCGGCGAAGAAGGTCATACTCACGGTGAGGGAATCGCCTGTAACGCCGCGCTCAAACCTGAGGTTATGGAGTTGATGTGTGGCTCTTCATCGAAAAAAAATTTGTATCTTGAATAATGAAGGTGTAACGATATGAAAGAAAACAAAACTGATACTCAACGATTACCCTATAGACTGCGTGAGCCGTTTCTGACAACTACAGAATTAGCCCTTTTTCATGCCCTGAAAATCATTGTTGAGGATCGCTTTTTGGTCTGTCCAAAAGTTTCTCTAAATGACATCTTTTATATTGTGCGACCAAATGAGAATGTACATTTTTTCAATAAATTTTTTCGCAAACATGCCGACTTTTTGTTATGCGATCCGCAAACACTGGCGCCTGCTTTTGGCGTGGAGATCCTGCGTCAGAATTCAAAAAATGAGGCGCGCGAAAATGACAAATTTATGGCGGAGTTGTTCATTGATGCCGGACTGCCCTTGGTACATGTGCGGTCCAGCGAGTCGTATGATCACGCTGAACTCGTTTTGCTTTTACAACTGGCTGTAGCGAAGATCGATGAAACGATTTCCACGCGCGCGGCTAATGATTCTGAATCTGTGCCGCAATGCCCGGTCTGTGGAAAGATGATGGTCCTGAGAATTAAGCGCACATCCAAAAATTTTGGTAAAAAATATTATGGATGCATGGATAACCCGCATTGTGCAGGTGTGGTGGCGATAGATTAATTATCCCGGCTCATTTTATGAACCGGGATAATTTCAGAAATGTCTTGCCAGTTCAGAGGCATAAAGTTTCCCTACAGTTGTCTTATGTTCTTCAAGCCAATCTTTCAAGCTGGTCTTGCAGCGCGGCGCTTCTTTGGAGATGAGCAGGTTTGACATCAATCCATCCACTTCCTCGGGGGTGAGCATCACATCTTTCACAAAGATGCTCAATACTTGAGCGGCAAACAATGCAACGCGCGGCGGCATGGATATCAAAGGACGGGATATGCCAATTGTTTTTGCGATCAACTTCACCGTTTGTTTGAACGTCAATTCGTCCGGGCCAACCGCATCCCAAATATAATTTTCTTTTTTATAAACTGAATCAACCGCGAGTTGGGCGAGATCATCCACATAAACCGGACTTAACTTATACGAGCCATCGCCCGGCAAACCAAAGAGCGGCAGACGGCGCAACAGCCACGCAATATTGTTGATAAGAATATCTTCCTTGCCAAACAAAACAGTGGGACGCAAAATGGCGTAACTCATGCCTGAGTCGATGACTGCTTTTTCGTTGGCAGCTTTTCCCCAGAAGTAAGGCAGATTTGAATCGGGCGATGGGTTGGTGATGCTGATGTGAACGATACGCTTCACGCCTGCTCTTGCGGCGGCATCCACTAAAATTTTTGTGTTCTCCACTGCTTTAGGCTGTGTATTATTTCCTTTGTCAAAGCGGATCCAATAGGTGTTGACCAGTACATCCGCGCCGCGTAAATTTTCGATCAACTCTGATCCGTTCCCAAAATTTAAGGGGACGGCTTTTATTTTTCCGCTGAATGGATCAGGTCGGTTGGGATGATTGGTGAGCGTGAATACTTCCTCGCCGCGTTCGAGCAAACGGCTTGCAATATATTTTCCTGAATAACTAAATGCACCTGTGATTGCGATTTTCATTTTGACTCCTTCATTTGTTGTTACTTCAGAACGGACAGAATTTTTGTAACGTTGGTCATGCCTAAACTTTCCAGTTTGATAACCGCCTTTGTGAGTCCATCGATCGCGTTGAAGAATTCCTGCAAGGCTCGCACGCGTTTGTAAATGAAATCCAGTTCCGCCGCATTACCTGTGACTGTGCCTGCTTCCAGTTTCTCAAGCGTTTCACGCACCGAGCGGATCGCGCTGTCGAATTCGCTGTTTTGTCTTTCCTTCAGAATCGAGCGGATGGACTTGTAGAAATCATCCTCGGCTTCGTAATAATCTTTGCGGTCGGCAAGTTTGGAGGAGCGATGGACAAGCCCCATGCGCGCCAGAGTGCGGACTTCGGTGCTGATCGCGCCTTTGGTCAGTCCTGTCGCCTGCACGACCTCATCCAACGAGAGTGGGGTGGGGGATAGATACAGCACGGCGAAGATCGAGCCCATGCCTTTGGGAAAGCCCCAGAAGCGACTGATCTGGCTGAGGCCTTCGGTGAAATCCTGTTTGAGTTGCGTGAGTTTAGTGGTCATGACACTATCCTTTAGAATGTTTAGTAATTACTAAACGTAGTATATGATAAATAGTTTAGGCTGTCAAGCACAAAAAAGCCGCCTATTCTGGCGGCTTTTGATATTTGTTTTGAACTGTGTTCAATTAAAATTAGGGTGCTACATAAAACATGCGGAACAACGCCGCGCCGGTAATCCCATGGGCGTCATCCATATATTGTTGAATGGGTACGCGGACGATCACATGTTCGTTGTCAGATTTCTCAAACCAGAATTCAACGAATCCATAATTTCCTTGAATTCGTTCACGCGGGATTTCGATTACTATTTGTAAGACTTGTGACATCCAATTGCCAAATGCTTCTTCGTTCGTTAGATTGTCAACGGGTTTGTGAACATAAAAATCCGTTTCCATCGCGCCAAAGGTGGATTGTCCATCCGCGTAGACACAGTCCTCGCCGTAGAAGCTCGCGTTGCTGCTCGCGGCAGGATCCAGAGCGCGAATTTTTTCGTCGGTCATTGCGCTTAACTCATCCGCACTGTGATACGCCCATACATAAGCGCACTGACCAATCGGTTGGGCGCTGGTTGGCGTTTCTGTCGGGGGTTGAACTGTCCACGAAGCAGAAGCAGTTGGCAGTGTTGAAAGCGGTTCACTGAATAGATTTTGTGCCAGCACGCCCGTGCCGATGAGAGTTGCGAGAATAATGTATGGAACGGACTTTTTCATTACATCCATTTTATCCCAAGTTCGGGATAAGTATCCCAACTTGGGGATGTTCATCACTTGGCTATTTATTCATGTTCGTTTATAAATCCTACATGCGATTACTTGACCTGCCCTTGAATGCTAATGCGCGATTATCGTCCTTCGACGAAGTCCGTGCAAAATTGAATCAATATGGTTTGTATGTCGGCGACACAGTACGTGTGTTGCGCGTCGCGCCGTTGGATGGCCCGTTATTAGTTGAAGTCAACGGGCGCGAGATCGCATTGGGGCGCGTGCTGGCCGAAAAAATTTTAGTGGAACTGCAATGAGAGTCGCCTTGATCGGTCTGCCCAATTGTGGGAAAAGTACCTTGTTCAATCAAGTCGCAGGCTATAAAGCCGAAACAGGAAATTTCAGTGGTACTACCGTCACATTTACTGAAAGCCGCGTGCGTGTGGCAGGGGAGGTCATCGAGTTGGTAGATCTGCCTGGCGCTTACACGTTACAAAGCGGAAGCCCTGCGGAGTTGGAAGCCGCGCGATATTTGAATTCTCGCGACGTGGATGTGATCATCAACGTCGCGGATGCGACTCAACTGTCAGTTGTTCTTTCTTTAACGTTGGAGTTGGCTGCCCTTAACAAGCCTTTGATCCTCGCCTTGAATATGATCGATGAAGCCGCGCGCATGGGTCTGCACATTGATGCTGATGGATTATCGCGTGAATTGCATGTGCCTGTCCTGCCATTGGTGGCCAGTAAAGGGCGCGGCGTAAAGGGGCTTTTTATCAAAGCGCTGGAAGTGTACAGGAAACGGGAGCAGGCTCAAGGTCAAGAGACTGATGCGCTAAATCCCCAGGACAGGCATCAGCTTGCAGTTGAGATATCCAAAAAATATGTCACTCAGGGCGAGAGACGTATCATCTGGCGTGACCGTCTTGATAATATATTGCTTCATCCTGTTTGGGGATATGCGATCATGCTGATCGTGTTGTATTTGTTTTTTCAGGCAGTTTATGGAATTGGAAAAATCACTGAGCCGCCTTTGCTGACCCTGTTCGATTGGTTGATGAAAGGAGCGTTATCTCCCTTCGAAGCGGGATCATTTTTAGCGCAGATCATTCTGGGAGTATTACAAGGTGTCGCGGCGGGAGTTGCGATCGTGCTTCCGTATCTTCTTCCATTTTTGCTGGGACTCGGCATATTGGAAGATATTGGCTATTTGCCGCGCGTGGCTTTTTTGATGGACGCGTTCATGCACCGCATTGGCCTGCATGGCAAAGCCATTGTGCCATTCATTCTCGGTTACGGATGTAATGTGCCGGCTGTCATGTCCACCCGCACTTTGGAGGAACCGCGTGACCGTTATATTGCCGCGGCGCTGGCAGTGCTCGTCCCATGTGCGGCGCGATTGGCGGTTGTGTTTGGATTGGTGGCGTTCTATCTTGGCCCAGTAACCGCATTCGCCTTGTATCTTTTTAATTTGTTCATCATCGCGATCACAGGCAAGATACTCTCGAAATTGACTCCCGAAAATAGTCCGGGTCTCATCATGGAAATGCCCACCTATCGTGTACCGACTCTAAAAAATGTAATTGGGAAATCTTGGTTCCGTGTGCGCGAATTTGTAGTGGAAGCCTGGCCGATATTGATCGCTGGAAGTGCTGTGCTGGCAACTTTGAATTATTTCGATCTGGCATATATTTTCAATTGGATGGCGAGACCGATCACATGGTTGATCGGTTTGCCGTTTCAAGTGGGAGTTCCTCTGATCTTCGGCATTCTCCGCAAGGAGCTTTCACTCGTGATGTTGAGTCAAGCTCTCGGCACAGCAGATTTTAAATCCGCATTGTCTCCGGAGCAGATGATCGTTTACGCAACCTTCGTAATGTTCTATCTGCCATGCCTTGCCACCCTGTCTATTTTACGGCGCGAACTCGGCACACGCGCCATGCTGACTATCTCAGCGTTGACAGTGGTTGTAGCGATGCTTGCTTCTTTGTTGGTAAGAGGCGTCGCAATTATTTTCCTCTAATCGAGAGCCGTCCCTGCGATATAAAAAGAAGACCGCTCCCGCGATCTTCTTTTTATATCCTTCATCCTTTTATTTTAGCATATCCATCACTGCCGCCGCCATCAATGCCGAGCCGCGCACCAATGCTTCCTCGTCAAAGTCAAACTTGGGGTGATGGTGACCGTAGTCGAGCTGTTTTTCTTTGTTGTTCGAACCGATGAAGAAATAACAGCCTTCCACCTTTTCCTGCATATAAGCCATATCCTCCGCGCCCATGGTGAGGTAGTTGGCTGTGTCCAGTTCTGTTTCAGGGAAGAGGCGCCGGGCAGTTTCCTGAACCTTTGCAGCAACTGAATCATTGTTGATAACCGCGGGTGTAACGCGCTGAACATTGATCTCAACTTTGCAACCCATAGTCTCGGCAATTCCACGTACGACCTGCTCAAAGCGTTCCAAAACCATCTTGCGGACGGACAGGTCGAAAGTGCGGATGGTTCCAGTCAACTCTGCTTCCTGCGGGATGATGTTGAAAGCTGTCCCTGAATGCAGCGTCGTAACACTGATGACCGCAGCATGTAATGGTGCCACGTTGCGTGATGCAATGCTTTGTAATGCTGTGACAATTTGTGCAGCAGTCACGATCGGGTCGATGGTGGTGTGAGGTGCAGCGCCGTGCCCGCCTTTGCCTGTCAGCTTGATGGTGAATTGTTCCGCGCCCGCCATGACAGGACCTTTCGCAACATTGACCCAGCCGAGTGGTTTTTCATTCCACAAGTGCAGGGATAACGTTTTATCAACATTTGGTCCACTCAAGACGCCGTCGCGCATCATCATTTCCGCGCCGCCGACTTCTTCACCGTTGAATCCTTCCTCAGATGGCTGAAAGCAAAACTTGACGGTACCAGCCAACTCTTCACGATGTGCGTGTAACATTTTCGCAACCGTTAATCCGATGGCAGTGTGACCATCATGTCCGCAGGCGTGCATGACACCTTGAGTTTGTGATGCATATTCAGCGCCGGTATCTTCACTCATGGGCAGCGCATCCATGTCAAAGCGGATGAGCAGTGTCGGGCCGGGTTTCGCTCCTTCGAGCAAACCCACAACCCCAGTTTTGCCAACGCCTTTGGTGACTTCCAATCCTAACGCTTCTAATTCTTTTGCTACGATTCCGCCCGTGCGAATTTCATGAAAGCCAAGTTCCGGATGCATGTGAAAGTCACGACGCATAGATTGGGTGTATTTAAAATGTGATTTTGCTTCGTTCAGAAAATCGGTCATGTTGACTCCTGTTTATTTATATGTCATTGCTAGGAGGATGCTTTTTCCGACGAAGCAATCTCATTGAGCTGGAGATTGCTTCGTCAGGCTAAGGCCTTCCTCGCAATGACGAGGATTATCCGTATTTCACAACTCTAAACTTTTCTTCATATCGCGGATTCTCATCCGTGCTGTCTTCTGTTCTTCGGGATTTGAATCTTTCGATCAGTTTTTCTGCATCCTGTACCTGGGTTTTATGTTCGAGGATGGCTTTGAGTTTGATATCCCACGTTTCGGTCACGTCAATGGTTGTGTTGGGTTGATTGGTTAGCGAGCACCACACTTCTTTTGGCATGTGCGGCTGAAAGCCCTCGATCAGCAATTCGGGGAAATAGGCGATGTTGCCAGCGGCGGGGAAGACGGCGTCCAGCACAGCCTGTCCGCAATAGCGGTGATCGGGGTGGTTAATGCCGTAAGTGGCGAACAATGTTTGCGGGTCGCAGGTGACGAGGATATCAGGCTTGTGCCTGCGGATCTCGCGGACAATGTCACGGCGTAATTTTAAGTCTGGGATCACGTAGCCATCTTCTCGGTCTAGAAAATGAACCGCGTTTACTCCGATGATTTTCGCTGCGTTGTTTTGTTCATCAGGTCTGATCGTGCATAAATAATCTGGTGTCATATCAGGGTGAGTGGCGGGATTGAATCCCTTTTCTCCGCAAGTCAGCAGAACATACGTGATCTGATGTCCCGCAAGCGCCCAGCGGGCTAGCGTGGCGCCGCAAAAAAATTCTGGGTCATCGGGATGAGCCAGAATTACAAGAATATTTTGTGGAGTTTCCCAAAGATCAATTTGTTCTGTCATTGTTTTTCTTAAGTGGACTAGCTTTGCCGCATGTGCATCCGCCGCCTTCGTGACGGTCGCAGGGCGCCTGGGCTTTTCGGCGCAGGGCTTCGAGTTCATCCCACGGCTCGATCTCTTCGCGTGAGAAGGTCATGTGCTGCGGGCGGTCTGTGCCGCTCTCGATGAGCACCACAACTTTGTCGCTCATTGGGATCAGGTCGATGACTTTGCCTTCACCTTTGGGTGTGACCACGCGCTTGTTTCGTTTTGGCAGAGTCTTGCGCGCTTCAACATATTGTTCATATTCGTAGATGAGGCAGCAGCGCAATCGTCCGCACATGCCCGTGATCTCGTTGGGAGTGAGTGAGATGCCTTGTTCCTTCGCCATCTTGATCGAGATGGGAGAGAAATCCGTCAGGAATTTTGAGCAGCAACGGGTTTCGATTCCGCAGGCACCCATGCCGCCGAGGAATTTTGCCACATCGCGCGGACCGATCTGGCGCATCTCAACATGCGTGTTCGGATATAGATTGCTCATATCCTTTTTGAGCGACTTGAGGTCGGCTTTGTCTTCGCTCTCTGTGCTGAAAAGGAGCGCCAGACGCGAACCGTCATAGTTGTATTCGGCTGTGACAATTTTTACATCACGCAGACGAAGTTCGGAGGCGCGTGCGCGGCAGTTGATCATGGCTTCGGTTTGTTTGGCTTGCCAGGATTGCTGGAGCAAAAGGTCGCGCGGATTGGCGCGTCGCTCCACAGATTTCCATCCGCCTTCTGGTTGGGCAGGAGCCTCTTCCAGAACCTGGACAACTTCACCGAGGTGTTTACCGCGTACGGTATCCACAATGACATGTTCGCCCTTTTTGATATCAGAAAGAGTCGAAGAGTCGAAGTGGTAGATTTTGCCTATTTTTGTAAATCGGACACCAATAATGTTAGTTTGCATGGGCGCAATTATACCGTACCCCTCCACAACCATCCCGCCTTTCTGCACAAATTCTGCACAATCGCAAAGTATCTTTGGGCAAGAATAATAAACAAGGAGATATGAAATGTTGAATTTATGGAATAACAAAAAAATCCGCAATTGGGCTATCGTAGGAATTGTGGCGGTCGCTGCCATTTTAATGGTATGGGGATTTTCTCCAGCCAAGGCAAGTGATACCGCTGCGGCAACCGAAGCAACCGTCACTTCGCTGAATGTCGCCGAAACCATAGAAGCCTCTGGTTCTCTCGAAGCCCAGCCCTTTGCCAGCCTCAATTGGAAGACAAGCGGCGTAGTGCAAGCTGTGAATGTGAAGCCAGGAGATTTTGTCAAAGCTGACTCGATCTTGTTAACGTTGGATCCGACCAGTACCTCGGCAAGCATCGTCTCGGCTCAAGCGGATCTGGTGACTGCTCAAAAAAATCTGGATGATCTTCTCACCTCTGGCACAAACCTTGCGCAAGCTGTGATTGACTTGAAGACTGCACAGGAAGATTACGATGATGCAGTCTATTACCTGCGCTATTTGCAAACCGATAACAAAGTTCCGCAAACAACATACTCTGCCAAACTTGTAAAATCAGGGAATGGCTGGAAGTACGATTACACCGCTGAAAACTTCAAAGGTATCGCTCCCAAAGATTGGATTATCGAAGCGGAGAATGACCTTGCGTTGAAAAAGGCCAAACTGGAAGATGCCCAGCGTGAATATGACCGCCTTCTTGCCGGTGACACTTCATCGGATGTGATCGCGGCGCAGGCAACAGTGGATGCCGCACAGGCGACTGTCAATCAATTGAGTATCATCGCTCCATTTACCGGGCAGGTGTTGTCGGTGGACTCGCATGTTGGGGATGTGGTCAATACAGGTGAGCTCTCTGTCAACATGGCGGACATGGATCATCTATACGTTGAGGCGCAGGTGGATGAATCAGATATAGCAAATGTCAAATTGGGCAATCAGGCTGAGGTCACGTTGGATGCGGTGACTGGAGTCGCACTCACAGGGAAAGTGTTAGCCATCAATCCAGTCGGTGAGATCAATTCTGGCCTTGTGAAATATAAAGTTCGTTTGGATCTGGATAAGGTGGATGGCGATATCTTCCTGCCTTTGGGCACGACGGCAAATGTGACCATCACTGTGAAGGAAGCCTCCGCAGTGTTGACCGTGCCGATCACTGCCATTCAAAATGATTCGCAAGGCGAATTCGTTTGGCTGATCCAAAGTGACGGCTCAACGCAGCGAGTTGATGTTGTCAGCGGCTCAATCGTGGGTGACCAGGTGGTTGTGACAGGCGACTTGCAGGCTGGAGATCGAATTCAGTTGGTGCAAACCAGTAGTGTTGAGTCTCCTAATGCGCTGGGTCCCCTGAGTGGAGGAAACTAGAATGATCCAAACGGAAGACCTGATGAAGGTATATCAAATGGGTGACAGCGAAGTACGCGCATTGGATGGCGCCAGCTTCACCATCGAGAAAGGCGAGATGGTCGCGATCATGGGACCATCGGGCTCGGGCAAAAGCACATTGATGTCCATCATCGGGTGTCTCGATGTGCCGACCAGCGGTAAATATATTTTGGACGGCTTATCCGTTGAAAATATGGATGAGGCCAAACTCGCAGAGACTCGAGGACGAAAAATTGGCTTTGTGTTTCAGCAGTTCAATCTGCTGGCTCGTACCAGCGCTTTGGAAAATGTAATGCTGCCGTTGACCTACGCAGGTGTATCCGGCAGGGAACGAACTGACCGCGCCATGAAAGCGTTAGAACGTGTGGGTTTATCGAAACGAACGCATCACGCCCCCAATGAACTTTCCGGCGGACAGCAGCAGCGCGTGGCAATCGCCCGTGCATTGGTCAACGAACCAGCCATCCTCCTTGCCGATGAACCGACTGGTGCGTTGGACAGTAAAACCAGCGTCGAGATCATGGACTTGTTCCAAAAACTCCACAGCGAAAATGGACAAACCGTCATCCTCGTGACGCACGACTCTTATGTCGCGCGCCACACCAATCGAATTATCAAACTTTCTGACGGGCGCATTGTTTCGGATGAGATCAATCCCAATCCGATCAAAGCCGGTGCGCCGCGCGTGGAAGCGTAAGGAGTATAACCATGTTATTTTCAGAAAATTTCAAGATCGCCATCCGCGCTTTGCGCGCCAATAAACTGCGGGCAGCGCTCACGATGTTGGGAATTATGATCGGTGTGGCAACCGTGGTGGCATTGCTTTCCGTTGGGAATGGCGCAACTGCCAATATCACAAGTTCCATTCAAAGCAATGGCTCAAACCTCCTGACCGTATCCCCAGGGAAACAACAATCTGGTCCCCCAGGATCTGGAGGTTCGCAGCAGGCGAGCTATTTGTATTACTCGGATTATCAATTGCTCCAGCGTTCTTTGGTGAACAATGTAGCTGCGATCGTTCCAACTTATCAATCATCCTATTTAGTGAAATATGGGAACGAGAGCTTTAGCGTAAATGTAACGGGAGTAACCAAGGATTATCAGGAGACCAACTCGTACAAAATGGCAAATGGGCGCTTCATTTCGGACGGCGATAACACGTCCCAGTCGCGGGTGGCTGTGTTGGGTTCGCAAACTGCGGAAGACCTGTTTGGAAGCCTGAACCCGATCGGCAAGACCATCTCGGTCAACGGTGTAAAGTTTGAAGTGGCAGGCGTGCTTGAGTCCAAAGGTTCTTCCGGTTTCGGTTCTTCAGATGAGGCTGTCTTCATTCCGCTGGAGACGGGCTATAACAAATTGTTCGGGTCAACAGCCACGCATAACGATAAGAAGATCGTCAACAGAATTTCAGTCTCAGTCACTACCACCGAAGCCATGGACACGGTTTCCGCGCAGATCGAGTTCTTGATCCGCCGTTCACACAAACTCGCTGCTTCTGATGAACTGGATTTCAATGTGTTGAGTCAGTCTGATTTGCTGAGTACGCTGACCTCGGTGACCCAAACTCTCACAGTCTTCCTTGGCGCAATCGCCGGCATATCCCTGCTGGTGGGCGGCATCGGCATCATGAACATCATGCTGGTCTCTGTGACCGAACGGACCAAGGAAATTGGTTTGCGAAAGGCGGTTGGTGCAACAAAGAATCAGATTTTGACTCAATTCCTGATCGAAACCGTGACCCTCAGCCTGCTCGGTGGCATCCTTGGAATTTTACTCGGCGTTGGTATTGCGCTGGCGTTCAGCGTTTCAGGATTAATTTCCTCGGTTCTCACCGCCGATTCGATTTTACTGGCTTTTACTTTTGCGTTGGCAATTGGCGTGTTCTTCGGCTTATACCCCGCCTCCCGTGCCGCAAATCTGCACCCGATGGTGGCGCTGAGGTATGAATAATTTTATATGTCATCCCGAAGCAATCTTCCGCTAAATAGGAGACTGCTTCGTTCCTCGCAGTGACATTCCCTTATAATTTCCCCATGCCAAAAAAAATCCTCATCGTGGATGATGAACCCCAGATCGTAGAAATTTGCCGAGACTATCTCAAAGCCGCGGGCTACGAAATTGTCACAGCCAGTAACGGCGCGCAAGGAGTATCCCTTGCGCGCCGTGAAAAACCAGATCTGATCGTGTTTGATCTGATGATGCCCGAAATGGATGGGCTGGATGTTTGCCGCGCCCTTCGCCGTGAAAGCGATGTGCCGATCATCATGCTTACCGCGCGGGTTGAAGAAACTGACAAACTGATCGGTCTTGAACTGGGAGCGGATGATTACATCACCAAGCCGTTTAGTCCGCGCGAACTTGTAGCGCGTGTCCGTGTAGTACTGCGGCGCGTTGCCAGTTCGCCTGACAGCGAATTAATTCGCGCCGGCAATGTGGAATTAGACCGCGCGCATTACGAAGTTCATTTGCCCGAAAAAACCGTGCAGCTTACCTCCACTGAATTTGAAATCCTTGCCACACTGATGAGTCAGCCGGGGCGTATTTTTTCACGCGCCCAATTGCTGACAGCCACACATGGCATTACATTTGAAAGTTTGGAACGCGCCATCGACTCTCACATCCGCAATCTGCGCCGGAAGCTGGAACCTGATGAATTCATCGTTACGGTACATGGCGTCGGCTATAAATTCGAGGGCTAATATGCATTCATCCGTTCGCGAGATACGCATCCGTTTATTTCTTTTATTGGGGAGAGCCTTTGTTATCGTTTTACTTTTATCCTTATTTTTCTTTCTGATCATTTCTAGCTATTTTCTATCACAGCCATCGTCAAATGCCCCGATCCCATTTGTTGAAGTACTCAAAGGATATTACATCGGTCATGGGAGTTGGGAAGGAGTCGCCTCGGTATTTGAAACCCATCCTGAACTGAAATCCTTAAGCACGCTTTTGCTGGATAAGGATCAGCGTGTTGTTCTTGACCACAGATCTGATCCGGTTTCGCCGGTTGGTTCCATCTACGAGATTCGCCCTGGCGATCTTGCGCTAGAGTTGAATATAAAAGACGAGAGGGTTGGAACGTTGGTTATCTCTTCGCTTTCATTGAAAGACCGTTTCAATCTTGTTAGAGGAGCAATGCTTCCGGCTGCCGCCATTTCAGGCATTCTTGCATTGTTCCTTGTGATGGTTGCGGTACTACTCGTACGCCGAATGGTCAACCCGCTGGCGGATGTGATCTACGCAGCGCGCGCTGTGGCAGATGGAAAATTTAATACCAGAAT
>JAPLGS010000078.1:0-6231 GCA_026390015.1 Chloroflexota bacterium | reverse complement strand
CAGAATTTCTAGCGAAGGACCGCAGGATTTACGCAGCCTGTCGGAAAGTTTCAACGAAATGGCATCCACCCTCGAACGCAATGACCGCGAACGCCGTAACATGCTCGCCGATATCGCCCACGAATTGCGGACACCGCTGACCGTTATTCGTGGACGCCTCGAAGGAATTGTGGATGGCGTCTATTCTGCCGACAGTGGACAAGTTTCGCTTGCATTGGAACAAACTTATCTGCTTGAAAGACTCGTAGATGACCTGCGCCTATTGACGCTGGCTGAAACACGTCAACTGCAATTTGAAAAGAAGAACGTAGACCTCACCCAACTCGTACAACATTCGATCGAAATGTTCTCGGCTGAAGCATTGGAGAAAAATATTTCGTTATCCTTTGAAAAAAATGAAGGAAGGTTTATCGCGGAACTCGACTCCCAGCGGACAGAACAAGTTGTTGGGAACCTGATTGGGAATGCGCTCCGTTATATCCCAAATGGCAGCCGAATCTGGCTGACATTGGAACAAGCAGATGAGTCTTTGCTACTTTGCATGAACGACAACGGTCCCGGCGTGCCGGATGAAGATTTGCCCTTCCTCTTTGACCGCTTCTGGCGCAAAGATAAATCCCGTTCGCGCGCCGCTGGTGGAACGGGATTGGGGCTTGCGATCACAAAACAGCTTGTTGAAGCGCAGGGGGGGAAGATCGGAGCGAAGAATTTGAATGGAGGTGGATTGCAAATACAAATAGTATTCAAAACAAGATAACAAAAAGACCCGATAAGCTCTAATGCCTATCGGGTCTTTCCTAATTTCCAAATACCAATTTCATTCCACAATATTGATCGGCAAAGCGTTACTGGCCGTCATCGCCGCCACGCTGATTTTTGCCGCGATCTTCTGTGAGATCTCTTGCAGAGATTTCGCAACCGCTGACTCAGGATGTGAGACAACGATCGGCTTGCCCGTATCCCCGCCAATGCGGATGTTTTGATCTATCGGAATTTTGCCGAGGAAGGTTGTTTCGGTTGCGCTTGCGAGTTCTTCGCCGCCGCCTGAGCCGAAAATATCCATGCGTGTGCCATCGGGCAGGTCAAGGTAAGACATGTTCTCAACTATGCCCAGAATCGGCACTTCCAACTGCTTGAACATGTTCAAGCCGCGGCTGGCATCTTCCAGTGAAACCAGTTGGGGAAGAGTCACAATTACAGCGCCGCTCAAAGGCAGGGCTTGTGCGAGAGACAATGCCGCATCGCCTGTGCCGGGGGGAAGGTCAATGATGAGATAGTCCAGCTCGCCCCAATCGACATCGCCAAGAAATTGACGAATGGCAGAGTTGAGCATCGGTCCGCGCCAAATAAGAGGCTGGCCGGGCTTGACGAGCAATCCCATCGAAACCATTTTGATCCCATAAGCATCGGCGGGAACGAGTCGTTGCCCATTGGGCGGAGGGAGTCTGTCCACGCCGAGCATGGTGGGGGTGTTGGGACCGTAGATGTCCGCGTCCATCAGGCCGACGCGCGCTCCGCTTTGAGCGAGTGCTACTGCGAGGTTTACAGAAACAGTAGATTTGCCAACGCCGCCTTTTCCCGAGCCGACAGCAATCGCGTTGCGGATCGGCATGTTGACCAGTCCGCGCATGCGGCCATCGTTGGGCACATCCGAGTCCATTTTAACTTCAATAGTCTTCACGCCGGGGACAGTCATCACGGCTTCACGAACTTCCTTGTCAATGCGTCCGCGCAACGGGCAGGCGGGAGTTGTAAGCATAACGGTAAACGAGACTTTGTCACCCTCGATCTCTAAATTGCGGATCATGTTCAGGGTGACAAGATCCTGGTGTAACTCAGGTTCCTGCACCTTGCTCAATGCGGCGAGTACGGCTTCTTTTGTGATTGTCATTTGGTTTCCTCAGATCAAGTAAAAAGATGTATACAAGTAAATAAGTAGACAGGTAAACATTTTTTCGTGTTTACCTGTCTACTTGGGTACGTCAAACTACGCGGCGGCTGCGGCAGACGCTTCCGCTTTGGCGGCTTTGGCGGCTTCTTTGGCTTTACGGGCTTCCTCTTCGCGAGTGTAATTCTCGGGGCGGATGTCTGCGTAGTATGCGGCAGGTTTCATCAACTTCTCGAGATTGTAGACATTCCGTTGATAGGATGCAATGTCGAAATCGTGATCCATTTTGATCGCGTCGAAGGGACAATATTCCGAGCAGAAACCACAGTTCATGCAGATGTCCATGTCGATGTAGAAATCTGTCGGAACAGGAACAGGCCGACCCGTGGCAGGATCGTTCGAGCGCACGATCCAAATACATTGCGGCGGGCAGACCTTCGCGCAAATTCCGCATGAGGTACAGCGCACTTCCTTCTTTCCATCCGCACCTTCATCATAAACAAGAAATGGCACGTAACGAAATTCTTCGGGCACGATCAGTTGCTCTTCGGGATACTGTACAGTGAAGATGCCTTTTGTATCTTTGCTGGAGCGGTGTCGGATGCCTTCATCGGTGTTGTAGCGTTTCTTGCCGCGCATCATCCACGAGATGTCTTCGGTGTATGTATCCCAGAATCGTTTCCAGGTGACGCTTAATCCTTTAAGAATACCTTTTCCATACATAAGTTAATTCTCCTGTTAGCGATCCAACTCGCCCATGACGATATCGAGCATGGCGAGCAAGGCGACGAAGTCAGCGATCTTTGTGCCGCGGCACATACTTTCGACGGCTGTGAGATTGACGAATGAAGCGGGGCGTACGTGGTAGCGGTACGGATTCGGCTTGCCGTTCGAGACGACGTAGAAAGCCAACTCGCCTTTGGGTGACTCAATGCGACCATACGCTTCACCTGCCGGAACCCGAACCTGGTACGCGGCTTTCTGTGAGTTGATCGGCCCTTGTGGGATTTGCTTGAGCGCCTGCTCCAATATTCTCAGCGACTGCCGAATCTCATCAAAGCGGATGAGATAGTTATCCATCATGTCACCGTTCTGGCGGACTGCCACATCGAAATCGAAGCGGTCATAGATTGAATATGGGTCAGCGCGGCGCAGATCATAAGGAACGCCAGTGGCACGCAAGACAGGTCCCGTGACGGAATATTTGATGGCGTCTTCCGCGTTCAAAACATGGATGCCTTTCAAACGCGCAACCAAAATTTCATTCTCGTTCAGGAAGCGTTCCATTTCGTCAGTCTTGGCTGGGAGTCTCTCAGATACCAGACCTTTGATCTTTTGCAAAACATCGTCTGGAATATCACGCACCACGCCGCCAAAGCGGAAGTAGTTGCACATCATGCGCGCACCAGAGACGGCTTCAAAGATGTCGAGGATCAATTCGCGTTCTTCAAAGGCGTACAGCGATGGCGTGTACATGGTGCCAAGATCGTTCATCAACATGCCGATGAAAATCAAGTGGTTTTGAATACGGCTCAGTTCCGCCATGATCACGCGGATATATTCCGCGCGTTCGGCTACTGGGATCTTCATCAATTTTTCAACTGTGGTGCAGTAACCGAAGTTGTTGCTCATTGAGTTGAAATAGTCGAGGCGGTCTGTATAGGGGATATTCTGTAAATAGGTGTTACGCTCGCCGATCTTATCGTGGTTGCGATGTAAATATCCCATGACAGGTTTCAGGCCGATAATTGTTTCGCCATCCATGGTGACCGCCACACGCAGCACGCCATGTGTGGATGGGTGGTGTGGTCCCAGGTTGACCACGATATGGTCGGTCTTCATGTTGCCTTCCACGTCTTTGGTGGTGTAGCGTTCGAGCGATGCGTAAAGATCTTCTTCCTTGTCCACGACATATTTTTCAGGGTCGAAGTCTTTGGGGAAGTTGAGATTATCGCGGAAAGGATTCTTGTTCTCTGCGAAAGTGTGTTGTCCATCAGGCCAGCGGCTCTTGAATGGTTTTGTTTCCTCTTCGAAGAAAGGTTCCTTCCAATCCTTGCGGAGTGGGTGACCTTCGAAGCCTTCCCACATTAAGATGCGGCGCAGATCAGGGTGACCCGTGAATTTGATTCCGTACAGATCCCAGGCTTCACGTTCCTGAAAATCCACGCCAGGCCAGATCTCGATCAGCGAAGGGACTTCGATCGGGTCAACGCGTTCTGCTTGTACTCTAAAAACAAGTCCAGCGCCGCCGGTAGTTTTGTAGGCGTGATAGACCACTTCCATTTTATTTTCGGCGATGTAATCAACTGCCGTGACTGCGGTCAATAAGTCAAAGCCAAATTCGTCGCGGATGGCGGTTGCCACTTCGACGAGATTCTCTTTGTTGATGATAAAGCCGATGTAGCCGGGGCGCACGTCAGCGGTGACAATGCCCGGGAAGCGAACAACCAGATCCACAGTTGCAGTAAGAGGAGTCACCATTATGCACTCTCCTTGGCTGCTGCCACATCACGAATTTCAGCATTGCGGCGCACATCGATCAAGTCAGGTCCGAGGATCGGCATCGGCACATAATTGCCATCCTTCTTTTCCTTGTTGTACCAGGTGACATGCTTGATGGACTGCTTGTCAATTTTTTCCTGAAGTTTGATCATGCCTGCGATCAAAGCCTGCGGAGTGGGGGGACAGCCGGGGATGTAAACATCGACTGGTAAAAATTTATCAATACCCGCGACCACGTTGTAGCCTTCCTTGAAAGGACCGCCACTTGACGCGCATGCGCCCATTGCCACAACATATTTCGGCTCGGGCATTTGGTTGTACAAGCGGATAATGGATGGCAGCATTTTCTTGGTGACCGTGCCTGAGACCAGCATCATGTCTGCCTGACGCGGAGTGGGGCGCATAACTTCCATGCCGAAGCGCGCCATATCGTAACGCGCAGTTTGCGCCGCGATCATTTCGATGGCACAGCATGCCAGCCCGAACATCAACGGCCAGACAGATGAACGCCGACCCCAGTTATACAAACGATCCAGCGTTGTGACTGCTACAACATTTTGAATATCTTCTGGAATGCTGTAGTTCGGTAAACTTAACTTTTCATTTTCCATGAATGTTCTCCTCGAACCAGTCTTGGTAGATTGCATACAGGATGTCATCGTTCACGAGCGCGAGATCATCCTCAAATTCCGAAAGTTGAATGGCCCATTGATAAATTTGCTGCAGTGAAACTTCTTCAATATTTATTTCTGGATGCTGGCGGCGCAGCTCCAAGGCGATGGCATAGGTGGATTCCCAGTTGAGTGTCATAAGAGATTGGTAATTAGGAATTAGACGGTGGTCGACTAGCGAATGCTCTTTGAGGCGTATCGAGACCCAAGCGCGAATTATAGCAGGTGAGGGGGATAAGTCAACGGAATTATGCAAAAATATATTTGCATAAATAAAGAAGTGAGTATAATCACGGTAAATGGATGACAAAAACAGGCACGGTTCAGGAATGAGAAAAAGCACCTTTACAATTTGATAGCAGACAGGTAGCCCCAGAGCGGATAAGATTGAGTTGTAGTACAAAACTTATTCACAAAAGAGGCCACCTGCCATGACAGTTTATACGACATCCGCACTTTCCGCCAGTATTATCTGGCCCGATCCCATCGAACCGATCTGGCAAGCTTTACCGAGCTATAGCCAAAGCTTGCCGGGCTGGAAGCGTCCGGATCTTGGGCTGTGCGAACGGCTTTTTATTGGGGCCGTGCTCAACCTACCCAAAGAACGGCGACCATGGGGCATCGTGAGCTGGTTGGCAGAGACATTGCGTATCAGTCGTCCGAGCCTGTATGCGATCGGGGAATGGACTAAAGCAGGGTTGCTGCCACGACCGGCTTTGCCGATGCTGACAGCGCCAATTCATTCGGACGAAGAGAAGACAGTCGCGGTTACGTCCAACCGAGTGAAGCGCACGGCCTTGAGCTTGTTGCTGCCCGGAGGAGTATCGGGTCGTTCGGTAGAAGCCTGCCTGCAAACCGCATTTGACAAAAGTCGCTCTCCAGCATTCTTGTCCGCGCTGACACACGAGGCAGGCAAACGAGCGGGTGAAATTTTGCAGCAGGTCGATCACTCTGTCATGGGAGCGGTCGTTCTGGCCAGGGACGAACTGTTTGTGGGGCGAGAACCCATCCTTTTGATGGTCGAACCAAACAGCCTGGTGATTACCAGTCTGTTTGCTACAGCCGATCGGGATGCTGAAACTTGGGGTTGCGTCTTGCTTTTTACACAAGATCGAGGGCTGATCATTAAGGGTCTGGTAGAAGATTGCTGCATTCCCTACAATGCCTCTT
>JAPLGS010000031.1:1304-1764 GCA_026390015.1 Chloroflexota bacterium | reverse complement strand
CGAGTAAGATATGGGCGCCAGGACCAACTTGGAGGGTAAGTGCGCCGGAACTGAATTGGGTATCTGTTCTATCAATGATCAGCTTATCTTCGATAAATATCTTTATGCTTGAACCAACTGCTTGAACACGCACATGATACCACTGCCCAAAGATGAACGAGTAACTACGATCAATTATATCCTGCCAATTTGAACCATTGAAATGTTTTCCCGATGATATATCATTGTAGTATGGAGTTAATGCTTGAAAATAACCATCGGTTCCATCGTAATTAGTCCGGAAGTACAAAATAACTTCAGGTGCCCCTGAGGTGTGGTGCAGCATCTTGACCCGATACTCAACCATATAATTTTTCCAATCCGTCGAACCAATATCCAAGCCGGCGTAATCTGAACTTTTCTCGTTATCTATTTCAAAAACCTTATTCGTGTTGTCTTCAGAAATCTTCCAATTCCCGTA
>JAPLGS010000031.1:0-1266 GCA_026390015.1 Chloroflexota bacterium | reverse complement strand
TTCTCGCGGAGATTTTTGCAAACCCGTCCTCGAAATCCTCTGAAAACAATACTGTCCCATCTGGAATATTTGTCGTTGATGGAGACGGTGTCCGTGCGTTTTCAGGTAGCGAAGTTTTTTCCGTTGTAATGACTGTCTGATCAGGTAGTAAAGGGGCGTTTGCTTTTTCCAAAGTGGGGGCAGAGGTGGGTTTCTGAGATGATAATGCCAGCCGTTGCCAGCCTAAGACTCCACCCACCAATGCCACAACCACGATACATGTTGTTGCCAGTATCCACAAGGTTTTCTTGCCAGACACAATGCTCGGAGGAACAATCATTGGGTCGATTGTTTTTTCTTGATCAACCTGTTTGGCTTGCATGCTAAATGACACCTTTTTTATGCCAGATTGCTTGCCAACCAGGCAGATTTCCATCGCTTGAATAAAATTGTTCATCGATTCATAACGGTCCTGCGGCTTCTTGGCTAGAGCTTTGAGAAGTATTTTCTCCACTGGAGGCGGAATTTCACGATTGAAATCTGTGGGGCGTGGGAGTGGATCGGTCATCTGCTTGAGTACTACTGCCATGGGGGTTTCTGCCATGTAGGGCTTACGGCCTGTGACCATTTCATAGAGCACAATTCCAAGCGAATAGATGTCGGCGCGCGCATCCACTCCTTTTCCGATGCCTTGTTCAGGCGCCATGTACTCCGGAGTACCGATACCCACTCCGCTGCCGGTCAGTGTTTGACCTTCCTCAATTTCCAGCAATTTGGCAATTCCAAAATCAGAAAGCAGGGGCTCACCGCTCTCAGTGACCAAAATATTGGAAGGTTTTACATCACGGTGAATAATGCCGCGCTGGTGTGCATAAGCCAACCCGCGGGCGATTGGCAGGAGCAATTGAAGAGCCTCCTGCCAGGGAATAGGCTTGCCTAGAAGTTGCCTGAGGGTGCCGCCAGGCAAGTATTCAAGCACCAGGTATGGGGATCCTTCATGATCGCCATAATCATGTACCTTTACGATGTTTGGGTGTGAAAGTTTAGCGAGTGCCTTGGCTTCACGTTCAAAACGCGCCAATACTTTTTCTAGAATTTCTGCACTAAAAGCGGTCTTGCGTATGATCTTAACAGCAACGTCACGCTCGAGACGCGTATCGTAGGCTTTGTAGACGGTTGCCATACCGCCCTCGCCGAGTTGTTCAAGGATGTGGTATCTACCCAGTGATTGTCCAATTAGATTTGCCATGGTTTTTCCCAGCGAAACTTAAAAATCTTGAAATTATG
>JAPLGS010000029.1:753-3119 GCA_026390015.1 Chloroflexota bacterium | reverse complement strand
TTTCCGCAAGCTCGGTCAGGTTATCAGGAACTGCCTGTGTACCTGTGCGATATTTTAAAACCGCAAAAGCCACTGCGATCAAGATGAGAATGATAACTGCCGCAATGCCAAGAGCAGGGGGGCGGCCCACCTTTGGCTTTTCGTGTACTTTCCCCTTATTCATCGCCAGCCTCATCTCCAGTGCGGCAGAGAACTCATGCATATCCTGGAATCTGTCTTTTGGATCCTTCGACAAAGCTTTAAGTAATAATTGATCTATAAAGTCTGGTAGCCCATCGACATAATTTTTGGGTCTTGGCAGGGGTTCACTTGCCAGCTTCCAAACAACAGCCATGGGTGTATCAGCTTGATAGGGTCTTCTGACGCCCATGCCAGTCAGGTCGAGAGTCTCTTCAACTTCTAGGATCTTCGCTATTCCAAAATCCGACAGCATCGGCTCGCCTGATTGGGTGATCAATATATTGGCTGGTTTGATGTCGCGATGGATGATCTTGTTATCATGAGCGTAGGACAGTGCTTTTGCAATAGGGATTAAAAGGCGGATAGCTTCCTGCCAAGAAGTTTGTTTGCCATTCAATTTTTGCTTGAGTGTGCCGCCTGGAATATATTCCATCACAAGATATGGCATTCCCTCATGTTCACCATAATCTATAACTTTTACAATGTTGGGGTGGCTGAGACTTGCGAGCGCTTTTGCTTCACGTTCGAAGCGCTTCAGGAATTTATCCTTTTGGGCCTTCCCCGGAAGAATGACCTTGATCGCTACGTTTCTTTCAAGACGGGTATCAAAGGCTTTATAGACAACGGCCATCCCTCCCTCGCCAAGTTGCTCGAGGATGTGATAACGACCTAATGATTGTCCAATTAAATCTGCCATAGGCAATCTCCAGTAATTTACAACAAGTCATCCATTGTAGTGGTTATCTTCTTCATCGTCATCGGGACAAACGACACGTTTTCGTTATTATCCCCGCCATTTCCTGCCCATGTAAATTTCTTATTCGCGCAAATTACAAACTGGTTGATAAGGCTATCCTCTTTTCCATCCAAATGCACTTTACTTAATACGGCAATGGTTTCAAGGGAGTTGACCCAGGCAATGGTCTCTTTGACTTTTACTTTGATGCCCGCAGTTTTCAAAATTTCCTCAACAAATTTCGAATCTTCCCATACAGCAGGTATGAATATTGGCGGCTGTGGAAGTTGATATACGGCTTCAGTTTTTTTTGCAAATGTAGGAAGGTTCAGCCATTTCCATAGTGAATCGATCATTGTGGAGCGGGCTTCATGGAAAATAAAGGTCACAGAGTCACCGTCCATTTCAACAGACATGCCTTGCTGGTCCATTGTGAAGATGTGCATGTGGTGGGCTGTCCCGTTTTTTGGGATGCGCTCCACTCTGAGCAGGGACTCGGCCGTGCTGAACCATCGGATGATGGCAGAGGGGAGGCGATCCACCTGCCAGCCGAAGCTCGCTGAACGCTGGATCAAGCCACGGGTTATGCGTGAGGTGCTGCCCTTATCCAGTTCTGCCTGCACAGATTGGGGCGTTGTCATAGAAAGTGATTTTTCAGGCAGAGGAAGTCTCGTCATTCCAAATGATCCAGCCAGCCAGGATAACTCTGCGAGTGTAAGTTGAAATTGAAAAGTTCCCGATGTGGAATCCATTATTGTTTCTCCTGCGGGCGGACGGTGACCATGAAATTATCGCCCTTGTTCCAAAGCTTTTCGAAGGTTTCGCGCGGGAAAACTTTTTCAGTTCCGCTCAACGGGTCATTGATTGGTGGCCCCCGGTGTTGAAGCGATATCGCGCGCCGGCACGCTTAGCAATTTAACACCCGTATTCACGATGACAGGACCATCTTTTAGCTGGGTGCTCAGGTCTTCCATACTGCCGGTTGTAACATTTGACTGATACCCGAGTTCGGCGAGATCATCGTTTAATTTATCCAAACCGACACCTGAGCCGGAGGTTCCATCGCCATTGTCTAGCATTTTTACCAATTCTCCCGGCGTGGCGGTTTTCAGGTCGGCGTCGCCGTTGTGAAAATGATCCAATACCATGCTCATCGAGGTAGGCAGGCAGGCGGCACTGCCATATTCCGTTCCCTGCGACTTGGCCGGGATATCATAATAGGTGTCATATTTACTGGCAGGGGATTCGGGCGCGGCTGGGGTTTCAACGGGCGGCGTAACAGTTTCTGCAGGTTTTGCGGACTCGGTTGCCTGAGATGCGGATTTTTTATTTAATTCTCCCAAAGGAGTGGTGGCTTCCGAAGTTTCAGGGAATGGGGTTTCAACAATGGGAGAGATTATTTTGGGCGGTGGGAAGAATTTATCGATGAAAGAGTTTAGCCAGACGGGCA
>JAPLGS010000029.1:0-720 GCA_026390015.1 Chloroflexota bacterium | reverse complement strand
GGGCAAGCCAGTGAAGAAGGGCAGGATTGAGAGCGACGTGAACAAGGGAAGGACAGCGCTGCTGTAAAAGGGAACATTCCCCGAGCCGCCGGCATAAGGCACATTGAAAAGGGTGCCCCCCGGACCGTTTCTCAAGAATTGCAGATTCATTCCCTGCATGGATGATGAACCGCGATTGTCCACATCTTCCCATTCTTGCACTTCACGCTCAAGTCGTTCTGCAAGTGTTTGTAGTATACCCATATGGTTTTGCATTTGGCTCAAAAGCGAATTACCTTCGGATGCAAACTCTGTTTGCGCGTTGCCCTGCCATACGGATTCAAGAGTTTGCATCAAGGTTTTTAGTGCCTGCAATTCCTCCTGTGCAAGAGCTGAATTTTGCTTGAGGCTTGAGGCTGTTTGATGCCCTGTTTCGGTTTGGAGGTGGATGGTTGTCATTTGTTTCTTCCTTTTTCTCGAATACAAATTTTTTTTCTGGTGATATTTTTAGCTAAGGATTACGAAAAATTACTTGGGAGCTTGAGTCAGATCCTGACCATCAAGCCATTTGATGGAAAGGGCAGAGAGGGTGCCGTCAGCATGCATGGCGGTAAAGATCTTATCCACTTCGGCGCGCAGGGAAGTTGTGCTGAGAGTGGACGCCTTGTCAAATGCGGCGGCGAGGTCTTCAGAATATACAACACCCTCGAGTTTTCTCACAGGTAAACCCGCCGCGAGATT
>JAPLGS010000053.1 GCA_026390015.1 Chloroflexota bacterium | reverse complement strand
TCCCGGTGTTGCAACTGGGAGCGCGCACCCAGGACATGGCATACTCTGTCTTACATGAGTTAAAGAGCAGATTGCAAGCAGGATGCGTACCTATCTTTAGTTCAGATGGTTTGAAGCATTATTACTATGCCCTCACAGCGCACTTTGGAGAATGGATTGTTCGCGATGGAGAGAAGAACCCAGTCTGGCTGGTGCTATCAGAATTCTTCTACGCGCAAGTGATCAAACAGCAGAGGCGTTTCCGACTCGTGAGCGTGGAACACCGCTTGTTATGGGGCTGCGCAGAAGAATATCGCTCGCGGTTGAAGTCGAATGGATTGAGCGGAAATATCAATACTTCATTTGTTGAGAGAGCAAATCTTACGATCCGACAATCGGTTTCAAAACTGACGCGTCCCACTTGGGGACCTACCCATCTAACATCCGAACTCGAGGATCAGTTGTACTGGTGGCTCGCTTATTATCATTTGGTACGCCCTCACGAGAGCTTGCGGGTCAGATTACCAGAACCGATACTGAGAAAAGGTAAGCAGAAACCGAGGTTGTATCAGAAGATGACACCTGCTATGGCGGCAGGGATAGTTGATCGGCGTTGGTCAGTGATGGTCCCGGTCTCTGCACGGGAAGGAACTGATCAGTTATCCGCTGGAATAATAGCAACGGAAGAAAAAAACAGAAGGGGAATACGAGACTGCTTTACTGAAAGCGTGTATAGACTCTACCTGCATCGCGGCTGTCGGCGCATATTCAAACAAAAACGCGTTCATCTGAACGCGTTCTAATTACCAACTGCCGATTATGGCACCCCCTTTTGAATATTTTAGGAACCAGATAGATGCCTAAGCATGGACAAGTATTTTTGAAATCTTTCGTTTTGGACGGGCAAGCGCCAGATCATAATTTGTTTGCAGGTTCAGCCAGAATTCGGGCGAAGTTCCAAACGCCTGAGCAAACAGCCATGCAGACGCGGGGGTAACACCGCGCTTTCCACGCACAATCTCATTGATGCGCTGTACAGGTACGCCAACATGTTCCGCAAATGCAACCTGTGACATTTCAAGCGGAATGAGAAATTCCTCAAGCAGGATTTCGCCAGGATGGGTGGGGATTCGATTTTCGGGAAGCATGATCACTCCTAATGATAGTCAACCAGTGAAACATCTTTCGCGCCAGAGTCCCAACGGAAGATAATGCGCCATTGATCATTGACTCGAACGCTATGGAAGCCGGATAAATCGCCTTTCAGGGCTTCAAGATGGTTGGCGGGTGGAGAACGTAAATCATCAAATTTGTGAGCGCCATTGATCACATCCAATTTACGCAAGGCAATTTTTAATATCGTACTCGGAAAACGACGCGCGCGGGATGTGTTTCGTCCATGATACAAATCAGTGGTAGCTTCGTCGCGGAAAGAGAGGATTGCCATCTTGAGTAAGATTATAACGCTTTCACGGTAACCATGCAAACCCCGTATTTACCTTGTGAATAGAGAAATATCGGTCGTAACCACCTTCGGACTATCCTACAAGTTGTGTTCGTGAAAACAACTGATTTTCAAATCAGGTATAATAAAAATATGATAAATATAACGTTATCTAGAAAATCTATTGAGGTCATTCTCCACGACGCAATTCAGCGCGACATCACCACGGCGCGCCGCACTGCTCTTCTGCAAATCCTGTGGAATGAGCGCTACCTGACTCGCGCTCAATTAATTGCCAGGGTTGAATACAGGCTTGGCAGGAATTGTTTTGGAACTTCCGCCTGGGAGGATACGTTTTACCGCGACATGCGCGTGGTAAAACAGGCTTTTCAGGTGGAAGGTCATTTATTGGAATATAACCGAAGCAAAGAACATCCCGGGTATTACCTGCACGGACAGCCAGCCTTGTCACCCGACTTTAATCAATTGGTAAGCGCCAGCGCCGTTGAAGTGGATCAGCGTCAGATCGATATTTATCAGCAGTTATCCCCTGCAGCTCGCTTTCGACAGGGCTGCGTCATCAGTGATACTGCTCGGAACGTGGTGACATACCGCATCCGCCAGGAAAACCCCAAGCTCACTTCACAAGAAGCCAACCATATCGCATTACAGCGAGCATACACATCATGAAAAAAGACCAGCCATTAGATATCACCAGTTTCCTCAAATTGATCCTTGATACCCTTAAAGCTTCCGGAGTCGAATACCTGATTGGCGGCGCAATTGCTGAATGGGCATGGGGTGAACCCCGTGCAACCCAGGACCTGGATCTTGTCATCAATTTGCCCATCGAAGCCGTTGTCAGGTTTTCCAAGGAGCTTGAGAAAAGGAATATGCTTGTCCCAGTTGACATCATTCTGGATGCTATGATGGAGGACCGCGCAGATATTCCCCTGAACGCGATCCATATGTACAGTGGTCTCAAAGCGGATTTATATTTGATGCGAGATGGTGATGCGCTAAGACAAAATGCGTTCCAACGCCGTGTACTGGTTGATTATGGCCCACCGATCGGAAAGGTATATGTTCATTCCGCGGAGGATCTGATCCTCTACAAGCTCATGTATTTGGGATTGAGTGGACAGCCGAAACATGCCCGTGATATTGCGGCGATTCTGCGGGCGAAAAAAAATCAGCTTGAATTTGGGTATATCGAGGAATGGGTTGCTCAACTCGGATTGGGCTCTGTTTGGAAGGAGCTGTTGGATAGCACTACATAGATCAATAATTTGTACGCCATTTGGAATTAGGTGAATTGTTGAAGTTGGGGATAGAAGTAAGTAAACGAACCGTCCAGAGATACATGCCGAAAGACAGGAAGGAACATTCAACGAGCCACATCGTCCCGATGCCCTTTCGGGAGAACTGGGCGACATTCTTGAAGAATCAAGCGAGTGGGTATAGCGCAAAAGTGTAGGAAAGAAAGGGGAAGATGGAGTAGACTGTGGTAAGAGGAGAAGCAAAAATGACCCGACCCCAGTCACGAGCCAGACGGCAAGCAGCAAATTACCGCGCGGCTCACGCGATGGGAGTATAGGCAAGGGTGCGATTGATATGGTGAGCGCGTGGGCAACACAAAACAGTTTAGT
>JAPLGS010000135.1 GCA_026390015.1 Chloroflexota bacterium | reverse complement strand
CACCGATTAGTTAATCCCCAATATCTTACTCACAACCGAAAGCAAAATTCCGCCCGCGATCACACTCCCCAGTTGACCCGCGGTATTCGCGCCCATCGCGTGCATGAGGATGAAGTTATTTGGATCCTCGTCATTCGCCATTTTAGCGGCGATACGTCCCGCCATCGGAAAAGCGGATATGCCCGCTGCGCCGATCAACGGATTGATCTTGCCGCCTGAAATGACACACATCAATTTGCCGAATAACAATCCAGCAATTGTGTCGAGCACAAAGGCGAACAATCCCAGCACCATGATCTTGCCCGTATCTAAATTCAGAAATGAAACCGCGCTCATCGTTGAACCAATTGCCAGACCCAAAAATAATGTGGCGATGTTGATGATTTCATTTTCAGCTGCTTTACTTAATCTATCCACTACGCCAGACATCTTGAGAAGATTTCCCAGCATGAGCATGGATATTAATGGAGTCGCTTCAGGGACAAGCAAACCGACAACGATTGTCAGCACAACGGGAAATAAAATCAGCGTCTTCTTGGAGATGGGTTTCGGCGCATAATCCATCTGGATCAAGCGCTCTTTTTTTGTGGTGAGCAATCTCATTATGGGCGGTTGGATAATGGGAATCAGACTCATGTATGAATATGCCGCCACTGCGATCGGAGCCAGCAATTCAGGCGCGAGTTTGGTCGCGACGAAAATGGAAGTCGGTCCGTCAATGGCGCCGATCACGCCGATGGATGCGGCTTGATTCAAAGGGAATCCCAATAAGATCGCGAGGATCAGTGTGCCGAAGATCCCGAATTGTCCCGCAGCGCCGAGCAACACCATGCGCGGCTGAGCGTTTTGATGCCCGCGTCATATAAAACTTTTGTCATGCCTTCGGCGGCGGTCATGCCGGCCAGCGGAATATTTGCCAGCAAACATCCAAACCCAATTGGCAATAGCAGCACAGGTTCGATCTCTTTGAACACCGCCAGATAGATCAATATCAACGCGGCAAATATCATCAGCGCATTGCCCAATGTGAAATGTGTAAAACCTTTTAATAACTCAGGGAGTAATGAGCCTACATCCATGAAGCCTCGCCCAGTTCTGCGAATTTCATTAACGCCTGTTTGTGCGCCACACTTTGCCCCGCACTCACAAGCACCTCGCCCACGACCCCGCTAAACACCGACCGAATACTATTTTTCATCTTCATCGCTTCGATGATCACCACCACCTGACCCGCTTCCACTTTTTCGCCAGCTTTCACAAAAACATCTATGACCGTTCCAGGCAGCGGCGCGGTTAATGTATTCCCATTTAATGCGGGATTGGGAGAGGGCGCGGCGGCTGAAGTAGGATTCGGATTAAATGTTTTTTTCTCCGCGATGTATTTCATCCCGCTCGATTCGTTTTTTGTTTCAGCCTGATCAGCGTGCTCGGGCATTACCTCAAACCGAATACCATCCACGAACGCGATGACAGGCCGCGCATTGATATTCTCAATTTCAACTTCATATGTTTTGTTGTTGGCTGTAATTTTATATTTCATAACATTCCTAATTATTAATGTCTTTTTGTGCTTCCTTTTTCAGACATTTGTCTGGTTCGCATTCCCAATTGCCAGGCAGAGATAATGGCTGTGGGAGGTTCAGGCAACGGGTGTGCACTGGACTGTCCCTGCTCGGCGAGGGCAATTGCCACGGCCAGCGCGGCGGCTTGAGCTTTGAATCCGCTTTCAGAAACTGGAGCAGGCTCGGGCGAGTCTTCTGCGGGTTTTTTATCCGCAGTGAAAAGAGTCAGCAGAACCATCATCAGCCAAAGCAGAAGGATCGCGCCGAAGACAAGTCCCATGCCGAGGGCGGTGATTTGAAGAGAGAGTAGAAAGTCAGTCATAGTTTCTCGTTTCGTCATTGCGAGGGCGCTAGCCCGAAGCAATCTCCTCATCGTGTTGGGATTGCTTCGCAAGGGGCGCTCGCAATGACATGTTAGACAGGAATATTCCCATGTTTGCGTGGCGGTGCGGGCGCGTATTTGTCGCGCAGCGCAGACAGTGATGCGATGATCTTCGGCCTTGATTCGCGCGGCTCGATGATGTCATCTACATAACCGGTGGATGCGGCGTAATAGGGATTGTTAAATTTCTCGCGATATTCTGCGGCGAGTTTTTTGCGTTCTGCGGCGGGATCATGCGCGGTTTCAATTTGTTTCTTGAATAAAATATTCGCCGCACCTTCCGCGCCGATCACCGCGATCTCGGCGGAAGGCCACGCGTAGGTTACATCTGTTCCGAGATATTTACTCGACATAACCACGTACGCGCCGCCATAGGCCTTGCGCGTGATGATGCAAATCTTCGGGACAGTTGCTTCTGAATAAGCATAAAGTAATTTCGCGCCGTGACGAATAATGCCGCCATGTTCCTGAGCGATGCCCGGTAAAAAGCCCGGTGAGTCAACGAAGGTGACCAGAGGAATATTGAAACAATCACACATACGCACGAAGCGCGTCATCTTGTCGCTCGCGTCAATGTCGATCACGCCAGCCATGATCGAAGGTTCCTGACCGACAATTCCGACACTATGTCCGCCAATGCGGGCAAGTCCGACGATCGCGTTCCGTGCCCAATCAGGTTGAATTTCAAGGAACGAACCTTGGTCAATAATTTTTTCGATGACCTGATGCATGACATACGGTTCGCTCGGATCAAGGGGGATTATGCTGTTAAGTGATTCGTCCATGCGCGAGAGTTCATCATCAGATTGCACGTATGGCGGATTCTCAACATTGTTTGAAGGTAGATAGGAAAGAAAATGCCTTGCCATTTCAAGCGCGGCTTTTTCATTTTCAACACTCAAATGCGCCACGCCGCTGACAGAAGTATGCACACTCGCTCCGCCCAGCGATTCTGAGTCGATCACTTCACCGGTTACAGCTTTTATCACATCCGGCCCGGTCAGGAACATGAACGAGGATTTTTCCACCATGATGACCAGATCGGTGAGAGCAGGGGAGTAGGCCGCTCCGCCCGCGCAGGGTCCGAGCATCACACTCACTTGCGGAACCACGCCCGAGTATTGCGCGTTGCGTCTGAATATTTCGGCGTACCCGCCCATGGAGCGCACGCCTTCCTGAATGCGCGCGCCGCCTGAGTCGATCAGCGAAATGAATGGCACGCCGTTACGCACCGCTAGATCCATCACCCGGCAAATTTTGTGCGATTGCATTTCGCTGAGTGTGCCGCCGTAAATTGTAAAATCCTGTGAATATAAATAAACAGTCCGCCCGTTGATCTGACCGTAGCCCGTGATGACACCATCGCCATAAAATCTTTCGGTTAGCAAATTCATCTCGTCGCCCTGGTGGGTGATGAATGGCTCGATCTCGTTGAAAGTGCCTGAGTCTAGCAACAACTCAACGCGCTCGCGCGCCGTCAACTTACCTTTTGCTTTTTGTTTTTTGATTCGTTCCTCGCCGCCGCCTTCCAGTGCCTTCGCGCGGACTCTTCGTAGTTCAAGTATTCTGGGATCTTCATTTGTCATAGTAATCCTTTAGGTGATAAATTTCACAATCAAGAGTATAGCACCGAGCTGGCGAATATGTAGTGTCGGATGACATAAAATGAATAGGATGATACGCCACTGATTTGCACACGAGTAGCATGTCAAGTAAAGTCACTATGCTTGACTTTAACATAGATTCCGCTGCATTGACCTGGTTGTTTTGTTGAATTCCAGGAAATTGACTTGCTCATTGAGTTAATCCGTCAAACCCGTATCCAAAGGTCTTAAACTTTCTTGGTTTCGGCTTGCCCGAGTTAAGTAGTATATTTAACAAAAGCATTTGTTGTTGGGGTAAAATCCATAAAGTCATCTATTCAACTTTTTCGTTATGCCACGTATTAAAAGTGAGTATGCCATGTCTCCTAAAAAAAACATAACAAGTGAAAAAACTGCCGAACAGCCAACTGCCCAATTGGGGACTCAGCTAAAGGCGAAGTTGTATAAGGGCAGGCAGAAACAAGGGACAACTCACGCGGCGCTGGCTGAGACCCAGCACCTCATCAACGAATTGCAAGTGAACCAGATCGAACTTGAGTTGCAGAACGATCAATTGGCGCAGAGGTGCGCCGAGACGGAAGCAACTCTGCATGAATTCCAAAACCTGTACGATTTTGCCCCGTTGGGTTATTTTACCCTGGCGCGCAGTGGCGACATCATTGTTCAAGTCAATTTGACTGGGGCGAGTCTGTTGGGTATAGAACGCGGCAACCTGATCAAGCGGCGTTTTGGGATGTTCGTATCTTTCGAATCCCGTCCTGTCTTCAGTAGTTTTCTTGAAAGGGTATTTTCAGAAGCATGTGGACAAGAAAGCTGCGAGGTTGAACTTCTGAAAAACGGGCATATACCGATCTGGGTACATATCGAAGCGACCTGCTCTGATAGTATACAGGGACAAGGCGAAGTGTGTAATGCAGTAGTGAGAGACATCTCCGAGCACAAGCGTGTAGAAGATATCCTGCAGGCGCGGCTTCGCATCACCGAGTTTGGCGCCGAACATTCTCTGGATGATCTGCTCCAAAATGCTCTGGATGAACTCTGCGGTCTTACCCATAGCCCAATCGGATTTTTCCATTTCGTTGAACCTGACCAGATCACACTTTCACTCCAGACATGGTCGACACGTACTCTTAAAGAAATGTGCACTGCCGAGGGTAAAGGACAACACTACAATATTGATCAAGCCGGGGTATGGGTGGACTGCGTACGCGAGGGGCGCCCTGTCATTCATAATGATTATGCCAACCTGCCCGCTTCGCAACGCAAGGGATTGCCGCAGGGGCACGCGCCGATAGTACGCGAAATGGTTTTCCCCATAATGCGCAACCAAAAAATTGTGGCGATCATCGGCGTAGGCAATAAATCGGTGGATTACACAGAGGAGGATATCTCATACGCCTCGCGCCTCGCAGATTTGATATGGGATATTACCGACCGCAAACGCGCCGAGTCTCAAAGAGAGGCTGCGCTTGTAGCCTTGCGCGAAAGCGAAGCCAGATACCGCTCCATTCTTGAAGACCAGACCGAATTGATCTGCCGCTATTTGCCGGATGGACGGCTCTCTTTTGTCAACGAAGCGTATGCCCGATATTATAGCGAAACCGCGCAGAGGCTTATCAACACGAATTTCATCCCTAATATCCCAGAGCCGGATATCTCAATGGTTATTGGAAAAATCCTTGAGATTACCCCTCAAGATTCCGTTGTCGTTTATGAACATCGCATCATCAAGTCGGACGGCGAAATTCGCTGGCAGAGATGGACTCATCGCGGTATTTATGATGCCTCCGATAAACTGATCGAACATCAGGCAGTAGGGAATGATATTACAGAACGCAAGCAAATGGAAAGCGCGCTTGCAACAGAAAGGGGAAGACTCGCTGATATTTTAAAAGGCACAAATGCCGGCACCTGGGAGTGGAATGTTCAAAGCGGTCAAACCATTTTCAATGAACGCTGGGCGGAAATTATTGGATATACACTAGATGAACTTTCCCCTGTTTCCATTGACACATGGCTCAAGTTTACCTACCCGGAGGACTTAAAGCGCTCAAACGAATTGCTTGAGAAACACTTCAAGGGTGAACTTGATTATTATGAAATTGAAACGCGAATGCGCCACAAAAATGGATTTTGGGTATGGGTGCTCGATCGAGGGAAGGTCGCAACCTGGACAGAGGATGGCAAGCCGCTTCTTATGTCCGGCACACATCAAGACATTTCCAAACGCATGCACATGGAAGAGGCTTTGCGAATGGCAGAAGCGGATTATCGCGCCATCTTTGAGAGAGCGCCGGTTGGAATTTTTCGATCTACGGTTGAGGGACGTTTTGTGAAAGCTAACCAGGCGATGGCAGACATGTACAGGTATGACCTGCCCGAAGAAATGATCAATGATATCGATTCAATCGCCACGCAGGTCTACGTAGATTCATCCTCGCGTTGGAAATTTCAAAGCCTGCTTGCTGATGATAACGAAGTATCAGGATTCATCACCCAAAATCGGCGCAGGGATGGGAGCCTATTCTGGGTTTCCACAAACGCCCGCGCGGTAAAAAATGAAAAAGGCGAAATTTTATATTACGAAGGGTTTATCGAAAATATCACCGCGCGTAAACAGGCAGAGGAACAAATCCAATTTCTGGCGAAGCTTCCAGCCGAAGACCCCAACCCTGTTTTGCGTGTTGCACAGGATGGTACCCTGCTCTACATCAACGAGGCCGGTTTGAATCTCCTGTCGCAATGGAATTTACAGGTTGGCGCAGCAGCCTCTCCCAGGTTACGGGAGGCTGTCTTTCAATCCATGCAAAATGGAAAAAATCAAACGCTTGATCTTGAGCATGGAGATCGGTTGTATGCGTTCTATGTTGCGCCGATCGTTTCCGCCCACTATGCCAATCTATATGCTCACGATATTACCGAATCAAGGCAGGTCAAGGCGCTGAAGGATGCTGAAACACGCTATCACGTTTTATTTGAACAATCACCATACGGTGTTCTGCTGGTGCATCCTGAAACGGGAAGTGTGATCGAGGCGAATGAAATTACCAGTAGGCAATTGGGTTATACCCGCGATGAATTTGCCAGTCTGAAGATTTCAGACTACGAAGCGACAGAGGATCCTGCCGAAGTTGCGGGGCATATGCAAAAAATAGCCGGCGAAGGCAGTGACGATTTCGAGACTCTGCACCGCACCAAAAGTGGAGAGATCAGAAATATACATGTCTGGGTAAAGACACTTTCGTTGGATGACCACGTTTATTTCTATACGATTTTCCAGGATATCACCGAGCGTAAGCGAATGGAAGAAGCGAATGAGGCCTACAGCCGCGAGATCACCCTGTTGGAGGAGCGCCAGCGCATCGCAAGTGACCTGCATGACGCGGTCAGCCAAACGCTTTTCTCTGCCCGATTGACCGCCGAGACACTCCTGCGCCAGCCTGATCGCCAATCTGATGTATTCACACGCTCGTTGATGGATCTCAACCGGCTTGTGCGTTCCGCCAGCGGTGAGATCCGTCTGGTGTTGGTTGAACTTCGGAATAATGCGCTTTTGAATGTCAGCCTGAATACCCTGCTCGTAAACCTGATCGATTCAAGCATGGCGCGCACCAACGCGAACCTTATCTTTCAATGCCACGTTGATGATCTTGTTTTACCGGCACAGGTCAAGCTCGCCTTTTATCGCATCGCGCAGGAAGCGATTAGCAATGCCATCAAACATGGCAAGCCCGCTAACATCAATTGTATTCTGCAGGAAAATGAGCAAACGCTGGAAATGATCATTGCGGATGATGGCACGGGTTTCTCCATTGATCAGGTTTCTGATGATCATTTTGGATTGCAGATCATGCGAGAGCGCGCAGATCAGGCCGGGGTCGATCTGAATGTTTCATCCCAACCTGGCAGTGGAACATCGGTCACTGTTTCCCGGAAGGAGGAGAAACCATGAGCGATATAAAAGCAATTCGTATTTTGATCGCGGACGATCACTTAATGGTTCGCAAAGGACTTTCTGTTTTAATTCAAGGCGTTTCTGACTTTATTCTTGTGGGGGAGGCTGAAGACGGCAGACAGGCCATCGCAATGTGCCATGAGCTGCAACCGGATGTGGTATTGATGGATATTATCATGCCAGAAGTCAGCGGGATCGAAGCTATTCGCTCGATTTGCGCGGAAAACCCGTCGATCAGCATAATCGCCTTGACATCCTTTCCTGACGAACAACTGATCAGGAATGCGCTTCGGGCAGGCGCACGCGGATTTCACTACAAAGATGTCGGCGCTGACGAGTTGATCAATGCGATCCGTCAGGTGCATGCGGGTCAGGCTGTTTTAGATTCAGATCTTCTCGGTATTCTGATGAGTAAAACGATTCCCCTTCAAAAGAGCGATTCGCGGTCCGGGCATGGTGATGTAAAACTCACTCCGCGCGAAAAAGATGTCTTGAACTTATTGGTTGAGGGAAAATCCACCAAGCTGATCGCAGTTACGCTGCATATTCAGCCTTCCACCGTCAAGCAGGCACTTTCTAGTTTGTACCAAAAACTTGGGGTTAGCAACCGTACTGAGGCAGTTTCAATCGCGCTGAGGGAAAAAATACTCCCTGAATAGAATACCCCCAAATGGATATATCCTTTTATCTATGTAAAACCTGCCCGTTTGCGGGTATCGCCGCGCGCGCCTTTTTAGTATTATATATGTCTAGTCGTGTCGCTTGGAGGGGTTCTTAATTATTTTCCAGCCTTGTAGTTTAAGACGGGAACTTGCTGGCGCATTTCATCGCAGCCTTCGGCATGATAACCATCTTAAGTAAGTATAAGATTTTGCATTCGGGAGTCTGGTATGCTAAATATGAATAATGTTCTCGCGGTGATTCTGGGGGGAGGGCGAGGTACCCGCATGCGTCCGCTGACACAAACGCGTTCGAAACCCGCTGTGCCGATCGCAGGCAAGTATCGTCTGATTGATATTCCTATTAGCAATTGTATTAATTCGGGCATTTATCATATTGCGGTGTTGACGCAGTTCAACTCTGCATCTTTGCATCGCCATATCTCCGGCGCGTATAACCTCAACGCTTTTCGCGGCTCGGTGCAGCTGCTCGCTGCTGCGCAGACTCATGAAAGGGAGGACTGGTATCAAGGCACGGCAGACGCGGTCCGCAAACAATTGGTGGAGATCCAAAGCTCCGGCGCCGAGGTTACGCTCATCCTTGCCGGCGATCATTTGTATCGTATGGATTATGAAGAGATGGCAAAATTCCACTGGGAGAACAAAGCCGATATCACAGTGGCAGTTCAACCAGTCGCGCGAAGCGATGCGTCGCGGTTGGGAATCCTCAAGTGCGAATCTGATTTCCGCATATCCAACTTTGTTGAGAAACCGACGGATGCTGAAACACAAAATAAATTTATCAGCGGCGATGATTCTCAAATGCCATTCCTCGGCTCCATGGGCATTTATATGTTCAACACAAAGACGTTGATCGATCTATTAACCCGCAATCCCGGTGATGACGATTTCGGCAGCGATGTAATCCCTAATGCGATTCATTCGCACGCGGTATATGGTTATGTGTTTGACGGTTATTGGCGCGATATCGGTACGATCCGTTCCTTTTATGAAACGAATCTCGCGTTCACTACTTCCAACTCGCCTTTCAGTTTTCACTGTTCAAAGTTTCCCATTTATACCGCCGCGCAGTCTTTGCCCAGTTCGGTGATCGAGAACAGTGAACTAAAAGATGTAATGCTGGCGGAAGGTTGTCAAGTTTTCGGCGCAAAGATCGAGCATTCCGTTATCGGCAGTTGCAGTCAGATCTCAAGCGGTGTGACGATCAAAGATTGTATTGTGATGGGCGCTGACCATTATGAAAGACGTCTGGCTGTTAATAAACTCACGAATCATGGTCAAATGGAAAAACGGCAATCAACCGTTGCAAGAGGCATCGGCCCGAACTGCTCGATCGAGGGCGCGATATTAGATAAGAACGTGAGAATCGGTGAGGGCGTGATCATCCGCCCGTTCCCGCGTGAGGTGGAAATGGAATGCGGCAATTGGTTTGTGCGCGAGGGAATCGTGGTGATCCCCAAGGATGCAGAGATCCCAGCTGGCACCGTCATCACACCTGAAGTTTTTCGCTTCAACAAGTTTTCGATACAGAAGGTTGACAGCCTTTGTTTTGATATTGTCACGGGCAACCAAACCGAAAATCTTTGGAGAAAATCCCCGTCCCGAAAAGTTTTGGAGGCGGTGCTCTGAAGCTACTCGCCAATTCAAATGGCAGAGTTAGATATTAATTTCAAGACAGACAGAAATCTTATTGCAAAATCAATTTCATAGCATGGAGGCAGAAATGGAAAATTATGGAAAACAAGCGGATGCAGTTACTGGCAGCGGTTATTCGCAATACTCAGGCATGGATATAACGTCAGCCCATGATCTGCACAATAAAAGCTGGCCAAAGGCACTGGAGATCGAAGGCTGGTCAGAGGCTGTCTGGTTACGCAATAAAGAAACCGAAGAACATACTTTGTGCGTTGCCGAAATGACCGTTACCCTGGCAGGGTTGGCAGAAATACCGCAGAGTGAAATCACTTATGTGAGATATGGCGCCTTGCTGCATGATATCGGAAAAATGGGCATCCCTGATTCCATTTTGCTCAAACCAGGCAGGCTGTCACGCGATGAGTGGGATATCATGCGCAAACATCCTGATTATGCGTACGATTTAATTTATCCTGTCGGTTATCTCAGACCGTGTTTACCCATTCCATATTCTCATCATGAGAAATGGGACGGGACAGGTTATCCGCAGGGATTAAAAGGCGAAGAGATTCCCCTGGCCGCCCGTCTTTTTGCGATCGTAGATGTGTGGGAAACCCTCTCTTCTGAGCGTGTATATCGTGAAGCGTGGCCGGAAGAGAGGGTGATGGAATATATTCAACGTGAGTCAGGGACTCATTTTGACCCTGGGGCGGTGGAATTGTTTTTGAGTGCGGTATGGGAAAAGACATCTATAAATAGAGGTCAAAACGCAAACCTCCCCCTTGCCTGGTGAGATTCGACTCGCGACTGGCGGGTTGAAACAGTAGGTTTCTCTTTTCCAATTCCCTCGACTAAATTTGAAAAGTCGGGGGAATGTTTTTCTGAGGACGGGTAAATCCCACGCCGTATTCTTTCATCGATTTATGCGAACCGAGGTAATTGTTTGCGCGGATCTTTTACCATAAAGATCAAGATCAATATTGTGATAATAGCTACTGCGATTGAAATTGAAAATGTTGGAATGAACCCGACTGCGTCCACGATAAAGCCGCCCAGCAATGGAGCGAAGATCGTGGCGGGCGCTGTCAGGGTTTGTGATAGTCCAATGTAAAGTGGTCGTTCGCTTTCATTGCCAAAGCTGACCGTCATGGCCATGCCGATCGTCCAAATGGAAACATTGGCGATGCCTGCCAGCAGGAAGATCGGATAGAACCAGGCAATCGAGGTGGCCGCCCATGCCAGAATTGAACTTGCCAGGGCCGCGATCGCGCCAAAGATCAACATGGAACGATGCCCCCATTTATCACCCAGCCAGCCCATGCTTGCGTTGGCAATTGTCTGTGAGAAGGTGAGGGTGGCGGTGAGAAACCCGGCAGTGACTGCATCCATGTTGAAGCGGCGCAGGGCGTAGATGATGTAGAACGAGAATCCCATGGTCGCGAATTGTGAAAGAAAGCGTGTGCTTAGAAACCATTTGAAGTTTATGTCGCGGCTAAGAATTTTTTTTGAGTCGTCCCAAAAGTGGGTTTTTTCTTCAGGGATGATCTTTTCGGTATCTTCGGGTTCACGTGTCAGCGCGAGTGCGAACCATGATATGACGAAGAATATGCTTGCGATGAAGAAGCAGGCCGCAAAGTTGATGGGCGAAGCGAGGTAATTCAAAAGATAGCCCGCCGCAATCGCCGATCCGCTGATGAACAAGTTTGCGATCGCGCCCTGGAATCCAAAAAATGTGCCGCGAGATTCTGCTGGAATTATTTTTGAGATCATGCTTGTCCACGAGTTGGCCGTGAATCCGCCGCCGAGTCCCTGCCAGATCAATAAAATAAAAGTGATAACGAGTCCGGCTTGCAAGCCGATGGCGGGCAGCAGTAAAGCAACGATGGCGAATCCCAGAAATGGAATTCGTTCGTGGATGGTTGTCATTAAGACAGTGAGTTTGTATTTGCGCAGACGTGAGACATGACTCGCGGTAAAGAGTTGCGGCAGCTGCCAGCCGACCGAATGAATGGCGGGCACAAGGCCGATCAATAAGGCTGAGGTTGTCATTGAAGCGACGAAGAGCGGCAGGATGGTGCTGAAGGATGCAAAGCCAAGTGCCATACCAAATAAGCCGCCATCCCAAAGGTTGACGATGACGTTATGTTTCAGGTTTTCGCGAATATTCTTTTCAAGTATTGTGAGGGGCAGCATGGATTGATTTTACCATTCGAGATTTTTGACCCTTGACACGTATTGGTTTTTGGGTAAAATAATAAAAACGAACGTTCGTTCATTTTTATTGGAGCTGATCATGGTCGAGGAAACACAAACAAAAGGCGGAACAACCCGTCTCGCGGTTGAAGATGCTGCCGTCGAATTGTTCATGGAACACGGCTATCATGCCACGTCCATGCGCCAGATCGCTGAACGCGCTGACCTGGCATTAGGCGGCATCTACAATCATTTCAAGAGCAAAGATGAGATTTTCGAAGCCATCATCGTGGATAAGCATCCTTACAAGAAGATATTACCTTTGGTATTGGAGGCACAAGGAGAAAATATTGAGGATCTTTTGAAAAATGCCATGCAAACCGCCATTACTGAATTTGGCAGGGAACCGTATTACATCAAGCTGATGATGATCGAGCTTGTTGAGTTTAATGGCAAACACGGCGCGTTAATATTGAAAGAAATCGCGCCCAAGGTTTTGCCAGTTTTTGAGAAGATCGTAAAGACCAGGAAAAATCTGCGCGTGACCAACCCTGCAATGCTCATGCGAATATTTTTCGGCATGGTGCTTTCCTATTTTATGACTGACATGATCATGTCAAATTCCATGGTTGGGGTTCTTATGCCGAAAAACCCCATGGATGTTTATGTGGACGTAATTTTACACGGCGTTCTAAAAACAAAGGATGAAGGCTGAATTCAAAACAAAAAGCCCTAAACCCGGTTCATCTTCCATTTATTCATCCTTCCTATTTTATCCTTTCCCTCGGAGTCCCTATGTTCAATTCTCGCATCTTCTCCATTATCCGAAAAGAGTTCCTGCAAATATTCCGTGATCCGCGCACGCTGGCGATGATCATCATCATGCCTATTATGCAATTGTTCCTGCTGGGTTATGCGGCAACCACAGATGTTAAGAACATCTCCATGACAGTATGGGATCAAAGCAAAACCATACAATCACGCAATCTGCTGGATGCCTTCCGTGCCGCGGATTATTTCGTTATTGAACATTCTGTCGGCTCTTTAGAGGAGTATCAAGCCTTGATCGAATCAGGTGATACGCGCGTGGTGCTGGTCATTCCACCCGACTATGACCGCCGCCTGATCGAAGGCAATGCCCAGGTCTTAATGGTGCTCGACGGTTCAGACGCCACTGTCGGCGCCACTGCTCTTTCCACGGCGCGTCTTGTTGGGCAGGCATACTCCACAAAAATAATGAACGAACAGACTTCGCTTGCCGGGCGTGCCGCACCATCCGCACCAGTGGAGGTTCGTACGCAGGTTTGGTACAACCCCGATCTTAACAGTGCCTACTTTAACATCCCCGGCGTGATCGGTATGATTCTTTCCTTCATCACTTCCATTCTTACAGCGACAACCATTGTGCGTGAACGCGAACGCGGCACAATTGAGCAGTTGATCGTCACTCCCATTCGATCGTGGGAATTGATCGCGGGCAAATTACTGCCTTATGTGATCTTGGGCTTTATCGAAACATTTGAGATCTTGTTGATCGGCCATTGGTGGTTTGGTGTTCCCATCCGCGGCAGCGGTGGATTAATTATTCTCACATCGGGCTTATTCCTCATGTCCAGCTTGGGCATTGGTCTGTTGGCTTCCACTTTGGCAAACACACAGCAGGAAGCCATGATGACGGTGATGATGTTCAACCTGCCCATGATCTTTCTCTCGGGTTTCTTTTTCCCAATTGCGGCCATGCCAAAATTTTTACAGATCGTTTCATACGCGATCCCGCTTCGTTACTATCTGACCATCATTCGCTCTCTTCTGATCAAAGGCGTCGGCCTGGCAGCCATTCAAAGCGAAGTGATCGCGCTGATCATATTTGGCGTTGTCATTATGGGCGCCGCTTCGCTTCGCTTCCGCAAGAGACTTGATTAATTTCCACCTACTTCAAAAATATTCTTCACAGGAGTTGTACATGAAAAATAAATTTCCACCCATGCCAGTTCGCATTCTTCTTGCAGTGATCGCCGTCGGCGCGCTGGTTTATGTTGCGTATCGGACTCTCAATGACTCTGTCAGCACTGACCTGGTTGCTTCAGGCAGTATCGAAGCCACCATTGTAAATGTTTCACCTGAAATTGCTGGAAAGGTGACAGATGTTCTCGTGCAGGAATCACAACCTGTTAAGATGAATGACCCGCTTCTTCATCTGGACCCGAACCTGCTGACTGCTCAACGGGCAGTCGCCGCCGCTTCAGTGGACTCGGCCAACGCCGCCCTCGCATCCGCTCAGGTCAAATATGATCAAGCCTTGCAAGCCGCCATCGCAGCGCAGGATGCTCAACGCGCAAAAGATCTGAAAGTCAGCAAGCCCGGTGATTTTAGTCAGCCTGCATGGTTTTTTGATCCAGCTGAACAAGTTCAATCTGCAAAATTGGAATTGGATAACGCTCAAACCGCGCTGAATGATGTAGCTGAAAATTTGAAAAACGTAATTAGCAAGTTGAATGACTCTGCTTATCTCAAAGCCGAAAAACGTCTTGCCGATGCCCGCGCCGCGTTCTTGATCGCCGACGCTGTAAAGAGCCAGGCCGAGGATGCATCAAATAGCGGAGGGCTGCTAGATGCCGCGAATGATTATTACGAAATCGCGCTGACCGAGCTTGATGACGCGCAGATTGCATATAACGATTTGCTCACCACTGACCAGGCCAATGATCTTGAATACGCCCGCGGAAAAGTCATCGCCGCGCAGCAAAGATATTACGCGGCATACGCGCGTTGGCTTTCCTTCCAAACAGGCGCGGAATCTCCAGCCGTTGTTGCCGCTCTCAAATCTCTGGATCAGGCTAATTTTTCAGTGGCGCAAGCCGATGCAAATCTTGCTTTGCTTGATACGCAAGTTACCAAACTTGCCATTCTCGCGCCGATGGATGGAGTCATCCTCGTCCGTAATGTTGAGCCTGGTGAATTCGTCCAGTCTGGCGCTGTTGCGTTGACGATGGCTGATCTCACTGACTTAACCATCACTGTCTATGTTCCCGAAGCTCTTTATGGACAAGTCAGCCTTAACCAAACCGCCGAAGTTCGCGTGGACTCGTTCCCCGATCTAACTTTCACAGCCACGGTCGTCCACATTGCAGATCAAGCGGAATTCACTCCACGCAATGTCCAAACTGTTGAAGGACGAAGCTCCACTTTCTATGCGATCAAATTAAAAGTAGCAGATCCCGCAGGGAAGTTGAAGATCGGTATGCCGGCGGATGTGGTTTTTAAGTAATGTCGAACGTTTAAACATTTCAAAAGTAAAAGTTGAAATAACATGGCCCTAATGAATTTCGATTGGGTGAAGATGAAGAATGTACAAAAAATTCATCGAGTGCTGTACGCGATCGGGTTTGGCCCGCTCATCGGCAGGATCATCCTCCTTTTGACCACCACAGGCCGCAGTTCAGGAATTAAGCGGGTGACTCCTCTTCAATATGAAATCATCGGCGCGGATTATTATCTGGGTTCGGCGCGCGGCATGAGCTCTGATTGGGTGCGTAATATCCAAGTTAATCCACAAGTGGAATTGAGAGTCGGCGCAAAACATTTTTACGGTATTGCGGAAGTTATCAGCGACCCATCAAGGTTCGCGGATTTTATGGAAGTGCGGCTTCAAAGACATCCACGCATGATCGGCTTTATCATGCAGAAAGCGCATGGATTGCCCCGCCGCCCCAGCCGCGAGCAATTGGAAGACCTGGCAAAAAACGAAGCATTTGTGATCGTTCATCCAACAACATTCAGTGAGAATTAACCGTGACAAATTATTTAGTTCAAGCAAATGGAATAAAAAAATATTTCGGCAAAGTCCATGCCGTGGATGGTGTTGACCTGAATATCAAAGCAGGTGAAATTTATGGACTCGTCGGCTCCGATGGCGCAGGCAAGACTACCACCATGCGGCTGTTGGTCGGCGCATTATTACCGGATCAAGGCGATGTCACCATTTGCGGATATGACTTGCGAAAGCAGACAGAGTTGGCACGCTCAACGATCGGTTATCTTTCGCAAAGATTTTCGATGTACGAAGATTTAACTGTTTTGGAAAACATTCGCTTCTTCGCCGAAATACGCGGACTCTCTTCCACAGAATGGCTGCCGCGTTCGATGGAAATTCTTGAATTCGTCGGCCTCGATAAATTCAAAGACCGCCGCGCGGGGCAGCTCTCTGGCGGCATGAAGCAAAAACTTGGATTGGCTTCTGCGCTTGTCACACGTCCGCGCTTGTTGTTGTTGGATGAACCCACCACAGGTGTTGACCCTGTCACCCGTCAGGATTTTTGGCAACTTGTGATCAAACTTGTTTCGACTCCCCACGTTGATTCTCCCCCCGTTTTCGGAGAACATGGGAGGATGTCCGAAGAACAGGGTGGTGTTAGTGTCATCATCTCAACTCCATATATGGATGAAGCCTCGCGCTGTCATCGTGTTGGATTTATGAGAGAGGGCAAGATCATCGCCGAAGATACTCCATCCAATTTGCGTGCGCGTTTCAATAATCGTGTTCTTGAATTGCGCGGCTCGCCCATCAATAAATTACGCCATGTCGCGCATCAAGATGAAGATGTTGAAGATGTAGCGGCGTTTGGCGATAAACTACACGTCCGTGTGCGCGCGGGCAAGACCGATCTCATCATGAAGCGTTTGCCCGAGGAGATCAAATCTGCTGGTGGAACGGTTACAGATTTGCGCGTGATTCCGCCCGCGTTGGAAGATGTTTTTATCGCATTATCGGAGTCAAATCATGATTGAGCCAGTGATCGTTGTAGAAAATCTCACGCGCCGCTTCGGCGATTTCGTCGCCGTGGATCACATCAACTTTGAAGTACAGGCGGGCGAGGTGGTTGGATATCTCGGCCCGAATGGTTCTGGCAAAACCACCACCATCCGTATGTTGCTCGGTTTGTTAAAACCAAGTGACGGCAAAGCGACGGTCCTCGGTTACGACGTTTTCAAACAAAGCGAAGAGATCCGCGCGCGCGTTGGGTACATGTCTCAAAAATTTGCGATCTATGATGATTTAACGACTCTCGAAAATTTGACATTCTACGGCGGCGTCTATGGGATCAACGACAAAGCCCGCATTCAACGTACCCTCGAACTGGTCGGACTCAAGGGGCATGAGAATACCCTGACGAAAGACATGTCCACTGGCTGGCGGCAAAGACTCTCGCTGGGTATCGCGCTTGTGCATGAACCGAAATTATTATTCCTCGATGAACCCACCTCAGGTGTTGACCCCACCGCGCGCCGCGCATTCTGGGATCTGATCTATGAGTTGGCAGAGGGCGGCGTGACCATTTTAGTCACCACGCATTATATGGACGAAGCCGAATACTGCGAGAGAGTCGGCGTGATGCGCGATGGAAAATTGCTGGCCCTGGATACGCCAACCAATCTTAAGAAATCCATTATTATCGGTGATGTTTGGGAAGTGTACACACATCCGCTGGAACGCGGCGTGGAGATTCTCTCGGCTATGCCGGGCGTGGAACGCGTCGGGTTGTCGGGGGACCATTTGCGCGTGATCAGCTCACAGGTCAAGCAAGATGCGATGCAGAGCCTCTTAAGTAGAGCAGGCTTGCGCGTGGAAAAAATCGAAAAAGGCGAACCAACTTTGGAGGATGTCTTCCTGACGTTGGCTCGTTAAGAACGCTTTAAAAAATTGGCAGGTTTAAAGGTTTCAACGTTCAAACCATTAAACCTGCCAACTCGTATTTATTGCGTGACAGATTCTTCGGGGGTGACGATGGCCATGATGATATAGGCTAGCACGAGACCACCATGCAAAGCAAAGAAACTCAGAACGAATAGAAGGCGCACAAAGGTGGGATCCATGTTGAGATAATCTGCGAGACCTGCGCACACGCCCGCAGCCATGCGGTTGGATTTGCTTCGGGTTAGGGTTTTATAGTTGTTCATTTTTTTCTCCTTTTGTTTTGTCTGTTTACTTTACGCAGTCAAACGAAAAGAGTTGCAAAAAATTACTTATGCTTTCTGCCTTCAAAATAATTTGCGCTGGCTGCGTAGAGCAGGAAAAACCCGATCATGATAAAGAACACAGCCTGTGATCCCAGAAAGCGATATTGCATGGCTCCAAAACCTGTGAACAACGCGCCGACCAATCCATAAAAAATTGCGTTGCGATTGTATGCCGAGGCCACTCGTTTGGATTGGAACAAATTGCGCGCGCTGAGCTGTTCTTGTTTTTGTACGGCATCTTCGTGGCGATGTTTGCAAGCGAGCACATCATCGAGCACGGCGGCGCACTCGGCGCACAGTCCGCGCTGACAATGTTTGCAGAGCCCAATAGCGGGTTTTTCAGGGTGATAAAAACAATTCATCTTTTTTCCTCAATTCTTCATAACAGGGTGTCTCAAAATCGTCTTCATCTTCTCAGGTGCAGCCTTGCGTGGATCGCTAAGATAGATCTCGTGATGTTTGCCATTCGGCCCCACGTTATCACGCAAATTATTCTCGGTCATGAATTCCTTCATGCGGTCAATGGTTGCTGGTTCTGCGGCGTACGGGCCGATGTGCATCACTTGCACGCACAGGCCTTCATCAAAAGTAGCAAGTTTCAATTTGGATAATATTTCGCTAGCCCCTTTTTTCTTGCGGACTTGTTCTCTCGCTTCCTCGAAAATCTCTTTCGTAATGACTTCGGGCTGCATGATCATCAACGTGTAAAACCAATTGTCTTTTATTGTGATGTCGAACATGCCATCTTCCACCCACCACAAACCTTCGAGCGCCATGACGGAATAATCAACGGCGTTTGTCTTGCGTTTTTTGAGCATGAACTTGAGCGTGTATGAAAGTCCATAAAGCGCTTGTGTGGCTTGTGCAAATAAAGGGGATGTGCCAGGGGCCTGTCCCTTTTCAATTGCGCCGTTGATCATGGCGAATTGCAAATTAGGCACCTGAATAATCTCCATCTTTTTGGCTGAAGGTTGATAGAGATATTTAAACTTCTTCTTCAAATCTAGTATTTTCATGATTCTCCTTTATGGATGATATCCCTTCCATATTTTTCCTGAAGCTGATCGACCACTTCCTGAAGTTTACGCGACTTCTCGCTGCCTGCGTCCCACAAACTGAGTTGACGTACTGGAGCGCCGATTCCACTGACGCCGACTCCGACCAACCGAACGGCTTGATTCTGCTTGCGGACAGTTTTCATCAGCTTGATGGCCGCGTGGAAAATTTCATCATCGTTATCCGTGGATGTTGGTAATGTGATTTGTCTGGTCAATGTTGTGAAATCAGGCCAGCGGATTTTTAGCTTGACAGTTTTTCCAGCGAGATCATTCTTACGAAGCTGACGTCCAATTTCTTTTGATTGTTCACGAATTGTTTTTTCGAGCGTCTTGTCATCACGGATATCCACGTTGAATGTATTTTCCTGGCTGATGGATTTTGTTTCATATTCTGTGACAATGGGACGGTTGTCAATTCCATGCGCATGATGCCAGAGGTCGCGGCCATTCTCGCCGAAGAGATTAACGATCTCTTTTTCAGGCCATTTGGCAATGTCACCGATGGTGTGGATGCCGAGTTGGGTTAATCGCGCCGAGGTTTTTGGTCCCACGCCCCAGAGCATATCCGCAGGTAGGGGCGCGAGGAATTTTGCTTCGTCAGCATACGGTACAATGGTTAATGCAAAAGGCGGTTCGGTTCTTTTCTTGTTTGATTTCTTTCCAACCTCGGTCGCGATTTTTGCCACGAGTTTGTTGGATGCGATTCCGATCGAGCTGGGTAAATGTAAATTGTTTTTGATATCAGCTTGCAGGTCGAGTGCGATGTGCGCCGGGGCTTCGCGCATGTCTGAGATGTCGAGAAAGGCCTCGTCTATGGAAATCTGCTCGACCAAACCTGTCAAGTTCCGTAGTTTGATCATTACTTTTTCTGAGCATTCGCCATACAATTTATGCCGCCCGGGCACGATGATCAGATTCCTGCATAGTTGAAGCGCGCGCGACATGGGCATGGCACTGTGTACTCCAATAGCGCGTGCGGCATAGGAACAGGATGCCACAACGCCGCGCTCATTGGGCTTGCCTCCTACTGCAAAAGGCTTTCCGCGTAGATCGGGATTTTGAGTTTCTTCAACGGAACAAAAGAAAGCGTCAAGATCTAAATGAAGAATAGTGCGTGGCATATTCGTGATTATAGTTTATGTAGGCTTTTGAAGTCTGGCTGATATGGTAAAAATTGACCAGTAAATTGCCCGTTAATAATATTGAACATTCTCAAAAGAATAGTTATACTAGTGACAGCGTATGGTCAGGGAACTTTTTGGATTATTTTACGTTCTTATAATGTGTGTGTATTGAATGGAGGAAGAAATGAAATTTCTATCGAAACTTGCAACATCTCTGCTTTTACTTGCCTTGATGCTTTCCATCCTACCTGCTGCGGCTGTGCAACCTGCTAAAGCCGCAGTATGTAATTGGGCACAATTTGTTTCTGATGTGACCGTACCCGATGGCACGAATTATGCACCAGGTGCGGCTTTCAAAAAGACATGGAGACTTAAGAATATCGGGACATGCGCCTGGAGCGATGTCTCTTTGATCTTTGCAAGCGGAGAGAAGATGGGTGCGCCCGCCTCGGCGGCACTTCCCACAGCTGTCGCTGTTGGCGCCACAGTTGATATCTCAGTGGATATGACCGCGCCTGCCGCTGCGGGTCACTACTTCGGCTACTATAAACTTAAGAGCACTGCAGGCGGCGAGTTCGGAATAGGTTCCAACGCCAACAGTACTTTTTGGGTTGAGATCAATGTAGGTTCATCGCCCTCCGCCGGTACAGGCTATGATTTTACTGCAAAGGCAGGCGATGCGACCTGGTCTACTGGCGCGGGTGCATTCACATTCCCCGGTACGGACGGGAACGCCAACGGCTTTGCGCTTAAATTGGATAAACCCAAATTCGAAAGCGGAGTCGAATCTTCGCTGGCTGGATTGCTGCTTGCTCCAAACAATGTCAACAATGGGTATGTTCAAGGGATTTATCCAATCTTCAAAGTACAAAGTGGTGACCGCTTCCAGTCGACCATTGGCTGCGAATTTAACGCTACCGCTTGCTACGTGGCTTATCGCCTGGATTACCAGATCGGTACTGATCCAGTGAAAACCTTCTGGACCTTCCGTGAAAAATATGAAGGCTGGACATACAATGTAAATCTTGATCTGAGTTCATTTGCGGGTAAGGACGTAAAGTTTATTCTCGTTATTTCGGCGTATGGTTCACCAACGGGTGACCGTTCCTTGTGGGTAAACCCGATCATTTCGCGTTCGGGCGGCGTGGTTGCAACAAATACGCCGGCTCCCACCGTTACGGGAACGCCCCCTACGATTACTCCAACTAAAACCGCAACCACTGTTTCTGGTTGTACTAATCTTGCTCAATTCGTATCCGATGTGAACGTACCGGATGGCACCTCCTTCCAGCCGAATGCTCCTTTCTTAAAGACCTGGCGCCTTAAGAATATTGGCACCTGCTCCTGGACGAACTACAGCTTGATCTTTGACACAGGCGAGAAGATGGGCGGCCTCGAGCCGGCGGTCATCCCCACGACCGTAGCGGCCGGCCAAACTGTTGATATCAGCATCAACCTGACCGCACCCGCGGCCGCCGCTACCTATCGCGGCTACTGGAAACTTAAGACTAGCGCAGGCGTTCCATTTGGAATTGGCACCGGCGGCACAAAATCATTCTGGGTTGAGATCAAAGTATCTGGTACAGCAGTGACACCCGGCCCATCTCCCACATCTGGGGCGACAGCTACTCCCATCGCCGGCACAAGCTATGATTTTGTTTCGAACGTGTGCGCAGCGACCTGGTTCAGCGGAGCCGGATCATTACCATGCCCCGGCACTGATGGTGATGCAAAAGGATTTGTTTTGAAGGTCAATCCTTCCAGGCTGGAGAATGGCGTCAACGATAATCGCACTGGCTTGGTCACCTTCCCTCAGAATGTTACTAATGGTTATATTCAAGGCATCTATCCAGCTTATACAGTGAAAAGCGGTGATAAGTTCCGCTCGCTTGTTAGTTGCGAAGGCAGTGCGCAGTGTAATGTAACCTTCCGCCTGGATTATTCCATTTCCGGCAGTTCCACCATTCAGACCTTATGGTTTTTTGGCGAAATAAATGAAGGCAGTTATGGTACCGCTGATCAGAGCCTCGCAGCACTTGTGGGTACCGATATAAAATTTATCCTCACCATTCTTTCTAACGGCTCGCCAACAGGTGACCGCGCTCTCTGGGTTGCACCGATGATCTTTAATGCCGGGTTGGTAGCTGCCACCGCAACGAACACCGCCACTCCAACATCCACGGCAACCGCTACCGCTACCGTAACAGCTACATCCACGGCCACCCCAACAGCCACTCCGTAATAAAAAAGTTGAAATTTATTCCCGTTGCCGAAAGGTAATGGGAATTTTTTTAATTATGCCTGAGTCCACTGCAAAAACCAGCTCTGCCACAGCCCACAGGGTAATAAGCACACAGAGAAAACAAGAGAAAAAAATCAAAAACTCTGTGCCCTCTGTGGCTAAATGACCTTTTTGCAGTAGAGTCATGTCTGGAATCGCGTAAAAAAACTTGATACCGGAACCTTCCTGGATATCCCAGTAATTCTCATCAAGGGTTGGTATTTTTTTTATATGAAGATATACTTGCGTTATCGTATCTTCATTGGACGAAATTTTTGTTCAATGACAGCTCATTTTTTTATTACTATTTAAGGAGGATCTTATGCGACTTCGAATGAAATTGGCTTCAAAAATTCTTTTACTGGTTTTAATTCTATCGTTTATGCCAACAGGAGTTACTGTTGGGTATGCGGCAGAAACGATCGGCTATGATTTCGTCGCGCATGCCGCAGATACCGGCGCCAGCGGTGTTATATGGTCCAGCGGCGCAGGTGCGCTAACTTTCCCCGGTACGGAAGGGAATGCCAGCGGCTTTGCGCTCAAATTTGACAAGCCCATATTTGAAGATGGAAAAGATTATGGAGCTGGTTTATTATTTGTACCGAATAATGCGGCCAACGGCTTTATTCAGGCGATCTATCCCCCGTTCCTGGTTCAAACTGGTGACAGTTTCCAATCCCGGATTGGATGCCAAACTGGCGCAACAACTTGCTATGTTGCGTACCGCCTTCAATATCAAATTGATGGCTCGACGGATGTAAAAACCCTATGGAAAGAACCACCCTTTCGTGAAAAATATGAAGGCAATACTTACTCTGTAAACATCAGTCTTAATTCACTTGCCGGAAAAAACGTAAAATTCATCCTGTATGTTTCTGCATATGATAGTTCCGCCGCAGGTGACCGCGCTTTGTGGGGCAGTCCACGCATCACCAGATCCGGTAGTGGCGTGCCTCCAACTCCATCTACGAGTTGTACAGATTCCGCGAAGTTTGAAAGTGACCTTCTTATTAAGGATGGCACAACTTTTAAACCCGGCGAAACATTTACCAAGCATTGGCAGCTTCGGAACATCGGCACTACTACATGGACAACTGCCTATCAACTTGTTTTTGACTCGACGAAATCAGATAGTAATCAGATGGGCGGACCAAATACAGCGGCCTTGCCATTATCTGTCGCCCCAAACGCAGTTGTAGATATTTCCGTTAACCTCACCGCGCCCAGCACTGCGGGCGCCTACACCGGCTATTGGAAATTTAAAAACGATAAGAGTGTTGATTTTGCGCTTGCCCCCTTTGGTAACAAAACACTCGGTTGCAATAAGTCGTTCTGGGTGAAGATTAATGTTTCAGGTACTCCCACTCCACTAACAGTAACCACCCTGGCCAACCCAGTTATCTATGACACAGTTGACCAGGTGATCACATATTCATATGTCATTAAAAACACTGGCACGACAACTCTAGGCCCGACTCAGTTCACAGTAACCGACAATCTCTTTGGCGCGGCATTCAACTGCGGCGCTGCCGCCACCAGCCTGGCTCCAAACGCGGAAGTTTCCTGCAACGCCGTTCCTTACAAGATCACCGCAGCGAATCTGACAGCTGCTTCCGTAACGAATACCGCAACCGCCTCGGGCGGCGGAGTGGGACCCTCTGCGGCCAAGAGTTTCACGATCAATAAAGCCGTAAAAGCACTGACACTGGCAACCTCGGCCACTCCAACCACCTATAGCGCGGCCGGTAATATAATCACTTTTTCCTATATCATTACGAACACTGGCAATGTAGCTCTGGGCCCGGCTCAGTTCACCGTGACGGATGGACTTATTGGCGCCACTCCAATCAACTGCGGAATTGCGACCCTCACTCTGGCTCCAAGTGCTACGGTATCCTGTACTGCTCCTTACACTATTACCGCAGGTGACATGACTGCTGTTTCTGTGACGAACCTGGCAACTGCCTCGGGCGGCGGCGTAGGGCCGACTCCGTCAAAGAGCACCACGATTAATAAACAGTGATTCCATCCGCTCGGCACAACGATCCAACATCAGGTTGGTTGCTGCTGAATTGGCGCTGTTTGAACGCTGGCAACAAAAGCGCAAATTACTTCAGTTTTAATTTAGAAAATTAAAAACAGTTCCTGTTGTCTTTTGACAACAGGAACTGTTAATTTACGCGGTCGTCTGTAAATCGGTTTGCTGATTCTATCCAAGCGAGGAGATTCTATGAAAAATTTTTTGATCCTGACATTGATTTTTATGACTGCTTGTGCCCCGCTGGCAGCTCCAACTCCTGCTTCATATTTTGATTCAATAACACCGATCAGTACCGCACCCGGTCTTGCTCCATTAAATCTGACAGTTGATTCCACCTCCGGGCAGATCCAGCTCGCCATGCTTGAGAGCGCGGCCAGATGGCAGACCATCCAAATGAACGGGGATATTACCTCGTATTCATCTGACGGCACAATACAAATATATTCGGAACAGGTGTTGCTCGACCCTCTCAACAGCAGATTTAAAATTGATTTGACCGGCGTGACCAATAGTGCCGAAAAATTATCGAAGATCAGCGACAGCATAAATATTTATACAAACAACAATTCGGGGCAGGTGGAAACTTCTTTATATCCTGATTTCGCGCGTATCGGTCAATATATTCCGCCAGTTGTTGAAGGAGAGGCTTATCCAAATCCAATTTGGGCGCAGATCGGCACGCCACTTTCCCAGCTTGCCTTCCCTTCTGATTATGCTCAAAATAAGGGAGTTTTCAAACCTGTGGAAATGGCTTCTATCGCTGGGCGCGAAACTCTGGTTGTTGAGTGGATGTTCAGCGCGAATTCTTTCCTTTCATGGAGGATGTGGCTTGATACAAGAACGGCAGTCATCTTGAAATTACAGGAATTTGGAAAAGATGGAAACGGTACCTTGCAGGGAGAGCGAGTGGTAAATCAGATCAGCTATGATCAGACTCTTGCCCCATCTTTATTTGCTGCACCGGCTGATCTGTCGCAGGAGTTGGCGTCTGTTCCAGTTGGGGGCGTGCCTGTTGTTACAGAATCCAGCCCAATGACCGCACAGGAAGCGGGGGAGTTGTATTTCTTTTTACAGCCGCGGCAAGGGCAAGCGGGTCAATCCATTCAATTGGTGCGCGTGTCGGGTATGTGTGTGGTTGACGGCGCGAAATGCCCGCCCTTGGAAAAGATCGAAGTTCCGTTTGCTTTTAACTTTACGATCAGCGCATTGAGCTGGTCGCCTGATGGAAAATATGCCGCATTTGCTTATTCAGATAACTCAAAAGGCACGCCGACAAAATTATGGCTGTTTGATGCTTCTACAAAAAAATGGACTTCACTCGCCGAGTTCCCTTATATTGACCCGCCATTTTGGTCGCGTGATGGTCAATGGATCGCGTTTCGTACACAGGATGGGCTGGGTGGGGAAGATGTATATGTGGTTCATCCGAACGGTACGGAGTTGAAAAGAATATCAGCAAGCATGCCCCTGGAAGGGCGTCCTTATATAATGGATGGCTGGTATACGGAAAATGTGATCATGAGGTCGGCGTTGCCTGGCCATGAAGGCTCCATTTATTTAGTACGCGCCGCCAATGGACAGGCGCGCCCGATGTTCGAAACGTTGTTAACGAAATCCCCATTTGTTGCTTCACCTGATGCAAGTTTGCTCGCGTATGATGAGTATGATTACTCCAGTCAAATTCATTTGTTGAAGGTGATGGAGCCTGATGGTGCGAATGCTGTAACGCTGGCCACCTTTACAGGGGGAAGTTTATATCCGCTCGTCTGGTCACCCGACAGTAAATTTATCGCATTTAATTATTACAGCAGTTTTTCCAATGGTGCGGCGGCCATTTATTTTTGATCGATCTTGCCTCAATGCGAAAGAAGATATTGGAAGCGCCGGGTTTATCCACTGAATATGATTGGTATGCTCCCTCGTGGAGGCCGTGAGGAGAGGTTTCCGATTTTTGTCTTGAGTAAGTCTTAAGTTGAATGATCGAATGTATGCCGCTCCGCCATTTGGGTGGCGTGGCGTACATTTTTATCTACAGGCCTGCCGACCCCTTCATGTGGGGAATGTCAGGCGATTTTCTTGATATGCACTCTAAGTGTACTAATAAGGTTGTAATCATCTGGGTTATAAAGTAAACTACATTAAGAACCAGCTTTTGCATGAATATCTGCTTTGATTGACATAATGCAATTGCCTTCGTTAAAAAGGAGAGCGGCTATGACAAAAAAGTCATCAACCGTAATTAAGACTGTTAAACCTAAGAGTAAAGAATCAATAAAAGTCAAACCAAAGCCATCTTCTGCACCTGTCAAGAAAATTATCGGCGGAAGAAAATCTGCTTTAGCTAAGAATAAATTGCAGCTGGTTGAACAACAATTAGCGCAACGGGAAAATGAACTTGCCATCCTCAATAGTGTTCAGATGGGACTGGTGTCCAAGCTGGATTTCACCGGTATCATTGACCTTGTTGGCGATAAACTGTATGAGATTTTCAATCCCAACATTCTTTTAATCGGAATATACAATCCGGCAACAAACCGTACTTCATTCCCTTACGCGATTAACCGCGGAATAAAATACCGTGATCTACCTGAGGGGGAGCTTGGTGCGTTCTCAGGCGAAGCGATTCGCAAACGTCAAACGATCGTCGTCAATGAGGATATGGAACGTCGCAGTGCTGAGGTGGGGTCATATACCATGGCAGGCGACGAAGACCCCTTATCGTTGGTATATGTTCCGATTATCGCCGGTGAAAATGTGTTGGGCGTGATATCCCTGCAGTCTTTTGAACGTGAGCACGCTTTCCCCGAATCGGATGTGCGTCTTTTAGAGACCCTCGCCAATAGCATGAGTGTGGCGCTCGAGAATGCGCGTCTCTTTGACGAGACTCAACGCCTGCTTAAGATCACCGAAGACCGCGCCGCCGAACTTGCCATCATCAACAGCGTACAGGCAGGGTTGGCTTCCAAGTTGGATATGGAAGCCATCTACGAATTGGTCGGTGATAAATTAAGCGAGGTGATGAATAGCCTCGATATTGATATCCGTTTATTTTCACCCGAGAGCAATCAGGTATTTTACCTATACATGCGGGAGCACGGAGAGAAAATGACAATTCCTCCATCTCCTTTGCAGGGTATTTCGAAGCATGTTTTCACAACACGCCAACCCCTGGTGATCAATGAAAAATTAGCCGAACGTATGGCAGATCTCGAATCGTTCACGCTGTCGGGCACTCAGATGGAGAAATCCCTTATGGCGGTACCGATCATCGTCGGGGAGCGCATTCTGGGCATGGTCAGCATTAGCAACTACGAGATAGAGAATGCTTTCAATCATTCGAACGTGCGTTTATTGCAGACTGTTGTTTCTGCCATGAGCGTGGCGCTTGAAAACGCGCGTCTTTTCAACGAGACTCAGCGCCTGCTCAAAGAGACTGAATCACGCAATGCGGAATTGGCCATCCTTAACAGTGTTGGTGAAGCAATGACCAGAAAATTAGATGTCAGGACTGTTACCTATAATGTGGGCGATAAAGTCCGCGATATTTTTAAGGCGGAGATCGCGGACGTTTTGTTATACGATCCAAAAACGAATCTGGTTAATTTGGTATACAGTTATAGCGGTCAATATTTTGAGAACGAACCGCCGTGGGAATTGGGAGAAGGATTGACCTCAAAGATCATCCTTAGCCGCAGTCCGCTTTTATTGAACTCAGCACAGGAAATGGATGAAAATGGGGCGGCATCCTATGTCACCGCGCCGATAAATACTGAAGACTCACAGTCTTACATGGGTGTGCCGATCATGGTTGGTGACCGGGTGTTGGGTGTGGTGGATGTTCAAAGTAATAAACCTAACGCGTTCAATGAAGATAACCTGCGTCTCTTGCAAACATTATCCACCAACATGGGGGTTGCCATCGAAAATGCGCGTCTCTTTGATGAGACCCAGCGCCTGCTCAAAGAGACCGAAGACCGTGCTGCGGAACTGGCCGCCATCAGTAAGGTTAGTCAGGCGCTCGTAGCGGAAACTGAACTCGATAGCACGATCCAGCTTATCGGGCGTCAGATGCGCGAGATCTTTAATGCAGATATTGTCTATGTGGCGCTGCTCGATCCGCGGACCAATCTGATCCATTTCCCGTATCAAGTGGGAGAGTCTTTTACCACGCTTAAAATCGGGGAAGGGCATACAGGCAGGATCATGCAGACCGGCGAATCGTTGATCATCAACAGGAACCTGAACGAGCGCAGTAAAGAACTTGGCGTGACGCGGATAGGCAAGGAGTCATTATCGTATATCGGCGTGCCGATCAAAGCAGGCAAAGAGACGATCGGTGTCTTGAGTGTGCAAAACACAACCGCAGAAGGCGTGTTCAACGAAGATTCTCTGCGCCTGCTTACCACCATCGCTGCTAATGCGGGCGCCGCTCTCCATACTGCGAAATTGCTCAACGAAGCGCAGGAATCTCGCGCCGCCGCTGAGACTGCAAACAATGCCAAGAGCGCCTTTCTTGCCAACATGAGTCACGAACTGCGTACACCGCTCAACGCCATCATCGGCTTCACTAGAATTGTCCGCAAGAAGGCGGAAGGTGTGCTTCCTGAAAAACAAACGGATAATCTTGATAAAGTGTTATCCAGCGGTGAGCATTTACTGAGTCTGATCAACACTGTATTAGATATTGCCAAGATCGAAGCGGGCCGCATGGATGTGCAAGCCTCCAATTTCAACATCAATATACTTGCCGATCAATGCGCGAATGTTGCCGCGCCGTTGATCAAACCAAATGTAACTCTTGAAAAGAATTTAGATCCCGATATTCCCATAGTGCATTCCGATCAGGATAAGATCAAGCAGATCATTCTCAATTTATTGAGCAACGCCGCGAAGTTCACACACGCGGGCAGCATCCGCATGAATGTCTGTCACTCAGATGCCCTGTTCATAGTCGATGTCAGCGATAGCGGCATCGGCATGACCGAGGAATCACTTGGCCGCATCTTTGAAGAATTCCAACAAGCCGATACCAGCACCACGCGTCAATACGGCGGCACGGGTTTGGGTCTCGCCATTAGCAGAAACCTCGCCCATCTTTTGGGAGGAGACTTAACCGTCACGAGCACGCCCGATGTAGGTTCAACATTCACGCTCACATTGCCAATTCATTATGTGGATGAAAAAAATACATCAACTTCGCCTGCCGAGCCTCGTCATTAGCACCAAGGAATTGACCGATGAAGAATCCACACGCCTAAAGGAAAGTGTCACTTTTGTAATGAAGAAGCAGGGCTTTGATGGCGAGAATTTCGTGCAAGAGATCGGCAATGCGTTGAACCTTTGAACGTTTACCCAAAGGAGATTTTCCAAATGAAAACTATTTTAATCGTAGACGATACCGAACTAAACATTGACTTGCTTACCCAACTGCTCGAAGATGATCATAACCTGGTAGTTGCCCATGATGGGGAAGAAGGTGTGGCGATGGCGATCCAGCATCTGCCAGATCTGATCTTAATGGATATCAACCTGCCAGTCATAGACGGCTACGAAGCCACGCGCCGCATCCGTACGAATGATGCGCTTAAGTCCATACCGATCATTGGGCTATCGGCGCACGCTATGAGCACACATGAACAAATGGCAAAAGCGGCAGGCTGTAATGACTACCTGACCAAGCCGATCAATGACGAAGAGTTGTTCAAAAAATTAAAAGAGTATTTGCGGTAATCCTTTAGTGACTCTACTGCAAAAAGATCATTTAGCCACAGAAGGCACAGAGTTTTTGAATTTTTTTCTCTTGTTTTCTCTGTGTGCTTATTACCCTGTGGGCTGTGGCAGAACTGGTTTTTGCAGCGGACTCTTTAGTGTAATTCCGGAGTTGGAAGATGAACGAACGTGCAAAGATACTTATCGTAGATGACGAACCCTATAATGTCGATTATCTTGAACAGGAATTGGAAGAGTTAAATTACGAAACCATCTCCGCCAGCAATGGACAGGAAGCGCTGGATCTGGTGCAAGCCGAATCTCCTGACCTTATATTGCTCGATATTATGATGCCCATTATGGATGGCTTCGAAGTTTTATCACGTTTAAAGGCGTCCCCCTCCACGCGCGATATTCCTGTCATCATCATTTCAGCCAATAACGATCTGCAAAGCATTGTAAAGGGGATCAAGCAAGGCGCGGAAGATTACCTCCCCAAGCCCTTTGAACCAGTATTGTTGCAGGCCCGTATCGATGCCGGCTTGATTAAAAAACGATTCCGCGATCAGGAAATCGAATATCTTCGCCAAGTGGAACAATTAACCAATGCGGCCAGTGCCATCGGACAAGGCACATACCAAGCCGGGATGATCGAACTGGTGGCAGCTCGGACTGACGCACTGGGCGAGTTGGCGCGCGTCTTCCGAAGAATGGAAGAGGAAGTCCGCGCCCGTGAACAGCGCCTCAAGCGCCAACTTCAAGAACTGCAATTAGATATCGAAGAAAAGCAAATGGCAAAAGCCGAGACAGTTGCCATCTATATCCCCATGGACCGCCGTCAGGCGATGGCTCAGGGAAAAAGCTTGCCTGAGTACGCCCAAGGCGCGACCTTGTTTGCAGATGTATCCGGCTTCACAATACTGACCGAATCTCTGGCAAATGAATTGGGCTTACATCGCGGCGCCGAGGAAGTTATTCGTCATCTCAACCGTGTATATACTACTTTAGTTGAAGAGGTACATCGCTATGCAGGCAGTATCATAACTTTCAGCGGAGATGCGGTCACTTGTTGGTTTGATGATATCAACCTAAAGGGAACTCAACGACCAGGTACCTCTGCCGAGCGCGCAATCGCTTGTGCTCTGGCTATGCAGGCGGGCATGCGCCAGTTTGCAACAATCATGACGCCTAACGGGAAAACCCTTACCCTGGAGATTAAAGTGGCAATAGCTATCGGTCCTGCACGCCGTTTTTTGGTCGGTGATCCAAATCAGCACCTGATCGATGTCTTGGCTGGGAACACACTGGCCGTTTTAGCTGAGACAGAGCTTTCGGCGCGTAAAGGTGAAATTTTAGTTGCTTCATCTGGTTACACTTCGATCGAAGATAAATTTATTATTTCCGAATGGCGTGAGGAACATAAGTTTGCCATAGTCACCGGGCTGATGCAGGATGTAGTTCCAACTCCCTGGCCTGACCTGCCTAAAAATGCCATTTCAGAGACTCAGGCCAAGCCGTGGATGTTACCGTCTGTTTTTGAAAAGGTGCGCGCAGGGAAGAGCGATCTATTATCCGAACTAAGACCGGCCATTGCATTATTTCTAAAATTTGGAAGCCTGGCATTTGATACTGAAGCCGACGCAGGGGGAGAACTCGATACATTTGTACAATGGGTTGATCAGGTGATTGCGCGTTACGATGGCGCACTCATTCAATTGATCGTTGGTGATAAAGGCAATTATCTCTATATTGTTTTTGGTGCGCCTGTTTCTCATCATGACGACGCGGCGCTAGCCCTGTCAGCTGCATTGGAGCTCGCTGATCCGCCCAAGTCGCTGGCTTTTATCACTGATATCCAGATCGGGTTGACGCGTGGTCAAATGCGGGTTGGAACTTATGGAAGTTCTGCCCATCGTACCTATGGCGCGATTGGGGATAAGACCAACCTGGCTGCCCGTCTGATGCAGGCCGCTGGAGGCAGCGGTCAAGGTTCTGGAATTCTATGCAATGACTCCATTTATCAAGCGACACAAACACAATTTGAATTCGAGTACCCGCCGCCTATTGTGGTCAAAGGAAAGTCGGAGCCGGTTGCAATTTATCGTCCGATCCGTAAATTGCGCGAGGGTAATATTTCATCGGCGAATTTGCTCGGCCGTACAGATGAGCGGGTGTTACTCATTGATCGCCTGTCGCCGGCCGAGCAGTTGACGCTTAAAGTTGCGAGCGTGATCGGTAAAGTTTTCACTTTCGCCACCTTGTCTGCCATTTATCCGGAGCTGATCGACCGTGATGATCTGCCGAAACATTTGCAAACCCTTGCTGAATTGGATCTGATCATTAAACGTTCGACCGAGCCAGCAACTTATAGTTTCAAAGATCCGTTGACACACGAAACTGCCTACACTCTTATGCTATTTGCCCAAAGGCGTCAAATCCATCGCGCAATCGCAGAACAGCTTGAGCAAGCCGCTTCCACCATGCCACTTTATGCAGAGTTAGCCCTCCACTGGCAGGCTGCTGACGACATTCCCAAAGCTGTTCATTATTTAGAAAAAGCTGGCGAGTATGCCCGCGAACTTGGAGACTACGAGGAAGCCAGACGATTCTTTAATGCCTCTCTGGCATTGAGTCATTAATAACGGATTCCAGAATCTACGACTGTGTCCACTAAAAAAAGCATATAGTTGACGGAGCATTTCCGGAATTTGCGCGGGGCTGAATATCAACCAACTCATATTATTAGTACCTTGAAAGTTAAATGCTTGTACAAAAAGCAAGAAAATTAAGCTGCATAAGCGAGGGTAGGGATCACGACCATCTCGCGTAACTTCAAAGCCATAGCAGCGGTCTGGCGCCCGAAGTCGGTCAGGTAGTATTTGT
>JAPLGS010000068.1 GCA_026390015.1 Chloroflexota bacterium | reverse complement strand
CTCTGGTTTTCATCGCGCTGTTCTTTCTGATAAGAACGAAAAAGGAATAACGAGAGGCGGACACAAGTCCACCTCTCGTTGGTAATTATTTATGGTTTGAAACTGAAGTTATTGGAGGCGCAAATTCCCTTTTGACCTGTTTCGGAACATAAAGTGATGACGACGCGAATCTTATGGCCTGTTGGATTATATGCAAACGCGGGCGCACTTATGAGATACGTGTCACCAATACCGATGACGTCTTTTGTAGTTGTTTTCAAACATCCGTCAATGTTCGTAAATCCATCCGCGAGATTGACAGCCACTACATCTGTGGCTTTGTCGTTCACTGAAATATTAATAGACTTGAACGGGATCGAACCGGTGTTTTTCAGCATGATCTCTCCCCACCAGGAAGCGGCACATTTATCAAGCGCCACATACTCAGCCTTGAAATCCGGGGAAGGAGTGGGCGTAATCGTAGGCAGCGGCGTCAAAGTGGCTGTTGGTGTAGGCGGCGGTGTGAAAACCGGCAACAGCATGGATGGTCCCAATACAGTTGCATACCCTCCCCACACCCAGCAAAACTCCGCTTCGACATCCGGGTTGCGAATGTACCAGTAATCATTGGATGAATTGCGGGCATACACAATGGTAGTTTTGCCGATCAGTAAAGCTCCCTCAATTGGATAGACTTTCCCCGGTCCAGCACGGCAGTTCGTCGCCACCGATACGGTGATCAGAGTTATTTCCATCGTGGGAGTAAAAACCAGGGTCGGCACGAGCGTCAGAGTTGGCGTAAATGTTTGTGTGGGCGTTATGGTTTCTGTAGACGTAAATGTTTGTGTGGGTGTATTTGTTTGAGTCAACGTACTGGTTAAAGTAGGAGTAAACGTCGGAGTCTCGGGTGTGAAGGTTGTCGTTGTCGTTGACATTATTTCCAGCGTGGGAGAGAACATCACCAGCGGCACATTTTGAGTCAACCCGGCGATCACAGTTTGGGCTGCGGCTGTACTGATGCCAGCAGTGTCAGGTGTGGATATGGCAGGCACAACACAGGCGGCGCTAGTGATCAATATAGTTGCCACCGATATATAAATTCGATTCTTGTGAGACATGGTTTACCTTCTTTTATTGGCGAAGCTTTTGCTAATAAACAACATCAATTATTTAGACGAAGGCTGTCAGGCACTTGTTCAGCCAAATTCCAGATCAACCAGCCTTTGGATAACCATTTTTTGTGTGGGTCTATTTTATACCCCTTTGACGAAAGGCGCTCAGCCGCCGCGATAAACCATTGCTTTGTTCCAAATACTTTTGCCGCTGAAGTTTCTGCGGCGGACCGTTTCCACGCTTCAAAGAAATCGTAAATTGGTTCGCCTTGCACAACATGCTGAATATAATTTTTCGGGAGCACCGTTTGAAAATCGGTGACATCAAACCCCATGCGGAAGTTGGTGCTGAAAATAAGCGCCTCAAACTTCCACCCTTTTTCATCTTTTCTGACAAGGTTCGCTGCCCAGATGCTGCCAAACGGATTTGATGTACCTTCGATCATTAATCCGCCTGGCAGAACATATTGCGCGAGTGTTTCATAGGCGGGGATAAAATCTTTTTCTTCATATTGACGCAAGACATTAAAAGCGCGGATCAACCTGACCGATTCGTCTGCTTGCAAAGGCAAATTAAATCCGCCGAGCCGAAAGTGTGTGATCTCATCTGCAAAAGGATTCGCCGCGTCCACGCGCTCCTTATCTATCTCAACGCCGAGGATGGGGAGATCGGGATTCACGCGTCTGAAACGCGCGGCGCTTTCGAGCGTGGTCCGCGCGTCGAATCCGTAGCCAAGGTCAACAAACATAGAACGCTGAAACAGGCCGTCGGTACGCGTGAGAAGCGACGACTCATAAAGCAGAATAAAGTTATCGACTCGACGAAGCCGATTCGAAGCAGTCTTCCCACGGGTGGGCAATCCGATTGGTTTTTTGCCCGAAGTTTTCATCATACAGATTGATTATAGATTAAAAATAAAAGCGGCCGTGAAGCCGCTTTTATTTTATTGCGTTTTAGATGTTTCCAACGTCTGGCAGGTTCGACCATTGTGTGGCGTTGTGGACAGTTTCCGTATCCGCGAACCGACCGTGGATAAAACCTGTGCCCGCCGGGATGAGCTTGCCGATGATCACGTTTTCCTTCAGACCAAAGAGCGGGTCGGTCGTGGAGCCGATGGCCGCGCTCGCCAGCACTTTGATGGTGTGCTGAAATGAGGAAGCCGAGAGGAATGAGTCAGTGCTGAGTGAGGCTTTCGTCACGCCGAGCAAAACTTCCTGGAAGCGCGCGGCGGTTTTGCCTTCTGCAAGCAGGGCTTCGTTGATCTTGCGAATTTCAAGGCGGTCAACTGCGTCACCGGGCAGGTACTTGGTGTCGCCGGGGCGTGTGACTTGTACCTTGCTCAACATCTTACGAATGATGACTTCAAAATGTTTATCGTGAATATTCTGGCCTTGAGAACGATAAACTCTTTGGACCTCGGTCATGAGATACATCTGACACGCATCGCGACCCTGGATCTTGAGAATGCGATGCGGGTTGAGCGAGCCTTCAGTAAGCGGCTGGCCGGGTTCCACATGTTCGCCGTCTCTTACGAGTAAACGAGATGTTGTCGGGATATCTTCAATTGCCTCTTCGCGTTGTTCGTAGGAAACGATGACCTTGCGGTCTTTCTTTTCCACTGCAACTTTGCCGGCGTGTTGTGATGTGATGGTAGCTTTATCTTTTGTCGCCAGAATATCGCCAGACTGTACTTCAGCTTCATCTTTTACGGCGAACTTCCATTCTTCGGGAAGAGCGTATTCATCGTGGACCATTTCAGCGTGTTCAATGTGGACTTCACGCATATCCGCGTATTTTTCAGATTGCATGACGCGTACTACGCCACTGATCTCGGCCACAACCGCTTCACCCTTCGGCATCTTGCGGGCTTCGAAAAGTTCCTCCACGCGCGGCAGACCCGTTGTAATATCTGCGGCTCCACTGGAAGCCACACCACCGGTATGGAAGGTGCGCAATGTTAATTGTGTACCAGGTTCACCAATGGATTGAGCGGCGACGATTCCCACCGCAGCGCCGAGTTCGACAATTTCACCGCGGCCAAGGTCAATGCCATAGCATTTTGCGCAGATGCCATGCGTCAGTTCGCAGGTCATCGCCGAACGGACTTTCATTTCAGTCACACCCGCGTTGGCGATCTTGCGCGCCAGATCGTGTGTGATCACTTCATTGTATTCAGCAAGCACTTCGCCGGTCTTGGGGTCAAGCACACTTTCAACAGAAAGCCGGCTATAAATACGGTTCATAATGGATTGACCAGCGACATCATCTGTTTTGCGGATCCATAATCCTTCGTGCGTTCCGCAATCATCTTCATTGATGATGATATCCTGTGCAATATCCACAAGGCGACGAGTGAGATAACCCGCATCTGCCGTGCGGAGGGCTGTATCAGCGAGACCTTTACGCGCTCCGTGCGTTGAGATGAAGTACTCCTGCGCCGTCAGTCCCTCGCGGAAATTGGAACGGATCGGCATCGGGATGATGCGCCCTGATGGATCAGCCATCAAACCGCGCATACCCGCCAACTGTGAGATGGTGGAGAAACCACCTTTTGTCGCGCCTGATGTAGCCATGGTGGAAAGATTGCCATCCGGGTCCATGTGGTTTCTGACGGCGATCCCTACTTTTTCAGTGGTGTCCTGCCAGATCTGAATCTCACGTTCATTCTTTTCCTGCTCAGTCAGTAAGCCGCGGCGGAAATCGCGCAAAACCACTTCCACTTGTTTAAGCGCATCTTCAATGATGCCTTTGCGTTCCGGGGGAATGGAAATATCCGCAACTGCCAGCGTGGTGCCGGAGATCGTTGCGAATGTAAATCCGATATGTTTTATAGCGTCAGCTACGTCGGTGGTTATTTCCTGGCCGCATAATTCATAGACTTCGGCGATCAAGTCTTTCACGCCGCCTTTATCGAGTTTTTGGTTGACGAATTGGACTTGCTCAGGCAAAACCCGGTTGAACAGTACGCGGCCTACAGTTGTATTAATGATCCGATATTCAGCTTCGGGTAGACGATCCCCTTTGTCGTCGTACCAGGTCTTCGCGCGGAATTTGATCTCGGAATGAATTTCCACTTGCGCGAGCGCGTATGCGAGTTCCACTTCATCCATATCAGCAAAGGCGCGGCCGTCACCTTTATGCACGGCTTTTTTCTCCATGGTCAGATAATACACACCGAGCACCATGTCTTTGGATGGGGAAATGATCGGCTCACCATCTGCGGGCTTGAGCAGATTCTTGGACGCGAGCATTAGATCACGCGCTTCCTGCACCGCTTTTTGTGAAAGCGGAACATGCACCGCCATTTGATCGCCGTCAAAGTCTGCGTTGAAAGCGGTAGTGACGAGCGGATGTAATTGAATGGCAGAGCCTTCGATCAGGATCGGTTCAAAGGCCTGAATACCAAGACGATGCAAAGTTGGCGCACGATTCAGCATGACCGGGCGGTCGCCGATCACGCCTTCAAGGGCTTCCCAAACTTCCGGTCTGTTGCGTTCGATAAGACGGCGCGCGCCTTTGACGTTCGCGGCGTAATTATTTTGCACGAGTCGCGCGATCACGAACGGACGATATAACTCAAGCGCCATGCTCTTCGGCAGACCGCATTGATTTAATTTCAACTGCGGCCCGACCACGATCACCGAGCGCCCGGAATAATCCACGCGTTTACCGAGCAGGTTACGGCGGAAACGTCCCTTCTTACCTTTGAGCATATCGCTCAAGGATTTTAGTTCGCGGCGGCCGCGGCGGGAGAGAGCCTTGCCGCGCTGACTGTTGTCGATCAGGCTGTCAACCGCTTCCTGTAACATGCGCTTCTCATTGCGGATAATGACATCCGGCGCGCCGAGTTCGAGCAATCTCTTCAAACGGTTATTGCGGTTGATCACGCGGCGATAAAGATCATTAAGATCGGATGTCGCAAAACGTCCGCCATCCAACTGCACCATCGGGCGCAAGTCTGGAGGAATGACCGGGAGAACTGTCAGGATCATCCAAGCCGGGCTGTTGCCGGAGCGGCGGAACGCTTCCACTACCTTCAGGCGGGTCGTGGATTTCTTGCGCTTCTGCTTGCTCTTGGTGGTGCGGACTTCGCGCCAGAGTTCCTCGGAAAGTTTATCGAGATCAAGGCGTTCGAGAATATCAAAGAAAGCCTCGGCGCCCATGTCGGCGCGGAAGACTTGTCCCCAACGTTGTTTGAGTTCGCGGTAGCGGATTTCGCTGAGAAATGTAAATGGACGCAATTCCAACAGTTCATCATGCAGGCGCGAAGAGTTGTTGGTGGATGCGGTGGTTTCATTATCAAGTTCGCTGCGCAAGGCTTCCATTTCAAGCTCTGCCGTTGCTTTGATGGCGGCGGCCTGAGTCTTAATGGCTTCCAATTCGCGGATCTTCTTAACGTTTGACTCGCTTTCAAGAGCATCCAGTTTTTTTGTAACACTCTTTTGAACAAGGGCGATATGTTTGCTATTAACTTTGTCGCCGGCGTCGATGATCTTCTCGCTGGTTAATTCAAAGAAGAAGGTTTTGTTGGCCGCTTCACCCATTTGCTCTTGGAGTTGTTTCTCAAGTCTCTGGCCTTCCTTGGTGATGGGTTCCATCTGTTCGGCGATGGCCTCATCATAGCTTTGTTGAAGCGAGGTTTGTTTTTGTTTGAGCTCACTGATATCGCGATCGCGCTTTTGCTTGATTTCGGCGATCTTCGCATTTACGGCCGTGGCCTGTTCGTCCTCAGAGACGGTTATTTCGTCTTTCAGACGCTGCAAAGCCTTCTTGCGCGCATCTTCATCCACATACGTTACGATGTATTGGGCGAAATACAACACGCGATCTAAATTGCGGCGTGAAACATCGAGCAGCATTCCCATCTGTGACGGGATGCGGCGCGTATACCAAATGTGTGCAACGGGCGTGGCAAGCGTGATGTGTCCCATGCGTTCGCGGCGCACCGCGGAGCGGGTTACTTCCACACCGCATTTATCGCAGGTGATGCCTTTATAGCGCGGATTCTTGTATTTGCCGCAGTAACACTGCCAGTCACGGGTCGGGCCAAAGATGGCTTCGCAAAACAACCCGTCTTTCTCTGGACGTAAACGGCGGTAGTTGATGGTCTCGGGTTTAAGAACCTCACCATACGACCAGGATAAAATTGTCTGCGGCGAGGCTAAGCTGATACGGAGTGCGGTCAGTCCCTTGGTTTCCACTGGTACTCTCCTAAAAAAATAGTATTCGATTCATTCCCTGCTTAACGCAGAGACAAACAAAGGCAAGCGCTTCCAGAATTTTTCTGAAGCGCTTGCTGTTTGTTGTTTGGTTTAATATCCAATTGCATGATTATATGCACACAGGCGGTGCGCGTCAAGGGTTGTTAATAGTGAAGAAATGGCTTTTTCAAGATCAAAAATGTATTAACACGAATTACTCAAAGTTCTACCCAGAATCCCACAGCGTGTTTTGCAAGAACTCGCAGGTCTTACTGTATAATCCCGCTATGATAGATTATAAATTCTTCCACCCGACCGAAGTTCGTTACGGTGACCTCGACCCGCAAGGACATGTCAACAACGCGAAACATCTTACCTTTTTTGAACAGGCGCGCATTGCCTACATGATCGAATTGGGATTGTTCACCAAAGACCAATCTTTCATGGAAATTGGCGTGATCCTGGCGGATGTCCATATCACTTATCATGCGCCGATATATTTCGGTGAACACATCAAAGTTGGAGTTCACATTTCGAAACTGGGCAACAAGTCGATGATGTGGGAGCAGAATATTGTGGATGCAAAAACTGGCAAAGTGTTAGCCAAAGGGGAAGTGATCATGGTGACGTATGATTACCGTGAAGAAAAAACAGTCAACATTCCACACGAGTGGCGCGAGAAGATAAAAGCGTTTGAGGGATTGTAAAGTTAAACAATTTAATTTTCCACAAGCGTACGACAAGGAGAAACCATGACTGTCCCAGATTTCCAATCAATAATGCTCCCTCTATTAAAAATCGCAGAAGATGGCCAAGAGCATACAGGCCACGAATCCTTGGAAAGACTTGCAAAACATTTCGAATTAACCGATGTCGATATAAATGAATTATTACCTAGCGGGAAACAAACAAAGTTTTATAACCGAATTGGCTGGGCGCGGACCTACCTAATAAAATCAAAGTTGATAGAAGTTCCGAGGAGATCTTTTTTTTCCATAACACAGCGAGGAAAAGATGTTTTAAAAAGTAATCCGAGTCGTATTGACATGAATTATCTCAAAAAATTTCCCGAATATATTGAGTTTAAGGAAAAAGAAAATGACAAAGAGGATAAAAAGAAAATCGACATTGTTAAAGAAAACACTCCTGAAGAAAACCTCGAACTTTCTTATCAAGAAATTGGAGATAATCTCGCATTAGACGTTCTGGAAAATGTGATGGGATGCTCTCCAGTTTTTTTTGAACGTCTGGTTGTTGAATTACTTGTCGAAATGGGCTATGGAGGTTCGAGACGTGAAGCCGCTCGAGCAGTGGGACAAACGGGTGATGAAGGAATTGATGGAATTATTGACGAAGATAAGCTAGGTTTAGATACAATTTATATTCAAGCAAAGAAGTGGGCAAATAATGTTGGTCGGCCGGAAATCCAATGTTGGTCGGCCGGAAATCCAAAAGTTTGTTGGGGCATTGGCCGGTAAACGAGCAAGAAAAGGCATTTTTATTACCACATCATCATTTTCTTCCGAAGCCATAAAATACGTGACAGAAATTGATTCAAAGATCATATTAATTGACGGGAAAAAGTTAGCTGGATTAATGATTGACTACAATGTAGGTGTAACTGAAGTAACATCTTACAAACTTAAACGCATTGACTCAGACTATTTCACAATATAAGGATTGCCATGTCCCTGCCCAAAATTGACGAAACCTATTTCACCACCTTCCTCGTTGACCTGCTCAACATCGCGTCGCCCACCGGGTTTGCGGAACCTGCGATCGCGTTTGTTGAAAAAGAACTTTCGAAATATAAGCAGTTGCAGCTGACTCGCACTCGCAAAGGCGCGCTCGTTGCAAAATGGGAAATTGACTCTGATCTGCCTCCCGTCGCATTGACCGCTCATGTGGATACACTCGGCGCGGTGGTCAAGGAAATCAAATCCAACGGACGCTTGAAGTTGAGTCGCATTGGCGGGATCCAATGGCCGACTATTGAGACAGAAGGCGTGTGGATCATCACATCCAAAGGCGAGCGAATTCGCGGCTCGATATTAATAGATACGGCATCGGGTCACATTTACAGCGGAGCGGGCGGTGACACTCCGCGCAATGACGCTCATATGGAAGTCCGTCTCGATGCGCGCACAACTTCTGAAAAAGAAACCCGCGAACTTGGGATCAACATTGGCGATTGCGCGGCAATTGATCCGCGTGTGGAAGTGACCAATGGATTTATCCGCTCGCGATTTCTCGACGACAAAGCTTGCGTGGCGAATCTCGTAGCGGCGATCAAGTCAATGGCAGAGGCAGGCCAAAGTCCGGAACGAAGTGTGTACTTCCACATATCCAATTATGAAGAGGTTGGTCACGGCGCGGCGGCTGGAATCCCATCTGATGTCGTGGAATTAATTTCAGTCGACATGGCAGTTGTCGGCGAAGGACAAGCGTCTGATGAATTCCACGCGACGCTTTGCATCAAGGACAGCGGCGGCCCATATCATTTTGAGTTGAATAACAAACTGCGCGCGCTGGCTGAGAAAAATAAAATTCCATATAAAACGGATGTGTATCCATTTTACGGTTCAGACGGCGAGGCGTTTTGGCGCGCGGGCGGCGATGTGGCGCTTTCGCTGATCGGCCCCGGCATCGATGCGTCGCACAATTACGAGCGCGCCCACATGGATGGTTTGAACGCCACAACCAACTGGATCATGGCTTATTTGCTGGGAGACTAAATGAAACTCGACGCCGCTTTCCCCCCCATTCAATTGAAGGATGTACCTGCGATTGCGAAAGCCGCGCAGGAAATTGGATTCGACGCGTTGTGGACTCAAGAGACACAGCACGATCCTTTTCTACCCTGCGCGCTGGTCGCTGAACATACAGAGACTCTGCGCTTTGGCACAGCCATTGCCGTCTCGTTTTCGCGTTCGCCGGCCAACCTCGCCTCCACCGCATGGGACTTATCCGCGCAATCGGGCGGACGATTTATTCTGGGATTGGGCACACAGGTCAAGGCACATATCGAACGCAGGTTCGGCATGGCATGGCCTGAATCAGTGACGGGAAAATTGCGTGAGCAGATTCAAGTCATCCGCGCATTTTGGGATTGCTGGCAAAACGGCACAAAATTAAATTTCCGCGGCGACTATTACAAAGCGACCTTAATGTCGCCATTCTTTAATCCCGGCGCGATTGAAAATCCAAATATTCCGATTTATATTGCGGGAGTGAACACTGGTCTTGCGAAACTGGCTGGTGAAATGTGCGAGGGATTCCACGCGCACCCGTTTAACAGTCCGCGCTATATGAATGAGATCATTTTGCCGGCCATCGCAGACGGTCTGCAAAAGAGCGGAAGGACTCGAAAAGATATTGCGGTCACAATGTCTCCGTTCGTGGCGACCTCACCCGAAGAAGAAGGTTTCGCGCGGATGCAGATCGCGTTCTACGCATCCACGCCATCCTATCAGTCTGTTATGGACTTGCACGGCTGGAGCGAAACCGCTCAGCAATTATCAGGTTTTGCCGCAAAAGGCGATTGGGCTGAAATGCCAATGCTCATCACAAATGAAATGCTGAATGAATTTTGCCTGGTCACCACGCAGGAAAATTTGGCGGGTAATCTGAAGAAACGCTTTTCAGGAATCGCGGATCGAATTACTTTATATACACCATTCATTCCCAAAGAAAAGGATGATTGGTGGCGAGGGTTGGCGAAGGCGTTTAATTCGTAATTTGTCAAAAAACAAGGAGTTACTATTCATGATATACTCCCAAAAACGCAACTTTCATGGAAGTATGACTTTCGGAGAAATATCATGACGATCTATGTTCGTATTCAGGAAAAGGGACAGGTAACCATCCCTACAAAAATCCGCAAGAAACTAAATTTGCGGAAAGGGGATATGGTAATGTTCGTGGAAACAGAAGCAGGGGTGCTCATCAAACCTGCTGAAACCCTTGTTTCAGAGGCATTGGATAAGATCGGTGAATCCCTTAAGGCTGATGGAATCACAGCCGAAAAGTGGAATAAACGAAGCCGCGCTATTCGCAAACAACTGCTCGAAGAAATGTATGGAATAAAAGTCGAATCATGACTCTGCGTATCTTTATCGATTCAAGCGTTTTGTTTTCTGCCGCAAACTCATCCAGAGGACATTCGCGCGATCTGCTACTCATGGGCGCAAGCGGGGAAATAAAGATCATCATCAGCAATTTTGTTCTCCAGGAAACCATTCGCAACCTCTCTGGTCTGAAAAAACCGCCATTGGAAGAATTGGATCAAATTGTTCAAAACGCAAACATTGAACTTGTTGATGCGTCAAAACAGTCCGTTCTGGATGCGGCAAAGCTGATCGTTTTGAAAGACGCTCCTATTATCGCCGCCGCAAAAACAGCAAAAGTCAACATGCTTGTTTCGTTGGATAAAAAACATATTTTAGTACCTTGAAAGTTAAATGCTTGTACAAAAAGCAAGAAAATTAAGCTGCATAAGCGAGGGTAGGGATCACGACCACCTCGCGTAACTTCAAAGCCATAGCAGCGGTCTGGCGCCCGAAGTCGGTCAGGTAGTATTTGT
>JAPLGS010000039.1:573-1992 GCA_026390015.1 Chloroflexota bacterium | reverse complement strand
CGCATGACGTCTTCTTCCACGGATGCGATCATGAATTTAGGATCCCAAACGTGGGTCCGGGTATGAATGCCGAGTTTCTCCTTGACCTGGTTGTAGGCCTTGACGCCAATGCAGGACGCTTTCATGCCGCCCAAATCTATCGGCACCCGATCCGCATTCTGGAAGTTCACGGTCCGCAACACACGCTCTCTGGAAGTCATGCCCGCCATAATTCTCTCCTCTTAGGCCGAACGGGGACACTGGCGAAGCAGCGCCCCATTGAGACGACGCGCTTCGCGGCGGCTCAACGACTCAAATCAGACTGAGCCCGCCACAGGCGGACGATAGCCTGAATTTGTTGGTTGGGGTTTCTGGAGTAGGTAAAACACAAACATTGAAATCATTAGTTCAACTTCGCCGTGTCGGTTTGGAGGGATCCAATAAAAGATCAAGCTGCTCCTGGGAAATGAAGTTTCTTATTGATGGGCATACTTACCTGTGGGGAGGTGCTATTAAGGACACCTTTTTTTTGCGCGAGTGTATTGAAAGAGATGGTGCAGTGTTAGTGAAACGGGATCATTCCAATAGTAGTTTTCTGTTTAATGGAGCGGTGTTGCCCCAATTAAAATGGACAGAAAGTGCGATTACCCTATTGGCTAATGAGAAGGATTTAGCTCCATTACACCATTCCCTGCGCTGTATTGTCAGCAGTGTTGACCATTCACAATGGTGGTGGTTACAATACTCACCTCTTGAAGTTCAGCAATCTCTTGCGGAACTTCAGTCAGCACTGGACATTCCCCTATTAATAAGAGCAAAAACGCTGCAAGATCAAGATGCAGATATGTTTTATAAAATAAGATCTGATTTTATTGGTATATTCCCCTATGTTGAGAATATAAAAATTGTCAGTGTTCAAGAGTATTTTCCTCAAACGCCACCCATACCACCTAATTTATGGACCATTGCTATCAAGGAGAGAAATGTAGACGAATGGATTAAAGGTGGTCTTATTTCCTCAGGAATGCTCCGTACATTCAAACTCCTTCTAGAACTGACCCTGCTGCCGAAGGGGACACTGTTCTTGATTGACGAGTTTGAAAACAGTTTGGGGATCAACTGCCTGTCTCAGGTGGCGGACATTGTCAAAGGGCGACAAGGGGATATCCAATTTATTCTTACCAGCCACCACCCCTATGTGATCAACAACATTCCCTTGTCTGCATGGAAACTTGTTACCAGACATGGCAGTCAGGTCACGATTCGCAACGTTTCGGAGATTCCAGCCTTGCAAACAGCATCTTCCCTTGATCGATTTTATCAATTGATCAACGTACCGGAGTATCAGGAGGGAATTGCATGAATCTGTATTTTCTTGTAGAGGGAAAAAGAACAGAGCCAAAGGTCTATGCCGCATGGCTACCGATGCTGTTTGCCGGA
>JAPLGS010000039.1:0-453 GCA_026390015.1 Chloroflexota bacterium | reverse complement strand
AGATCTACAAGGGAATCATTTTTTCATCGTATCAGCCAACGGTTATCCATTTGGAAAAGCTATCATCGCCGATGTCCTGTCTGATGTGCATGCTCATGGCCATGTTGACTGGTTGTTTGTTTGTATTGATGCCGAGGAGGAGACGGTTGATGTCCGTCGTCAAGAGGTGGAAGAGGCTGTTCAGCAATCCCTGTCCACTGCCTCCCTTTCCTACTCCATTATTGTGCAAAACAGGACCATTGAAACTTGGTTTTTGGGCAATCGTCGTATCCCGGCAAAGGCTGATTAGATTTATTCATGGCATACCATCCCAATGCGGTCATTCAAAACTTTGCCTCAAAGCGTACAGCAGGAACAAGCGGATGTTCATCTTGGCGGTCCACTGTGTGGACCCATGGTTTGGCAATTTCGGCCACCAAATAGCACTCGAGGCGTTCAAACGTTACACACTCT
>JAPLGS010000038.1 GCA_026390015.1 Chloroflexota bacterium | reverse complement strand
CCCAAACCTACCAGGAGAGCTACCCGACGTTTATTCAGGAAATTCAAAAAGGCGGCAGTTGGCGCAGCCACGAGAAAGCCATCGAACTGAACACACTGCTGGAACAAAATTTCCTTTGTTACGAAGGTCAAGGAGATGTCCCTCCCCAGATCCACAGCTATCTCTCCTCCAACTTTAATGAGTTGCGCAATCTGGCCAAAGACAACCTGACACTGCAAACCAAGGCCAAGGATCGCTGGTATCTTCCCGACCCCAATAAAGCCACCGATCTAGAAAAACTGCGAGAGCGCACCCTGCTCAAAGAGTTTGAAACCTATCGTGACCCCGAAGTGCGGCGTAGCCGCCAAAATCCCCGAAGAGGTGCTCCAGGAAGATCCCAAGCTGATTATGTGGTATGATTCGGCGGTGACTAAAATCGAGGAGGAGAAAAATGGATAAAATATGGGACTTTCCTGGAAGCAAATGGTGGCGGATTGACTTTCATACCCATACCCCAGCATCCGATGATTATAAAACCAAGGAAATCACCCCAGAGCAATGGCTGCAACGTGCCAGAGATGCCCGTCTTGATGCCGTGGTGGTGACTGACCACAACTCAGGCGGGTGGATCGATAAATTGAAAGCGGCAAACGAGGTCATGAATCAAGGCGGTGGGCATCAATTGACCCTCTTTCCCGGTGTCGAGATCAGTGTTGCCGACAGTTCCAACCGGGTTCATCTGCTGGCCATCTTCGATCCCTCTTGTGATGGTCAAAAAATTACCGCCGTTCTTGGGGCTTGCGGCATTTCCAGCGGTTTTGGTGATGACCAAACAACTGCCACAACAACCGGATTTATTGATACGGTGAGAAAAATCACTGAGGCAGGCGGCCTCGCCATTCCCGCCCATATTGATGGCGAAAAGGGCTTACTGTATGAAATTTCCTCCCTGACACCAGAATTGAAAAACAGCCTTAATTCGGTATCTGCTGCCGAATTTTGCAATCATGACATCTTTGATCAGGCTAATTTTGAATATAAAAAGGCGGTTTCCCGTCTGACCATATTGGCCGGTTCCGATGCCCACAATCCCGAAGAAATAGGCAGACATGCAACCTGGTTAAAAATGAGCCGTCTCTCCCTGTAAGGGATGCGTCTTGCCTTGATGGATCATGACTTTTGCGTCAAAAATCAACAAGATATTCCGAATGTATTGCCGGAAGTCTACCTGACCACATTGACCATCACAGCCATGCAGTACTGCGGTCGGATTCCTGGGAAACCTTGCGCGATCAAACTCCATCCTCACTTTAACGCCATCATTGGTGGCCGGGGATCGGGAAAATCAACCCTCCTTGAATCCATTCGCATTGTTTCCCGCCGCGAACAGGGATTGGATAAAACGATCAAACTTAAGGAAAACTTGGATAGTTTCAAGAATGGGGTGATGCTGTTGAATACAGAACTACTCCTAAATATTCACCGCCATGGCAAGGAGTATCGTTTACGCTGGCGTCATAATGGTCAGGGAAATGTGCTTG
>JAPLGS010000015.1 GCA_026390015.1 Chloroflexota bacterium | reverse complement strand
GGTCGCAGGGCTGTACACGCTGACATACTTTGTGACACTCTTCCCCATTTCCATTAATGGATTGGGAGTGCAGGAGCTTTCCATGACATTCCTGCTGGTTCAATTGGGCGGGCTAACTTCCTCTGAAAGCGCAACCGTTGCTCTGTTGACACGCGCTCTTTTTATTATCACCAGTTCACCCGGCGCATTCTTCCTGCCATCCATTCTTGCGGCGATGAACAGTAAAAAGTCCCCGCCCAAATAATATCTCGCGGCGGGTGCGGAACCAATTTATGATTAATGCAGATCCAATATTAAAATCATCTTCCAGGCAGTTTTGGCAAGGTTTCATTCTGCTGTCCATTGCCATCAGCGCTGCCGCGATCTATCAGACTGAACAGCAAACTCAGGCGCTGCTAAAGATCCGCTTTCGATATAAGTGGGTGCTTGTCCTGGCCGTGTTTGCGATCAACCTGGGGGCGGGATTGTATTTGCTTTTGCGCGGCAAACAGCAGGACGCGTTTTGGCAAAAATTTGAATTCCCTGTTATGGGAATTCTTTGGAAGATCGCAGGGACGATTTTACTAGTCGCTTCAATGCCCCTGCTATGGTATGCAAAATACAGTTTTTTCGGCAAGGCGGTGCCTTCCCTTTTCCCTTTACTTTGGATATGGTGGTGGTTGACGCTGGCGCAAGCCGCTGGGATAAAAGCACTCACTCGCTCTTCGTGGCCCATGTCCTTTGGTCTGGCCTTGTTATTTGGCGGGATCGTCTTTCAATCCTACTTCGTACTGCAACCGGTCACAGATTATCCATTTTCTTTGGGATGGTCGGAAGCAAGCCGCTTCTATTACGGTTCCCTCCCTTTGAGCAGATCTGTTTATGGAGTTCAAGAGCCCCTCTCGGTCTGGCATGGAACGCGCTATTTTCTTTTATCAATTCCATTTTTTTTCAGCGGATCTTCCCTATGGAGCGCCCGTCTTTGGCAGGCCTTTCTCTGGATCAGCATAAGTGGTTTAACTTCATTTTTCCTGATCCGCCGCCTGCGATCGGAACCGTTGGGAATGAAAATCCTGGCGGGCGGCTGGTTCGCTTTGTTTCTGTTTCAGGGCGCAGTCTATTATCATCTTTTGATCTGCGTGATCATTATCTTGGCGGGTGTTTCTCCACGCAATTCCGTCCGAACACTGATCACGATCGTCATTGCGTCGCTCTGGGCAGGCATGAGCCGTGTTAACTGGTTCCCTGTACCGGCCATGCTGGCGGTCACAATTTATTTGCTTGAAGAGCCTTTTTCGAAAAACAATACCATCTGGCGTTATATTCGCGTGCCGCTAGTATGGGGAATTGTTGGGATAGCCTCCGCTTTCGCAGGCCAGCTTTTTTATATCGGCCTCTCCGGCAATCAGGATCTGAGCGCGTTTGGATCCAGCTTCAGCTCTGCTCTGTTATGGTACCGCTGGTGGCCGAGTGACACGAATCCGTTGGGCGTTATCCCGGCTGTAGTGCTGATCTCCATTCCCCCGATTATGATCTTCCTGCAGATCTTGCGCGGCCATTGGGATTTCATTCATCCGCTGCGTTGGATCGGTATTTCGGCCATGCTGATCGTTCTGCTGGGCGGCGGGTTGGTTGTCAGTACGAAAATTGGCGGCGGCGGTGATCTGCATAATATGGATGCCTATATCGTTCTGATGGGGTTGATCATCTTATATTTTATGAGCGGGCATGTTGAATCAGATACCGCGCCGCTGCCCCCATTGAAGATGGATCTTTCATTCGCGTTCAGCTTTCTTCTGATCATCCCGGTTGTGTTGTCGTTATCACGAGTTACCCCGCCCATTCGATACGATCAGAGGCAGGCTGCCGATGACTTGCTTGCGTTGCGCAAGACCGTTCAATCCTACGGCCAGGATGGGGAGGTTCTATTCATTTATGAAAGACACCTGCTGACCTTTGGTATGATACCCGGTATCCCGCTGGTTCCTGAGTACGAGGTCGTCTCCTTAATGGAAATGGCCATCTCTGGAAATCAGCCTTATCTTGACAGGTTCCATAGTGACCTGGAAAAACACCGCTTCGCTGCGATCGTCGCCCGTAAACAGAATCTGGATGCCAACACAGGTGATTTTGCGGAAGAGAGTAGCGTTTGGAATCAATTGGTGGCGTATCCCTTTCTGTGTGAATACGAACCGATCCTTACATTAAATTCTTCAAACATTCAAGTTTTTATTCCACGGGATATTCCTGAATGCCCCGCGGTATCATCAAAGTAAACAATCTGCCTGGGTAGCGGATCGAAAGGGATTCTTCCTTCGGTGGAAGGGAAAACATAAAGTGAAAGAGACAACACCAAAAATTTTCTGGAAGACATTTATTGCAGCCACCATTTTGTTGAGCAGTCTGGCAATTTATCAGACCGTTCAACAGGGTTTCTCGTTGGATATTATCATCTGGCGTTCCAAGTGGATTTTCCTGCTGGGACTTTTCGCATTGAATATCATCGTGGGGATATTCGCACTGCGCTTTTTATCTTCTGAAAATGGTGCTCGTTGGGTTGAGAAATTTGAATTTAGTTCATTCAATAAAGTATTGGGTTTTATTCTTGTGGGATATTCGCACTGCGCTTTTTATCTTCTGAAAATGGTGCTCGTTGGGTTGAGAAATTTGAATTTAGTTCATTCAATAAAGTATTGGGTTTTATTCTTGTGGTATTCGGTTTTTCCATCGTCTGGATGTTGAGGCTCTTCCTTTTCAGAGATGTTCTCCCGCAGGTGACGCCAATTTTCTGGGTCTTCCTTTGGGTCAGCCTGCTTCAGACTTTGGGATTGAAATTAATAACAGGGCGTAAATGGCACATCCTTTTTGCGCTGGTCGTGCTGGTGCAGGGATTGATCTATCAGATCTACGGGCACCTGACAGTCATCACTGATTATCCCTTCTCGATCGGATATTCCGAGGCGAGCCGCCATTATTACGCCTCGATGTTTTTTTCAGAGAGGCTGTATGGAATAAAACTACCGCTTCCGTTCCTGCACCCGACCCGCTATTTTTTGATGTCGCTTCCTTTTCTGGTGGATGGACTGCCGCTGTGGTTCCATCGCATGTGGCAGTCGCTGTTGTGGATCGGCCTGACCGCCGCCTCGTCCATCTTGTTGAGCCGCCGCCTGCGCCTGAGCGGATGGATGCAGTTTTTCATCGCAGGTTGGGCTCTCCTTTTCTTTTTGCAGGGCGCTGTTTATTATCATCTTCAGGTTTGCGTGATCCTGATCCTTGCGGGAGTCTCAACGCGCCATCCCTGGCGGTCTTTTATTTTCATCCTGATCGCCTCCCTTTGGGCGGGCGTCAGCCGTGTGAATTGGTTTCCGGTTCCGTCCATGCTCGCGATCGCCATTTACTTAATGGAAACACCGCTCGGAAATAAAGGCTGGCGCTATTGGATAACTCCATTTGCTTGGGGAGCTTGCGGGCTCGGTCTGGCGGCTGCTTCACAGTTTGTTTACATCAGTATTTCCGGAAATGCTGATATCCGCGCGTTCGGCTCAAGTTTCACCTCAGACCTGCTTTGGAATCGACTGCTCCCTAACGACACTTCTCCTTTGGGAATATTGCCCGGAATACTGATCGTTTCTGCGCCGCTATTATTCGCAATGACTCAAATGTTGCGTGGAAGACTTTCCGTCATGCATCCATTACGCTGGCTGGCCCTTCTGGCTCTTCTGGGGGTGCTTTTCATGGGAGGGCTGGCGGTTAGTACCAAAATTGGAGGCGGCGGAGATCTGCATAACATGGATGCCTTCCTTGTGATGTTTGCGCTGATCGCTACTGCATTTTTTGCAAAATCTGTTGCCGCTGAGGATCGGTCGAATCCTGCCTGGGGGCAGATCCACTGGTCGGTAACAGTTGCAGTTTTACTTGTCCC
>JAPLGS010000129.1 GCA_026390015.1 Chloroflexota bacterium | reverse complement strand
TAATAAACTTTTTCAAAACGCTCGGGCACGATCTTGATCTGTCCGTTGCGCACCGCGTCGAGACCTTTGCTCGCGAGCGATTCCATTTTCACGAACCATTGCTCCGAGATCATCGGCTCGACAATTTCACCGCCACGTTGTGAGCGTGGAATGGTCGTTGTGTACGGCTCGGTCTTGAGGACGAGGTCCGCAGCTTTCATATCCGCCCAGATATTTTTACGAGCCACGAATCTATCCTGACCTTGATACTTGCCACCGTTCTCGTTGACCCTGGCTTCTTTATCCAACATCGAGATGATCGGCAGGCTGTGACGCTGCGCGATGGCGTAATCGTTCGGGTCGTGACCCGGCGTAATCTTCAACGCACCCGTACCAAATTCCATGCTGACGTAGTCATCCGCGATGATGGGGATTTCGCGCCCGAGGATCGGCACAATAGCTTTCATGCCGATGAATTTCTTGAAGCGTTCATCCTCAGGGTGGACTGCCACAGCGGTATCCCCAAGAATCGTTTCGGGACGGACGGTGGCTACGGGAATAAATTCATCTGAACCCGCGATCAGATATTTGAAATAATAAAGGGTGGCTTGTTCTTCGTTATATTCCACTTCCAAATCTGAGACAGCAGTCTTGAGTCCCGGTGACCAATTGATGAGACGCGGGCCGCGATAGATCAGTCCTTTTTCATACAGACGAACAAATGCCTCTCGGACTGCCCGACTCAGGCCTTCGTCCAGAGTGAAGCGTTCGCGGTCCCAATCACAGGATGCCCCGAGGCGTCGAATTTGATTGTAGATCATGCCGCCGTATTTCTTCTTCCAATCCCATGTGCGCGCAACAAATTTTTCGCGCCCATATTCCTCGCGAGTGATTTCCTCAGTCTTGAGCAAGTCACGTTCCACCATCAATTGCGTGGCGATGCCCGCATGGTCGGAGCCGGGAACCCATAAAGTGGAGAAGCCCTTCATGCGGTGATAGCGGATCATGAGATCTTCTACGCTGACGAACATGGCGTGACCGATATGCAGTTCGCCGGTCACGTTGGGCGGGGGAATCGAAATGACGAACGGTTTGACGTTCGGGTCGAAATCGGGTTTGTTCGGATCATTATGCGGCTTGAAGAATCCGCCCGTTTCCCACATCGCATAAATGCGCTGTTCGGTGGCTTTGAAATCATAGGCTTTCGGCAGTTCGTGTTTGGTCATTCTTGCTCCTTTTTGAGTAAACAAGTAAACACGGAAATAAGTACACAGGGACTTGTCTACGTGTTTACTTGTGTCCTTAAAACAAAAATACTTCATCCAAGTTGAGGACGAAGTATGCTCCGCGGTACCACCTCAGTTCAGCCTTTCGACTGCGCTTTGTGACTGACATTCATCAGTCCATGCTGTAACGGGCATTCCCGTGGCGGTCTAGTGACCAGTAATTAGTGAACAGGCTTTCTTCGCCAATGATTTCAGATGACTTCGGTAATTCTTTTCTGCGAAGGCTCACAGCCTGGGTCTCGATAAACTCGACCAACGTCCTTCTTTTCTGTCAGAAAAACAATTACCTACTACTTCTGAATGGCTGAGATTATAAGAGCGAGGGCGGGGAGAGTCAAGAAAAATATGTCATTGCGAGGGTGGTGTTTTTCCACCCGAAGCAATCTCGTGTCACAAGGAGGCTGCCTCGGCAAGGACAAAGGCGCCTCGCAGCGACATTACTTAATCGAATCAACAATGGACTGTTCAAGCGAATAAGTCGGCTCCCAATTCATTTCACGTTTTATCTTTTCGTGGGAACATGGTTTGTCTATGTTCATTTGCGAGGGACGGCGCACTCCAGGGTTAAGGCGCAGAAAATCCAGCAGGGAAATAAATCCATCCATGAGATTCAGACCGATTGATGACAACACAACGACGCGCAGATCCTTTTTGATATGTTTGACGATCTCACGCGTGAATTCGATCATGCGCGCATTATGAGACGAGACAATGTATCTCTCTCCGGGGCGACCCTTTGTCAGCGCAAGAGTAACCGCGTGCGCCACATCGCGCACATCCACAAAGGCATTGACATAATCCATTATTGGCAAAAAAGGCATTTTGCGAACAGCTTTGATGAGCGTTTCCACGCGCTCCGAGCCGGGGCCAAGGATCACGCTGGGATTAAGAATGATGATACGCATATCACCCGCCATTTCTTTCAATTCATTTTCACTCAATAATTTGGTGTATCCATAAATATCATCTTTGCGTTTGGATTCGAGATTCGGAATCATCGTTTCCTCTGTAATTTGCGGCGGACGAAACTCAACAGCAGAGATGGAACTGATGAAGATAAAGTTTTTGCAGCCCGCTTCACGCGCCGCCTGCGCGAGATAACGCGTGCCGATCACATTCGAGTCATAGATCTTTTGCGCATCCGCTTTTTTGAAGGAGACCATGGCCGCATTATGAATCACCGTATCCACACCTTTGAGATGCTCAGCAAAAAGATCAAGCTGAGTCAACTCACCTTGAATCCAACGCACGCGATCCAGTTTTTCAATTTCCAAAATTGTTTTACGTTGACTGCGGACCAGCACCCTCAGTTCCCCCTGCGGATCATGCGCGTGGATTGCCTGCACGATGTATTGTCCGAGGAATCCGAGTCCGCCAGTGATGAAATATGTAGTCATAGGTTGTATCATAAATTATAAGAGCATTTTGAAAAACGATTCCATCAAAATTATTGATGCTATACTTGCCCCAGTTTTATCCCATATCAATTAAGGAACTCAACATGGATCTCAGTTTATTGGACTTTGTATTTGCAGGTTTGGCCGCTCTCGCCGCAGGCGCGATCAACGCACTGGCAGGCGGCGGGACGCTCATCACATTTCCCGTACTCACGTTTTTAGGCATTCCCGCTGTCGCCGCGAATGTGACGAATACTGTTGCGCTTTGCCCCGGCTATTTCGGCGGTACGCTCGCTCAATTGAAAGATCTGCAAGGCCAAAAAAATCGCCTGTGGATCATTGTCCCGGCCAGCGTTATCGGCGGCGTCGTTGGTGGATTTCTTCTTCTGCGAACTGGCGAAAAATTATTCAAGGAACTTGTTCCATATTTAATTTTGCTTGCGTCGGGATTGCTAGCCATCCAAGACCCCGTCCGCGCCTGGTTGATTCGCCGCATGGGCGAAGGTCACGGCTCACGACTGGAAAAATTATCATGGCTGCCTGTTGGGCTGGCTTCGATCTATGGCGGATATTTCGGCGCGGGATTAAGCGTGATCGTTCTTTCAGCCTTGGGATTAACTCTGGAGGATACGCTCACGCGTCTTAACGCGCTCAAGCAGGCGATTGGTTTCTCGGTCAATGTCGCCGCTGCTATTTTTTTCCTCTTCTCTGGGAAAGTGGTCTGGCCTGTGGCCTTAGTGATGGCTGTGGGAGCGTTGATCGGTGGCACGCTGGGCGGAAAACTCGCAGGTCGTGTCAAACCCTCCACTTTGCGCTGGACCGTCGTCACGATCGGCGTGATCGTGTCGATCATCTACTTTTTGAAATAGGTTTTTTTTAATATGAAGATTAGGTCATGGAAATATCTAACTTTCATTTTGTTGTTGATTTATGTCACAAGTTCTTGTAGTTTGACTGGTAATACAACTGTCCCATCGAAGCGGATCTTGTTTATTGGAAATAGTTACACCGATCTCAACGGTGGCTTGGACAAATATATTATCGGACTTGCACCGAACTCCGTATCCGCGCGGATTACTCCAGGCGGATACACGCTGCAAAATCATTGGGAGGATGCGAACACGCTGGAAGCGATTCGCTCAGGAAATTGGGATGTGGTGGTCTTGCAGGAGCAGAGTCAAAGCTCGGTTACCAATTACTATAATTTTTATGAATACGCTCAAAAGTTGGATGTGGAAATAAAAACTGCCGGAGCTGAGACAATCATGTTCATGACCTGGGAACGGCCGGACAGCACCCAATATGGAGTCACTGCAGAGGCAGTCAATAAAGCCTACACCGCACTTGGTCAGCAATTGGGGGTAAAAGTAGCTCCAGTGGGACAGGCATTTTCCATGGCTTTGAAGGAACGCCCAGATATTAAGTTGTACATAGAGGATGGACACCCCACTCCGCAAGGAACGTATCTAGCCGCATGTGTCTTTTATGGATTCATATTCCAGCAAAGCCCCGTTGGAAATTCCTATGGCGCAGACCTAAGCAATGAAGATAAAGATTTTCTGCAACGCATTGCCGCGAAAGTGCTGGGGCAATAACTAATCATCATTGCGAGCCGCGCTCTTGCATTTGGGCGGCGTGGCGATCGCCCTCATAATGACATTTACTTTACATCTGGCAATACCAAGGGGACATTCAAAAACGGATGCTCAACTACTTGAACCGGTAAACAATATGCTTCTGAGATCAATTCAGAGGTCAACACTTCGCGCGGAGTTCCAATTGCTTTAAGATGACCGCCGACTAGCAAGGCCACTCTGTCGGCGTAATGGGATGCGAGATTGAGATCGTGCATTGCGATCAACACGGCCAGATTTTCCTTGTGCGCAAGATCATGAATCAATTCCAATAAGCTGACTTGATATTGCAAATCCAAATGCGCGGTCGGTTCATCGAGCAACAGGATCGGTGTGGATTGACACAAGGCGCGCGCCAATAACACGCGTTGTCGTTCGCCGCCAGATAACTCTCCAACGCGGCGGTCGGAAAATTCCAGAGCGTTGACTCTGTTCAATGACTGACGAGCCAGCTCTTCGTCATGAGAAGATGTATGACCGAGGAATCCGAGATACGGGGTCCGCCCCATTAAGACAGTTTCCCAAACAGTGAAGGCGGGCGGCAGCGAGATCGCCTGCGGGACGACCGCGAGATAGCGCGCGCGTTGAAGCGGAGTTAGCGATTGGAAGTCATCACCGTTCGTGCGGATGTGACCGCTGGATGGAATCACTCCGCTCGCGGCGCGGATGATCGTAGATTTGCCCGCGCCGTTGGGACCGATCAACGCGAGCACTTCGCCATTCTTCACGTCGAAGGAGACATCATGTAATACTTGATGTCCGTTATAAGAGGCGGAAAGGTTTTGAATTTTTAGCATTTAGAAAATTAAATACCAATACAAAGCGGTTTCATTTTTATTTGGGTTGATGGCTTTATAAACATTGCGATCAAAGCCGCTTAACACGAAGCCATATTTTTGATACAAGCTGCAGGCGGCGACGTTATTAGCCTGCGTTTCAAGCATGACACCCGGAAATTTATTTTCGCGCGCCCATTGAATTCCGTGTTCGAGCAGTGCGCGCCCAATTCCCGCTCCGCGAAATTCAGGATTCACAACGATATCATCCACGTAGGCAAATTGATTCCACCATTCGAGCATCTTGATTCTTCCTGCAAGTTTCGCATTTATGTTCGCAAAAAAGATTGTTGGGCCGCTGTCGGAAAATCCATAATTCACATCTTCAGCATGAATATCCCTTTCATAAGGTTCAACATCGGCAACTGAATAAATGAGTTTTTCATTTTCGAGGTCAAGCACGATCCTTGATCTCACGATGAACTTCCGCGAAAACATTTCCGCTTTCGGCGCATTTTGCATGTCTGTTTTGTGAATGATGAATTCCATATGCTACCAATATCCTTGATTCTTGGAGCGGCGCAAAACCCAAAGGAAGAACGGCGCGCCAACCAATGCTGTGATAATGCCGACCGGGATTTCCTGCGGAGCGAGGATGATGCGTGCGATCACATCTGAAACAAGCAGCGCGGATGCGCCGCCGAGGATCGAGAGTGGAATCAGCCGCCGATAATCCGCGCCGAACCAGATGCGGAACAGATGCGGAACGATGAGTCCGATAAAGCCGATGATGCCGGAAAATGCCACAGCGGCAGCGGTCGCCAGCGAAGCGGCGATCAGTAAAATCGTTTTGATGCGCGTGACATTCAATCCAAGCTGCTGCGCCTGATCGTCACCAAATTGCAAAAGGTTGAGAGCGTGCCCGCTGATGAGAAGAATGCCAAGTCCAATGATGAGATAGGGAAGAATTGCGAGGATCGCTGTCCAACCTGCCTGACTCGCGCCGCCGAGCAGCCAGCCCAAAGCGCGGCGCACTTCACTTGTGGAGCGCAGCATCAGAAAGGATGTCAACGATGTTGCGAAGGAGGAAAATGCAACGCCCGCGAGAATCAGATTTGTAGTGGGAATGGTCTGCCCAACTCGTGCCAGAAAATAAACAATGAAAACAGTCAGCAAGGCCGCGATGAACGCTGCCAGCGGAATTGCCATCAATCCCCAAAATGTGTACGGCCATTTGACAGACATGGCGATCACCGCACCAAGCCCCGCGCCGGATGCAACACCGATCAAGAATGGATCAGCCAGCGGATTGCGGAACAAACCCTGATAGGCCGCGCCGCTTCCGCTCAACGCCGCGCCTGTCAACGCGATGAGAATGGTGCGCGGTAAACGAATCTGCCAGACGATGAAAGAAAAAGTTTCATTTCCCATGCCGCGCAAAATATCCCATAATTCCTTGGGGGAAATAAATACAGAACCGATCGCGAGGCTGAGGATGAAGGCGATGGCTAATGTAATTAAGGAAAGAAAGAATGGATTACGGCGCATGGGATAAGAATAGAAAAGTATATACGTACACACGTAATCAAGTTGGGTCGGATCTCGTTACGTGTGTACATTTTACAAATTTATTTAAGCACACCAGGGTGCAACAGATTCGCCAATTGCTCCAAGCCATCTATCAAACGCGGACCGGGGCGGCTGATCAGGTTATCGTCGATCGGGAAAATCTGTTTGGATTTCACAGCTTCGATCGTCTCCCAGCCCGGGCGGACGAGCACTGATTCAGCCGTCACACCCCACATCGAATCTCCGAGCAAAATAATGGATGGGTTAGAAACAACTATCTGCTCCAGGCTGATCTGCGGATATGGATCGGTCAAATCATTTCCGACATTGAATCCGCCAGCGCGGGAGATGAGCATGTCACCGAAAGTGCCGGGGCCGTAGGTGTATGGTTTGGCAGGATCTGTCGCGTCAATTTCATAAAAGACCATAGGACGAAAACTGAGCGGCATGATCTTCTCGTCCACTGCGGCGACACGCGCTTTGAGCGAATCAGTTAATTTGGTGGGGTCTTCGCCTGTCAATTGCGCCGCGATCTCAAGGTTGACATATAGCTCTTCGAATGTTTTTGGATTCTTCAAATAGTAAACGGTTAATCCCAGATCTTCGAGCTGCTTCACCAATTCTGGGGAATTGATTTCCGCCGCGAGCACGAGATCGGGTTTCAGCGCAACGATCGATTCCACGCTGTATTCGCCCATCGAGCCGCCCACGCTTGGCAGCGCTTTGGCTTCTTCAGGATAATCTGAAAATTCGTCGCGGCCAACGACTTGATCAGTCGCGCCGACTGCAAATAGGATTTCAGTATTAGACGGCGCCAGCGAGACGATTCGCTTCGCCGCTTCTTTCAACACGACCGACCTGCCCAACCCATCTGTGAGTGTGATCGGCGCTGAGGGTTCCGTCGCAACAGCAGCAGCGGATTGAGACGCGCAGGCCGTCATCACCAGCGCGAAAAGTACGATCAAAAAGAAAATTTTACGAAACATTTTATTCTCCGTTGTTTTTGTTTGGGAGTCAGTTGTCTCCTGACATCTAACTCAGAGTTATAAGTTACAAGAATCAAATTCCCCAGCCGATGACTGGGGAGGTTGGAGAGGCAATCCGAGCGGGCCGCCATCCACCTCCTTTCCACGAGAGTGTGATGAACAATCAAAGGCGGGCGACCTGACTTATGCCGAAGCAATTACAGTTGCGGGACAGTGCCGGGTTTCCACCGGCTTCGCCGCGCTTTGATCTTTATTTGGTTATGGATTTATTTTACCACCGAGTTTCGCGCGATATTTTTTAGCAGTCCTTGAAAAGCCAGCGCAATAATTGGATAGAGCAAATACCACAAGAAGAATCCGCCGAAGCCGCGCGGGGTGAAGAATACAGTTTGCGTTATGGTGGTCACGTTTACAGCGTGACCTGCGCGCCATTCCAGCCAGCCTTCGCCGTGTGTTTTTATTTTCAAATGGGCAAGAAATAAATGATCGGCTTCCACATATTCGACTTCAAACCGATCCGCCAATTTGGTGATGACGCTAAATATTTTCTCAGGAGCGGCGGCTACTTTTAATTCACGCTGGTAAATGAAAAAGCCTTCGTGTTTGAGCGTTCTTGTGCGGCCTTCATCATCCCAGACGCGTTCAATTTTATGCGGATGTAAACACGCCAACGCTTCTTTTGCGGCGGATTCGAAATCAATGAGATTCACTTCGGGATAGATCCTGCGCGCGGCGTTATGCAGTACCACGCTGTCACTGGACAATCCTCCTACCAGCGCATACGCAATGAGCCTCGGCACCGGCGTTGTTAATCCGATTCCAAATGCCATGAACCAGACCGGTACATAAGGCAGCAGAAGGAATCTGCGTTTATGTCCACGAGCTTTGGCATAAAGCAGCATCAGTTCTTGATAGGTTGTGACCTGCGGCCCGCCGATCTCAAAGACCTGACCGTGGCCAGAGTGATTATCCAATGCGGCTAATAGATAATCCATCACATTTTGTATGGCGATCGGCTGTGTTTTATTCTTTAGCCAATTGGGTCCTGGAATAATGGGAAGCAGTTCCGTCATAAAACGGATCATTTCAAAGGAGATGCTTCCAGAGCCAGCGATGACACCTGCTCGAAATTCTGTTACTGGAACTTTCCCCTGTCGTAAGGTTGCTCCCGTTTCGATGCGCGAACGCATGTGCGGCGCGATGTGCTGTTCTTCGTCTGCGAGGCCGCCGAGATAAATGATATGTTGTACTCCTGCGTCTTTCGCCGCGCGCGCAAAATTACGCGCAGCATCTAATTCACGGCCGGTGTAACCCTGTCCGCTGGCCATGTTGTGGATAAGATAATATGCGGTACTTACACCCTCAAGCGCAGGCGCAAGCGTGGATGGAATCGTTACATCACCTTGAGTTATTTCCACTTGATGAAACCAGCTTCGATTTTTGAGTCGCTGCGGTTGACGGGCAAGCGCGCGGATCTGATATCCGCGATCCAACAATTGAGGGATCAATCTGCTGGCGATGTATCC
>JAPLGS010000002.1:1155-1581 GCA_026390015.1 Chloroflexota bacterium | reverse complement strand
GGCGAGATGATTCCATTTGTAGCGCGCATCTTTGCGATTGTCGACGTCTGGGATGCGCTGCGCTCAGACCGCCCATACCGCAAAGCCTGGTCGAGTGAAAGGACGCGCGCACACATCGTAGAACAGAGCGGCACGCACTTCGACCCGCAGGTTGTGCAGGCGTTTTTGGAAGTGATGGGAAAGGCACAGGTATGACCCAACAGGATCCGCAATTCGATTCCGAAAGAGAAGAAAGCCGGCAGACGGCGCGCGTCTTATCCATACTCATCTGGGCTGCCTGGGCCGGTTATCTGATTGCGATCATCTCAGGCATTTTTTGGGACGATTGGCTCGTGATTAGCGCGACTTTGATTAGCAGTGTTTTTCTGGCTATTCCATTCTGGCTGCTCAAACGCGGGAAAATCACGATCAGCGCTTATCTCCTGG
>JAPLGS010000002.1:0-1110 GCA_026390015.1 Chloroflexota bacterium | reverse complement strand
CGACCATAGGACAGGGCAGTCATGATTTTTCGATCATGGCCTACCCGATCATCATCATTTATGCGAGCCTGGCGCTGAACCGGCTCAGCTTCAGGATCTGTGTGTTGTTGACGTTTGCGGCAATGGCCTGGCTGGTCTTTGGCGAAATGGGCGGTTTGTTTGTTTCGCAGCCAATTGATAGGCCAAGCGCGGTCGATTTTCTGATCCTTGCCGCGATTTTATTCATCTCGGTCCTGGCAATCGATCTGTTGGTCACGAATATGCGCAACACCCTGTCGCTGGCGCGCGCTGAAATCAAGATGTGCAATTATTTCAACATACCCTGGCTGAAATTCACCGGGCGTACTCTTGAGCAGGAGCTGGGGAACGGTTGGGCAGAGGGGGTCCATCCTGATGATTTTGACAGTTGTCTTGCAACATATACTGCTGCATTTGATAAACACGAAGCGTTTGATATGGATTACAGGTTACGTCATGTTAGCGGTGAATTCCGCTGGATTCAAGATTTGGGTACGCCTAATTACAACAGCAACGGTGAATTTATTGGATATATTGGGCATTGCTTCGACATCACCGCGCGCAAACAGGCGGAAGATAAATTCCGGATACTCTTCGAATTATCACCCATCGGTCTGGCTATGGTAGATAATGCAACCGGTGAATTTCTCGAGGTAAACGAAGCTGTATTGCATGCAACAGGTTATACAAAAGACGAATTTCTTAAATTGAGCTAGTGGGACATCACCCCGCGTGAATACGAGGCGCAAGAGATGAAGCAACTTCAGGATCTCAAGGAAACCGGGCGCTTTGGCCCTAACGAAAAAGAATATATCCGCAAAGACGGCACTCGCTATCCACTTTCGATCAGCGGCGCTCTTTTTGTTGATCAGACTGGGAAACAAATCGTTTGGGGCATCATCGAAGACATCACCGAACGCAAGCAGGCGGAAGAACAACTCCGTTATCAAGGCACACACGACGCATTAACCGGCATTTATAACCGCACTTTTTTTGAAGTAGAACTGGCGCGGCTGGAACACAGCCGTGATTTTCCGATCAGCATTGTCGTCGCGGATGTAGATCGGTTAAAGTTTGTGAATGACACCCGCG
>JAPLGS010000165.1 GCA_026390015.1 Chloroflexota bacterium | reverse complement strand
TATTGCTATGAATTTACTTAAGCAAGACAAAACCAGCAAGCGCAGTATCAAAACCAAACGTATGCAGGCTGCCTGGGATAATGCCTATTTGCTCCAAGTACTTTCAGGTTTTTCTAAACTTGTCCAGACGTAAGATGCGTTCGCCCTGTCAATTGCTCGTATTCATCTTGACTTCCGTAACCAAACGAAAAATGTTCTTCCCATCTAAAGAACTCTAAGCTTTCAATTCCCGTTAACAAACAAGGGCGGGCCAAATTGTTCTCAAGATACTTGAAATATGTTTTTATTGTTGATGTCGACACGAAAGGTATTTCTTCTTTGTTAAATGCCTTTTTGATTCTCTCGAATTGAGCATTGATTAACTTTGCCACTAGACTTTCCTGATGATCATTAACTTTATTATTTGTTTTTAAACAAGCACCATCGCGGTAGAGAGGGCAGATCCCTGCCCCTCCCCGCATATCATCCAGTTGATCCTACTCGCCAGATCCCTGCATGCGGAACTATCGCACGGCGCTCTTCAGAAATATTCGCATCTGCATAGGCATTAACCTAGACCAAGTGGCTTTCGTGATGACTGGGTTTCGGAGCACGCTTTGTTCGGCGTTTATGCTTACCAGAACCTTTGCTTTGAAAAATTACGCTGGCACTCGCGGTCTTACTTCTCGGTCAAGACGACTACCCAAAGAATCAAGCGTAACATCTAAATCGTACTCTGCTTGTAGCCCAAGCCAGAATTGGGGCGAGATACCAAAATAGCGAGACAAACGCAAGGCTGTATCTGCTGTCACGCTACGAACTCCCAAAACTATTTCATTGATACGGCGTGCGTCTACGCCAATATCAATAGCTAAACGATTCTGACTCAAGTCCATCGGCTTCAAAAATTCTTCTAGTAAAACTTCGCCAGGGTGAACGGGCTGTAATTTGTTAGTCATTCTTACCTCTAGTGATAATCTGTTATTTCAACATCAAGAGCGTCACTGCCTTCCCAACGAAAGCAAACACGCCACTGGTCATTTATCCGAATACTCCATTTACCTGCCCGATTCCCATTTAATTTTTCTAGACGGTTAGCAGGAGGGATGCGCAAATCAGTGATTGAAATGGAGTTATTTATCATGCGTAGTTTACGCAAGGCGACTTGCTGAATATCGGCTGGCAACTTACGCGAGCGTTGACGCTGATAAATCTTTTGAGTTTCGTCATCTTTGAAGTTTTTTATCACGGCTTTATTTTATAGTGCGGCGCACCAAATGTCAACCACCTAATTTTTAGAACTTGGCTTTACACGAAACCACCATCGCGCTAGAACAGCTAGTTGCCTGCGACACCTCCCCCGATATCTTCCTGGTGCTCGTAAAGGATGCGGTGTTACCCCGCATTTGGTACAGCCGCAATCGGTAGTTGGTAATTAAAACGTGCCCTTTTGAGCGTGTTTTTGTTTAAAATGCGTCGCCAGTGGGCAGTCAGGGTAGAGTCCATGAAAGCTTCCATAGAGGAAAGGTTGCATTCCCCCAGAGCATTCGATTCATCCAGTTGAATATGTTCGAGGAAAAAATTTTGGAAGAAGCGCTCATACAGTTTCCGACTTTGTACACCACTGCGCCTTCAATTACCAACCACCGACTTTGGCTGTACCAAAAATGCAGCGATGGATAAGTAACAAGCAAAAAATTGTAAAGAGCATATATAAAATACCATATTCGATTCTCCGCTGATAAAGTATCATTTGTTTAGTATCGCTGCGTGGCGATGAGACTAAACTGCAAGAACAGAAATACTCAGAAAAAGGAGCAGCCATGAAAATTTTAATTGCCGCAGATATGGAAGGAATCACAGGGGTTGTGCATTGGGATCAGGTTACCCCTGATCATCCAGAATATTCCCGCTTTCGAAAATTAATGACCGCAGATGTCAACGCCGCCATTCGCGGCGCATTCGCAGGGGGCGCAACATCAGTTGCTGTGACAGATGGTCATAATAACGGAAGAAATATTCTCATCGAAGAATTGGATCCACGGGCAACACTTAATTCTGGTTCACCCTCGCGACTTTCAATGGTGCATGGGGTTGATATAAATGTGGATGGAGTCATGTATGTTGGCTATCATGGGCGCATGGGCGCGATTAATGCCATTCTCGACCACACCTGGTCTGATGAGCGCCTATCAGGTTTATGGATCAATGGTCGCGCGTTTGGCGAATCAGGATTGAACGGCGCGGTGTGCGGTCATTTTGATGTACCCATCCTTATGGCTTCTGGCGATCAAACTTTGTGCGCGGAAGTTCGGGATTTTTTTGGCGATGAGATCGAAACCGCACAGGTGAAGAAAGCCGCGAGCCGCATGTCTGCTGAATGTTTGCCGCCCTCGGTAACATCAAAATTAATTGAAGAAGCCGCGGAACGTGCCATGAAGAACCTCAAGAACAAAAAAGCTCCCATGCCTTTCAAAGTATCTACACCGATCAAAATGACAATCGAATTTGGTCAATCAGACATGGCTGATAAGGCCGCGAACCTGCCTCATGCACAGCGGACAGTGGATCGCCGCGTTGAATATGTAGCTGATGACATGGTCACGATTTATCTTGCGTTCCGCGCCATGCTCGCGCTGGCCAGGTAGGCGCGGTGCACAGGCTAAAATGAATTGAACAGTAAAAAATTTAAGCTATTTTATTTTCTATAAACAATCGGCGCGTAATGCAGGTAAAATAGTTGCGAATGGGTTTTCCTGGCATTTGCCAGACAAATTTCTTACTCTCCAAGGAGGAGACATGAAACTAAATCGTGTATTTCCGTTCGTAATGCTGGTGATTTTATTGGCCAGCATGTTGGCGGGCTGTGGCTCCGCAGCCACACCTGAAGGGTCAAACCCAGCAGGGGCAAATACCGCCCCGACAGAACCGCCTGTTGCAGCGACTGAGTCAGCCGTCGCCCCTGTTGGAGGTACATTGATCATCGCCATGAATTTGGATGATGTGGTTACACTTGACCCTGCTTACGCTGGTGAGACCACTAATCTTTTCATCCACATCAACACCTATGACACGCTGGTCGATATCCGCCCCGAGGATTTGAATACCATCGTGCCGCGCTTGGCCGAAACTTGGGAAGTCAATGCAGATTTCACCGAATTCATCTTCCACTTACGCAAGGATGCCAAGTTCGCCTCAGGCAATCCAGTCACATCTGCGGATGTAGTTTTTTCATGGAATCGTCTACTAAACGTAGCTGGAGCCCCCGCTTTCAATTTGGATGGCGTCGGTAAAGTGGAAGCAGTGGATGATTACACCGTTAAGGTATCTACTACTGTGGGTGATGATGGCACGGCGCAGCCACTGCCTCAATTCCTCTCCAGCGCCTGCAATCCCAGCCTCGGGATTCAGGATTCCAAGCTGGTTAAGGAACACGGCGGTACTGATGCAGCAGATGCCGCAACCACAGATAAAGCCAAAGAATGGCTCGATCAGAACTCTGCTGGTTCGGGTCCCTTTATCCTGACCAAGTGGTCGCCCAAAGCAGATATTGAATTAACTGCCAACAAGAACTATTGGAAGGGCGCTCCCAAATTTGACAAAGTGGTCATTACCCACGTATCTGACCCGACCACTCAACTGCAAATGTTGGAAAAAGGCGACGCAGATATGATCGGCAGTTTGCAAACTGATCTGGTGGATCAGGCTAAATCCAATTCCGAGCTCACAATTACTGTCGATCAATCTCTTGATGAAAACTATCTGGCGATGACCTATGTCTGTCCCGATGTTATCAAGGCTGCAGACCCCGCAAAATTCGCCGAGCTGCAAAGCCCAGATTCTTTTGCAATCCTCTGTAAAAAGGAAGTTCGTCAGGCCGTGGCTTATGCAATTGATTACCAAGGTATCACCAAGGCTGTTTTGAACGGATATGGAACCCGCGCTCCTAGCATCATCCCAGTAGGTATCATAGGAGTCGATCCGGCCAAGACCCAAGGCCGTGATCTGGCGAAGGCCAAGGAATTGTTGACCGCTGCCGGCTATCCCGATGGTGTTACGTTCGATATGTATTACGCATCCAACGCGACGCGTGATACCGTTGCCGCCAAGATAAAGAACGATTTAGCTGAAGCCGGCATCACACTCAACCTTAAGCCTTTGGAGCAGAGTGTGTATCTGACTCAAATGCGCGCCCAGCAGCTTCCGATGGCTTTTGGAGGCTGGACTCCAGACTATCTGGATGTGACCATGTGGACCGACTACTTTGGCCTTGGTGATCGCTCGATTGCCTTCCGTATGAGATTTGCGAACCCGGATGCCAATGCGCTAGCCACCACGATCCGCACTACTTCTGATGCCGTTATTCGCAAAGATGCCGTGGAGAAGTTGCAGGCAGTAATCATGGAAGAAATGCCTTTCACCATGCTCTACCAGGTGCAGTATGTGCATGCTTTCCGCAACGATTTGAAAGGTTTCCAATTCCACCCAGTCTGGTTTGTTGATCTGTTCGAACTGTCTAAATAATATAATGATGCATGTGGGGGCGGGGTTACCCTGCCCCTACATGCACGGGTTGGAGGTTGGAAGAAACGATGAGTCTCATTCAAAACCTCATCAGGCGTTTGCTCCTGATGATCCCCATGGCTATTGGGATTACCCTGCTTCTTTTTGTGGTGACGCATATCGTACCGGTCAACCCGCTGGCGGTTATTTTGACCGAAAGATCCATGGATGACCCAGAGGCCATCCATGCTGCCACGGAAAAATGGGGATTGGATGAGCCGTTGCCCGTGCAGTATCTGGTTTATTTAAAAAATCTACTTCAAGGCGACCTTGGCACATCCTTCAAAACCAAGAATCCAGTTGCCTCAGATTTAAAGGATTTTCTGCCCGCCACTATAGAACTCTCGATATGTTCTTTTATTTTTGCCATACTGCTCGGTTTACCGTTAGGGATCATTTCTGGTTATAAATCCGGTAGTTTTGTCGATCAGGTTACGCGGATTATTTCCCTATTGGGCGCTTCCATGCCTCCCTTCTGGTCGGGACTGTTGGTCTTATTTGTTTTTTATTACAAACTGGGCTGGGCTCCGGGACCTGGTCGAATCAATCCACGAATCGGTGCTCCAGAATCAGTGACCGGCCTATTTGTTTTCGACTCACTGCTAAAAGGCAACATGCCAGCCTTCTGGGATTCGCTCCATCACCTGGTACTACCTTCGATCATCCTCGGTTGGTTTACCCTGGCGCTGATTTCGCGCATCACCCGCTCTTCGATGCTGGAAGTACTTTCGCAGGATTACATACGTACTGCCCGCGCAAAAGGACTGGCTGAAAAATTGGTCATCCTAAAACATGCACTTCGAAACGCGCTGATTCCGCTGGTGACATTGGTTGGACTGGCTTTTGCCGGCTTGATGAGCGGCGCTATTATGACCGAGACGATTTTCTCCTGGCCGGGGATTGGCCGTTATGCCGTGGAATCCGCTGCCAATTTGGATTACCCCGCCATTACGGGCACAACTCTGCTGATCGCCATTATTTATATGTTGGTAAATATTTTTGTAGATATGCTCTACACCATCATTGATCCGCGCATTCGTGAAGGATAAGACATGACTGTCACCGTAGCAGAAGCGTTGCCTAAAACTGTCGACAGCCCCATTAGGCGAAGTCTGCGCTCCTTGCGCCGCAACCCGATGGCGATGCTCGGCTTGGTCATCATCGTGTTTTGGGCGGTTGCGGCGATCATTGCTCCCTTTACACCGATGCGGGACCCTTTGTCCCAGACGATCAATGACCGGCTTCAATCTCCATCAGCCCAGTATTGGTTTGGTACCGATGAATTGGGCCGTGATGTTTTCAGCCGCGTGATCTATGGAGCGCGGATTTCCCTGCCCATCGGTTTTGTAGTCATCCTATTCGCTGTGATGATGGGAGTGCTGGTGGGAGCATCCGCCGGTTATATTGGCGGAACTTACGATCTATTGATCATGCGATTGGCAGATATTACCCTGGCATTTCCCTCGATCGTGCTTGCATTGGCTATCGCCGCTGTATTGGGACCCAGCATTACCAATGCTCTCATCGCCATGGTATTGGTCTGGTGGCCCGAGTATGCCCGTCTTATGCGCAGCCAGGTGTTGAGCGTTAAGAATAATGAATATGTCACTGCGGCAGTTGCGCTCGGTGCATCGCGTGGACGCATTCTGATGACTCACATTCTTCCCAACACTTTTGCACCGGTACTAGTCAAAGCTTCCCTAGATGCCGGCAGCGCCATTCTTAATATTGCCGCGCTCAGTTTTATCGGATTGGGCGCTGTGCCTCCTACGCCCGAATGGGGCGCCATGATCTCTACCGGACGCTACCAGTTTTATAGCTGGTGGCTGACAACATTCCCCGGTCTTGCCATTTTGATGGTTGTTTTAGGTTACAACTTTCTTGGTGAAGGTGTACGTGATTCCTTTGATCCGCGCATGACTTAATGCCAGTCGCTTAACCACAAACAGCCCCAGCGAGGGGCTGTTTGTGGTTAAATGTAAATACGCGGTACGCGCCTGTGGATCAGTGTTGTGAAATCTACCTGTGATATTTGGTAAAGGGCGGCCAGATCATGCACCCATATTGATGAATCGCCTTGCTGACCGATGATCACAATTTCCTCGCCCATTGGATAAGGATGGGGCAGGCGTACCATCAACTGGTCAAGACGTACCCGTCCCACTACCGGAGATTTGATTCCATCAATTATGATTTGGTTACCGGGTAAGCCGCGCAGCCCGTCGCCATAACCGACTGGTATGACACCAATAAGTTCTTCGTGTGGAGTGATGTAATTCGCACCATAGCTCACATTCCAACCGGCGGGTAAAAGGCGGCAGGATGCCAATTGAGCTTTCCAGCGAAGTACAGGCAGGTAATACTCGGGAAGCGGCTGGTTAATTCGGATACGCAGTCCGAGAATCACATTGCCCACACGCACCATGTTGTAACGGCATTGCGGCTGATAAAAAGCTGCGAATGAATTTGCAAGATGCACCCAGCGCGGCCGAAAACTGGATTCCTCCATCGCCCGAACAGCCATATCAAAACGCTGGTATTGCATTTCGTTTAGAGGATGTGTCACTTCAGCTGCCGCCAGATGACTGTACATCCCATCGATATAGATTCCTCCTGCCGCTTGCGCCTGGCGCGCGAAGGAAACAATCTCCTCTGCGAAAACGCCCAACCGCCCCATACCCGTATCCACTTTCAGATGTGCCGAAACCGTTTGATGGGCAGCACGCGCGCGGGCGGAAAAAAGCTGAAGCGTTTCCAAACTGTGCAGGGTCAATGTCACATTGCTGGCAATGGCTTCATCCACTTCATTAGGCGTGATCATTCCCAGTACCAAAATGGGGGCATCGATTCCATTTTGGCGCAAGACTCGCGCTTCCCCAAAACGCGCCACACCGAGCCAACTTGCCCCGCCTGCCATGGCCGCCCGGCTTACCTCCACAGCTCCATGCCCGTACGCATCACCTTTGACGATTGCCATGAGCGGCGTGTCGGTATCACGGATGATGTTGGCGCAGTTGCTGGCGACCGCTGAAAGGTTGATCTCGATCCAGGTGGGGTGAGTTCTAATCATTTGGGTGAATTATAATCACAGAAAGATCGGATACGCTTATGCCTGAACCAATTTTCGAAACCATTCGCCTGCCTTACTCCGTTCCTTATTACGCCCAGATCTCCAGCCCGGAATTGGCCGAATCTATTTTTGTGCATGGGATGGATCCCGCTCAAGATCCGCGCTGGGCAGAAAGCGGCGCACAAAGCCCACAGGAATATGTCTACTGGGTCGAACGTGCCTGTGGAGTGGCATGCTTGAAAATGTGTGTGGAAGCTGTCGGAGGTCCGACGAGATCTCTGATAGACTGGGCGCGCCTCGGCTTGGAACGAAGCGGATATTTGATTCACCACAACGAGGATGGCAGCTCTCACGAAGTGGGCTGGGTGCATAGTGCGCTGGCTGAAATGGCACAAGCCAGCGGCCTGACAGCGGAAGCCCGCCCGGCCAGTTTGGAAGAAATCCCCAAGTATCTACGGCAAGGGCACATGGTTATCGCTTCTGTTTCGTACGAAGCTGGCGATGATCGCCTGCCCATTACCCGGCAAGGCGGGCATCTTATGGTTGTGATCGGTGTGGAGTGTGCGGATGACCACCCGCAGGCTTTTTATGTTAACAATCCATCGGGGCGGAAAGCTGCGCTGCAAGCTGGCGCACGTCTGCCGCTGGCCCGTTTTGCAGCAGCTTACAGCGGGCACATTATTGTTATCGGACGAGCTTAACCCGCGACAAAAGCTGTATTGTGCTGGCGGTACAGCCACAATCGATAGTTGCCATTTGAGCGTGTTTTTGTTTAAAATGCGTTGTCAGCGGGAAATCTGGGTAGAGTCTATGTAATGATCGCCGCCAGCGCAGCACAAGCTCCGATTGCCTGGTTATTTATCGAAAGAACACATACCGATCTGGCGCGGATTTTATTCGTTTTATACGCCCTCGGGTTGTATAATTAATCCGGTGTTCCCATAAAAAATTGTAGGATCAAATTGATGACTTCCAATAAACCCATCTCGAAAAACAATCACATCACCAACGAAGGTGACGCCAAAGATCAAATTATCTGTGAGATCACAGCTGTCAGCTTTTTACAACCCACGCCGCAGAGTAGGTTCCAAAACGTTAGTTCTCTTATGTTCCTAATCGCCTGCCAGGGCAATCTGCTTCCAGGAAATATATCATTATGAACATATCTTATGCGGTTGCGCTCTTAATCGCCGCTGCTACATCCGCGACGATCGGGATTATCTCCTGGAAGCGCCGGTCGGCGACGGGGGCCAGCGGACTGATGTTCTTCATGCTTGCAGAAGTGATTTGGGCAACGACATACGCCGTGCGTTGGATGATGACGGAACCGTCCGCCCAGCTATTTTGGCTGAGGGCTACCTTTTTTGGGGCGGCGACCCATACTACATTGGTAGCAATATTTGTTCTGCAGTTCACCGGTCGTTCACATCTGCTGACACGACGCAACCTGAGGCTGTTGGCTATTGTGCCTCTCGTCACCTTGTTTCTGCTGTGGACTGACGACTGGCACGGGCTATTTTTTGGCGGGCAGCACAGCACTGATTTAATCTACAGCGGCGGGCCCTGGTTCTGGTTTTTTATCCTTTATACATACATACAGGTTTTTATCCTCATCGGCTTATTTGTTCAGGCGTATTTGCGAGCCTCCGGTTTGTTTCGTCGGCAAGTCGGTACCATGCTGTTCGCGACATTTACGCCGCTTGCGGGTAACATTCTCGGCTTGCTTGGTTCCAGCCCCTTCCCCAATCTCGATTTGACTCCATTCTTATACACAATCTCCGGAATGATCTATGCCTACGCCTTGTTTGGGCTTCGCCTGCTGGATGTTGTGCCGATAGCGCGTCATAAACTGGTGGATGAAATGACGGACGGCGTCATCGTTCTGGATGCCAGCAAGCGCATTGTGGATATCAATCCCGCAGCAGAGCGACTGATCGGAATTTCGTCCAGCGCGATCGGGCAGTTGTCTGCGGATATTCTAAAAGAGACTCTGCATCTGGATCAAGCTGGCGATCTAATAACCGCGAGCTTGACGGAGCTGCGTATTTCAGAAAACCCGCCGCGCGATATTGATTTACAAATATTGCCGCTGTTTGATGATCGTCAAAGTATCTCTGGGCATTTGTTGATTTTACGTGACATCACCGCGCGCAAAAAAGCAGAAGAGGCGTTGCAAGCAAGCGAGAAGAAATTTCGAGAACTGATCTTATATTCGAGTGATCCAATTTTCGCTTTCAGTCCGGATGAAACCTACCGATTTGTCAACGAAGCGTTTGCGCGGACTTTTGGAAAGGAGCCGGTGGAGATCATGGGCAAGACTCCCCATGCGATTTTCCCGTTTGAGGAGGCGGAAAAACGCCTGACGCTGGTTCGACAGGTATTCAAGACGGGCAAAAAGGGAGAAATCGAAGTTAAAGTCACCGCGGATACGGGCGAAGAAAGATATTACCTAACCCTTGCTGACCCGATCAAAGACGAACAAGGAAAGGTGCTTTATGTAACTTGTATTTCAAAGAATATCACTGAGCGCAAACAGGCAGAGGATGAATTGCTTCGTGCTCAGGGTGAACTCGAAGCAGCTCATCACGAACTTCAACAATCCTTTGAGCGTCAACAGCAATTGGCGCAAATAGACGATCTGACTCTTATTAACAATCACCGCTCCATAATGCAACTCGCTGAGCGCGAGTTCGATGTCGCCATGCGCTATCAGCCGCCGCTCTCGATGATATTCTTTGATATTGATAATTTCAAACATATCAATGACACCTTCGGGCACCCCATGGGTGATCAGGCTTTAATAAAGACCATCCAAACTGTTTGCGTCAAACTCCGTTCCGCCGATCTGATCGGGCGCTACGGCGGTGATGAGTTTCTCATCCTTTTGCCCCATACCACTGCGCAAGATGCATTGCCTCTCGCTGAACGAATCCACGCCAGCGTCGCCGCGATGCGATTGAATACCGACAGAGGTGCGCTGACTCTCACGATCAGCATCGGCATCGCTCAATCGATCCACGAGGCCTCGCAAACTGACTCGGTGCAAAGTCTGCTTCATCGTGCTGATCTCGCCTTGTATGCGGCAAAGAATGCCGGGAAGAATTGCACGATGATCTTTGATACAGTGCCTACGGGAACAAGCTGATGACATCAAGAAAACCTTCGCTGAAAAATATTGCATCCGTTGAGCCGGATGAACAAACCTTCCATCTCATGTTTGAGGTTCACTCGGCGATCATGTTGCTGATCGAACCGCTGACGGGCGTTATTCTGGATGCAAATCAAGCGGCTGTGAATTTCTACGGATATCCCAAATCGAAACTTTGCAGAATGTCCATCCAGGAAATTAATACTTTGCCTGCAGAGCAAGTGGCGTTGGAGCGCCAAAAAGCATTATCAGAAGAACGGGATTATTTTGTTTTTCCGCACAAGCTTGCCAGCGGAGAAGAACGTATTGTGGAAGTTCAATCTTCGCCCATCACTTTGCAGGAAAAAGACATACTTTTCTCTATTATTCATGACATCACCGAACGCGAACGGAAGAGAGAGACGATCCGTGTGGAAGATGAATATCTATTAAAACAAATGGTGGGTTTTACTGAAGAGTTATTAAAAACAGGGACAGAGCAGGCATCTTATCAAAAGATCCTGGAAAATCTTTTATACATATCAAAAGCAAAATATGGGATTTTGACTTTGTTCAATAAAAACACCGGGAAATTTACCACACTCGCAGTTGCCGGGTTAAACGATAAGATAATAAAACTGTCAAAAATATTGGGCTTTGAGCCGGTGGGAAAAGAATGGAATGAATATTCCATACAAAATGAAAAACTAAAAGATAAAGTCGTCGCCCGTTTTTCATCTTTGAGTGAGCTTTCCAAAAGAGTTCTGCCAGAAACGATCTCCAGGCCAATTGAGAAGCTCTTAAATATGGGAGAAGTTGCTGTTACGAAAGTGATCGTGAATGATCAAATGATCGGTGATTTCACATTGATCATGCCGGCCGGAAAGCGGTTTGAAAACGATACCCTGGTTAACATTTATTCAAGACAACTAGATATGTTTATGACAAGAATAATAGCGGGAGAGGCGCTGAGCGAAAGTGAGACAATGCTCAAAAAAGTGCAAGGGATCGCCCGCCTGGGAAGTTGGGAGATCGACCTCACTACAAAAACGATGATCGCTTCGGATGAGGCGCACCGTATTTATGGTGTAGCTCAAGGCTCTATGACGATGGCTTTTGTCCAATCAATTCCACTGCCTGAATTCCGTCCAATTTTGGATGCTGCTTTGTCTGCGCTGATCAAGAAAGGGAAGTCGTACGATGTTGAATTCAAAATACAAAGAATATCTGATGGCGAGCTCCGCGACATTCATTCCGCTGCTGAATATAATGCAGCTAGTCAGACGATCATCGGCTCCGTGCAGGACATTACCGATCGCAAGCGGTCTGAAGAAAGTATCCATCAGCGTGTGCTGGAATTGGAAACCATTAACCGCATCTCACTCGTTATGCGTTCCGCCTCGAAACAGAATGAGATGTTGGCCATTGTATTAAATGAAGCGTTAGACATATAACAAGGCCAGGAATATTCTTGAGAAAAATATAGCTCGCGGCTGGACCGCTCAAGTCAATGAGCCGCCGCAGAACATCAGCGAGGGGATTGCAGGCAAAGTCTTTACCAGCGGCGACGCCTATATTTCGCGTGAGCTTGCCAGCGACCCAGAAACGCGCGCCGTATCACGCAGTCAAATCCCAGTTGGTTGGGGCGGTGCCTGCTTGCCCATCCGCACCACGCAGAAAACGCTGGGAGTGATGATGGTTTCTGTGCCAAGTGAACGCGGATTTGACAAAGATGAGATCCGCTTATTATCTATTTTGTCAGAAATGGCAGGCGCAGCGTTGCAGCGCATGCAGCTGCAGCAGTCGTGATATGCATCTGACGCTCAATATTTTATTATCCAATTCCATCTCTCTATTGAATGTGGACGCCGCCGCTGTACTTCTGCTTCACCCAGGTTCAAACCTATTGGAATTAGTAGCGGGGCGTGGGTTTCATACACTCCTGTTTGAAAGCGTTAACTTGAGCGATAGCGTTGCCGGACGCGCCATTATGGAACACCGTCCGAGCATCACACTTGATTTTGAGACCGTCATGCTCCGCGAAAATCCGCAATTTGCAAAACTCTGGAAAGGGGAAGGCTTTGTTTGTTATTGGTGTGTGCCTTTGCTCGTGAAAGGGGAAGTCAAAGGCGTGCTGGAAGTTTATTGTCGAAAAACATTCACTCCAGACCCCGAGTGGCTTGAATTCCTTGAATCGCTGGCTGGTCAGGCCGCCATTACGATCGACAATACCCAACTCTTCGAGAATCTGCAACGATCCAATCTGGATATTAGCCTTGCGTATGACGCCACCATAGAAGGCTGGTCGCGGGCGATGGATCTGCGCGATCATGAAACCGAAGGGCATACCCAACGCGTCACAGAGCTGACTTTGAAATTGGCGCGGGTCATGCGGATCAGCGAATCTCAACTGACGGCCATCCGTCGCGGCGCACTCCTGCACGACATCGGTAAGATGGGCGTCCCTGACGCGATCCTGCTCAAAGAAGGAAAACTGACAGACAAAGAATGGGTGCTGATGCGTAAACATCCCCAGCTTGCGCACGATATGCTGGTACTCATTGCCTATTTGAATGAAGCGCTCAACATCCCATATTGTCATCATGAAAAATGGGACGGGACGGGCTATCCGCAGGGATTGGAAAGAGATCGTATTCCATTGACCGCGCGTATCTTTGCCATCGTGGATGTATGGGATGCGCTGACCTCTGACCGACCGTATCGCAAGAAATGGACAAAACAAAAAGCGCGCGAGTATATCAAGGCGCAGAACGGCAGGCACTTTGACCCGCAAGTCGTGGATGCTTTTTTGAAGACTATTGGAAAAGGTTAGCTGAAAATATTTCTTAGGAACTGAAAGAAGGCCAAATTAACCTGCAACCATCAAAACCCTAAACCCTCACCGCATAATCCGGTAGATCTGGCGTATGCTGCTTCTCTTCTAGTTTTGGATTGCTATTTTTCTTGGAGTTCGCCCGCATATTTCGTTGATGCTCAGGCCGCGCTGTTCGGGTTCTGCTTTTTCGCGTAGGCGCAAGCCGTTCGTCGGTTCATGCTTGATGAGTTTCTCTGCATCCAGATTTTTCGAAAACGCCCGCAGGGAGGATACCAACCAATTAACTTTCAAGCTAAGCTAGGTAACTTTCAGGATAAGCCAGGTAACTTTCAGGTTAAGCCAGGTAACTTTCAGGTTAAGCCAGGTAACTTTCAGGTTAAGCCAGGTAACTTTCAGGTAAACCAATTAACTTTGAAGTTAAACCAATTAACCCTGAAGCATCACCTACAAACTGAATAAAAAGACGGGTTAACCAGAGATAAACCGTCTAATTACTTAATGAAGCGGGCAGGGGAGAGGATTAGTCTATAGTGATCAGATCGGTTGGATATACGGAATTCCACTGAATAAACTACTTCTAGCCCTGCATGTTTTTCTGGCTAATTAGTCGGAAAGCAAGCTGCCCGCTTCAAGCATAAGAACTGATAAAAACAGGCTCCATTTCGGAACCTGTTTTTATATTTCAATACGTCTGGGCAATAAACTTTGCCATCTCTTCAGAGAACCAGTAGTTGGTGTGCGCTTTGGGAAGGATAAAACCAGCGTTCATGTGTTGATCGAGGATCACTTTTTTGGCGTTATCGTAGAGAGGCGCAACAGGCGCTGAGACCAAATCATCCTTATCCCAGAAGTTGACCCAACGCGGATTAGACAATCCATCTGAACTGCGCAAGCCGATCATTTCAGTATCGAGTACTTTATCCTTGAGCAACATTTGGATAACAGAATTAGATCGCACAGACAACGGAGAAATGGGCGAGCCGAAGGTGTACAGACGGCGGACTCGAATGCGGATATCTTCAGGATCATCGGGGTTGCTGAGGTTTCGGGCTTTGTCCATATTCTCTACGATCAAATTGCTTTCACTTTTGCTCACGGGTTCGTCAGTGCTCTTCTTGCCAAAGTAGTGATAAAGTAGATCGTGCGTGATCAAAGTGCCGGCAGAATGTGCAAAGAAGGTTAAAGAAACGCGGGTTGATTTTATACGCCCCAACTGCAGGAGTTTTTTTGTGATCTCGTTAAAGACATGGTTTCGTAATTCCTCTTCGCCATCCTGGGAAACATAATAGAAGAGGTCTATCACCCCAAAATAGATCAATTCCCGCACAGCTTTGTAGATGGGAAGCATTCCTGTATATTTGTCGCCCATGCTCTCGCGGATGCGGGCATGCAGGATCTGTTCGGCCTGAGCAAGATATTGATCGTTGCCGGAAGCGCCGCGATATTGCCTGCCCCACTCCACATAGATCGGCGTTTTAGAGAGGATTGGTTTCCCTATGGCATCCAAATGTTTATTTACCAAACTTCGTAAACTTTCGTACTCAGCGATGTGGTCTGGGGGGTTCTCTTCGGGCGAGATGCCATGAATAAAAATTGGGATCTCCAACCATTCGGTACGCGATTTTGACGGGCTCATGTTTTCTCCTTTTTAACAATAAATTGGAACCTGCTTTCCCCAAGTATAGACCAAATTACAGTGTTGGAAAAGAAGTAAAGATGGGGTATTTACAAATTTAACTCTTGCGCGACCCATTCATCCACGCGCGCTTCGAGCACATCCAATTTCAGACTATAGGTTTCCCCAATCTATTGAATAGATGAAAGAAATACCCAGCACAAGGCTCGAAAGGGTATGTTGTAAGAATTGGACAATTTCTCTCATCTTTATCTAAGACAGTAGCTTTATATTTGGTTTGCAGGTAAATCTCTACAATTGGGCAATCTAAAAATTGAACGAAACTGCTGTGTACGCCCTTCCTCTAAACCTAACGGGAAAAGTGCATGAACGAATCATCTGCATCACGATTTGAATTTTGGCGAGGGCGCATCAAAGTAGTGCTCACGCGTTTGCGGCGCGGACTGCCTTTCGGCACGGGGGTTTTGGCTGCGCTTCTGGCTTTCCTTTTATACAATATCCTCTTTATTAAACCAACTCAATTGACAGTCAGTGACGTGAACGATTCTGTTGCCAGCGCGATGGCATCTGCTACGCCCCCGGCTGCATATTCTGCGAATGTGTATCAGATCATTCGACCGTCACTGATACTGATTCAGGTGGAGGAAACCCATAAGAACGCTAAAGCTGATTACGGGTTGGGAAGCGGCGTGGTCGTCGATACCTTTGGAAATATCCTGACCAGTCTGCATGTTGTTGATGGAGCTACCCAGATCAAAGTCACATTTGCGGATGGCAGTGAATCAGAAGCGGTAATTGTCCTCAGACAGCCGGAGAATGATATCGCAGTGATCCAGGCATTAGATACGCCGCTTTCTCTTATACCTGCCGTGTTGGGAAATCCAAATTCAATGCGGATTGGGGACGAAACTTTTGTGGTGGGTAATCCATTTGGCTTATATGGCTCGATGAGCGCAGGCGTGATCTCCGGCTTTGATCGCGTTTTTGAACTTCCAAATAGCAATATTAATATTCACGGCATGATCCAGGTGGATGCAGCCATTAACCCCGGTAATTCAGGCGGACCGTTGTTGAACCGTGATGGCTACGTCATCGGAATTGTTACAGGCATCATAAATCCCACCAAGGATAATTTTTTTGTTGGCATTGGCTTTGCCGTGCCGATCATGACCGCGGTTGGAGCAATGGGCTCTCCGCCGTATTAGTTGTTAAATGATTCTGGCTGCCCAAACCGCCGAGAGCGATCTTTATAGTAGAGTGAAATAATAAAAGGAGATGACAAATGGATCAGAACTTAAATAGCAAACTTCCGATGGAACGATTGTTGTATGAGGTAAAAAAGGTCATCGTTGGACAGGATCATTTGTTGGAACGCCTGATCGTCGCATTGCTGGCTCGCGGACATATCCTCGTGGAAGGTGTGCCTGGCTTGGCGAAGACCATGGCTATCAAGACCCTGGCAGACGGGATCGGCGGCGAATTCAAGCGTATTCAATTTACTCCCGATCTTGTTCCAGCTGATCTGATCGGGACTCGCATTTATAACCAAAAGACGGGCGAGTTCAATACTTCCCTTGGTCCTGTTTTCACTAATTTATTGTTGGCTGATGAGATCAACCGCGCGCCTGCCAAAGTGCAGAGCGCGCTGCTGGAAGTGATGCAGGAAAAACAAGTGACCATTGGCCGCGAAAGTTTTAAAGTACCAAATCCATTCCTTGTCCTTGCGACCCAGAATCCGATTGAAACGGAAGGGACGTATGCTCTGCCTGAAGCACAAGTTGACCGCTTCATGCTTAAGGTACTGGTTGGGTATCCATCCCCGACAGAAGAGTTTGTCATCGTTGAGCGCATGACAAGTGCGTTATTCGAAGCGCAAAAAATAATAACTACCGATCAACTGATCGAGCTGCAGAAAACAGTTGACCAGGTTTATGTAGACCCGATACTCATGGAATATGCTGTGAAGATCGTCACTGCCACACGCAAGCCAAAGGAAGTAGGTATCGCTGATTTGGAGCGCTACATCATGTTCGGCGCGAGTCCGCGCGCTTCCATCAATTTAATCCTGACTGCGCGCGCGCTGGCATTTGTCCGCGGGCGGAATTATGCGCTTCCGCAGGATGTTCTCGATATGGCACTGGATGTGATCCGTCACAGACTGGTACTAACCTATGAAGCTCTGTCCGATAACATAACCAGTGATGACTTGCTGACAAAGATACTTGATCGTATTCCCGTTCCCGTGGTGCCATTGAATGAACACTTTAATATCCGAGCCAACGCCTGAGCGCATCCTGCATCGGCTGGACTGGCAGGTCATCCGCAGGCTGGATGGTTATCTACAGGGCGACTATCGCAGTCTATTCTATGGCTCGGGTGTAGACTTTGCCGATCTGCGCGAATATCAACCTGAGGATGATATTCGCTATATTGATTGGAATGTCAGCGCGCGCATGAATACACCGTACGTTCGCAAGTATGTGGAGGATCGCGAAGTAATCGCCTGGTTTCTGCTTGACCTGAGTCCCTCCGTGGATTTTGGCAGATTGGATCATCAAAAACGAAATGTCTTAATTGATTTCGTCGCCACACTTGCAAGGATATTAACCCGTCACGGGAATCGTGTCGGAGCGATGATGTATGGGAGCCGAGTCCAGCACACGGTCCCGGCCAGAGGCGGGCGCAATCAAGTTCTACGCATCATCAACGATCTTTTGAAACAACCGCATCAAGCACAAGGCGTCATCACCGATCTGGCTCCATTGTTTAATAGCGGACTGAACGCCATCAAAAAACGTTCGCTTGTATTTGTAATTTCAGATTTTATCAGCGCGGCGGGTTGGGAGAAGTCGCTCAATTTATTGAGCCAGCGCCATGAAGTGATCGTTATCCGCTTGTGGGATCCGCGCGAAATGGATTTGCCTGATATCGGTACGGTCATCATGGAGGATTCTGAAACTGGCGAACAGTTGTACGTGGATACGCATGATAAAAAATTCCGCCAGCGTTTTCATGAACGCGCTTCACAGCGTGAAAAAGAATTGAGTGAGACATTCAAGCGCGCGGGCGTGGATGCGCTGCCGCTCTCGACCGATGAAGATCTCATCCGCGCGATCATGCGTTTTGCGGCGATACGTCGCCAGCACCGGAAGTAATTATGTCATTTATCTGGCCTGCATTGCTCTGGTCCTTGGTAATAATTCCACTTTTAATATTGTTGTATCTTCGCATGCAAAAACGACGCAGCCAATATGCTGTGCGTTATGGAAGTCTTGGATTGATCCAGCAAGCCTCAGGCCGCGGAGTTGGTCCGCGCCGTCATATTCCCGCGCTATTATTTTTGATCGGACTGACGATTCTATTCGTTGCATTGGCCCGCCCGCAAATGGTGATGGGGCTTCCCAAAGTGGAGGGCATCGTCATCCTTGCATTCGATGTTTCGGGAAGTATGTCTGCTGAAGATTTTGAGCCGACAAGATTGGAGGCTGCAAAATCCGTCGCAAATGATTTTGTGGCGCGACAACCATCCACGGTACAAGTTGGTGTCGTTGCTTTCAGTGAAAGCGGATTCTCGGTCCAATTGCCTTCGAATGATCAGGCTGCGATCCTTGCCTCAATTGATCGTTTGCAGCCTCAACGCGGAACTTCGTTGGCGAGCGGGATCATTGTCTCGTTGAATACTATCGCGACTATGACCGGGCAGGATCAGATTCTCAGCGCTGATTCACAACCTGCTGCTCCTACTCCTGCGACGAAAGCTGCGGCGAATAATTCCGCAGTCATTGTCCTGCTGACAGATGGCGAGAACAACTCGAATCCCGATCCACTGGCCGCGGCGCAGTTTGCCGCTGACCGGGGTGTGCGCATCCATACGATTGCGATCGGCAGCGTGGAAGGTATAAATCTGGAGGTCAATGGATTCACTGTCCATACAAAAGTGGATGAAGCTGCCCTCCAAAAAATTGCCCAGGTCACGGATGGTCTTTATTTCAACGCCAAAACAGAAAAAGACCTGCGCCAGATATACGACAATATTGAGCCACGCCTGGTGATTAAGCAGGAAAAATCAGAGGTGACGGCAGTGTTTGCCGGCCTTAGCACATTGATCCTGTTGATCGGAGGCATGTTATCGCTTCTTTGGTTTAGCCATATACCGTGATGGTGTAAAAGAGGTTGCTATGAATTTGCTTTGGCCCGCTTTTCTTTATTTATTGATATTGATCCCTTTAATGATCCTTGCTTATACTTTGATCTTGCGCCGCCGCAAGCCTTTTGCTGTGCGTTTTTCAAGTTTGTCATTGATACGTGGTTCGCTTCCGAAACAATCTCAATGGCGGCGTCATTTTCCCTTTGCCTTATTTCTAATCGCATTATCCAGCTTGACTGTTGCCCTAAGTCGGCCGGTCTCAACTATTACTGTCCCGGCTTCCAACGCGACTATTATTCTGGCGATCGATGTTTCGAGAAGCATGTGCTCCACTGATATTTTGCCCAGCCGCCTGGAAGCCGCCAAAACCGCAGCACTAAAATTCGTTCAGACTCAAAAAGGAAATACACAGATCGGCGTGGTTGCATTCGCCGGGTTTGCGGCAATAATCCAACCACCCACAACGGACCATGATCTGTTGGAAACTGCCATTCAAAATTTAACCACCGCACGCAGAACAGCAATTGGGGAGGGTATTCTTAAATCCCTGGATGCGATCGCTGAAATAGACGATAGCATAACCAGCCCTTCTTCCGGTGTTGAGGCAGTACCCCTGCCAAAAGGGGAATACATACCGGCTATCGTTGTCCTGCTTACCGATGGTGCCAGCAATACAGGAATACCTCCGCTGTTGGGGGCGCAGCAATCACTAGATCGGGGGGTCAGGGTTTATACCATCGGGTTTGGCACAACCAATAACACAACCATCCCCAATTGTGGATTTCAGATTCAAAACAATGATCAGTTTGGTGGATCATTTGGCGGCGGTGGCGGATTCCGCAGGGAGATTGACGAGGAAACTCTCAAGCAGGTAGCGGATCTGACAGGCGGCTCTTACCATCTGGCCGCAAGCGCAACAGAACTGCAGGATGTTTTCGAGAATCTTCCGACACAGCTGATGACGGTCAAACAAACCAGAGAGGTCAGTGTCATCTTTGCAGCCATTGGCGCACTGTTTGTCTCGCTTGCAATTGCGTTTTCGATCCTCTGGCATCCCCTTCCATAAGGTTGCAAGTTATTTACATATTTTAAAAAAATGAGTATTATCGGAAATAATCCACAAACAAAGAACAAGGAGAGTAAATGCTAGATACTGGTATGCAAGAAACCCTAGACGATCAAGGAATATCACGGCGTGACTTCCTGAAATTTTGTTCCCTGATGCTTGGGGCACTGGTATTGCCTCGCGCTTTTGCAAGTAAGATCGAACAAATGCTTGCGGAGTCGAAGGATACTCCTTTTAATCCCCAACAATACTTCCAATGGCAAAATGAATATTTATGCAAAACCATCTATCCCATGCGGGAGGTAAAACTGCGCGACTTTTTAATCTATTACATGGAAGTTGATGCCTGGTCGCAATACAAAGGCAAAGATATTAATGCCTTGAAAGACGAAGTGGCCGCATATAAAAAGACATGGGAATTAAACGCAGTTGCGGCGCAAAAAGAATACACTTCGTTGCGTGATTATTTTCTAAGAAGAGATGTGCGTGTGGAATATTTTTCTTTTCAGCCAATCGATGAGTTGGAACTGACCGAGATCAATAACCTCCATGATTTATTTGCAGGGAACTGGCCCAGGGATATCCGCGGTGAGCGGAGTTTTGTGGAGCGCATGATCTCCTACTGGGTTATACACCGCGATGCGACCAAGGACAGGATCAAAGCACTTAGGCGCAGGCATGAAGGGATGCTTCCCACCCATTCTAAATACGTGAGTGAGGGCAAGCTATTGGACGCCCAGGAATCCATCACCTTGCCGATGGCTGAACATGAGATGAATCAATTGCGAGCTTTCCTCGTCACGTATGACAAAATCGAACAGGGCAAACTGGCTTGGTACAAGCTTTCCAAAAGCGATGTGAACTTCAAAACGCCCGAAGCGGAGTTCATTATCAAATTTCCACCCGACCGTCAGGTCTCTATCCAGGATATTGCTTATTGGAAAGTCGAGGAATACACAAATTCAATCGCTCAGAAGAATCAATATGAATTATTGGATCTGATAAACCTACGTTTCCAAAAAGAACCGCAGCGATTTCCTCAATGGCTGCAATACATGGTTGTGCATTTTTCGGGCATGCGCTACGCCAGCGCGCACGGATCATGGGTTGACCCAAAGGATTTAATGATTCGTTTGCGGGTATTTGATGTAGTGCGTGAACTCAAAGACCTTGACGATTCGGAAATCGTAAAACGCTGTAAGGAAAAAATAGAGATATACGAATCAACTGGCGGGACGGATAAACCCAAACTCGCGCTCACAACCGAAAAGGAGTGGATGGATAAAATTCTTCTGCATCTGACAATGATCAAGGCGAACGGACCGAAGACTCGCCGATCTGGTCTCATCGACCTCCAAACGGATGAAGTAATTTATGAGATCAAAAAATTATCCAGTGATGACATATTACAGAAATTAATGGAAATGAAAAACACCTTCCCGAAATGGGCGTGGAAGGAGATTGTCAGATTCACGCCGCTGCGCGTGACGGAGGTCTCAGATCTGGGTTGGGAAAAACTTACTCCGCAGGAAGATGAAGAGCGGAACGCGAAGCAGAGCAACGATTTGCGCTCTGTGATGAATGCGTGGGAGAATCACAACCCTATCGAGTGGCGCGATGAGCATGGACGTACGCTCGAATTGATCGTTACGCGCGCGGTCTGCAACGAAGTCGCTGAGCATTGCCAACACATCCGCGGACATCTACCGCCCGGTGGATTGGCAGCTAGAGCGAAGTGGTATGTCACAAATGAAAAAGAGAACAAATTTCCTGGTGCATATTATGTCAAGCCGACTTCTGAAAAAGATTACATACAGGGCTCGAGCATTCTGTGGTTACGGTTTATCAGTTTTTCAATATTAAATCCTTCGCAGTGGCAGATCGCAAGGTGGATCGAGACAAAACAAAAAATTGGCTTGCTGCCGGCCGAGTACAAAACGAAGAAAGAGAAGAGTGGTGAATGGCTGTATAAGATCAATGACTTGATCACACGCTCTCGCACGACCCTTTCTTCTGAAAAACAGAAAATGGTCGAAACTCAATGGCTGCGTTGGATCCACGAAGCGACAGTGGCTGAGGTGGCGGAAACCGCTGACGGCATGATGGTCATCACGTACGAAACTGCGCTGCCTGGCGGCGATAACGCCAAATCCGCGGTCGGGACGTTTAAAGCTCCGTTGCGCTGGCTGCTCTCAGACGGCACGGAAGATCAATACAATCGCTCGTTTGTAGGATATATCCCCGAGGGTGAGGTTCCCCTTGAGCATCTAAAAACGATGTTGGATTGGAATAAGATATTCAGAAAGTAATTTGTGCAAGCAAGCAGCCGGTATAAGTTAGGTTGATCGTGAATAAGCGAAGTATATTCACGATCTGTACAACTTTCTAATTGATTTAAGAGTACCAAATTATCCAATATGTAATCACATCGCATTACCCTAGATGTGATCTTATTTTATGGGACTGTCCTGCGACAGGTATTACGTAAGCGCCAAACCTTCTTTCAAGATATTGAAACCTTGTTGCGATATTTTCTGTTTGATTCTTGGGACGAGTTGAACTGCTTCCGGGTATTACCTTTTTCTGCCGCTTTATTTTATTATTAGCGGGCAACACGCTTGGCACACTTCGCAGCTATCAATCGTTATTTTGCGATTCTTACGGTTGGATTTATCCAACTTAATTTGACCCACGAACCGGGTTTGCTAAACCCAGGTAAAAGATTTTTGACTGCTTTTAGAAATTGCGGATTGTGCTTCTTCACTTCTTCAGCGAGAATAATCTTTTCAACCTGCATTTCTTCCAAAATGACCTTGAGTGTTTCTACAGCTCCTGGCACACCTTTGGTCAACGCCAAATCAATGCGCTCGGTTTCTGGAGGAATAGGCAATCCCGCATCGGCCACAACCAATGTTTGCGTGTGACCGAGTGTAGCGATGACATACGATAATTCTGAGTTCAATAATGTTGTTTTTTTCATTTCTGACCTCCAAGAAATTCAATTATTTCTTTGCGCATCGGCAGGGAAGGTTGTGCGCCATATCTTGTAACTGAAATTGCGGCGGCAGCGTTTCCCAACTGAACGGATTGCTCGACGCTCATGCCTTCCGCCAGGCCTGTTGCGAATGCGCCTACAAAAGCATCGCCTGCTGCCACAGTATCAATGGCTATCACTGGATACGCCGGGATTTGCCTGCGTCCATCGGCAGTGACAACCAGAACACCTTTTTCACCAAGTGTGATGATCAGGTTTTGTACTTCCATTGCAAGCAATTGATCTATCGCAGATTCAAGAGTCTCCGCTCCAACTGCTTGCATGGCTTCGCGTTCATTGGGAATGAAGTAATCAACCATTGATAATAATTTTGCATCGAGGCGTTGGGCTGGTGCGGGGTTCAAAACAATCTTCAACTTGTGTTGCGCGGCCAAAGACACTGCTTCGCTGACAGTTTCCAGCGGACTCTCGAGTTGCGTCACCATTACATCAGCATTGGTAAAGGCAGCTTTGGCTGTGATTAAATCCTGGGGAGTCAATGCGAGATTTGCTCCCGATGCGACGACAATGGTATTTTGTCCTAAAGCATCCACCGTTATCAGTGCAATTCCTGTGGCTTCATTTTTGTCTACTGTTACATACTGAATATTGATTCCATCTTCGGCTGCTCTGGCGCGTAATTCGTCTCCAAATCCATCCTGTCCAACACGGCCGATCATTGTCACCGCTGCGCCCATGCGTGCCGCCGCTACTGCCTGATTGGCTCCTTTTCCGCCGGGAAATGTTGTAAACTTTCCGCCCAAAATTGTTTCACCAATTTGCGGGTGACGTGCAACGTTGACCACAAGATCCACATTCAAACTGCCAACAACGAGAAGTTTTCCCTGCATTAAGACCTCGTGGAACTTTCGCGAATGATCAATTGGGTGGATAGTATATTGTGACGGGGCGGTAATGAATGATCGCCCATCCGTTCAAAAATTAGTTTTACCGCCAGTTGACCAATTTCCTGTTTGGGTTGAGCAACAGTGGTCAGTGAAGGGGTGGTGTAGGACGCCAGTTCAATATCATCAAAACCGACAATGGCTATATCTTCAGGCACTTTCAGCCCAAGCTGGGCGGCGGCGCGCAATGCGCCAATTGCCATCATGTCATTGCATACGAATATGGCAGTTGGGCGCGGGGTTCTTTGTAGAAGTTGTAAGGCGGCCGAATATCCTGAAGGCGCATGAAAATCGCCGCGTACCAATAAGGAGTCTTCGATGTGAATTCCAGCCTGCCGAAGTGCTTCACGGTAGCCTGTAACACGCTCCGCGCTGGGGGTAATGTTAGATGGTCCTGTAATGCAGCCAATGATTTGATGTCCGAGTGAGAGCAGATGTTGTGTGGCTAGAAAACCACCCTGATGATTTTCAGTTGTGACCGTATCTAATTCGAGGTTGCCCATGTCGCGGTCGACAACAACAAGGGGTATTCCGTTTTGAATAATCGCTGAAATTGATTCGCGGTTTTCCCCCGCTCCTACGAAGATGATGCCGTCCAATTGTTTGTTCTCGAGCACTTCTGTATACAAGTGCTCTTTATCTTCGTCATTCTCGGTATTGCACAAAATAACACTATACCCACGCAAAAACGCCGCTGATTCAATTGCATGACCAACCTCGGCAAAAAATGGGTTGGCGCTGTCGGGCAAAATCAAACCGAGCGTATGTGTTTCGCCCCGTCGCAAGGAACGCGCCAGCGCATTGGGCCTATAGTTCAACTCACGCATAGCGGAATTTACACGTTCGCGCACGTCTTCGGAAACGAAACGTGTATTATTCAGAACATGTGAGACGCTGGTGGGGGATACCCCGGCTTTTTTTGCAACTTCACGAATAGTAGTCATTGTCTGCAATTCCACGCAACCATTTGCCCAAGCGATTTTCCTCAATATAGTGTTATTTTGGAATCGAGTCTATAGTTGTGGTTCAAACAATAAATTTATGGGAATTGAAAAAAATACCCACGGAAAATCTGTGAAATCCGCGGCAAAGGATATTCTGTATAACAAGCAAGCTATTATTCTGCAAGAGTTATCTTTCCCGTTCTAAAGAAATGACCAGGCTCCACTCCGATCTGCTCTGCAAAATGGATAGTCAATAATTGAATCGGAATGATTTCCATCAACGGCAACCCAATTGATGGAACATTGGGTATTTCAATTTGCCAATCGTTCTTCTCTGAACCAATATAAAAAGCGTTGACTTGATAGCTGCGCAAATCCTTGAGCAGGTGAAGATTTAAATCTCGGGTTTCCTGCGGGCCAACGAAAAGCCAGACGGTTAAGTCAGGTGTGGCAAGCTCGAGAGGGCCGTGACGGAATTCGCCTGCCTGGTAGGGAGTTGCTATAAATTTTGATGCTTCACCAAGGATAAGTGCGCCTGTATATGCGGACGCGAGAGAAGCGCCGCGACCAAGGATTGCGAGGCGCTTAGGGAAGCCAATGGATTTGCCAATCAGTTGAACATGACTTTCCCAGCTTGAAAGATATGTTTCGATTGCGGATGCCGTTTGCATGAGTTCAGCGCGCGCGACTTCAATATCTTTGCCAAGCAAAGCCAACGCGGCAAGTTGACCCACTGCCAACGAATTGACATATGTGCGAGTCGAAACGGTATGTTCGGCTCCTGCATTGATGGGGATTTGAATCTGTGATGCATTTGCGAGTGGGCTTTCGAGATCATTTACTGTGGCGATTAACGCTGCGGGTTTTTGTATCCGTCCAAAGTCGATGGCTGAGATGATTTCAGCAGATTTGCCAGACTGTGAAAATATCCAGAGCAGCGTTTTTGATGTTACCAGCGCGGGCGTGTGATGGATTAATTCCGCAGTATCAACCCAAAGGACTGGAAGCCCTGCATTTGCGAGAAGTAACCAGGCAGGATAGGAAGCATAAAGCGATCCACCCATGCCTGTGATAAGAATACGATCAAATTCATTGTTACGAATGGCCGCGGCTAGTGGCGCAAGCGATACTGAGTCAAATTGCTCCAGCGCGGTTTTTAAAGAATTTGGCTGGTCGAGAATATCAAGAATGTAGGGAACTTTTGTCATTTTGCCTCGCGTAGAATCATGTAGGCGCCGCCGTATAAGCCCGCATAATAGCCAAGCGTGGCTGGCAGGATGTGTACGCGGTCAAACGGCACCATTGGGTTGGGAGTTTTAAGCGCTTTCTCAAGCGTCGGCAAAAAAAGATCTGAGCTTTTCATTACGCCGCCGCTCAAGACAAGCACATCGGGAACAAAAAAAGAAATGATATTGATAATGCCTAAACTAAAATTGCGCGCGGCTTTTTGCATGATCGCGATGGCAGCAGGGTCGCCTATACGGGCGGCATTTGCGATGGATCTCGCATCCATAGTTGGCATGCTTTTCGCCTGATTTGAAATTGCTGATCCCGAAATTAAACTTTCCCAACATCCACGATGACCACAATAACATTCGGGGCCATTCGGGTCGATCAGTTGATGTCCGCCTTCGGGATGCGAACCATCAACACCACGATAGATTTTTCCATCTATGATCAAGGATGTGCCAACACCAGTACCAACAGTGACGGCGTAAAGCCGTTTTGCATCGCGCCCTGCTCCCTGCCAGTATTCACCAAGTGCAGCTGCATCAGCATCGTTTTCAAGCCGCACAGGGACATTGAAGGTTGTGTTGAGTCTTTCAACAATGGGAATGTTGTTCCAGCCTTCAAGCGTATATGGATTGTTGATGAGTCCGCGAATCGTGTCCAGGGGTCCCGTGCAGCCGATACCAATTCCTAATAGAGTTGGGAAGTTAACAGAGTCAAGGCTTTCGCGAATTAAGTGCTCGATAAGGCTGAGTCCATTAACAGGCCCAACGGAGGCGATGCTCGTTTCATTCTGACCGAGGAGCTGCCCGTCCAAATCAAAAACTCCAACGCGGACGAGTGTTCCTCCTAAATCCACACCGATGGCAACAGGCTGACTCATCCTTTCACTGCCCCCGCTGTCAGTCCGCTGACAATATATCGCTGGAAGATGAGGGAGAGAAGCACGGGAGGAATTGCGGCCAAAACCCCACCTGTCATCATGCCGCCCACATCCACGACATAGCGGCCTGTAAATTCTGCAATGGCGACTGGTACGGTTTTTGCGCTGACTGTGCTGGTGAGGATGAGCGCGAAAAAAAATTCATCCCAAGCTGTGAGGAATACAAAGAGTCCCGTTGATACAAGACCTGGCGTGGAGATCGGAAGAATGATTCTCCAAAGTGTCTCGAGGCGATTACAGCCATCGATACGTGCAGCATCTTCGAGCTCCACAGGAATGGATTCAAAAAATGCAGCCATGAGCCAGATCGCAAATGGCAATGCGAAACTCAGATATGTAATGATGAGGATGATTGGCGAATTGAATAACCCAAAGCGCGTGGCAAAAAGATAAATTGGAATGACCAGCGATATTTCGGGAATCATTCGCGTGCCGAGAATGCCGATCAACAAGGTTTGGCGGAAAGGGAAACGCAGGCGGATGAGTGCATAAGCGGCAATTGAACCGAAGACCAGCGCGATGACCGTAACCGACGTTGCGACCATTAAAGAATTCCACAAGGTAATACGGAAGGTCTTTGCGACTTCAGATGTACCTTGTGAAGGAAAGAGGATGTTGATGTAATTTTGAAAAGTGGGATGTTGCGGGATCCAATGGATTGGTGTTGAAAGTAATTCGGACCGCGATGAAATGCTTGAGATGACCAGCCATGCAACTGGCACGTAGACAAAGAGCAAAGCCAGTAGAACCAAAAACGAAAGCAGGATGATTCGCAGAGTCTTTTTCACTATTTTTCCTCAGGACGATATAACATGCGGATATAGATGAAAGCCAGAGTAAGAGTAAAAAGTGAGATGAGGAAGGAAAGTGCGGAGCCACGGCCCGCATGGCCAAAACTAAACATCTCAAGGTAGGTGAGGAAGGAAATAGTCACGGTGCCATTGGCGGGTCCGCCGTTAGTGATAACGTAAATAAGGTCAAAGGCACGGAACGCTTCCACGGTGCGAATGATCAGTGCAACAAGAATCGCGGGTCGAAGCAGGGGTAGGCGGATGAACCAGAAATATTGAATTGCGGTTGCACCGTCTACGGAAGCAGCCTCTTCCAGGTCTGGGGGAAGCGTGGCAAGAGCAGCTTGTAATATCAAAGCGATGAAGGGAACGCTGTGCCAGATATCTGCAAGGATGACGAGGTTCATTGCCATATCTGGTCTGGTGAGCCAGGGGATATATTTATCAATAAGTCCAAGTTGAAACAGAAGACCGTTAAGTGCGCCATAATCCGCGTTGTAGATCCAACGCCACATCGTACCGTTGACGATGGTTGGCACTGCCCAGGGGATGATGAGACTTGTCCGAAGGAATTGCCAACCAGGCGGGTGGGCGTGAATCAGTTGTGCGATAGCAAGACCCAACACAAGTTCAGTACCGACAGAAATAACGGTGAAGTAAAATGTTCGCCCGATTGTTGCCCAAAAGATGGGCTCACTTAATAGCGAGATGTAATTGCCGAGGCCAACAAATGTGTTTTGAAGATTGATTCCGCGTGGGACTTCAAATAAACTTAAATATAAAGTTGAAAGTATTGGCTGAAGCGATATTCCCAGAATTATTAAAAAGCTGGGCAGGATCAGCGCAAAGCCAACAAGCATGTCTTGTTGTGCGAGGGTTCGCTTTCGTTGCATAACCTCTCCATAGGAGAATGGGGACTACACGTCCCCATTCTCTGGAATGAACGATCCTATTTAGCCAAGTCGACCCACTTCGCTGCGGCGTCGTTCAGAGCCTGCTCAGGAGTCTTTTGTTTTGTCAATGCTTCCTGCAATGCAAGTTGCAAAGCCTTGGATGCCTCGGGATAATAGGCTACCTTCGGGCGGACGTGCGCGAACGGGAATTGCTCATTGAACATCGGTACAGTTACTGCGTTGGCGGGTGTGTATGCTTCCAGTTTTGTCAAATTCTCGCCGTCATAGCTGGTACTCCGCATGGGCAACAGGTGGGCTGAGTATTGATTCTGGATGCTTTCGGAAGTCAGAAATTCAATGTACTTCCATGCAGCGTCTGGATTGGGAGAGGTAGCCGCAACGGAGAATCCCATGGAGCCGTTGATGGACGCACTCTGGGCGCCAGAGCCTTCAAAGCCAGGCATAAGTGCCATCTTGATCTTGCCTGTGACTTTTGATTCTTTGTCATTGAAGTTAACAAGATCATACATGTAAGTCCAGTTCACTGCGAAGGCGGCATTGCCTTGCGAAAACACATTGCGGACATCTTCCTCAACGTAAGATATGGAGGCGGGATTGGTGTAACCATCGTCAATAGTCTGCACCATCCAACTGAGAGTCTTTACGCCGACAGGACTATTGAAAGCGGGTGCGCCTTTGTCATCTACGAGTGATCCACCATTGCCATAGAGCAGGATAACCCAATCGCAAATAGCTGCTTCGTATTGTCCCCATGACCAGACCATTGGGTATTCCACAACGCCCTGATCCTTCAAGACTTTGGATTGAGCAAGCAGTTCTTCCCATGTGGAAGGTGGAGCATCAAAGCCAGCTTGTTTGAGTAGGTCTTCATTGTAGAAGAAATATTTTTCATCCAACAACCAGGGCATACCATATACTTTGCTGTTGACGGTGGTGATGTCCCATGCAGCGGGGAAGATTTTGTCATGCATATCTTTTGAAATGCGATCAGTCACATCCAATGCATACCCAGATTTGGCAAACTCTGCATACCAAATATCATCTCCAAGGAAGACATCATAGGCAGGTGGGTTGGACGCCATTGCGGTTGTGATCTTATCGTGCAGTGCGTCATAGGCCACATACTCGATCTCGACCTTGATGTCAGGATTGGCTTTATTGAACTCCGCAACAATGGAGTTCATTTCGTCAACAGTGGGACCAGCCTGTTCCATGGTTAATACACGGATCGTCGCGGGGCCGGTTGGCTGCTTAGGCTGGCAGCCAACCACACTTACCAGAATTACAAGGGCAATGAGCACGAACAACATCGAACGAATTGCTTTCATCTTTTTCTCCTTTTGATCCAACAAAATATATTTATATGACAAACAGGGATGGGATATTTTCCTGCGCCTCCTTTGATGGTTTATTATGTGCGTTGATAGTGAAAATAAAATTCACTTTTATCACCATTGGAAACTGACCACGCGTATTCGGCCGGTACGCCGCTTGATGTAAACGCAATGATCTGGCTCAGCAGCGCGGGGATGCCAGCTTTGGCTTTCAAGTAACGCGCTTCCTTCTCTGTCAATGTGACAGGCTTGATGGTGTGATCCATTGCGGAAATATTGATTTCATATTCGTCACTTAAAACTTTATATAGGGACTCTTCCTGCGACCAATCATGGTTCTGCAGAGAGGGGAATTGCGCCGTTGACAGGCATGCCGACTCAAACAGGATCGGAACATTGTCAGCTAGACGGATGCGGGTGATCTCAAGGATCGGGTCGCCGTCCTGAATGCGCAGGGCGCGCGCTATTATTTCAGTTGCAGGCACAACTCGTTGACTGATGAATTTACTGCTTGGTTCTCTTCCAATAGATCTCATTTGTTCGGTGAAGCTCAACTTGCCGGATGCAATGGTCGCCATGCTGGGTTGGCGAACGAACGTGCCAACACCATGTTTTTTTTCAAGCCAGTTTTGGCGAACGAGTTCATCCAAGGCGCGCCGAACGGTCAGGCGGCTCACGCCATAAAGATCTGCTAATTTCCATTCCCCAGGCATTGCCTCGCCAGGTTTAAGATGTCCGTTTACAACCAGGTCGCGTAAATTGCATTCGATCTGATTGTAGAGAGGCAGTTTGCCTTTTAGATTGATTTTGAATAAATTTCTTTTCATAGATATGTAGATGTCAATACATCTGTTATTGTAAAGGTTTTTAGCATTTAGTCAAGCGGCGCTAGCTACTAGCTGGGTCCGCAGGTTTTTTGGAACCTCGGACGGAAATTTCGTCCGCCGATAGCTCTTTTCCATCCAAGCGGGTTCGATTTGTTTTTCAAAAAACACAAGGATCACCAGAAAGATTTTTCAGACAAATGCTCCATTCATAAGCAACTAAATATTCGTAGCCCTTGGCAGTTGAAGTATTAATACAAAATAAAGTTTGTTAGTTCAAATAAGTTGCACGCTAATAGCTGTGATGCGGTCTCCCAAGGATTGCACTGGCTGTGACCTGCCCTCTCTTTTGCTTTGATCTTGTCAGATCGACCTGATCAGGGATCAGCTGTCCATTGCCTTGATGCGTTCTTGGAACCAGAGAAGGAATTTGCTCGTCATGCTGCTCCAAGAAAATTATGAGGGTAAAATAGCATGATAATTCTTTGCTATTTACCATTTCTGAAGCATGTCGAAAATTTCTTGTGGTTCTGGATAATGTAGGAAAGTCCTATGAACATTGGGATGAAAACCACGATCTTGCTGATTCCAAAAACTCTTATCAGATGCGATTAAAATTACACGATCCATGAGCTTATATTTGAATTGGTTCCTACTGCTAAATTTATTATGTGGGTCTTTGCTAGCTGCTTGCTCCCCTGTTAATTATCCCTTGGATAAAATAGCAACATCCAACTCCAATTCATCAATTGACACCACTCCAAGTTCATTTACACGATCTACAGAAACACCCGCCATTATCAAGGCGCCAACTTCTTTAAAACAGGTTACCATAACAGGCTGGTTTACTACAATTTGGAACGGCAAACCACATTATTCAATTACCGATGATCAGGGTCAGGTCACCCAATTATTGTTAGATGATGAGACAGCAAAACTGCTTGGAGGTCCACTCGAACTTGATCGCAAACGAATCACAATGGTCGGCGAGATTATAAACGACTCGCCGAGGATCGTCCGTGTATTGTCCGTCCAATTTGCAGGCGCTGACTGAACGTGGTATTTTCGATATTATGCTTTCAGGTTTTATAACGCGGTCTGTCATTCAGAATTACTCTTTCGTTATCAGGACAAGATATGAAAAAAAAATATATTTTCAAGTTTGCCGGCATTATCATTATTCTTGGATTGTTGTTTGGCAACGGAAGTCATAATTTGGCATTTGCCGGGAACGATTTTGCTGAAGCATCGTTCCCCGCCGCACTGTCTGACAAAGAAGAAGACCAATCACTCTCCGGATGGTTCATTATCCGGTGGCAGGATAATTTAAATAGTATTAAATCAGAAGCGCCCATTTACACTCTGACAGAAGATAACGGGCAGACAACATTGCTTTTGATAGACGAAACCCTGGCTCAACCATTCGGTGGGGCTTCGGCGCTGAATGGTAAACATATAACAGTAGTGGGTACTCCTGCAGTCACATTGGCGAGGCAGAACATAACAGCATCTTTATACGTGGCTGCTATTGCCCTTGATTCGCTGGCCAGGAGGGCAGAGATCTCATCAGCAGTAACTGGATCCAGACCCTGGATAACTATCATGTGCAAATTCAATGATGTGCCCGCAGAACCACGAGATCAGTTGTTTTTTCAGGGCATGTACTCGAACACTCCGCCTGGATTGGATCATTACTGGCGTGAACAATCATATGGCGCAATTAATATTGCGGGAAGTAATGCCGCTGGCTGGTTTGTGTTGCCAGAACCCGCGGCAAATTATGAAAGCCTTGATCTATTAGCATCTGATTGTATAGGTGCTGCAGATGCCGTTATAGATTTTTCACTCTACAAAAGTGGCGGCATCAATATGATGTTTAACTTCGACTGGCTGCATGGCGTGGCTATTGGTGGAGGCTGGTACGGAACAATAGATGGGATAACGAAAGTGTGGAGCGTAACCTGGGAACCCCCTTGGGCATATGCTGATATTTCTGTCATACAACATGAAATGGGACATGGCTTCGGCTTGCCACATTCTTCAGGTAGTTATGGTGAGGTTTATGACAATGCCTGGGATGTGATGAGCAAAGACCGCTATAACTGCGACGCTTCCAAAGATTCCACTTATGGTTGTGTTGGGCAACACACTATTTCTTTCCATAAAGATAAGCTGGGATGGATACCCGCCGGGGAAAAATTCACATTTATAGCGAGCAACTTAACAGCAACAATAACCCTTGAGCAGCTAGCCCTGCCTGCCACCACGAACTACAAAATGGCTCAGATCCCAATTGGCGGATCAAGCACTCATTTCTACACGCTGGAAGCTCGGCGGCTTGTCGGATACGACAAAAAACTTGCGGGGCCGGCAGTCATAATCCACGAGGTAGATACTACGCGAGCGATTCCCGCCAATGTGATTGATGCCGATGGAAATGGGATTACGAGTGATGGAGGAGCCATGTGGGTTGCCGGAGAAACGTTCACGGATAAGACCAACAATATATCGGTACATATAGATTCGGCAACTGCCACCGGCTTTATAGTTACCATTGGTGAATATTTGAATATATTATCTCCAACTCAAATAAATACCGGCTTTGCTGGAAGTTATACCAATCCAAATCAAATGGACATTGTGGTTCAAACGACTCAGAGTCTCGCCAAAAGTGCATTTTCTGTCATGATCGGTGGGATGGAAGCTGCTGTTGTTGACGCACAGGAATTGTCCGGTATTTACACATTGGAAGTGATGCCACCGGCGCAACTTTCCAATGGATTTTTTGACCTTCAAGTTTCCGTGGCTGGATTAATCGCGACAGAGGTTGGCGCTGTTAATTATATTGCCGCGCAAAACTCCGAACCCATTGTAAACTCTATTGTTCGCGCCAGCACGAATCCCACCAGCGTCGCCAGCGTGGACTTTACAGTCACGTTCTCCGAAGAAGTCGTAGGTGTGGATGCAGGTGATTTTGTATTAACCAAAACTGACACGATCAGTGGCGAATCTGTCGCAGGTGTTATTGGCGGCCCCGTCATCTATACAGTATCTGTCAACACAGGTACAGGTAACGGCGACTTGCGTTTGGATATTTCCGCTAGCGCAACCGTCACCGACATAGTCGGGAGTCCATTGGCTGGATTGCCCTTTATAAGTGGTGAGAGCTATACGGTTATCAAACCCGCCGTCGCAGGAGTAATGATCCAGCGCCAGGGCGTTCCTGCCAATCCGAATACAGGCAATGGCAGCCTGGCTTGCTCAAGTGTAAGAGTCGGCGGAACTGCTTCGGAAGTAAATCCCATTTATACAAACATCAATGGAGAATTCCAGTTGGACAATCTGGCTACGGGCACATACACTTTCCATGTCAGTTATCCCGGTTATTTGGATTCGGAAATAGCAAATGTTTTAGTGGAAAATTCGATGGTAGTAGATTGGAAAACTCCAACGCTGGCTGGCGGTGATGTCAATGCTGATAATGCCATCAACATATTGGACATCGGGACGATCATCAGCAAATTTGGACAGGCGGCCGTCGCGGTAAAATCTTCCACGACAGATTGCAGCATCACAGATGAATCAGCCGACATCAATGATGACGGCAGTGTCAACATCAGTGACCTCGCAATCACGGCCGGAAACTGGGGCAAAGTAGGACCGTCGGATTCGATAACGCCCACAGTCAGCGTTACACCCACTGTAAATATTGCACCCACGATCACCCCTACTTTTGATAATACCATTACACCTATGTTTACATTCACGCCAATCGCATTTCCTACTTCAACACCAACGTACACTCCTAATCCAACATCCACAAACGTGTCTGTTATTGGATGTGATACAGTAACCGAAATTCCTTTGGTTGAATGCAATGCTCTGATTACCTTGTACAATAGTACAAATGGCAGCGGCTGGGTAAATAAAACAGATTGGTTGGCTACCAATACACCCTGTTCCTGGCATGGCATTACCTGTAACAGCGGCCATGTGAGAGGCTTGAATCTAAATAGTAACCAATTGACTGGCAGTATCCCGGCGGGACTGGGAAACCTGACGAACCTTACTGAGCTCGGGCTGGGATATAACGAATTATCTGGCAGCATTCCATCAGAACTGGGCAGCCTGATGAACCTCGCAAATCTCTTTCTGGGGTATAACCAATTGACTGGTAGCATCCCATCAGAATTAGGCAACCTGACAAACCTGACTGTTCTTGACATCAAAGAGAATAGACTTTCCGGCAGCATCCCACCAGAATTAGGCAACTTGACAAACTTGACTCACCTTGATATCGGTTGGAATGGACTTTCCGGTGGCATCCCATCTCAACTAGGGAACCTCACCAATATGAAATACCTTATTTTAGTTGGCAACCCATTTTCTGGGATAATGCCAGATAGTTTACGCAACCTGGTTAGATTGACAATTTTTACATATCCAACCACTGTTTGCTTGCCGAATACACCTGAATTCATAGCCTGGATCGACGCAATCGCCACCCACTCTACTCCTTACACGGTATGCCAGTAGGTAGGTTTTGTGCTGAAATCCGCATTGGCAAATAAAACTGCCGAGATCAATATCAGCGCTTTGGTCGTAACAGCAAGTGATGCTAGTTTGACGATACTAAATCTTGCCTTTTTTGATACGAGGCGGGAGCAATAAAAGCGACAGGATTAAATATGAAAATTTATCTCAATCTAGATTTTGGAGTTTCCCATGCCACGTAAATTGTTAGTGATTCGAATTTTGTTTATCATGATCGTCATTGCCTTTTCCCTGACGGGAATATCGGCTTTTGCACAGAGCGCTGCTGTAGTCCGGGTTGATCCCCCCGCGCTCTTAGCGCAGATAAACGACACCGCTAATATATCAATTAAAGTTGATAACATTGCCAACCTCACTGCATTTGAACTGCACCTGTCCTTCAACCCGAGTGTGCTGGAAGTGCTTCAGGTGACGAACGGTGGTTTTGTTCTTGCTGATATTACTCCGCAGAATACCTTCAATAACACCGCTGGCACAATTGATTACGCCGTTGCGCAGCTGAACCGTCCCGCGGCTCAAGGGAGCGGCACATTGCTCAACATATCTTTTCGCGCCAAGGCTTCTGGCATCTCAACCGTTGCTTTGCATGGAACGGCGGCTGTTCCAAGCGGATTCCTTTTGTCAGACTTAAACGGGATCTCGATACAGGCGTCATGGACTGGCGGTAGTGTTAATGTAGGCGGGAGTCCGACACAAACGTTTACACCTATGGTCCCAACAAGCACGCCTGTAGTCCCCCCGACGAATACCCCAACAGGACCAACGATCACACCTGTAAACACTCCAACGAATACAGCCATCGTCCCAACGAACACGCCATCAGCCACACCAATACCGATCGCTGTTGGAGGCATTTTGGGAACGCATGTCGTGCGCTCCGGGGAATGGCTCTATTGTATTGGACGCGCTTATAGAGTTTCTCCTTTGGCGATTGCGGAGAAAAATGGCATATGGTGGCCGTATCTGATCTTCTCAAATCAAAAGTTGCTCGTCCCTAATATTGCATGGACAAATATGTCAATTGGCCCGGTTTGTCAGTCCCAGTTTACGGCATCCACAACACCTGCGTCACCTACTGCAATTCCCACAACTGTTATTCCTACTACTCCGATCCCCACTACAACTGCAGTGACCGCTATTCCAACCACAACTACCGCGGTTCCATCATCGACATGTAAAGCTACCTATACCGTTGTTTCGGGAGATACGCTGTATCACATTGCAACCCAATACGGTACCAGTTACACAGAACTTGCCCGTGTAAATCAAATTTCGAATCCAACGCTCATTTATCCAGGCCAGCAACTGTGCATTCCGTAGCTAATTATTTTCCTAACTAAATTGTAAGATGGAGAATACCATTTTCCGTTATCTATTGGCAATTCGTATTTGGCTGGTTACTGTATTAGCAGTGTTGATTCTTTTATCATCATGCGCGCCATCTGGTACTGCTATAAAAGTTGAACCGGCTATCTCGCAAGTTAGGATCAACGACACTGTTAAGGTGCTCATTAAGGTTGAGAATATCGTTAATCTCATTGGAGTCGAAATCCATCTGTCCTTCGACACAACCGTGCTGGAAGTTACAGAATTGAATGGAGGTGGTTTTATCAATGCGGATTTTGTCGTTCAGAATGCATTCGATAATGCATCGGGCACAATTGATTATGCAGTAGCACAAATCAACAGTGTGCCAGCCAATGGCAGTGGGACGCTATTGGAGATTATTTTCCGCGCCAAGGCCAGCGGCGATTCTCCAATCCGTTTTCTTGGGACGCAAGCCGCTCCAGCAGGCGCTCTTTTCTCCGATTCAAATGGAATGGCGATACAAGCTTCGTTGATAGATGGAAAAGTGAATGTAAGGTGAGTTTTCGATTTATTGCTTTTCTTCTAAATCCTTCTTCAGTTAATTTCCAAATGATGAAAGCATAATTAAGTATGCGGAATGTCAATAGTTGGAACACATACACGCGCTTGCTGATACTCATTAAACCAATTACGTTGGGCAGATGTCGAATATACGTATAATCGATCCCCAAAGTTAGCGTTCAAATACCTTGTATGTCACCGGGGACGTGGAAATAGCATCATTCCGCCAACGCAAATTCGTTTGTGTTGGCGTTTTTATTATTCTGTAAACAAAGATATCCAGTCCTTCGTCAACGGAATAATCCAGTAGCTTGCATCAAATTTGATGAGGAAAATTTCCAAGCCCTTGCGACGGATGCAGAAGAACCAGAGCGGGCACGCTTGATTAATCAGATGGTTGAAGTCATGCCTGGTTTTGATGACTACTATCGCAAGACTACGCGTGTGACTCCAGTCAATGTGCTAAAGCCTGTGAAATAAAATTTTGATCGAACCTCATATTTTGGATATACCAAAAAGTAAAACGGTCTCGTTGACATTTCGCCCGAGACCGTTTTACTTTTGAGATAATTTTGACGAAGGATTATTGATAAGGAACGTGAAGATAACCGAGAATAGGTGCAAAATTGAGCCTTTGGGCAATAATTCCCAATGGAGTCATGCCTATGACGAATCTATCTCTGTTTATCTCATAGTAAAACATGGAATAGCCGCCTTCATAATAAACGATGTCGCCAATCGAAAGTTCATTAGCAGGTTCCAGTATTTGCCAGGGCTTCGCGTCAGCATTGTAGTTCCCTGAGACAAGCCCAAAATGTTGCAAAACATAAACGGAAAAATTCGGCGAGTTAAATCCTTCGACTTCAGAAAAACCGTTTCGATTCCAACCTACATTGGAATATTGAAGTTCCTGAATATAGTATAAAACATCTGATTGAATGGGAAAGAACGACAAAGAATTTTTCTCATCTATTGCGTCTATTGAATAGGAATTTGCCAGGAAAACATTGGCGCTTTTCAATTCTTCATTCGCATCATCCAATTCCTTTTGGATATTATCGAGTTCTTTCTGAGTTTTTTCCAGTTCCCTGGAAGTAGTATTCAATTTACCCTGGACAGCAGTAAGATCAGTATTCGCTAGGTCAAGTTGTTTCCTCGCATCCTGTAACGCAATAATTGAGTCGTTTAATTCGGTGGTGGTTTTATCAAGTTTCACTTGAACTTCAACAAGCTTTTGCCCATAGTTTTGAATTTGCCAAACGGTATAGCTCAATAAAATAACCCCGAAAAGCAATGGGATTATAGTGAACAACCATGCTCGAAAACGGGCTTTTTGTTCATATTGCTCGATATTCTTATTAAGAGATTCTATCTGTTCTGGAGTTGGTTCCATAAATAATTCATACCTTTAGCTGAGAGCTGTCTTTTCAAGGACTTTCCAAATTAGTTCTTCCAACCGTTTTTGTGAATCTTCCCTCTTTGATTTGGGAGTGCTTTTTAGCTTTTGCATTTGCCCTTTGATAGTTTCAAACGCCTGGATTTTTTCTTTTCGATTTAGAATTTCCTTGACCTGAAATGCGCTCAAGGATGACACAAAAGCGCCCCCCATACCAAATAGCCCTTTAAACGTATCTGGAACAATGGGGGAGTTTGCATCGAGCCAGACTGGAGAGACAAAGGCTATTACGATAACAATAATTCCCAAAGTAACCAGACTCGCAGCAAAAAATACATAATACCGAATGGCTCGGCGCTGGTTCTGAATTAATTGTTCGAGAAATGTATCGTTGTTTGACGCAACCATTATGTTTTTGATCCTAGCCTTAGTATAGTCAATTTTAAGTAATTTTCAACAGCGAATTTTCAAAACTAAAAAAAACGGATTTATTGACAGCTACCTGGTTCATTCATCAGTTTATTTTTCAAAAGCACAATTTTACTGCCCCCGGGAAATTATGAGGGTAAAATAGCAGGATATTCCATTGTTACCGCTCAATTCCGGGCGGATGAACCAAGTAGCCAGCGCAAGCTCATTTATTTGCTGGCGATAATTTCAGGTTTGACTCTCAGTCTTCTGCAATCTTCAGGAGCAAATACAAATTTCAATTCCTTTCGAAATATCTTGTTTAGAGCATTTTTCATCAACCCTGTCTTATGATAAGATTTCCAAAGAGAATCGTGGAAAATGATTTTCCACGATAACTTGACCAAGTTACAAATTATGTTGAATCTCATGTAAAGGGCGTATTATTCTAATGAAAGATTATTATAAAATTCTCGAAATAGCACATGATACATCCCAAGAAGCCGTTAAAGAACAATATCGTTTTCTTGTACAGGCATGGCATCCTGATAAATTTCCAAATCCCACTCAGAAGTTAAAAGCTGAAGAAAGAATAAAAGAGATAAACGCTGCATACGTGATCCTTGGAAATCCAGCCAAGCGGACAGAGTATGATCGTCACGCTGGTTATATAGAATCCAGTCACAAGCATGAATCCAGTCGATCAACAACTCAAAGCCAAGCTGAAGATGAACGCCGCCGGGAAGATGAAGTGGCACAGCACGTCAAAGAATCACGATGGAAAAAAAGGCGCGAAACTATTGATCGCGAAGAAGATGTGCAAGGCCAAAAGGTAAGCCAATTGGACCAGGAAATTTCGTTGATCAAGGAGGAAATAAGTAAAATAAGTAAGGAATTGCCCAAACTGCCCACTTCGATATTTGCTATTTCACTTTCTCTTAGTAGTTTTGTTATATTTTTGATTGCTTATATTGTAGATATTACTTTTTTATATTTCATTGGCGCATTTTCACTAATCGCTGGAATTTATCTTTTCAACGAGCGTGCAAAATTTTACAAAAAAAATTACAAACCCATTTTTGACGAAGTTGAAAAACGAAAACGGCGCTTAGAACAACTTGTTCAAGAGAGACGCTATTTACTGAGCGTCATATAAGCTTGCCTCCTTATTCAGTGAATAAACAAAAGGCATCTTTCTTTCGAAGATGCCTTTTGTTTTGCCAGGCTCCACCATTGCCTCGTGGAACTGATCAGTTATCCGCTGCGATAATGACAGGAGGAACAGAAAACTATGGAGAGCGCAGGCTTTTCTCTGTGGAATCTTTCATAGACTCTGCCGGTCAATTTTCAACGTTCCAACATTCAACTCACTTGGTATAATTCGCCAGTCATCATCATATTTTGGAGTTTGAATGAAAAAACTAACAGGCAACCAGATCCGCCAAGACTTTATTGATTTCTTCGTCGAGCACGGGCATACCGCCGTGCCGTCCATGTCACTCGTCCCAGGCGGCGATGCGACTTTGCTATTCACCAACTCGGGCATGGTGCAATTCAAGGATGTGTTCGTCGGCACAGATACGCGCCCGTACAAACGCGCCGTTGACTCGCAGAAGTGTATGCGCGTGGCCGGCAAACACAACGACCTTGAAGATGTGGGCCGCGACGATACGCATCACACATTCTTTGAAATGCTCGGCAACTGGTCATTTGGTGATTACTATAAAAAGGACGCCATCGGCTGGTCGTGGCAATTACTGACCGAAGTGTGGGGCTTGCCCAAAGACAGACTCTACGCCACTTGTTTTCAAGATGATAGTGGTAACGTGCCTCAAGATGATGAAGCCGCCGATATTTGGAAACAGCAATCCGGATTCAACCCCGAGCATGTTTTATTTTTCGGACGCAAAGAAAATTTCTGGCAAATGGCAGAGTTCGGTCCGTGCGGACCATGTTCTGAAATCCATCTTGATCTCGGTGAAGAGCGCGATAACTTGCGCGGCACAGATCACGTCTGCGGTGTGAACGGTGAATGCACGCGCTTCCTCGAACTGTTGGAACAACGTTTTCATTCAATACAATCTCTTCGAAGATGGCCGCCTCGAGCCGCTGCCCGCCAAGCACGTTGATACAGGCATGGGTTTTGAGCGCATCGTCTCCGTTCTGCAAGGCGTCGACTCAAATTATAAGACCGACCTCTTCACAGGTTCGCTCGAAGTTCTGCGCTCGCTCGCGAGTCACACCGAAAAAGAAATGCTCGCAAACTTCACGCCCTACCGCGTTATCTGTGATCACGTCCGCTCGGCCGCCTTCCTCATCGCCGATGGCGTCGTACCTGGCAACGCGGGCCGCAACTACGTCACCCGCATGATCATTCGACGCGCCGCGCGCTTTGGCACCAAGATCGGACTCAACCAACCGTTCCTCGCCAAAGTTGCCGAAGCCGTCGTCGCCGAATATGGCGACTTTTATCCCGAACTGGAAAAGAACAAGGCGACCATTTTAGATAACCTGACTCGTGAAGAAATCCGCTTCGCTCGAACCGTTGAAGCGGGTACTGCTCATTTACAGAATCAGCTTGACGAAATTCGCGCCCAATCCCAAATCCCTAATTCCCAATTACCTGTTCTTGACGGCCACAAAGCCTTCGACCTTTACGCCACCTATGGCTTGCCTTTTGAAATCTCCCGTGACATCGCCCGTGAGCAGGGACTTGATATTGATGAAGCAGGATTCACAGAAGCGAAGAATCAACATAGCAAAGCCTCTGGCGGCGGCAAAGCCATGGGCAAACTCGGCGGCGAAGATTCGGAATTCTTTGCAAACGTTTTGAAAGATTTGCAAGTCAAAAAGAAACTAGGTAAAGACGGCGTTGAATATGATCCATACAATAGCCCCAAAATAGACGGTGAAATTTTAGCGTTGATCGTTAACGGTGAATCAGTTTCATCCGCTGCTCTCGATGATGTCGTCGAAGTTATTTTACCCAAGACAGGTTTCTACATTGAATCTGGTGGGCAGGTAAATGATGAAGGTTACATCCGTGGCAACGATTGGGAAATTGAAATCACTTCCATTCGTCGCGCTGCCGCTGGAACCATCACACACATCGGACAGGTCATTTCTGGTCAGCCCAAAGTTGGCGACAAAGTCACCGCTGAAGTGGACACCGTCCGACGTCACAACATCATGCGAAATCATACAGCCACACATCTGCTTCACAAGGCGCTGCATGAAATTCTCGGTGACCACGCCCGTCAGGCAGGTTCGCTGGTCTCGCCGACACATCTTCGTTTTGACTTCACTCAACCTGACGCGATGACTCCCGAACAAATTGAACGTGTCGAGAAGATGGTCAACGAAGCGATTGCGGCAGATATGCCTGTAGTTAAAGTGACCAAGTCGCTCGATGAAGCCAAGAAGGAAGGCGCGATGGCTTTGTTCGGCGAGAAGTATGGTGAGATCGTTAGGACAATCTCCATTTTGGAGTCAGATAGTTTGCTATCTGAAAAAGCGGATTCCAAATATTCCTTCGAACTTTGCGGCGGTACACACATCGATCGCACCTCCGACATTGGCGCGTTCATCATCGTCAGTGAAGGTTCTGCGGCAGCGGGGATTCGCCGCATCGAAGCGGTCACAGGTCGCGGTGCATATGAGTTGATCATAAAAAGATTCAAGACATTAAAGCAAACTGCAGGTGCGTTGAAATCCAGCGTGGAAGAAGTTCCTGCGAAAGTTGATTCTTTGCAAGATGAAATTTCGGATCTCAAAAAGGAATTAGCAAATCTCCGCGTACAGTCAGCTCTTTCGTCCTTCAACCTTCAACTTTCAAACATGCGACTCGTGAAGGATATCAATGTGCTGGCTTTGGAAATCCCCGACTCAAATGTGGATACTCTGCGAATGTTGGCCGATAAATTCCGCGAGAAATATCCCAAAGAAGGAGTGGCTGTCCTGGCGACTGGATCAACTGTCATCGCCGTGGTGACCGAAGACCTTGTCAAGCGAGGACTCAAAGCTGGCGACATCATCCAATCTATTGGCGGCAAGGGCGGTGGCCGTCCGAACCTGGCGCAAGGCAGTCTGCCCGCTTCAGCAGGCACTGTGAGCGATGCGTTGAGTAAAGTTGCAAGAGCAGTTGAAGAGCAGTTGAAGCGAAGTTGAAATAAGCCGTGCTGTAGGCTTTAGCGAAACACTCCATTTCCATACTTGTTTGTTTTTTTTTGGATTAATAAGAATGCTCTTTAACTCTTTTCAATTTGCATTGTTTTTCCCAATTGTCACAATATTATATTTTTTGTTGCCTCACAAACACCGCTGGTGGCTTTTACTTGGCGCAAGCGCTTATTTTTATATGGCTTTTGTGCCATCTTATATATTGATTCTCGGTACGACTATTATTGTAGACTATTTTGCAGGTATTTGGATTGAGGAAGCCAAAACTTCAAGAAGAAAAAAATTGTATCTGCTAATGAGTTTGGTCGCGAATATTGGCTTTCTAGCATTTTTCAAGTACTTTAACTTTGTGAACACAAATATTGTCGCTTTGGCAGGTATGATTGGTTGGAATTACTCGATGGAAAATTTGAAAATAATTCTTCCGATTGGATTATCCTTTCACACCTTTCAGGCGATGAGCTATACCATCGAAGTCTTTCGGGGAAATCAGCAAACAGAACGACATTTTGGTATTTACGCGCTATATGTGCTGTTCTATCCACAGTTGGTGGCTGGCCCCATTGAACGTCCACAAAATATGCTACGCCAATTTCATGAGGAACATTTTTTTGATTATCAAAGAGTCGCAAACGGCCTGAAACTAATGACTTGGGGTCTGTATAAAAAGGTTGTGGTCGCAGATAGGCTTGCGCCTTTGGTGAATCGCTACTATAGCAATCCGCAGGCTTTCTCAGGCCCTCAACTAGCACTCGCAACAGCGTTTTTTGCCATGCAGATTTTTTGCGATTTTTCCGGGTACAGTGATATTGCTATTGGTGCTGCCCAAGTTATGGGCTTTAATTTAATGGTGAATTTCAAAAGGCCTTATCTTTCTCTTTCCTTTTCAGAATTTTGGAAACGCTGGCATATTTCCCTATCGTCTTGGTTTAGGGATTATTTATACATTCCTTTAGGTGGGAATCGAGTGCCTCCGTGGAGGTGGCAATTAAATTTGGCAATCGTTTTTCTTGTAAGTGGGCTGTGGCACGGAGCTGGCTGGACCTTTGTAGTTTGGGGGGCACTCCATGGTCTTTATATTATTTTAGAAATTAAGCTCCAAAATTTACAGAATGTATTATTGCATAAGACTCGAATCAAACTGCCAATTTGGGGAACGAATTTTCTTCGAAGGCTAGTTGTCTTTGTGTTTGTATGTTATGCATGGATATTTTTCCGAGCTCCTTCGATTCAGTCTGCTTTCTTTATTGCAGCGAAAGTATTTACAGGTTGGTCTGATAAACCTGAGCTAATGAAATTGGTTCGCACTATATTTACTGATTATGAATTGATGGTCACTTTGTTCGCGATCGCGATCATGGAAGTTGTTCATTATTTTCAAGAACGAAAATCTATTTTGGCCATTCTGGCAGACAAATCCCCTATAATCCGTTGGTCGCTTTACGCTGGAATCCTGATTTGTATCCTTGTTTTCGGGAAGATTTACTCAATCCCAACGGATTTTATTTACTTCCAATTTTAATCGGATGATATTTCCATGCGTAGACTTGCGTCAAACATTCTGTTTTTAGGGTTGATTGTATCGGTATTTCTTGTTCTTATTGTGGGAACTAGTCCGCACGATACCAATAATTACCTTGCTGCTGCGCTTGATAAACACCGCCTACTTTACTTAACAAAGTCTCCAAAGATTATTTTGGTTGGTGGTTCCAACCTTGCCTTTAGTGTGAATAGCGAAAAGATTGAAAAACGTTTTGGAATGCCTGTGATTAATATGGGCTTGCATGGCGATTTGGGATTAAGATATATGCTAAATGAAGCAGCATCTGCTATCAGGAGTGGTGACATTGTTGTGGTTTTTCCTGAGTATGAACTATTTCATAAGATACCTTTAAATGGATACCCCAGAGAATTAGGATCTGTGATCAAATTATGCTTTGATTGTATTTCAGGTATAAGTACGACGGGGCAGTTTTTCAATGTGCTCGTAGGTTTTCTTCAGATGTCTGAAGGCGATATTTTACGAAATATAAAAAGTCCTGATATACACGATAAAGTTTACTACCGACAGGCCTTTAATGAGAACGGAGATTTGATCTCACACCTAAAACGGGCAGATAAGCTGACTCCCAACAACCATGTGGACCAGATTGAGATTATCTCTCCAAACCCTGCAGTTACTTTGCTTAATGTGTTTTATCGTTCAGGGATTTCGGCCAATGCTCAGATGCTATTCATGTTCCCGGCCATACCGGTAGATGAATACAATGCCCAAAAGGAAAAGTTACAGGCTTTTTATGGCCAACTCACCTCCGAGCTTGAAATTCCTATTGTCGGATCCCCGCAGGATTTTATCTATCCTGAAGATTATTTTTACGATACGGTGTATCATATGAACAGCATTGGACGAGGTGCGCGTACTGATCACATCATTGAACTCTTAAGTTCGGTGCTTGAAAAATAAGAGACTGATTCTTAAATCTACATTTCTGGCGATTGCTGCGAAAGCGGCTGATGAAAAAATATAGCATCGTAATTTATAAACCAAAAAGATGCGAAGGTTATTAAGCCTGCGCATCTTTTTGGTTTATAAATATTGCTTTTATTACGATTGAAACCCTGAACCCATGATGTAATTTTCCAGTCCGCGGATCTCGCTTTCTTTATTTTCAATTGCGGCAAACATTACGTCACGCATGGAGACCAGACCGACGAGATGTTCATTTTCCACAACAGGCAAATGGCGTATGTTGAATTGTCTCATCAGCCCAATGCACTGCTCGACCGTTGTCTCTTTTGTGACTGTGACCATTTTAGATATCATTACATCTTTGATGACCGTGTCTTTTGCCGAGTGCCCGTCGATCTCGCCTTTGTAAAGATAATCGCGTTCAGTATAGATTCCTACGATCCTTCCGCCTTCAGTGACCAGCACCGCGCCAATGTGGGCTTCTGTCATTACCTTGATTGCCTGCAAAACGGTATCTGTTGATGCTACGGAATAATTAGTTTCGGTGCCTTTTGATTCGAGTAATTTACGGACAGTGGTCATGGAAGAGTTCTCCTTAAGCTATATTTTACGCCAATTCAACTTTTACAGCCACTATTTTATATTCGGGAATTTTTGCCACAGGGTCAAGTGACGCGTGAGTCAATTCATTGGCTGAGGCGTTCGGGAAGTGGAAGTTGGCATACACCATGCCGGGCGGCACGCGGTCTGTAACCCACGCTTGCGCTTCTATAAATCCGCGGCGGGATGTGACGCGCACAATATTTTTTCCGTTCAATCCCAATTTTTCAGCGTCATCTGGATTCACTTCGATCAAAGCTTCGCCATAGATTTCCATCAACCCTTTTGCGCGGCGGGTCATTTGTCCGCCATGCCAGTGATATAACACACGGCCTGTGCTTAGCAGCATCGGATAATCATTATCAGGTCTTTCGGCGGGCGGCACATGCTCGATCGGCATGAACTTGCCTTTGCCGCGCGTAAATTGTTTGGTGTGTAAAATTGGTGTGCCCGGATGATCTGCACTTGGGCATGGCCATTGCAGACGTTCGCCCGCTTCGATCCTTGCGTGTGTGATGCCGCCATAGGATGGAGTCAGCGCGTTGATCTCGGACATAATGTCGGATGGGCTGGCATACTCCCAGCCGGAATAAGGCGCATCGGACCGCACCCGCTCACTGCTCCCGGCCAAGATGCGTTTTGCTATCTGACAAGTGATCCACCAGTCATCACGGGCATCGCCTTGGGTGGGAATCGCCTTGCGCACCATCTGCACACGCCGTTCAGTGTTTGTGAATGTGCCATCTTTTTCTGCGAAAGTAACGCCGGGCAAAAGCATATCCGCATAGGCCGCAGTTTCAGATGGGAAGATTTCCTGCAGGACGAGAAAATCAATTTCTTCGAAGCAATGCCGAATATGCTTCGTATCCGGATCAGACATGACCGGGTCTTCGCCGAGAATATATAACGCGTGAGTTCTTCCATCAAGAATGCCAGGCACCATTTCAGTGACCGTCAGTCCGACTTTTGTGTTGCTTGTTGCGCCCCATGCTTTTTCAAATTTATCGTGGACTTCATCACTTGTGACAGGTTGATAGGCAGTATAAACATTCGGCAGACCGCCCATGTCGCATGCGCCTTGCACGTTATTTTGTCCGCGCAATGGATTCACGCCGCCACCGGCTTTGCCTATGTTGCCGAGCAGCATTTGCAGGTTGGCGAGATCCATCACATTGCGCACGCCGACGATATGCTGGGTAATCCCCATTGCCCACAGCACAGCCATCGGGCTATTTTTTGCGATGATCTCAGCGGCTTCATATAATTGTTCAACAGGGATGTTGGTTGTTTTTGAAACCAATTGCGGCGGATAGTTCATTACAGTGGCTTTGAATTCGTCAAAATTTTCTGTACGTTCATCAATGAAGGATTGGTTCTCCCATTTTTTTTCGAGGATGATGTACATCAATCCGTTGAGCAGGGCAATGTCTGTGCCGGGTCTATGGCGTAGATGAAGCGTGGCAAATTCAGTGATGTCGATCTTGCGCGGGTCGGCCACGACCAGTTTTGCGCCGCGTTGGCGGACTGCCTGGCGGAGCATGGCTCCGAAGACAGGATGTTGTTCAGTGGTGTTTGATCCGATAATAAAGAAGGCTTTTGCTTCTTTTGCTACATCATCCATTGAGTTGGACATGGCGCCCGAACCGAAGGAGGCAGCCAGACCGGCTACTGTGCTAGAGTGTCAGAGACGGGCGCAGTGGTCAATGTTGTTCGTGCCGATAGCCTGTCGCGCCAGTTTGTTCATCAGATAATTTTCTTCGTTTGTGCATTTTGCGGATGTGAGTACTCCAATTCTGTTCGCGCCGAATTGGCTTTTGATGTCAAGAATTTTTTGCGAAGTGATGTCAAGCGCAGTTTCCCAATCCGTCTCCACCCAATCCCACTGACCCATGTTCATTGTCAACTGCTCACTGACAACTGGTTTCTTTTTTCCTTCGAGTAAGTATCTTCTAACTCTTGGCTTCGATATTCTCTCTGGATGATGTACAAAGTCGTAGCCGTAACGGCCTTTCACGCAAAGATGATTGCCGTTGACTGGTGCTTTCTCTGTCGAAGTAACGCGGATGATCTTGTTAGCTTTAATATTTAGTTCAAATTGACAGCCCACGCCGCAGTAGGTACAGGTGGTCATCACAACTTTATCCGGTACGCCCGCGCCCATAGACATCTTGTTGTCTAATGCGCCGGTGGGGCAGTAGGCGACGCAAGCGCCGCACGATTCACAGCGTGCATCAAGCATGTCGGTGTTTGCCCCGGCGACAGGGTGGGTGTCTATTCCGCGTTCGGCCATGCTCCAGACGAAGCGTCCCTGAATATCGGTGCAGGCGCGGACGCATCTTGTGCATTGGATGCATTTGTTCAAGTCTACAAAGACGAATGGATTGGCATCGCTGTTTACTGGATACTGCGGCTTGGTTGACATGCTTGCTTTCACATCCAAACCATAGTGATCGACCCAATGCATGAATTGAGTTTTCTGCTTCTGTCCATTTTCATATCCGTCATCGTGATAGTTGGACATAAATAATTCAAGGATGATCTTGCGGGATTTTTCGATCTCCGGGCTATGCGTGTTGACTTCCATATCCTCACTGACTGCCAAGGTACAGGAGGCCATGGGAGTGCGATACCCTTTTACATCCACCACACAGAGACGGCAGCCGCCGTAGGGGTGCAAGTCAGGGTGGTCGCACAGGGTGGGTATGGTGACGCCCGCCAGTGTTGCTGCCTCAAGCACCGTCATGTCTTCAGGCACATGAATTAAATTACCGTTAATTTTTAGATTTACCATTTTCCGTTTCCTTGAAGGAGGATGGGTATTGAATTTCCCGTTCGTTCAGGATATTTATAGTGTCGAGCCAGTCCCAGATCAATTCAACGGCCTGTGGCACGAGCAGCCTAGTCTCATCGGATAACTGCCTCGAAAAAAGGAATTGATATCCGCGCACGGAAAGCAGGGCGGCTTCCGGCTTTTTTCCATAAAGTGTTTCGCAGATCGAGATCAACGACTGCGGGGTAAGATGGTGTGTGAAGGGAGAGCGTTGAAAGTCGCTTTCCACATCGATTAGGCGCACCTCTTCAGGGATGTTGCCGGTATGTGCATCCAGGAAGCAAACATATTCATAGGCTGCAATCTCTTCTGCCATTTCCGGGGTCAACTGCAGATAAAAGGCAAAGTTGATTTGCCCGGCTTGTGGGAATTCATCTTCATAAGAAGCGGGCGCAGGCAAACCCATCTTGTTTATAAGCGCATGTTGGATGTGCCAGGCTACGCCATCATCTTCGCGGTCTGGGTTTCCATAGCCAATGATCAATAGTTTTTTCAAGTTACATACCTTGTCGTTAAAGAAATTAATAAAGGAACAGTCGCCAATGGTGCTGTTCAAACTAATTGTATTCGTAGTTAAAGAAATCTGATTACTCGCCGTAGCCGGTTCCCAGGATGTATTTTTCGAGTTCAACAATCGCGCCTTGCTTTTGTTGCAGCAGCGCTTCCGCGAGTCCGCGAATGGAAACAATCCCGATCACATGTTCATTTTCAATGACAGGCAGATGCCGTACGCGATATTGACGCATCAATTCGGCGCAATCCTGCAGGGTGGTCTCAGGCTTGATCATGACCATCTGGTTGGTCATCACGTCGCGGACAATGGTGTCTTTTGCGTAAACACCTTTGACTTCGCCCTGACGGGCGTAATCGCGTTCAGTGAAAATGCCGACGATCTTGTCATCTTCGGTTACGAGCACCGCTCCCGTCTCTGCTTCGGCCATAATTTTTAACGCATCCAGCACAGTTTCACCGGCTAAAATTGTGTGAATCTTTGTATTGAGCTTATCGTCAAGTAATTTTCGAACTGTCGTCATGTTGCTCTCCTTCGGTTTGATTGGAGTCGGTACAGCTTATGTAAAATATTCTAGTCGCGGGTCAGGGTCTTGATCAGCGTGCCATCTGCGGCGACGATCTCAAGTTGAATGGGCATTTGTCCGATTGCATGGGTTGAGCAGGATAGGCATGGGTCGTATGCGCGGATGGCTGCTTCGACTCGATTTAACATACCTTCCTGAACTTCCGGTCCCTTTACGTAGGTCTTCGCCACAGATTCGACCGCTGTGCTCATGGCCCAGTTATTGTGCCCTGTGGATACGATCAAGTTTACCTTGAGTAGTTTTCCATCTTCATCCGCAGTGTAATCGTGGATGAGTGTACCTCGCGGAGCTTCGATTACACCTACGCCGTGTCCCTTGTAATCTTTGCGGGTGTTGAGAATGTCGGTGCTGAGGATATCCGGGTCGTCACATAATACGCTGACGCGCTCGATCGCGAAAAGGCATTCGATAAGGCGGGCGTAATGATAATACAGCGTGTTCTCCACTGGCTTGTTATTATTCAGACTCTTGAAGATCTTGAGTTCGTCATTTGCCAGGGGCGTATCAATTTTCTCGGCCAGATTCAGGCGTCCGAGTGGACCGACTCGATAGACTCCGTCAGGATATCCCATCTTTTTGTAGAAGGGAAATTTCAAATATGACCAGGGTTCGACATGCTCCTGAATGTGATCCAGATAATTTGCAACCGGGAAGTGTTCCAACTGCGCACCGTCCCGTCCAATCAGGCGGATGTCGCCATCGTAAAGCTCGAGTCCGTTATTGGGCGTGGTCAAGCCAAAGTAACCAGTGGGGAACACAGCGAATTTATCGATATCCTCCAGGTTCTGTTGCGCCCAGCCTTTGATGATCTGCAGGCCGACGCGCACGGTGGCGATCGCTGCATCAGAATTTTTCAAAATGTCGTCCCGTTCCTGACGGGTAAGGGCCTTGTTCACGCCGCCGGGGATGGCGAAGACAGGGTGAATGCGGCGCCCTCCGAGAGTCTTAATGATCTCCTGCCCGAACTTGCGCAGTTGAACAGCCTTGACGGTTAAATCCGGGTTGGCGTTGATCAGACCGATGATGTTTCGTGTTTCAGGGTTGGCGTCGAAGCCGAGCAGCAGGTCGGGGCCGGCAAGTTCAAAGAAGTGCATCCCGTGGCTCTGAATGATCTGACCCATGTGCATCAATTCGCGCAGGAGGCTGGCCGGCCGGGGTGGTGTTTGACCGGTTATCGCGTCGCCAGCTTTTGCGGCTGCGAGATGGTGGCTGACCGGGCAGATGCCGCAAATGCGCGCGGTGATCTGGGGCATTTCGAAATATAGGCGTCCTTCACAGAATTTTTCAAATCCACGAAACTCGTTGACGTGCATATATGCACGGTCTACGGTATTATTTTCATTCATGTGGATCGTAACTTTAGCGTGACCTTCAATACGGGTAACAGGTTCGATCGTTATTTTTCGTGTGGTCATTTGTAAAATCTCCTAGTGCCAATGCAGCAGTTCATTTTTGAGTTCAGGCTTTCGCCCCTGGGCGAGTTCGGCAAGAACATGGAAGATGACATCTGCATCTGGCGGGCAGCCGGGGACGCTGAAATCGACAGGTACCACCTCTTGTATGGCGCGTGTTTTGGTCATGGTTGCGAGTTCCGGGTCGTTGGGAATCTGACTGCCGGGTTCGTTACTGTCCGCATCTACATAAGCGAGTTGAAGCGCCGCTTCCACGCCGCAGAAGTTGCGCATGGCCGGCACACCGCCGAAGACAGCACAGTCACCAAGCGCCACCAAAATCCTAGCACGTTTGCGCATTTTGTGAGCAACTTCTTCGTTGGCGCTGTTGTTGATTCCGCCTTCCAATATGCCAACATCCACGCCGCTTTCATCGGGTTCCTTTAAGTCAGTTATTGGAGTTGAGCGCAGGTCGACAAGCTCGATCACTTTTAAGATGCGCTCATCCATATCCAGCAGTGACATATGACAGCCTGCGCAGCCGCACATCCAGTCAGAAGCAATTTTTGGTTTGTTCATGGGGTACCTCTTAATTCAATTCCACGCTTGATTTGCGCGCCAGAATGGCTTTTTGCCACTCAGATTTAATAGCCATGTTCGTACGCAGTGCGATCTCATTCAACACAGCGATGTTTTCTCGTACCGTTTCGGGCGGCGTAATGGATTTGTGAGTTGTTTGTATTCGCCCTTCAAGGTTGATCGAATAACCTTCATGCTCAGCCCAAATGGTAACGGGTAGGATGATGTCCGCTNTGATGTCCGCTTGTTCGGTCAATCTTGATTCATAGCACGCCTGCACAACCAGATAAGGCACCTTGGAAATCCGCTCTGCCAGTGATTTCGAAACATAATCATCACCGATGGCGGCATACACAACCTGTTGTCCGTTGAGGTCAAAGGCAGTATCCATGCCAAGTAGTGTGGCGGCCAGGCTGTTCGATTCACCTTTGACGGAGAGCAATCCGTGGCGTTCGCTGTCTACTGCGCCGACTAGAATTGCCAATCGATGCAATTCCTCGATGATAGCTTCATCGCGCTGGGCGGTGATACCCTTTCCGAACAGGATCACCGGCGAAATAGAGCGCGCCAATAACTGCGCCGTTTGGCTGAGCTCTTCGTAAGAGACACCTGCGGCGCTGACCGCTTGTTCGATGAGTTGATCTGCGTCGGGCAGTGAAAGAGTCGTGCGTCCCAATCCTTCCTTGACAATAACAGCTAGTAATCCTCGAACGAGCGCAAGATCTGAGCCGGGTTGAGTCTTGAGGGCAATATTTGCCATATAATCCAGTTCGCTGGATTCAGGATCGATAGTGATCAAGCGTGCCCCTTTGGCGAGATTGCGCTTGAACATAAAACCAGCGACCATGTGACTGCGATGGATGTTCGCGCCGATGCACATAACAGTGTCGGCGTTGCGCAGGATATCCAGCTTACCTTCGAATGCCTCGTGTTTTTGCGCGAATTGGGTAACCACCGCAGTGGGCACGCCTTCTTCCACGCTGGTGACAAGTTTACTTTGGAATTTATCTGCGAATAATTCCTTGAAAGCAGCCAGGGTTTCAACGGATAATCTTGTGGATGCGATTGCTGCAATGTCGTTTTTGTTTGCCATTAATTTATTTGCCACTGCGCTCATGGCTTCGTCCCAGGAGACGGATTCAAGTTTGCCATTGACCCGCATTTGCGGAGTGGTGATGCGCTTGCGTGATTCAGTGACCGGGTCGTAGCGTCCGTGTTCACACAGCAATCCGTGATTGACTGCGCCGTCCCAATCGCCTTCGATGCGGACAATGCGATTGTTCCGTACCATCACCTTGATCGAGCAGCCAACGGAGCAACCCGGGCAGATCGATTTGATTCCCTCGAGTTGATTGTCATGCCCCTGATAGGCGCTTACACGGTCGATCAAAGCACCGGTCGGACAGACCTGCACGCAGGTGCCGCACTTGATACAGGCGCTTTCCCCGAGCGGGACGTTTGTGTCTGCAACGATGATGCTGGCCGCGCCGCGCTCCGCAACCGACAGGGTGAAGTTGCCTGCCAATTCGCCGCAGGCACGCACACACCGTCGGCACAGAATGCAGCGGTTGTTATCCAAAATAAAATATGGATGGGTGGTGTCAACCATAAAATTGCTCCAGCCTGGTTGAATAGGCCAGTGCGTCATTTCTTCGCGATAAGCGGAGTTTTGCAATTCGCAATCGCCGCCGCTGACTTGGCAGAAGGGACAGAAGTGATTGCGCTCACTGAAGAGCATGGAAAGAATGAATTCGCGCGATTTCTTGATCGCTTCAGTCTCTGTGTGAACCACCATTCCGTTGTTCACTGGCAGTGTGCAGGATGCCATGGGAACACGCGCACCTTCCACTTCGACAATGCACAGGCGGCAACCGCCATAAGGGGTGAGTTCTTTGTGGTCGCACAACCGTGGGATTTGGATCCCAGCCATGTCTGCGGCGCGCAAGACCGTTGTCCCTTCAGGGACTTCGATCTGCTTTTCGTTAATCGTTAATTTCACCATACATACCTCTGTGTTGAAGTTTCAACTGGTTGGACTTATAAATTCTTTGATTAGATTTTCTCAACTTCTTGCACCATTTCACATACACCTGTCGGGCAGCTGCCGGAACGGATATGTGCCTCCACTTCAGTGCGGAAATGTTTGAGCATGTCGCGGATCGGAACGGTGGCTGTCTGGCCCAGCCCGCAGTTGGATGCGCGTTCCATTTCACTTGCTAACACCAGAAGAGTATCCAGTTCTTCCAGTTTTCCCTGTCCTTTTGAGATACGCGTCACGATCTCATAGGCGCGCTGTGTGCCGATGCGGCAGGGCGTACATTTGCCGCAGGATTCAAAACGGAAGAATTGCAGAAGGACTTTGACGAGGTCTACGATGCAGGTGTACTGGTCACAGATCAGTAATGCGCCTGAGCCAAGTGAAACGCCTGCCTTGCGGAAGGATTCAAAATCCATCGGAGTGTCCTGCAACACGGCGGGAATGATCGAGCCGCTGCTGCCGCCCGTCTGCGCGAGTTTGAGAGTGCTGCCTGGTTTCATTCCCTTGGCGTAGATGTTGATCACTTCACGCAGGGTAACTCCCATCGGCACTTCGATCACACCACTGAAGTTGACATTGCCCATGATCGTGTAGACCTTTGTGCCGGGACTGGAGGGCGTGCCTATCGAGCGGTACCATTCCGCGCCGTTTCGGACGATGGCAGGAATGTTTGCGAGAGTCTCAACGTTGTTGACCGATGTTGGTTTATTCCACAGGCCTTTGGTGACGGGGTAGGGCGGCCTCGAACGTGGTTCGCCGCGCCTACCTTCAAGAGATTCGAGGAGTGCTGTTTCCTCCCCGCATACGTATGCCCCCGCACCGGCGTGGATATGAATGTTGAAGTTAAATTCCGTTCCGAAGATTTTTTCTCCAAGGAAACCGAATTCCCTGGCTTGAAGAATGGCTTTTTCAAGGCGGCGATAGGCGAGGCCGTATTCACCGCGAATGTAAATGTAGCCTTCGTCCGCGCCGATCGCGTACGCGGCAATTGCCATCGATTCGATGATGACATGCGGGTCGCCTTCGAGCACGATGCGATCCTTGAACGTTCCCGGCTCACTCTCATCTGCGTTGCAAACGATGTACTTTTTATTTCCCTGTGCAGCGCGGACTAATTTCCATTTGCGACCGGCAGGAAAGCCTGCTCCGCCGCGTCCCTGCAAGCCTGATTTTTCGACAAGATCTATTACGCTCTCAGGTGTCATTTCACCCAATACTTTTCCTAAAGCTTCATAACCATTCGCTGAAATGTAGTCTTCGATGTTGTCCGGGTCGATACGGCCTGCGCGTTCGAGCACGATGCGCTGTTCAGCCGGGTTATATCCCTTGTGGCCGCGAAGCCATCCGATCTGTCCGGTTAACATTTTGGGGGGTGCGAGCAGGTCATTCACGATACGGCCCTTGTATAAATGTTCCTCCACCAGGTAGCGCACATCCGATGTTTTGACTGGGCCGTAAATTACAGCTTCTGGATAGACAGCCACCAGAGGAAGGATATTTGAATTGCCTATGTCTGAAACAGTGGATACGTCAACTTCATCCTGCAGGCCGTAGGCGGTGAGAGATTCGTTTAGATGCTGAACGATCTCATTCGCACCAAGCCGTATGCTCTCAGGATCATTGGAGACCAATATCATTGCGCGTTTTTTTATCATCATGGCTCCTATTCGTAATGATCCAGAATTTTGCTGATCTGTTCCGGCGTGACGTTTCCGTACATATCTTCGTCGATCAGCACCACCGGTCCCACGCTGCACAAGCCAAGACAGGATGTTGTGACCAGAGTCCATTTGTCATCCGGTGTGGTTTCGCCGTTTTCAAGACCGAGAGTTTCCCTCAATCCATCCCAAATGGCTTTTCCGCCAACAACATGACATGGGGCATTCTCACAAAACTTGATCACATGCCGTCCGCGTGATTTGGTGGAAAGCATATCGTAGAAACTTGCCAGCCCGTACAGCTGACTTTCGGCAATATATGCCTGTCGTGCAGGATCGTGAAGTTGTTTGCGCATTTCACGAAATGCCTCGCCGGGGATATACCCAAGTTTGTGATTGATCTCGCTCAGAATCGGAATGAGTGCGTCACGTTGGATTCCATGCTCTTTTATTGCTTCCCGCACGATGGCGGCGACTTCGCTTTCAATAAGTGGGGCGATCATAGTTTCTCCAATCATCGATGTTTTATGACTCAACTGAAATGGCGTTGAAGTTACAGACCTGCACGCAGATCCCGCAGCGGATGCAAGCCGCCTGGTCAATTAGATGCGCCTGCCGTCTTTCGCCGCTGATGGCATTCACTGGACAGTTACGCGAGCAGACCGTACAGCCTGTGCAGACCGGCGTTTGAATGGTTAAGTGGATCAATGGCCGACATACTTTCGCAGGACAGCGCTTTTCATAGATATGCGCTTCATATTCATGACGGAAATGCTTGAGCGTGCTGAGTACCGGGTTCGGCGCACCCTGGCCAAGTCCGCACAGGCTGTTTCGCGAAACTTCATAACATAGGTTCTCAAGTCTTTCGATGTCGCCATCTTGACCTTTGCCGTCGCAAATCTTTTGCAGCAGTTCCAGGATGCGGCGCGTACCCACCCGACAGGGTGTACACTTTCCGCAGGATTCAGCCTGCGTAAAATCCATGAAGAAGCGGGCGATATCCACCATGCAGGAATTTTCATCCATCACAACCAGACCACCAGAGCCCATCATGGAACCAGCCTGACTCAATGCTTCGTAATCGAGCGGCAGGTCTAGATGTTCTTCGGTCAAACATCCGCCCATTGGCCCGCCTGTTTGTACAGCTTTGTATTTTTTGCCGTCCTTGATTCCGCCAGCCACTTCAAAAATGATCTCGCGCAGGGTAATGCCCATTGGGACTTCGATCAAACCGGGCTTGACAACATTTCCGCCGACGGCAAAGGTTTTTGTGCCTTTGGATCGTTCCGTGCCCATGCTGGCATACCAGGCCGCGCCTTTTGAAATGATTTGAGGCACGTTGGAATATGTTTCAACATTGTTGTTATTGGTCGGTTTGCCCCAAACTCCTTTTACTGATGGAAATGGCGGACGTGGATTTGGCTCACCGCGTTTGCCCATGATCGAAGCCATCAATGCCGTTTCTTCACCGCAGACAAATGCTCCCGCGCCGACGCGCACTTCCAGATCGAAATTGAAATCAGTGCCGAAAATATTATTTCCTAAAAAACCAAATTCGCGCGCCTGTTTGATCGCGATGTTAAGTGTGTCAACTGCCACCGGGTATTCGGCGCGGCAATAGATGTAGCCATAACTCGCGCCGATAGCATACGCTCCGATGATCATGCCTTCTATTACAGAGTGCGGATCGCCTTCGAGCACACGCCGATTCATGAATGCGCCGGGGTCGCCTTCATCTGCATTACAAACCATATACTTTGGGTTGTCATTTACCTGACGGGTGAGTCGCCACTTTCTGCCGGCCGGGAAACCCGCACCGCCGCGCCCACGCAGACCTGAATTCAAAACCTCATCGATGACTTTTTCAGGAGTCATTTCAAACAAGGCTTTACCGAGCGCCTGATAACCATCGATGGCGAGATAGTCTTCGATATTGTTCGGGTCGATCTGACCGCAGTTGCGTAAAACAATACGCACTTCCTTTGGACGCAGCGGACCGAGTTCTTCATCAACAATGGGTTTAGACACTTCGCGGAAGCGCTCAACGATGCGGCCTTTTAGAAAATGTTCTTCAACCAGAAATGGAATATCATCGGCGGTCATGCCGTGATAGTGGAAGCCCTCAGGGTAGACCATCATTTCAGGACCGCCAGAGCAGCCGCCGATACGGGAAGTTTCGAGCACTTGAATTTCGTCGATCAAACCCTGCGCAACAAATTCGTCTTGCAATGCATCCACGATTTCATGAGCGCCTTTTGCGAGGCACTCGGGGTCAATGCATACTAATACATGCGAACGATAAAACGCCATAACAAACTCCAAAGCTTAATGATCTTAGATCGGTAAAACGTAATCTTTTACGGGCGTTCCATTTTGTACGTGCTGCTTCATGATCTGCTCGGCAACTTCCAGGTTGACCTTGCCATACGTAACCCTGGGGTTTTCACCGATCACAACTTGTAGAATGGGCTCCTGTTCGCACATTCCTATGCAGCCTGTTTGTGTCACACTTACGCCGCTCAAATTATTCGTTTCGATGAAGTTCAATACACTTTTCATTGTGTCGCGCGCGCCTGCCGCAATTCCGCAGGTGCCCATAGCGACTATCACTTGCACATTACCGGCCGCTGCTTTCATCTGTTTCTTTTGCAGCGCTTCTTCACGCACACGTTTTAATTCTTCGAGTGATTTGATAGCAGGCATGTTTTCTCCTTTTAATTAACTGTTTGCAGCGCAAGTGCTTCGGTGCCTTCTTCGAACATACCGCGCACAAACTTCAAAATATCTGGTTCGGTCATGGGCATATCGCCCAATTCGGCCTTCAGTTCTGTGTCGTCAAAGTTATATTCATAGCTTTCCCCATTGTGGTCGATTACTTGATAATCAAAAACCCAATGAATAAGCGGATAGGAAACCAGCAGGGTCAGGAATGTGACTGCGATATCTCCGAGCGGCATTCGGTCAATATGACTGTGTCGAAAACTCGCCTCGATCTTCGTGCCTTTGCCTGATTCTGTGACCAGGCTAAATCCACCTTCGGCCATTTCCGCCGCCAGCTTCAGCAGTGGAATCCCAAGCCCCACTTTACGAGTCGTGCGAGTGGTGTAAAACGGATCCAATACTTGTTTGGCTGTTTCTTCATTCATGCCGCGTCCGTCATCGGTCACGCGTACGGTAAGCAGATCGCTTTTTAAGTTTTCATTTATCTCAATGCAAATATTGTGACTTTGAGCAGCCACGCTGTTTTCAGCAATATCCAGCAGGTGCAAAGAGATCTCCCGCATGATTAGCCCTGTACTCTCTTGATGATTTGCGGGAATTTATTCGGGCGTAAACGTCCCTGTACTTCTTCGTCCACCACAACGACGGGAGCCTGGCTGCATGCTCCCACACAGCGGCATTCTTCGAGTGTGATCTGTCCATCGGGTGTGGTCTGTCCCAATTCGATGTTGAGCATTTGTTTTGCTTTTTCGATCAACTGTGGAACGCCAGCCACATAACAGGCTGTGCCCAGGCAAAACTTGATGGTGTGTTTTCCACGCGGCTTGGTCTGAAAAAAGGAATAGAAAGTCACAACGCCGTGCACCTGACCCATTGGAATGTTTAGTTTGCGGGCTATATAGGCTTGCATGGATGGGGATATATGCCCTATCTTTCCCTGCACTTCATTGAGCACCAGCATTACTGCGCCGGGTCGTTCTTTATTTTGAACGATGGCATTATCAATGATCGTTTTTTGTTCAGCAATATTGAGCGGGTCGTTGTTTGGAATTTCTTTTAACAGTCTTGTCATCATGATACCTTTGATAAGAATTGTGATAATTTTCACAATTTAGTTTAATCCGGCTATTCAATTTCGTCAATGACCAATGTCACATATTCAATGGTGTCGCTTGTCAGGCATATTTTCGATAAAAACCTGGCGGCGATCTTTGCCTTCTAATGCCTTGCGGATTTCGTTCACGGTGGGTTCTTCGAGCATGAAAATTGTTGAGCCGATGAATTCATTCAGTCTGTGAACATCGCCGTTTTGGATTAGTGGATAGCTGCCAATGGATGGGAAATCCAATCTTGCCTGTTGGGGTGTAGTGTGACGGGAAATTTCAAAGCCGAGAATCGGCCACTGGTCGGAGAGCAGGCCGAGGATGGGGAAGAGGCCATTTGTTGTCCGCTCCACGTGTGCCGGGATGACCAATCCGCCCAAGATGTTGACTTGCTCAAATACTTCGTCAATTGAATAATGAGTGGAGGTTAACAGCATACGCGGTTCTGTGCGGATATATTCGCCTTGCTCGTCGACTACAAATTGTTCACCAAAGAATTCTGCGTGATTCAAAGTGAATGGCAGAGATTTGTCCACTTCAATTTGCCAGATTTCAAGCTCGCTTAAATTTTCAAACAAACACAACAAGTGAACGTCTTCACGGGTTTGTATTTCCATGCCAGGCAAAACTTTCAGTGTCGTTCCTTGCGCGGCTTTTTGCACAGCGGATACATTCGCGCTGGCATTGTGGTCGGTGATGGCGATCAGGTCTATGTTGAGTTCAAGCGCTGTTTGCACGATCAGAGGCGGAATCATTTCCACCTCGGCGCAAGGCGAAAGAACAGTATGCACATGCAGATCGGCGCGGAATTTTTTCATCCCTGATTGCGAATATCCATTTCCCAAAGTTTTCCATTAATTTCGTAGGTTGGCTTGGGAGTCAAAAGTAAAATGATACCTTGTTCATTTGCTTTTGAAATTGTGGCGAAGTCGGGTTGTGCGTTTTCAGTGATGATGATGGCGGCCACATCCAGCAATGCGGCTACGGCAACAATGTTGAGGTGGGCTTGCAGTGTGATCCAAAGATAGTTGCTTTTGGCGCCCGCCATGACGCACGACAATAAGTCTGAGCTGTAGCCTCCATCGGGTTGGATCAATGCGAAATCACGAGGATCAGTCAAAACGTTCAGGTTGAGTTGGTCTATGATCTGTTGAAGGTTCATGAGGTTATCCATCCTTGCGTCCATTAAAATTTTCGGTCGGCACGTGGATCCGCATCACAAGTTTTGTGCCTTTGCCTATCGTGGATTCGATTTCCATTTTTTCGACACAGCGTTTGATGTTGACCAATCCCATGCCTGCGCCAAATCCCATTTCACGTACTTGCTCGGTGGCGGTTGAATACCCAGGCTGGAGGACTTGCGCGATGTCTGCTATTCCAGGCCCATCATCCGTTGTAGACATGGTGATGCGATGTGACTCTACTTCCAGTTTTAGAATTCCGCCGTTGGTTGTGTGGATGATGAGATTCATTTCCGCTTCGTAGACTGCGATCCCACAGCGCCGTGCAATTTGTGGGTTCGCACCGAGTCTTAAGAGCGCGCGTTTGATATGGCTGGATGCGTTACCGCCGCGAGTGAAATCGTGTGCTTTGATGTTATACCGTAGCACAAGCGTGGTGCGGTCGGAAATAATATCTTCGAAGAGGTGACTGGCTCTGTAACGCCGGACTTCCTCTTCTTTATAATCTTTTTGCAGGGCTGTCAAAATACCGCGGGTGATATCACCTTTGGTGATCATACCTACGAGTTTATTATTTTCATCTATAACAGGCAGGCGCCCCAGTTTGCTATCTGTAAATGTTTGAATGGCTTTCACGATGGAATCATGGCCTGCAACCGTGATGATCTTTTTTGTCATGTATTGGCTGACTGGGGCCGACAGCTCGTTTTTTTCCATTGCACGAACTATATCTTCAAGACTCAGAATGCCGACGAGTTGGTTATCTGTCATCACGGGTACACCTGAAATGCGATTGATTCGCAGGATCTCCAACACTTTGGAGAGCGGCATCTCAGGGCTGGTGATGTGCATGTGCGCCGTCATCACTTCGTTAATTTTCAGGTCATAAGAAAGTTCCTCGACACGGTTGATCTCATTTGCATCGTGGTCTGTGATCGAGCGGCCTTGCCGCCCATGAGTTTCCTGCCGGGTAGGTGTTCTAGTTGGGCACATTGGATTCAAAACTTGGCAAGCCTGCCTGATGCAGACGGCCGCTTAATTCAAACATTCCGAATGGGCTGGTGATCAGCGGAATATTTTCCTGGATGGAGATCAGGAGGGTTTCTGGCTGCGGTTGTTTCCCCCGCACAAAAATGATCGCGCCGAATTCAGCCATTTGCGCTGTCCGCACTACCTGCGGGTTTGTGAGACCGGTTAGCAAAACTGCGCCAGGCTGACTGGCTGCAAGCACGTCACTCATTAAGTCTGCGCCATAGCCGCCGCTGATCTGTACGTTGATATCCATATTCGGGGTTAGCAGGATGCCCTCTGTCAACCTGATAATTTCTTTTAAGTTCATAACCTGAGTATCCTTTTTATTAAAGTCTGCAATCAAGAATTAATATTTTTTGATTAACTAATTATTCTCCAGATTGTCTATTTAGGTAAGTTTCATTCTTCATGCTTCGGGTGGATAATTGTCCTTACTTATAGTGACGTATTTCACAATCAAATACAAAAGAAAAAAAACCGTTTTAGAATGAAACGGTTTTTGCGAAAAATTATAAACCAACTCGTTGAGTATTTGAGTAAACATTAAATCGGTGTTTCCGCGCGTATCCGATCAACGTGATTCCATATCGCTCCGCCATCTCGATCGAAAGCGATGATGGGGAAGTGCGCGAGATCAAAATGGGAGCGCTCAAGCGCGCCGCTTTTTGCAGCATCTCAGAACTGATGCGGCCAGTTGTGATCAGTATTCTTGCTTCAGGCCAGATATGATTCATCAAACACAATCCTGCGATCTTATCCAGAGTATTATGTCTGCCAATATCTTCCGCAGAGATCAGTATTTTCCGGCCATCGCTTAATGCGGATGTGTGGACTCCGCCGGTCTCACGATATAACGATTGCGACTCGAACAGCATTTCGACTAACTGCCCGATCGCATCTGGTTCGACCTTTGGGCTGTTTTTGGCAAAAGAGATATTCGGTTTCGCTAGCAGATCCACCGCCGTCACACCGCCTGTGCAGCCAGATGTTCTTCGCCATGAGGTAGGTTGTTCTACATCATGATTTAACCAGACGTCAACATTATCGCCATGCTCACAAACGCGGACGTCGCTGACTTCCCCGATATTTTCGATAATGCCTTCGTTGAAAAGAAATCCAACAGCCAGCGCTTCCAGGTTGACAGGTGTGCACATGAACGTAATCCACACGACGCCATTGACGGTCAAGGAAACCGGCGTTTCGACAATGGTCTCTGCATCGAAGGATTTCCATTTATGAAATTCATACTGCTCGTAATGAATGGGCTTTTGTGGGGTGATCATAATCTCTCCAACCGTTAATGTGAATCCGAAGTCTCCAGACTTTGACGCAAAACCAAGAGGTCTTGCGCTCCAAATATGGGATTGTTATTTTTTCTCTGAATTTCTGTGCATCTTGTAAAACAGATCAGGGTCAGCTAAAAACGCGCCGAGACAGGATTCGGTGCACAGGAAAATTGTCCGCCCGTGATATTGTACGCGTGGGAAATACTGCGGATCGGTGTTGTTGAAAATCCGCCCGCATAGTGTGATAAATTTTCGCGGAGTGGACGACTTTGGGCTTTCGACTTTTGGTGTAATCACGCCGCCAACCTGCCAATGATCTTAACGCAATCGTGTTTGAAGACTTCCTCGTAATGCGGCGCTTCGGGAAGTTCGCTCGTCAGATCCTGGCCGGGGAAATGTAAAAATTCGTGCATATCCAAACGCCATTTGGGGCAATCTGTTACATCATATACTACGCCTTTGTAAGCGATAAATTTGCGAGTTCCGCGCTCGCCTGTATTACGCTTTAACTCCAATTCTGAAATGAGCCTGTCTGGGGTGGTCATGCTTGGATCGTGATCCCATCAGGTAGATATTGCTGTATATATTTAAGTAGGGAAAAAATAAGCAGCGAACATCCGATCCATTCAAGCGATTCTTCAAGGCTTGTGTACGCAGCGTAAGTAAAGTTTTTAAACCCGATCGTTCCCGCAAAATGCCCGCTAAGCATTTCTCCGCCAATAATGCCGCTGACGTATATAGCCAGCGAAATAAAAAATAGGAACTTAAATTTATTTTCAAGATGTATAAAAAAACGGAGATAGGCAAGCATGAAAAGCAATATAGCCGCCATTCCGGGAACGACCCAGGCGAAATAGAAAATGCCGCCAAACCTTTCATAATTAAAGAGGAGGCGCATGGGCGCGATTAATTTCTCATGCAAGACGGATGCCTCATCCATGGACAGATAGAGAAAGACCAGCGAGAGTCCGATCCACTGGTATTTGAATTTATCCTTAATCGATAATTTCCATGCTCCAATTAAAGCAAACAGCATGGATGGGATGAACAGGATGATGGTGTTGAAATAGGTCGGAACATTGGCTTCGGAGTCTGTGTAGAAAGATTGCCTTAATAGATCAATACCAAACTCCTGTATGGCTCCGTGGACGCTATAACTTCTGGGGAAGAATCTCAGATATTGCCCCCAGATACTTAAGCAGACCAGAAGAATGATAATGGCGAATAATATAGTAAGAGTTCTCTTTGGGTAGATTTTGACGGTTGGGGTGTTGCTTGACATGGAGCGACCTCTGGGATTTTATTTTAGAGTGATTATATCCTTTATATATATTCGATTTATGCCAGTATTTCTTTCAGATTTGAAAAGGAATAGTATAATGATTTTATTGAAAGCGAAGTTTAAGGTGAGATGAGTTCTTTTATGATATTAAGGAACAAAGGCTCGGCTGAACAATTTACTTGACAGTCTTGATTCAATAGTTCAATAAGTTTAATTACCAACCCAAGGTAGAACCTGCCATTGTCCATTCAATGTAAAAACTGTGGTTTTGAAAACCCTCCTAATATGCGCTTTTGCGGGAACTGCGGGCTGCGTCTGCTCGCGACTGGGATGTTGCCTGTAATCGAGCCTGCCTCCGGAAACCCGACCAGCAGTCAGCTTGGTGAATTAGTGGGAGCAGATCTGTTGGATCGATTCAGACAGGCAGGTCTTGAAGCGGCAGGTCAACACCGCCCGGTGACTGTGCTATTCGTTGATCTCTCAGGTTACACCCTTCTCTCTGAAAAAATTAATGATGCCGAAAAAATGTACGAGTTGGTCCAACGCTGCACTAAAATGTTCGCAAATGACGTCTACAAATATGATGGGATCGTAGATAAGTTCACCGGAGACGGGTTGATGGCTCTGTTTGGCGCGCCGATCGCTCATGAGAATAGCACCGAACTCGCCATCCGCGCCGCGTTGGATATGCAAGCTGATCTCGAAAAGCTGAGCACAGAACTGAAAGAACAACTTGGTTCCGAGCTCAAGGCACACATCGGACTGCACTCCGGCAGTGTAATCGTCGGAGGGGTTGGGTCAAACATGATGATGAATTACACCGCCATCGGTGACGTTGTCAACCTGGCGAGCCGCATCGAATCCGCGGCAAGCTCGGGAATGATCCTCGTCAGCGATGTCGTTTATAAAAAAGTACGCACCTTGTTTGATTTTGAATCGGTAGCCCCATTGCAATTGAAAGGCGTTAGTCAGCCGGTCATCGCTCATTCAGTGCTGGGGACGAAAATCAAACCGGGATCAATGCGCGGGATAGAGGGTCTTTACGCTCCGATGGTTGGCCGCGACGGAGAATTAATCCGCTTACAGCAGGCGGTAAATTCCATGAACAGCGAAAAGTTGGGACGGTTTTCGGCGGTCAGCGGAGAGGCCGGCATAGGGAAAAGCCGATTGATATCGGAGTTTAAATCCTTCGTATCACAGTTGCCAATGCAGATTTTGGAAGGCTACAGCTTGATTTACCGGAAGGCCGTTTCGTATTGGATTTTCCAGGATATGATCCTGCGCTTGTTGGAAGTTGACGCTGAAACCTCGCCAATTGAATTTCAAGCTCGTTTGCGAAAACATGTCACCAACCTATTACCCAAGCGGGTTGACGATGTTCTGCCTTATCTCGAACAAATGCTCTCACTGCCACTTTCAAACCCCGAAACTGCCAAGCGTATTAATTATTTGGCCGCAGAACAGCTTCGTCAACAAATATTTTTAGCAGTACGGGATTTAATCCTGGCAGAGGCACAACAAAAACCGGCAGTCTTGATCCTGGAAGATTTGCATTGGGCAGATTCTGGTTCTTTAGAGCTGCTTGATTTTCTGCTTGAAAGCCTCGTCAAGAATCCAATTGTGATCGTAGCTGTCTCACGTACTTTTGCAGATGGGAAACTCGCAGAAATTACCAAACGAGCCAGTGACCTGCTGCGACTGCGATACACAGACCTGTCTCTCAAAAGCCTGTCACCCGATCAGAGCGACCGTCTATTCTCACAACTACTGGCGATCCAGAACATGCCTGAGGCGCTGCGCAGTCATATCATCCAAAGGGCTTCCGGGATTCCCTTGTATCTCGAGGAAATCCTGCGCATGTTAATGGATCGAAACCTGCTGATACGAGTCGAAGGGCACTGGCAGCTCGCAGACAAAGTTGATCTTAACCAGCTGGGGGTTCCGGATACACTCGAAGGTTTGATCCTAACCCGTTTTGATCACCTTGAATTGGTACAGCGGCACATCCTGAAAGTAGCAAGCGTGGTCGGGCGCTCCTTTACACGCGCCATTATCGTCGAGTGTCTGCCAACGCTGATGTCAGACGAGGTGGATCTATCCATGCAGATTTTGCTGGAACGTGAGTTTATTCTGCCAGACCTATCACCTGGCGGCGAATATATGTACAAACACGTTCTGGTTGCCGACACAATATACAGCACTCTACTGAAGCGTGAACAAAAAGAATTGCATGGCCGTGTGGCCGAGACGATCGAAAAGTTATTTGCCGATAATTTGGATAATCAGATCGACGTGCTTGCCCGCCATTATTTTTGGAGCGATCACATAGAGCGCGCCCTGCAATATCTTATCCTGGCCGGAGAGAAAGCCGCGCGCAATTACAACTCCAATCAGGCACAAAAATATTTTGAAGACGCGCTATCGATATTACCGAAGGTGGAACATTCAGCTCAACAAGCGCTTCAGGTTCATAGCGGATTGGGCGACGCCTTAGCGCTAGCCGGAGACTATCCTAAGACACGCGCAGCCTACGAGAGCGCAGCGCATGTAATTAATGGTGATGAAAAAGTCAGCGCGGTAATTGCCTGTAACTTACAAAGAAAGATCGGTATGACCTATGAAAGTCAGGGCGATTACGATCAGGCGCTGATCTGTCTGGGAGAGGCTCGGAAACTTTTGCTGGATGACGGGCTGGAATCACCTGCTGAGTTATCTCAAATCCTGAATGATACCGGCTGGATTTACTTCCGGCGTAGCAACCTGGATGAAGCAGAGAATTATCTGACGCAGGCGCAATCATTGGCTGAGAAAGCCGGGCGACTGGATATTGTGGCATCAGTGTATAACCGCTTAGGTGGGATTTATTATCAGCAAGATCACCTAAAACAGGCTAGTGATTTCGTAGCAAAAAGTATCACAATTCGCGAAGAGCTTGGAGATATCTTGGGAGTTGCGCGGTCTTATAATAACCTAGGTATTTTGGGCTGGAAAATGGGAGCCTGGGATGAAGCCTTGGAAAACTTAAAACGTAGCGTCGAATTACAGGCTAGGTTGGGCGATGTGGAAGGTATCATTGAACTGAATAGCAACCTTGGATTGCTACAGCTAGACCGTGGTAATACAGATGAATCCCGCAGATATCTGGAAGAGGCTTTAAGCCAGGCCGAGCAGATCGGCCATAGTTTCCATATTGCACAGACTAACCACTACTTGAGTGTGTTTTTCAACGCTTTAGGAGAATGGACGATCGCCTTAGAACATAGCTTGCGCAGCGAGGCTATGCTAAAGAGTTTGGGCGAAAAGACAACCTTAGTAGATGTATTTGTCAACATGGGCAGCATTTATCTCAGTATGCATGACTTGCAGAAGTCCAGCCAATGCGGTGAGCAGGCCATGGTCTTGCTGGCTGAATTCCCTGCGGATGCTGAAACAGAGATCAAAGGCTGTGCAGTACGCTTGCTGGGCGATATCGCATTGGCAATGAGCAATATTGATGAAGCCAAAAATCAGTATCAGCAAGCAGAGTTGATTTTCGACGCTACGGACAATCGTTTGGAACGCGGGCGACTAATGATGAGCACGGCACGCCTAGCAGCGCTTCAAGCTAATCCCATGTTAGTCAAATCCTGTCTTATGTTGGCACAGAAATTGTTCGAACAACTTGGCGCACGCCTAGATATACAAAAGCTGGCCGTGCTGAAAAAAGATTTAGTACCACGACGTAAAAACTGACCCTCTCGCCCACCTTTTTCTCACAATAAGAGCGCGCAAATAAAAAAAGTCCCCGACTTTTAATGTCGGGGACTTTTTTTATTTGTGCCTATTAAGAATTACTGATCTTGTAGGAAATAGGAAGTCGTCGCATTGGATGTTGTAGCGTCTGGGCTATCACCAGCCACGAAACTGGAAATAAAAGCGGGATCCGCAAAGATTGAGCCAGCCCAAGGCTCGGTACCGCTCCAAGAACCGCGAGCGCCAGCCCAAGTGCTATATCCACCGCTCCAAGATCCGCGCGCGCCACTCCATGAGCCGCGTTTACCATCCCAAACGCCGTACCCACCGCTCCAAGATCCGCGCGCGCCACTCCAAGCGCCATAATCGCCACTCCAAGATCCGCGTGCGCCACTCCATGAGCCGCGTTTACCGTCCCAGACGCCATATCCGCCAGCCCAATCGCCGTATGGATCATAGAGGCGATAACTGGCAGTGGCTTCATCGTAATAGGAGTAACCTTCGTAGTGGGTCGTTCCGGCCAAGTCGGCTTGAATATCCATACCTTCGTTGGCAGCGCCGCTAACATCAGCAAAGACAGCATCAGGCGCGTTCACCATGCCGGCACCCTGTACCCACATGCTGTATAACGCTTCAGTTGTTGTTGCGTCGACCCATGGTAAAGCTGTACCGGTCAGGCGTATCTTTACTTCGTTGGGAGAGATTTCCGGGTTATTCGAAATGATCAGCGCGGCAATGCCTGAGACAACCGCAGTGGCTTGTGAGGTGCCAGCTAGTTTGAAGTAATTAGATTTGAGTTTATTATTTGGGTATTGCTTGGCTAAAACAGAGTCGCTCGGCACGACAGAAACCATGTGACCACCCGGAGCGACCAAGTCAGGTTTGACAAAGCCGTCGAGTGTGGGGCCAGCTGAGGAAAACGGCGCAATGTAATCGTCGCTCCAATCTGCAGGGGTGAAGTTATCAGTAAACGCGCCCACAGTTATGACGTAGGGGTTGTTACCAGGAACGGTGATGGACATGGCTTCCGGTCCGCTGTTGCCAGCCGCAACGACTACGGTAATCCCGTTCGCCCAAACCTGAGTTACCGCCTGATTAAGGGGATCAGCCCAGTAAGGTGATTGAACAGGTGAAACCAGCGAGAGGTTGACAATGCGGATGTTGTAGCGAGCCTGATTTTCGAGTACCCATTGCAGTCCCAAGATAACGGATTCGTAGGTGCCGACTCCGTTTTTGTCTAGAACGCGTACGCCTGCCAGCTTGACATCCGGAGCGACGCCATTCCATTCACCATCTGCGCCTTTCTGGCTGTTGGCAATGATACCGGCAACGTGAGAGCCATGTCCATTGGGATCAATTGGTTTTTTGCTTGATTGGATAAAATCCTTCCAGGCGACAATGCGATTGTGCTTATTGTCTGCGCTCTTGACCAGCGCCGGGAGATCAGCCAGACCCGTATCGAGCACTGCCACGGTCACACCGGAGCCGATCACATCGCCTTCCCAGACAACGTCTGCGCCGACTACATTCGGAAAGTCAGCGGAAGGTATGCCTTTATTCTTTTCTTTTTCTTTATTTTTGTCCCCAGGATTATCGTTGTCACTGGACTGGACAGACCCGTTGAGGGTGATCGCGACAATTCCGTTTTCAAGGCGCAATTGCGCGGCCCCTTGAACGGAAAGCAGCGCTCCAACGGCGTGGATGATCTCAAGCCGAGAAGTGACTACGCCTTCATATTTTTCTACCAGTTGGGCAGCCAAAGCTGTTGTGGTAGCTTGAACTAAATAGGACTGTTGTACTTGAGCCGCCGAAGCTTGAATTCCTCCGGTAAGACTCCCTAACACTCCTACTATGAGAACAACGATCATTGTTCTATATAAGTTTGATATTCTATGTGTTTTCATGTTTTCCTCCGATACAACTGGGTGAAACAAACAGACCTGACATTATTTGCCAGGCCTGTAAGACATAAAAACATTTGTCTAAATTTCGGCGGCCTGGCGATCATGACCGATTTCTCGGTTTTAGACCCGTGGCTTTGCGTCGCCAGTTTTCACCGGCTTTGCCTTTTCGTTTCTTTGTTATAACAACATCATATCACTTTAAAAATAGAAAAACATCAACCTTGCATAATTGAGGGTTGCAACTTGGACTTATGTTTTCCTGGGTTAAATATCCATTGCTAATTTAGGAATGTGCGCCGGTGTTGTATAAACCCGCTTCCTTCACGATCCTCGGCACGATCTCTTCCCAGCCAACGGCCATGATGTGAATCCCATGCACGCCTTGTTTTGTCTTGATCTTTTCGATCAACTCCAATGTGATCTGTAAACCTTCCGCTTGTTCATTCCCTTTATTTTTTGCATCTTCCATTCGCTTGAGTATTATTTCAGGGACGAAGACTCCTGGTATCTTATCGTTCATATACGTGGCGGTCTTGTAATTTTTTAACGGTGTCAGCCCGATCATAATAAAGACCTTATCTAAAATGTTGCGTTTGGCGATTTCATTTAACCATTCGTCAAGCGCATCTGCATCGAAGACAACATTGGTTTGGAAAAATTGCGCGCCCGCGTTTACTTTCTTCTGCTCACGCAATGCCTGGAATTTCATGTTGGATGCAAACGGAGAAGCTGCCGCCCCGAGGAAATATTTCGGGGGAGTTTTGATCTCGCGGCCGTCGAGGTATTTACCTTCATCACGCAATCGCCGCAGGATCCACAACATTTGGACGGAGTCTATGTCAACTATATCCATCCGCCCGCGTGGGCTGGGTCCCAATACCATACTGTCGCCGGTGATACATAAAATATTCCGAACTCCCAACGCAGATGCGCCCATCACTTCTGATTGCAAACCGACTCGCGTGCGGTCTCGCGCGGCGATCTGCATCACCGGGTCAGCGCCTTGATCTAGTGCAAATTTACTGCATGCCAGCAAAGACATGCGTGGGATTGCCGAAGGGCTGTCAGTGAAATTAAGCGCGGCTACATAAGGTTTGAGCAATTCAATGTTTTGCAACATTTTGTCGGTGTTGATGGAGAGCGGCGGTGTGATTTCTGCGGCGACGACAAATTCACCGGCTTTCAACCTGCGTTCAAGTTCAGAGATGGGTTCTATATATTTTGGCGCATGATATAAAGAGTCACCCTGCCACCATATGGGCTGGCGCACGGGAGTAAATACCGAATCCAATGTTTTCGAAGCAGAGCCAATTTCCCGCGCAGTCAGACCTGTAATGATATTTTTCGCACCAATATTTTTGGCCTGATCAAAAACATCTCCCCACGAATCAGTGCCTGCTTTTTCCCAATCGAGGGGCGGTAGTACTTCAAGTAATAAAGCTTCGCGTCCAAGTTTGAAAGCACGTTCATAGATCTTGTACCAGATACAGGGCCGTGATTCATCGATGTAACATTTTTCCGGAGTCGAGCCGCCGCATGGGCCATTACGCAGACCTTTTGGACATTCCATTGGGCAAATGAAAGCGGTCTCTTGTAAGAGACAGTTGCCGCACATACGGCAGCCAAATAGCGGACCCTTAACTGCAAGTTCTATTTTTGCGAGCACTCGTTTCTTGAATGGCTCGCGTTTGAAAGGCATAAAGGGCGGTTGCCAACGACGCCCAGGTGTGAAAACAGCCATTGACTGACTCCTGTAAAATTATATATAATATATAATTTTACTAAAATCTCTGGTTTTTGAGAAGACTCGATTTTGGCAATACGTCACACAGAAATAGTGATATAAATTTTGAGAGTCAGTAGTGAATGTAAAGTAGTGGATTAATGGCGTCCGTTTTCATTACAGATTAACTTTTCACTTTTACAATTTCTGATTCGCTTGGCGGTAAAAAATATCACGAATAAAACTAAAAGAGGATAACACTTATGAGTGAAATTAGAATTGATGCACTTTTGCCTGCGGAAATGGCCACGCGCGCAGAATATCTTGGCGTACGTAAAGCTGAAATGCCAGCTTTTACCATGTTCATGCTCTCGTTGTTGGCCGGCGCGTTCATTTCATTGGGCTCGATATTTGCTACAACTGTCGCCGCTGGCGGCATGTCTGTCACCGCGGCGGATGGGGCGCTGGCGTACACCACTGGTTTGCCGTATGGCGTAACACGACTTTTGACAGGGTTGGTTTTTTGCCTCGGCCTGATACTCGTTGTTATTGGCGGCGCGGAATTGTTCACGGGCAATAACTTGATCGTGATGGCGTGGGCGAGCGGCAAAGTGACCGGTCGCGCGCTGCTACGGAATTGGATTATTGTTTACACGGGAAATTTTGTGGCGTCCCTTGCAACCGCTGCGTTGATGTTCTTCACAAAACAATATACCTTTGGTTCAGATTCAGTCGGTATTACCGCCTTGAAGATCGCGGTTGGAAAATGTGATCTCGGTTTTATTCAAGCCGTCGCGCTTGGGATATTGTGTAACGCGCTCGTTTGTCTCGCGGTTTGGTTAACGTATAGCGCACGAACAACCATGGATAAAATCCTCGCGATCATATTCCCAATCACGGCTTTTGTGGCTGCAGGTTTTGAGCATAGTGTCGCGAACATGTATTTTATTCCGTATGCGCTTCTGATCAAAGGTTTTGATCCGGAGTTTATGACGAAGATCGGGGATAAAGTTCCGAAACTTGAATTGCTCACTTGGAAAGCATTCTTTATCAACAACCTCATTCCGGTTACTATTGGGAATATTATTGGCGGAGCCGTGTTGGTGGCCGCTGTCTATTGGGTCATATTTCTTCGTGTCAAAAAAGTTTAATTAAAAAGGAGAAGGCATGAAAGCGTATATCATGATCAAGGTTCGCACGGGTGAATTGAAAGACGTTGTCCATCAGCTTCGTAAGATCAACGGGGTTATAGAAGCACACATGACATTTGGCCCGTACGATGCGATCGCTGTGGTGGAAACAATTGATTTGGCCAAACTCGGTTCGATCACTGCTCTCGAGATCCAACCCATTCCTGGGGTTGAGCAAACCCTCACTTGCCTAGCAGTAGATGTGTAGTTATAATTTTCAATTGGAATCAAAAGCGGTCACCTTTTCGGATGACCGCTTTTTGTTTTCTGAATATTATTATTTGTGCAAATTTTTCGCCGCGATAAAACTTAATCCAGCCTTTGTCAGATCCCAGGCGGAGTGATTGCATGCGGCAACTTTGTCGAGATAGTTCTGCTGTAGGTTATCCCAATCGCCAGAGTCGATGACTTCCTTTTTCTCGCGGAAGTAATCCAGCACATCAGATAGATGTGCGCGGGTGACATCCACTTCAGGGTCGCCGCCCTCGTGTTTCGCGGCGATGTTGGCGACATGGTCTGCCAGCTCCACCAACTCAGCGCGGCGATTGTAGGGTTGAATGACAATGCTCTTCTGCGGTTCGGTGATGTGATGTTCGAAGCGCACGATCTTCTCAAAGCCAAGCGACTTTCTAAAGTCGGAGGTCAGTTCCATCGTCTGGTTGTTGACAGAGTTCGACCAGTTAAATCCGATCAGCGGGGAAGTGCCATCGTCGCGGCTGAGTAGTTTTGCCATTGTCAAAATCCACAACGCGTTATATGTATTGTCCGCGCCGAAAAATACTGAGATCTTGAATTGGATATCCACTCCCAAACGATGGAGCAGGAATGCCAACAGGATCGTGCCCGCGTTGAAGTTGAGAACATGCTGTACACCGTAATTGGTGTAGTAGTATAAAAATTCATCCAGCCATTGCAGAGCATGTTCGTTGGGTTGACCGATGCCGCCAAAATAGCCTGTGATGGTGGCGGGCCCGCCAAGGTGCGGATTGGATCCGTCGGTGCCTTTGGTATCCAGCGTTTCCACGAATGACGCGCCGATGATATCCAGCGCGGCGACGATCGCGGGCAAGTCACCGTCTGCTTCGGATTCCTTCATTCTGCGGACTGCGATATAGCGCCCAGGCATTAGTGTTTGATTTGCAATCGCCTGCTCTGCCATCACGCGCACCCACGGGAAATATTGCAAGGCAGAAACTTCAAGTGTGACCGCGTATTTATCCTTGAACTTCATTTTGTTTGCCGCATCGCCTAAAACTTTTTTGCGATAATCCGCGACAGAGATGAACGCGCCTTTATTACGTTGTTCAATAAGCCAGTTCAAATCCTTAATGTAATCAGGATTCTTCGCTTCGACCAGCTTGAATAAATTATCCATCTTGCGGGCTGCACGATGTTTTTTGTTGATCTCCTGCGGGGTGCCGTATTTTGCCACTACCGCCAAAAAATCTTTCATCACCTGTGAATTGGGATCAAGTAAAACCGAGTTGAACGCCTTTAGTTTGTCGGGCGAGATCTTGAGTAATTTTTGTATGTTGTTCATGGTACTCCTTGGTAATGGTAGACATGTATACAAATACACAAGTAGACAAGTAGGCACTTTTGACACGGTGACACTTTCGACACCTGTCTACTTGTTTCCGTGTCTACTTTAGCATCTTTTTCAATTCTTCAAATTCCTCATCGGGCATCCCAAAATAATTTTCCTGCATGGGGAATTGTCCGCCGATGACTTCATCGTGATAGCCTTTTAAGCCGTTGAGAATTACTTCACCCGCGTTGCCGTAAACCTTCGCCATCTTTGGTTTGAATTTGGGATACAACCCGAACATATCGTGATAGATCAATAATTGTCCATGCGCGTCGGGACCAGCGCCGAGCGACATGATAATGCAATTCTCTGCGCGTTCCATAATGAGTTTGCATAATCTGTCTGGTACAAGTTCGAGCAAAATACAGAATGCGCCAGCTTCTTCAAGCGCCTTTGCATCGTCGACAATTTTCTTTGCCAGCAAGGCGGATTTCCCTTGTAAGCGGAACCCGCCCAGAGCGGAGACAGATTGCGGCGTGAGTCCGAGATGTCCGATGGCGGGAATGCCAGCATCCACGATTCCTTTCATTCGGTCGGCCATCGCCGCGCCGCCTTCGAGTTTGATCGCGTCGCATCCAGCCTCAGCCATAAATCTGCCTGCGTTACGGATCGCATCTTCGACCGAAGTTTGATACGTCATGTACGGCATGTCGCCCACCACAAAAGCCGTTGGCGCGCCGCGTCTGACAGCCTGCGCATGGCGGATCATGTCATCCATTTTTACTGGCAGAGTAGAGTCGAAACCGAGCATCGTCATACCGAGACTGTCGCCCACTAAAATCATTTCAATACCCGCCTGCTCTTGCAGATACGCAGTCGGATAATCGTAACAGGTCAGCCAGGTGATCGGTTCCCTGTCCGCGACCTTTTTGAACAAATAAGGTAAAGTGATCTTCTTGCGTGCTTCTGTCATTCTCGCTCCTTTTGTAGGGTTATGAAAATAGTATAGATGAGAATGTTGATTGATACAACTGACGAAAATCACTGTTTCAACTTCTTTCTTCGTGGTATGCTAATTGTCCGCGATTATAAAAGCCATGCATATACTTCGACTTCGATCCTTCATCAAACCTTATTTGCCGCAGATTTTATTTTCTGCGCTCAATCTCGCCATCTTGACCGCGTTGGGGTTATATGTCCCGCGGATTATTCGGGATGTGATCGATCAGGGACTGGCTCTGCGCGAGGTTGGATTATTAATCCGCTCGGCTCTTATTCTGCTGATGCTTGGTCTGGCGACAGCGGCATTAGCTGCGCTTCAACGATTTGTTTCTGAGTGGATCGGCGCGCGCGTTGGCTATGATCTGCGCAACCGACTCTATGACCACATCCAAAATTTATCCTTCTCCTATCACGACCATGCCCAAACGGGACAGTTGATCTCGCGCTGTATCGAGGATGTGCGCGCAGTTCAGAATTTCATCGGCAGCTCCATCGTGGAGTTGACTCAATTGATATTCATCCTATTCGGCGCATTGGGAATTATGTTCTCCACAAATTGGCAGTTGACTCTCATCGCCATTTTGCCGATCATTCCACTAGTGTGGATGACGTTTGTTTTCGGCGATCTCGTGACAGTGTTGTTCTTCAAAGTGGATTCTGTTCTTGGAGACCTATCCGCCCGATTGCAGGAAAATGTAACCGGCGCGCAGGTCATCCGCGCATTTGCCCGCGAAGCGCACGAAATCGATCGTTTTGACGAAACCAATCGTGCCTATTACAACGCGCGGATAAAAATTATCGGCGAATGGTCCAAGGTCATGCCAAGCACAGATTTCCTGGTGACGTTGTGCACCATTCTCATTCTGTGGTTTGGCGGACGAATGGTCTTAAATGGGACAATGACCGTTGGCGAACTTGTCGCATTTAATGCTTATGTTTTGATGCTTGCCGCGCCAGCCCAACAATTAACCTGGTTGGTCAATGCCGCGGGTGAAGCCAGCGCGGGCGCGCAACGTGTGCTCGAAATATTGGATACTCCTTCAGAGATCGAGTCGTCTGTGGACGCGATTCAACTTTCTACATTGCGCGGTGAAGTGGAGTTCCGGGATATTGCGTTGAAATATCAAGATGAGAAAAAATCTTCTCTGGTAAATATCAACTTGAAGGTTGAGCCGAATCGTCTTGTAGCGTTGATCGGTCCAACTGGTTCAGGTAAAACATCTTTAGTAAATCTTATCCCGCGCTTTTACGATGTTACTGATGGCGCGATGCTGGTGGATGGCGTGGACATCCGCAAGGCGGACTTGGGTTCTTTACGAAAGCAAATTGGCATTGTGCTCCAAACTTCGCTATTATTCTCCGATACCATTCGCGAGAACATTGCCTATGGCCGTCCCGAAGCAACTGAAAGTGAAATTATCGCCGCATCAAAAGCTGCGCAGGCGCATGAATTTATTACAGGTTTTCCCGAAGGCTATCAGACGATGGTCGGTGAGCGCGGAGTCACACTTTCTGGCGGACAACGTCAGCGCGTGGCGATTGCGCGTGCCCTGTTGATGAATCCACGCATTTTGATTTTGGATGACTCGCTTTCGAGTGTGGATACGCAAACAGAGAAATTGATTCAGGAAGCATTGGACAACCTGATGGAAGGCCGCACAACATTTGTAATTGCGCATCGCCTCAGCACCGTCCGCCGCGCAGATATGATCATCGTGATGGATCAGGGTCGCATCGTTCAACGCGGTACGCATGATGAGTTATTAAATAAAGGCGGCCTTTACAAAGAAATTCACGATCTCGAATTAACCCAGAACGATCTGCAACTTTCAAACCTGTAACTTTACTTATGACAATCACCCCGCCCCCCTACGTTACCCAATCTGAAGAACTTTACGACAAGGCGATTGATCCGCAAGTCGCGAAGAGACTTTTTGGATTCCTCGCGCCGTATACCTGGAAGATGATCCTGTCTTCGATCCTGATGCTTGGCGCGACAATCTCTTCTGTCATTGGTCCGTATCTTGTAAAAGTTGCCATTGACGACGGCCTCGTGGCGGGAAACCTTCCAGTTTTGCGCAATACAGTTTTGATCTATCTCGGTGCGGCCATCGTGCGCTGGGCTTTTATTTACATCCGCGTGAATGTTATGGCGCAGGTTGGGCAGTCTGTGATTTACGATATGCGTAAAATGCTGTTCGAGCATTTGCAGAATCTGTCATTGAGTTTTTACAGCCGCTATTCGGTGGGACGAGTCATCACGCGTGTCATCAATGATGTCGAGACTCTGCGCGAATTCATCACTTGGGCAGTGCTTGCCATTGCGCGCGACCTGTTTGCCATCGTCGGAATTATCGTCGCCATGCTGGCGTTGAATGTAAAACTTTCACTGCTCACCTTCATCACCATTCCTTTCATGATATTGGCAACTTATATTTATCGCCGTACGGCGCGCTTTGCATATCGTAGAGTGCGCGCGGCGGTCTCGTGGGTCAATTCTGTTCTCGCTGAGAATATCAACGGGGTGCGTGTGGTGCAGGCTTTTAGTCGTGAGGGACGCAATTATGACCTCTTTCGCGTCTGGATCGGCGGAACGGCTGTGCTCGGCGAATCAATTACGGCAGGTGTGCTGGTTGGATTCGTTTTATACATTGACCGTTACTTCGAGCCCATCCGCGACCTGAGCCGCCGCTTCGACACGCTTCAATCCACGATGGCGGGCGGAGAAAGAATCCTCGCGCTGCTGGATACGGAGATCGAAGTTCGGGATGCAGACAATGCCAAAGAAATGGGATCAATTAGCGGCGCAGTCCGATTTGAAAATGTCTCCTTCCATTATTCCGATGACCCGACTTTAGTCCTCGATCAAATTAATTTGGATGTCTACGCTGGTGAGACGATCGCTTTTGTGGGAGAGACTGGCGCTGGCAAGACGACCATCGTCAAATTGTTGACGCGCTTCCATGATCCAACCAAAGGCTGTGTGCGCGTGGACGGTTTTGACTTGCGGATGGTGACTCAGCAATCCCTGCGCAAACAGATGGGCATGGTCTTGCAGGATCCGTTTTTGTTCAATGGTTCTGTTAAGGAAAATATTTTATTCGGACGTTTGAAGGCCAGTGATGAAGAAGTCATCGCGGCCGCAAAAGCTGTGGGCGCGCATGATTTTATTATAGGATTGAGAAATGGTTACGAAACTTCTGTTGAAGAAGGCGGCGTTCTGTTGAGTGTGGGGCAGCGCCAATTGATCTCATTTGCGCGCGCATTACTGGCTGACCCAAGAATTTTGATTCTCGATGAAGCCACATCCTCAGTGGACATTCAGACCGAGCAAATTATTCAGGCCGCGCTGGCAAAATTATTAACAGGACGAACATCTTTTGTGATCGCGCACAGGTTGTCCACCATAACAAGTGCCGATAGAATTATCGTCATTCATGATGGCAGAATCATTGAGCAAGGCACGCACAGTGAATTGCTGACGAAGCAGGGGATGTACTTTGAGTTGTATAAGACGGGGTTTCAAGAGTAATTAAATCATGTCTTTGCGAGGGCGCTCTTGTCTTTTGCCCGAAGCATTCTCCTGCCAAGATAGGGGTTGCTTCGTCGCCGCTTTGCGGCTCCTCGCAACGACATCGAATTAGAAATCCACCTTAAATATGCGTTGACCAGTTGGCTGCGGACTGCCCTTGGCGGGTTCCACGGTAACGCCGATGCCGCCGCGGCCATTGCGCCGGGCGCGGTCGGCCGCCGCTTCCGCTGGCGCCACGTAGCGCGAATACGGATCGAAATGGGTGAAGATTTCGTCGAAAAAGGCCGTGACCATCCGCATCTGCCCGGCGCGACGCATCGGGTCCGACGCGTCCCAGGCGGCTTGCGTCAGCGCGGCACCCTCGCTCCCCCAACTGATCGCGTCATCTTCTGCGGGTGCGGGTCGTGCGAAGATTTCCCGCGACGGCGCGCTGCCGCTCGCGCAGAAGATCTGCGAGGCGATGGGCCAGTACTTCCAGGTCCGTGTGTGTGTGCCGCGTGTGTGTGCCGTGTGT
>JAPLGS010000043.1:1152-2056 GCA_026390015.1 Chloroflexota bacterium | reverse complement strand
TGACCGTTGGTTTCGCCCTCGGCGAAGCGACTGCTGCTGCTGCTGCGACCTATCCTAATGTCCGCTTCATTGGCGTCGATCAGGATCAGTTTGCGGGAACAGTTGCAGGCGTTACTGGTTTGGTCTTCCCGGAAGATAATGCTGGCTTCCTTGTTGGCGCGCTCGCTGCGCAGATGAGCAAGAGCGGCACCATCGGTGGCGTGTTCGCTACTGACCTAGTTCCCCCCGTTTGGCGTTTTGGCGAAGGCTATCGTGCTGGTGCCTTGTATATCAACCCTGATATTAATATCCTGGTTGTGTACCACAGTGATGTAGGTTTCGATAAGACCTTCACCGATCCTGAATGGGCTGCTACCACCACCAATTCCATGATCGACAACGGCGCGGATGTGATCTTTGGCGGTGGCGGAAAGACTGGTAATGGCGCTGTCGTAGCTGCGGCTCAAAAAGGTATTTACGCTATCGGCGTTGATACAGACCAATACTTGACCTTGCCCGAAGCGGCTCCCCGCATTCTCTCCAGCGCCATGAAGTTGATTGTCCCTGGCGTTTCTGGTTTGGTTGCGGCTTCCAAAGGAGGCACCATCGTAGATGGTAACTTCTACGGCGAAGCAGCTTATGCTCCTTTCCACGATTTGGACAAGGATGTTTCCGCTGAAATCAAAGCCAAGATGGTAGAGATCTCTGCTGGTCTGCTTGATGGCTCCATCAAGACCGGCGTTGCTCCAGTAAAACCGTAGTTTTTTAGTTCAAGTACGTGAATGGGAAAGAGGCGTATACCTCTTTCCCATTTTTTGTTTATGTATGGCAACCTTGTTTGATATAATGACCGATATCAATCATTCCACTGGAGCAAGCATGCAACCAGAAAAGCAAAAAATTTCATTAGCTAGACAAGTATTAC
>JAPLGS010000043.1:0-1089 GCA_026390015.1 Chloroflexota bacterium | reverse complement strand
CGCGGTTTTGGTCCCCTTCCTGGCGATATTTACCGCTGTAGTGATTGGCGGACTGATTATTAAATTTGTTGGGGGAGATCCGTTTGTGGCATACAAGGCCTTACTGCAAGGCGCATTTGGCTCAAAGAAAGCCTTAAGCGAAACAGCAATCTGGTCAACTCCTTATATTTTTGCGGGGTTAGCAGTAGCTCTTGCATTTAAGGGCGGATTATTTAATATTGGCGCTGAGGGACAACTTGCATTCGGCGCTGTTTTTTCAGCGCTGATCGGATACGCGCTTCCTGAATGGCTCGGTTTTGAACTCTCGATCTACATCCACCTGCCGTTGGCAATTCTCGCTGGCGCCCTAGCTGGCGGTATATGGGCGGGCATTGTAGGCGCGCTTAAAGCATATACGGGCGGGCATGAAGTGATCAATACGATCATGATGAACTACATCGCGTTGAACATGACATCGTTTTTAGTTGGCGGCGTGATGAAAGATAAAAATCCGCTCAATGTGATTTCCCGCACGCCTCTGATCGCGGAAAGCGCGCGCATTGCGCCGATTTTTGATGGACTGCGTATTCATTGGGGATTCATTCTGGCGTTAGTAATTGCGTTTGCAATTTGGTGGCTACTTAACAAGACCACGCTCGGGTTTGAGATTCGAACGGTGGGATTAAATCCTGACGCGGCGAAGTATGCTGGAATTAATGTTAAACGTATCATTATCATCACTATGCTACTATCCGGCATGTTGGCTGGGCTGGCAGGATCCATCGAAGTGACCGGTTTGAACTATCGCCATGAACTGGGTTTCTCGTCAGGTTATGGTTATGACGCAATTGCTATCGCGTTGCTTGGGAAATCCAATCCGCTGGGTGTGGTGTTGGCTTCTTTTCTATTTGCGGCCATGCGCAATGGCGCAACGCGTATGCAATTTATGACCCAATTGCCTGTTGACCTGATCTCCATGATCCAGGCGCTCATTCTGCTCTTTGTCGCAGCAGATGCGATTGTGCGTTATATCTATCGTATCAAAGTTAAAGGCGAACGGGTTGTGCTCACTCGCGGATGGGGAGGCTAGGAGAATATTATGGATTGGAA
>JAPLGS010000093.1 GCA_026390015.1 Chloroflexota bacterium | reverse complement strand
GACAATCTGTTCGACTCAATTTTATGATTTTTGGCGCACGTCTTCTCATACAAAACTCCTTCGATGATTTTGTATGAGAAGTATACAGTTTGTTAATGTGCCACGACTATGTTGAATTACTTATCAAACACGCCACTAGGGGAATCCAGCATTGATACTCTGACGGGCACTTCGCAAACCCGCCGTACGGGAGTTGTATCAAAAACTCCGCGCCGAAGCATGGATTGTTTGCTCGCCTTTAGCGCGGAGAAGAACTCTACTCAAGGCCGGCTTGGAATGTGGAAAAGTAATCAATTGACATCTAATCTTCTCGGAAGTAAGATACCTGCAAGAGTTGTAAAGGAGTAGAAATGACTGATAAAAAATTACTCGAACGAATTACAATCAACCCCAAAGTGATGATTGGCAAACCCGTCATCAAAGGGACGCGATTAACAGTTGAGTTTATCCTCAATCTTATGGCTCGTGGCGCATCATTTCAAGAAATCATTGATGAATATACATGCTTGACCAAAGCCGATATTCAAGCATGTATTTTGTTCGCCAGCAAAACAATGGAAAATACTGTCTTCATGCCGCTTTCAGTGGAATCCGCGTAAATGCGTTTCCTCGTAGATGAATGTACGGGACCTGCCATAGCCTAATGGCTGCAAGCGCAGGGGCATGAAGTTTTCTCCGTTTACGACTCTGCAAGAGGGATGGACGACAACGATATTGTTCAAAAAGCCTTTGAAGAAAAATGGGTATTGATCACAAACGACAAGGATTTCGGCGATCAGATTTACCGTGAGCATAAATCCCATCACGGGGTCATTCTGCTTCGTTTGGATAATGAACGCGCCAAAAATAAAATCGATGTCTTGAAGCAGTTGCTGGCTTCTTACGCAGACCGCCTCCCCAATCAATTCGTTGTAGCCACCGAAGAAAAAGTCCGCTTCGCCAAACAATAAAATTCATCCTTCATCATTCCCCCTTCATCCTTATGACCAACCGCCCTCTCCGCATTTTCCTATGCCATATATCCCCTTTAGGGGGCTCCAGCACTGATACCCAAATGGGCACTTCGCAAACCCGCCGCGCGAAGCCGCTGAGGCAATCGAAGATACAGGTGCAACTGCGTGGCGATTCCTTTTTTTTATTTCTCAACAATCACCGATATTTAGAAGGTTTCTACTTCATGGGTATTCGTGTCACAATAGCTCCGCCGCTCCCGAAATAATACTTACCCACTTCTACTATAAAAAACAATATGCAATCTTTATTTTTTAAATCTGTAACCTTCAAACTTTCCAACTGGAGTCTCACATGCAACTCAAAGGAATCTACGCCCCCATCGTCACCCCCTTCAATGCGGATGAAAGCATCAATTACCCCGTCCTTGAACAACTGATCGAATATCTGATCGCCAATAAGATCGCAGGACTCGTCCCAGGCGGCACGACGGGCGAAGTCTACGCTTTCACCGAAGCCGAACGGCTGGACATTTTCAAATTCACCAAAGAAAAGCTCAACGGGCGGGTCACACTCATTGCAGGCACCAACTCTGGCGCCACGCGAGATGTTGTCCGCTACTCGCAGATCGCCGAGGGCATGGGCTATGACGCGCTCATGGTCGCCGTCCCTCCGTATTCACGTCCCAACCAGCGCGAACTGCTCGCGCATTACGAAGCTATCGCCAAAGCCGTCAAAATTCCCATCGTGCTTTACAACTTCCCCTGGCGCGCCGGCACCGAAGTCGGCTTCGAGGTGATGGATGGTCTGACCAAATATGAGCATGTCATCGGCATCAAGGAAGCCTCCAGCGACATGTCCCGCGTTTATGGGATTCGCGCGCGTTATGGTGACCGTTACCAGATCATCTGCGGCAGTGACGATCAAGCCCTCGATTATTTCCTCTGGGGCACCACCGCCTGGATCGGCGGCGCTGCCTCCTGCGCTCCGCTCGAACATCACCGCGTTCTCGAAGCCGCGCTCGCCAACGACTTCGTCACCGCCCGCAAACACATGGAAAAATTAATGCCCCTGCTCCGCAATGTTGAAAGCGGAAGTTATCTGCAAAAGGTCAAGGTAGGATGTGAGTTACTCGGCATCCCCGTTGGCAATCCGCGCCAGCCGCTGCTTCCACTCACCGCTGAAGACCGCGCAGAATTCGAGAAAATTTTCAAAACCCTCGACTAATATGTCGTTGCGAGGAGCGCTCTTGCTTTTTGCGACGAAGCAATCTCCTCATAGTTGGGGATTGCTTCGTCGCGAAGTGCACCCTCCTCGCAACGATATAATTTTCTGGATGTCTACCCTATGAAACGAATCCCATTCTTGGACTCACACACTGGCGGTGAGCCCACCCGCCTGATAGAAACGCTTCCCTTCGACCTCGGGGCTGGTTCCGTTGCGGATAAATTATCGCGCCTGAAAAAAGACCACGACGAATTCCGCACCACTGTCCTCAACGAACCGCGCGGCTCGGATGTACTCGTCGGCGCATTGCTCGTAGCGCCCGCCGACCCGACCTGTCAGTTTGGAGTCATCTACTTCAACAACGTCGGCTACCTCGGCATGTGCGGGCATGGTACCATCGGTCTCATTGCATCATTGGCATATCTGGGAAAAGTCCAACCTGGAGTGATTCGGGTGGAGACTCCTGTTGGGGTTGTTGAGGCAACTCTGCACCCCGTGTCGTTGCGAGGAGCGAACGATAGTGAGCGACGAAGCAACCCCCTCGTCGAGCAGGAGATTGCTTCGGGCGAAGAGCATCGCCCTCGCAATGACATATATCCAAATCGTGTCTCCGTCAAAAATATCCCCGCTTACCGCCATCTGACTCACGTTCCTGTCACAGTGGATGGAAAAACCATTCACGGCGACGTGGCATGGGGCGGCAATTGGTTCTTCCTGTGCCACGACCACGGCTTGGACGTGAACATGTCCAACCTCGAAGCGCTGACTGATTTCTCATGGCGCGTGCGCGAGCAGTTGACCGCCAACGGAATCACAGGCGCGAACGGCGCGAACGTTGACCATGTTGAGTTGTTCGCCCCCACGCCAGAAGCGGACAGTAAAAGTTTTGTTCTCTGCCCAGGCAAAGCCTACGACCGCTCGCCCTGCGGAACAGGCACCAGCGCAAAACTCGCCTGCTTATTCGCCGATGGAAAAATCGTGGAAGGTCAAATATGGAAACAGCAAAGTGTCGTCGGCAGTATCTTCGAAGGCAGTGTGCAAGTTGAGGGCAAAAATATTATCCCAACCATTACAGGCGAAGCATGGGTAATGTCCGAAGGGACAATTTTGGTGGATGAACGTGACCCATTCGCGAATGGAATCTGACTTTCAACTTTTGACTCTTCTTCGTCAAAGGTTAAAATCTTGTGGAGATTAAATGAATTCAAAACATGATGTATTAATAATTGGCGGCGGACCCGTGGGATTAAGCTGCGCGTATTACCTTCTGAGATCGGGTCGTCAAGTAACCATCCTCGACGCACACGAGATCGGCAAAGGCAGCGGCTCGGGCAACGCGGGGCATATCGTGCCGAGTCACATCATTCCACTGGCCGCGCCTGGAGTGGTAACCTCCGCGCTCAAGTGGATGCTCGACCCCGCGCACAGTCCCTTTGGGATGAAGGTCAGCCTCGACCCGAAATATATTTCATGGCTGCTGCAATTCGTGATGGCGTGTAATGAAGCGAACGTCCAACGGGCGATCTCACCCTTGAATAGTCTTGGTCAATTGAGCGCGAAGAATTTCGCACAACTCATCACCGAAGAAAAATTTGACTGTTCTTATCAAGAAAAAGGTTTTCTCAATTTATACAAAAACGAAGAAGGCTTCCATGCGGGACAACACGAAGCCGAGTTTATGCAAAAACATGGCATCCCGATAAATGTGTACGATAAATCCAAAGTACATGAAGTCGAGCCTGCCGCGCTGAGTGATGTGATTGGCGGCATCCATTTCACAGGTGACGCGCATTTGAATCCCGCGGTATTCCTTAAATTATTAAGTGAACGAGTCCGCGCAATGGGCGCGGAAATGTTCGAGAATACATCCGTCACGGGATTTGAATCCATGAACGGGAAGATCACCAAAGTTAAAACAAATGCGGGGGATTTTGAATCCGAGCAGGTCATTCTCGCCGCTGGCGCGTTCACCCCGCTTGTCGCACGCGATTTGAAGCTGAACATTCCCATTCAACCCGCGCGCGGATACAGCCTGACGATGACCGCAAACAAACCAATGCCTCGTCAGGCTTTGATCCTCGGGGAGCGCAGGATCGCAGTCTCGCCGCTGGGGAATCTCCTGCGCTTCACGGGTCGTCTCGAAGTGGGAAATTACAGTCTGACGCCGAATCCTGTTTGGATTCAACGCATCGAAAATTCCGTCCGCGAATATATTGTTCTCGATGAAAAACTTGATATCAAAGAAACTTGGGCAGGGTTGCGGCCCGTCACGCCCGATGGAATGCCGATCATAGGGCGCTCATCCCGCTGCAAAAATTTTATTGTCGCCACGGGTCATGCCATGTTGGGATTGTCGCTTGGACCTGGCACAGGTCAGGTTGTAGCGGAGTTGGTCAATGGACAAACCCCATCTTTCAGTTTAAGTCCGATGCGGTTGGAAAGGTTTTAAGTCAAGCTGGCAGATCCGTGTCAGCCAGCTGCTAATTTTTCTCAAACACCAAAAACCGATATTTAATGATCCCCATATACAGGCATTGTTGCAGTGCCATACTGCCAAGCATGGACGGTAGTATCGCGTGTTTTATTGGCAAATGATTTCCAATAAAAAGAATTATATTCGCAAGCATGTTTGGCAGATTACGCAAGCGCAGATGCGGAGTCAAGTCTTCGTTCTTGAGCAAACGCAAATGATTTTTTTTCGCGGATGAAATGGTTTGCTCCACCGTCCGCACACCCGCGACATGCCAGCCGTCGATAAAGGCTTTCAGCCATTTTGACTCTGCCACTGAAAGCGGACGCGCCGTGTTGAAATCATCCACAAGAATTAATTTCCCGCCGCCGCGCAGCAAACGGCTCGCTTCGATAAAATATTCCTCAGGCTCCACCGCATGCACAACGGCTTCAACAGAATACAGCGCGTCCAGATTGTTCGCGAGCGGCACACTGGTGAAATCACCTTCGGCAAATAGAATTCGATCCTGCAACCCTAATTGTTTCGCGGATTCTCCCGCGAATTTTGCCTGCACGGGACTGAGCGTTAAACCAAACGCAGGAGCGGGATCCTGCAAATGCGGATAAATATAAAATAAACTCGCGCCAACGCCGCAGCCAAGATCTGCAATGCGGGCATTTGTTTGGGCGACAGATTCTATTTCCTTAAGAATACGCGCGTTTGAAACATTCAGCGCCTCAGTGAGAGTCTGCGCGCCGTCTGTCCATAACGAGCGATGGATATTTTCCGCTTTCCGTGCGTTTCGGCCGCTGAACTTGAGAAACAGATTCGTGTTCTGATCATAATAAGTGCGGATAGAATCACGGGTGATGGGCATGTCAAAAATTATAATCGACCCTTCCATGTAAATCTTCCCACGCTTATACTAATAATTACATTCAAAAAAAATATTTTATATACTGGAGAACCCGCATGCCCCACACATCCTTCGCCACCACCACGCGCGGATTGAACCGCGCCCTGCCGCCCATGCGCTTATACGAGAAGGCCAAAAAACTGGGCATCTGGAATCCTTCTGATATTGATTTTTCAAAGGATAAGTTGGATTGGGCAGTTTTCAAAGATGATGAAAAAGATTTGATCTGGCTTTTACTCGCGCTCTTCGTGGCGGGTGAAGAAGCCGTGACCCTGGACTTGCTACCACTGATCGAAGTGATCGCGCGCGAAGGCCGCCTCGAAGAGGAAATGTTCCTGACAACTTTTCTTTTTGAAGAAGCCAAGCATACGGATTTCTTCCAAAGATTTTTAGATGAAGTCTGCGGTGCGCCGGTTGATCTTTCCCATTATCATACGAGTAATTACAAACAAATTTTTTACGAAGCCCTGCCCGACGCCTTGCTTGGATTAAAAAATGATTCAAGCCCTGCCGCGCAGATCCGCGCCTCTGTCACCTACAATATGGTCGTGGAAGGTGTGCTCGCAGAGACTGGCTATCACGCCTTCTTCAGCATGCTCGAGCGCAATGACTTAATGCCAGGACTGCGCGCAGGAATCTCATTGCTCAAGCAGGATGAGTCACGTCATATCGCGTATGGCGTTTACCTGCTCTCGCGGCTTATCGCAGAAAATCCGCAGGAATGGGATCATCTCCAAACGCAAATGAACAACCTGCTTCCGCTTGCCATCGGCGTGATCGGCGACGCCTTCGCGCGTTATGAAATTGTCCCATTTGGATTGGAGGAGGATGACTTTGTGAACTACGCGATGGCGCAATTCAGCAAACGCTTTGAACGACTCGAAAAAGCAAACGGCGCGAGTCTTGATGAAATTAATCGTGTCGCGCGTGAAACCGAAGATGCGTAAAAAACAATGAACATGAACGAGGCATATGTCTACCCCTCCACAATTAAATTATTGAAAAGCTCCACCACTTGCGGGTCAAAATGTTTTCCGGACTGCTCGCGGATATATTCCAACACTTTTGATTTTTCCCATGCAGGGCGATATGGGCGGTCGGAACTCAACGCGTCCCATACATCTACAATGGCGAATATGCGCGCCGACAAAGGGATCTCGTCGGCTTTCAATCCGCGCGGATAGCCGCTGCCGTCCCATTTTTCGTGATGACAATAGGGAATATCCAGCGAGGGTCGCAGGTATTCGATCGGATAGAACATGTCGTAGGCGTACTGCGGATGTTTGCGCATGATGACCCATTCCTCCTCGGTCAGCTTATCAGGCTTGAGCAAAATAGAATCAGGCACGCCAAGTTTTCCGATATCGTGTAACAGCGAGCCGCGCCGAATGAAGAGCATTTCCTCTGCTCCGATACCTATCATTTCCGCGAGTTTCCCTGACAGGTTTGCCACACGCTGGGAATGTCCCTCGGTTTCTTTATCTCGCAGGTCGAGGGCTTTCGACCAGCCGGTGATCGTGGCATCATAAGCGGCCAGAAGTTGTTCATGCGCTATCTCGATATTGGCGCGTTCATCCAACAATTTTTTATAGCGATTGAGACGTGTGATCCCTTGCAGGCGAGCCCGCAGCTCGCGGCGATCATAAGGTTTTGTGATGTAATCATCCGCTCCCACTTCCAGCCCGGTTAGAAAAGATTTCCTGTCGTCTAGCGCAGTCAGCATGATGATGGGAATTTCGGCGAGGATGGGATCTTTTCTGATGCGCTCGCATACTTCAAACCCATCCATATCCGGCATCATTACATCCAGCAGGATCACATCCGGCAAAAATTGATGGGCTTTTTCAAGAGCATCCCTGCCGCTTTCCGCCATTTCAATGCGATATCCCTGTTCCTCCAAAATGGACTCCAGAGTGTATCTTCCGCCTGCTTCGTCATCTACGATCAAAATTGTACTTGGCATAATTGCTCCTTATCTTTCGCCCATGCTCATTGAACGTGGCTTTCATTATCAACCGAGCTTTTTTTTCCGCCAGACGCGCTACCTGCGCCCAAATATTTTTCGATCACATCTGACAATTCCTGCATCTTAATGGGTTTGCTCATGTAATCATTCATGCCTGCAGCAAGGCAATGTTCACGATCGTCTGCCATCGCAAGGGCTGTCAGCGCAATTATGGGTACGTCTCGCAAAGATTGATCGGCGCGAATACGACGCGTGGCTTCCAGCCCATCCATAACCGGCATCATCACATCCATAAGAATGAGGTCCGGATGTTCCTCTTTTGCGATCTGAACGCCTTCCAGACCGTTACCTGCAATATACACCTTATAACCCTTGTAAATTAAATATTCACTCATAAGGGTAATGACAACATTCGTATCTTCCACAAGCAGGATTTTCCCACTGAGCTTCCTGCCGTCCTTCAAGCGGACTCGCGGAATCTCGCCCGTTGCCCTCGTCAGCGGGGCATTCTGCTGCTTGCTCCACCAGGGCAGTGTAATGATAAAGCGACTACCTTGCCCGAGGGTGCTCTCCACATGCACTCGTCCGCCATGCAAGTGGATCATTTGCGCGACAAGCGCCAGCCCCAGCCCGGTACCCTGAAACTCGCGCGCGAGGCCGGCATCTAATTGCACGAAGGGTTTAAACAGGTATTGTATATCCTCGCTGGCAATGCCAACGCCCGTGTCCCAAATAGTAAAGGTGACTTCGCTCAGTTCCGGGTGACCGTTCACTTCCAACCCAATGGTTCCCCCTTGAGGAGTGAACTTAACTGCGTTTCCAAGTAGATTTACAAGCGACTGTTTCAAACGCCGATCGTCAACCAGGATGATTTTCACGCCGCCTTTTATTTCGAATGAAACGCTCAGATCTTTTTTCTGGGCGAGTTCCCTGATCATGCGCAGACTGGATTGACATATTTTTTCAACTGAATGATCATGAAGATCAAGTTCGAGGCGGCCGGCATCGATCTTGGAAATGTCGAGGATGTCGTTGATGAGATCCAGCAGATGACGCCCACTTTCGCGGATGATTCCAGTGTACTTAAGTTGTTTATCGTTGAGAGCTCCAACGAACTGTTCTTCAAGGCTTTCGGAAATACCGAGAATGGCATTGAGTGGAGTGCGCAATTCATGACTCATGTTTGCGAGAAATTCATCCTTGGTGCGCATGGCGCGTTCCATTTCAAAACCGGCATGTTTCAGGGCTTCTTCGGCCTGCTTGCGGTCGGTAACATCCACAGCGACGCCGATCATGCGCTCAGGGTTATATTCCGCATCAGACAGAACAATGCCGTTGACGGAAGTATAGCGCAAGGATCCATCCAGGCGAATGATACGATGTTCATCGGAGAATATTCCTGTTTTTTTCAGGGCTTCCGCGAAGTGCTTTTGAGTTTGTTTTAGATCTTCTGGATAGATCCTTGCCCACCACGCCTCAAGAGTATTATCAAATTCTTCAGGATCGGTACCAAGAATAAAATGCATACGTTTATCCAAAATAACCTTGTTTCCCTTTATTTCAATTTCCCAAACGCCGATCCCGCCTGCGCGGGCGGCCAGATCCAGTCGCTTGCGCGTGGACTCTATTTCAGCCGTGCGTTCGATGACGCGCTCTTCCAGTTCATCTGCGTAATGGATGGTTTCCTCACGTCGACGCATTGCATTAATGGCACCAGCCGCCTGCGACGCAAATAGCGAAAGCAGACGTTCATCTGACTCGGTAAATTTCCTATTCGAATTGCTATCCTCATCGGCCGCCAATACACCGATCAATTCGCCTGCATACAACATCGGAACTTCGATCACAGCGCGAATCGGGATGCCTTCATAATGAGGGGAACGGCCTTCCCAGGTTGAATAATCCTCTATTCTCATTGGTTGACGGGTTTGCGCCACCTTACCAGCCAAACCTTCGCCGATCTGCAGCAACATTCCGACAGGCCTTTCAGGTGAATTATCCATCTTTAATTCCAATACCTGTCTCTTTGCGTCATATAGATACATACCGCTTGTGGATGAGTTCAACATCTCTCTTGCGTGTTCTACAATAACTTCAAGCAGGGTATCCAGATCATATTCTACGGAAAGCACTTTACTCGTCTCATAGAGGGAGGCAAATTCTTCAGCGCGGCGGGCGGCAGCATCGTACAGGCGTATACGATTTATAGTGACACCCGCGATCTCAACCAGAGACTCGAGCAGTCGAACTTGTTGCGAATTGATCTGGCGGGGCTGTTGGATAGAGATAAACATCACACCAATGATCTCAGTGGATATGCGTATCGGAAGACAAATTCCACCCCAACCCAGAGGGATCATCTCTCGCGAAGAGGCTTGGGGCAAAACATCATGAGCAAACTCAATTGAACTATAGGGTTCTCCTGTTGCAAAAACTGTGCCGGCTACACCGGTACCACTTTTCACCGGGAAATCCATTAATTCTTTAAACCAGCCCTTGGCAACAACACCGCGCAATTCATTGCTATCCTGGTTGTAAAGTAAAATTTCTCCCGCGCTTGTATCCAAGGTAGCCAGGGTGTTATCCAGTAGAGTTGAAAGCGCCCCTTCAATAGATTGGATCGATCGCAGGGACGTGGTTATGATGTAAAGGGATTCCAACTCTCTGATACGCGCCTGGGTCTGCTGAAAAAGATTCGTGTTATCGAGGGCTGAGGAAAGCTGCGCCCCGATCGTTTCCAACAGCGCCCGCTGAGAATCGTTATAGGCGTTCGGTTGGTAGGACTGCGTGGAAAGCATGCCGATGGTCTCATTTCCCCTGCGCAATGGAACCGCCAGGATCGAGAGCGTCGATTCCATTGAACCAAAATGAGTCGCCTGCACATTCTCTTTGCTTGTATCATCGATCATAAGCGTTTCGCCGGCGGAGATCACACGCCCGCTCAATCCCGTTCCACGCGGCAATCGCCGCGGCGAGAAGGTTGTACCTTTGTCAAAGAAATAGACGGCATGATATTCGTCCCAATCTTCGTTATCAAGCACAATCACGAAGGCGTCACATTTCATGGTCTTTGCCACAGCCTGATGTACGGCAGTATATATCTCTTCGGTGTCGAGCCGCGCGGCAAGCAAGCTCTGACTTGTGCTATGAAGCGTAGTCAACTCTTTGATACGCAGGCGGGTTTCATCGAAGAGCCGCGCATTTTCGAGCCCACTGGCGGCCTGGCTTGCCAATGTATCTGTCAGTCGTTCATCTGCCTGACTAAATGCATTCGGATTTTCACTTTCAATACTGATCACTCCGATCACGTGGTCGCCCAGTTTGATCGGCACATAAAGCCCGGATTGCATCCCAGGCAGAGTTTCAACATAACGCGCATCATTTGGCAGGTCAGTGGAACGCACGATTTGACAATGCTCAACGGCCCAACCGCTGACTCCTTGATCGGGCCTCGTCACTTTTTCTTTTAGTTTTTCCTCCACCGCAAGGGATTCGATCACATCCAAATTCGGTTGGCTGAAAGCCAGCAGATGTAGTATTTTTGTTTGCGAGTCATACAAGCGAATAGCTGTATGATGCCAGTTCATTTTTTGTTCGAGCAGGGAAATGATCTTTTGACCGATATCTTTTGGATTAAGCAACTGACTGAAAGCCAGACCGCCTTCGTAAAGCAGTTCCAGCTCCAATACACGCTGATGGGTGACTTCCTCTGCTCGTTTGCGCTCGGTGATATCCACCATAATGACGGCAAACTGGCCTGGCTGCGGACAATAAGCCGAAACTTCAAAATAACGATCGAGTTCTCTGGAATAATTCTCAAAAAATGTAGATCTGCCTGTCAAGGCGACGTTTCCATATATTTCGGTCCAATAAGACTCGCTGTTGGGAAGAACTTCAAACACGGTCTTGCCGATCAAATTCTCAGATTTAAGCCCGGTCAAACGCTCAAAAGCCGGGTTGATCTCAAGGAAACGATAGTCGACTGGTTTTCCATTCTCATCGCAGATGATCGCATGCAACGCGAAACCATCTATCATGCTGGTAAACAGTTCACGATATCTTTCCTCGCTGGCGCGCAGTTTCTCTTCTGCCTGCTTGCGTTCAGTAATGTCATACATCAACCCATGAATTAAGTTAGGACTGCCATTTTCATCGCGCAGCACAATTGCCTGATCATGGAACCACAGCAACCGTCCATCAGACGCTCTGATTCTATATTCCACATCATAAGGCTCACCCGACTGGATACATTGCAAATATCTTGCATGGATCCACTCGAGATCGATCGGATGAACTTGTTTGGCCCAAAGGCCAGGCGATCCTTCCAGCCATTGTTGCGGCGTGAATCCTAGTAGCGTCTCAATTTGGGGGCTCACATATATAGTGGAGCCATCCTCTCTGGCTTCGTCAATGAAAACAATGGCTGGGATCTGCTCGACCAGGGTCCGATACTGTTCTTCGTTCTCGCGCAAAGATTTTTCCACCAGCTTGCGCTCATTCAATTCAGCCTGCACTTGAGAATAAAGCTGGGCATTTTGCTCGGCAGATGCAACGTGCAGAGCCAGGGCTTCGAGCAATTTCAACTGGTTTTCGTTGTAGTCATTCAGGCGATAACTCATCACTTGAATCACTCCGCTGACCCTGCCCTTCAGCTTAAGCGGAACGATCAGCGCAGAGCGCGTGATATCTTCCTCCGGCGGAATATTATTGACGATCTGGTTTGTCTCGCTGTTGATGTAATATCCGCTCTGAACGGTTTCTACCAACGCTTGATAATCATTGATCAACATGGGCTGCCCAGATCGAATCACAAGGCTTTGCGTGCCCTTGCCTTCCTCTTCAAGCGGAATAGCTGGGAAGGGGCTGACATCCAGCCACTTATTCTCCATCCAATAGGCGTGGCAGGTAATCAACTGAGTTTCAGGGTCAAATGCAGAGATAAACAAACCATCATTGACAGCAATGGTGGACATGAAATCACAGACCGCCTGGTATATCTCTTTCAAGTCCAATGTGCGGTTTAGTTGCTGACTGGCTTCATATAACAATCTGAGTTGTTCGCCCTGTTCGCGTACCAGATCTGCGGCATGTTTGCGCTCGGTGATATCCTGAATGGAAACAATTACTTTTGAAAGATCTTTTTCATAGCCAGCGGCAACCGACCAGTTCACCTCCACATAAATTTGCTTTCCATCAATTGTACGGTCTATCCCCTCCCAAATGAACTTGGTCTGACCTTCCGCAATGCTTATAAGTTGTTTTCTAAAGCGGTCTGCGGACTCACCGTCCAATGCCTCGATCAAGTTGGAGGGCAGTTTATCTTTGTTATCTGCCCGGTACATTTTTAGCGCAGCCTTGTTTACTTCTACAATTTTGATCTTTGCGGCCAATTCAAGCACAAGCTCGGGGTGTGATACGAAGTAGTTTTGAAAATCAGTCACGCCTTGCTGTCTCAATAGATCGAGATGTTTTCTAACTTCTGAAAAATCCTCTTCGCGTAACGCGATGGGAGAATCTTCAAACAATCCACGATAGCGTTCTTCGCTCTCGTGCAGTCTTGTCTCTGCAGCATATTTCTCGACCGCGCGCTGAATGGACAGCAAGACCTGTTCTAAATCAAAAGTTTTTTGAAAATATCCGACAGCCCCTGCTTGAACGGCGTCTATGGCAGAATTTTGGGTGGCGTGTCCGGTCAACAGGATGCATTCTGTTCTGGGTGAGCGGGCTTTAATGCCCCGCAAGACATCCATGCCTGACATATCCCCCAGACGCAGATCGATCAGCGCCACCTGAATTTGATGCTCCTCGACCTGAGTCAGCGCTTCAGCGCCCGACAACGCAGAGGTCGGCTGATAGCCTTTGGCTATGAGGATATCGCTGATGGTCCCGGTCATATTCGGGTCATCATCCACGATCAGGATATGTGGAGTCTGTTCATCCATTCAAAGTACTCCCAGAGATGTTGCACCTGTAAAACGATCTAATTTTCCTTGATAAAGCCTCTCAAGCGTTTCGTTTGAAGCTGCGACAGCATCTCAAGCAGTTTCGGTATCTCCAATGGCTTATACAGGCAGGCATGAGCGTTGATCTGCAGCGCGGCCTCAATGGAAGATGACATTTCCTGGCGGTGTCCGGTCACCATTAACACGGGCAGGGTTGGGTTATTCTTACGGATCTCCGTGAGTACATCCAATCCACTGATGCCGTTTAATTTCAGATCCAGCAAGATCACCTGCGCATCGGATGTGATCGAACTCACATCCGCCTGCGGGTTGGTAATCATTGAGACTTTGAATCCGCGATGATGCAAAATGTCATCCAGAGTCTTGCAAAAAACCTCGTCATCATCCACGATCACGATCGTGCGATTCTTTGCGAGCGAGGTGAAGAAACCCAACAAATAGTTAATGTCTAATGGTTTATCGAAAACGCCAGCTACACCCTCCTCCAACCCCTGGCGGATAAGCTCGTCGGCGGCATAGGCAGTCATCAGCACAACTGGCAAGCCGGGCTGAAACTCGTGCAAACGACGGTGCAATTCCACTCCATCCATCTCAGGCATTTTTATATCGCTCAACACACAGTCAAATTCCGTCGTGCGGATTTTTTCGAGCGCATCCAAACCTGACTCGGCTTCCGTCACAGTATGCCCCGATAAGGATAAGATATCGGCCAATGTGCGCGTCATGCGGCGGTCATCGTCCACGATCAGAATGCTTAAATTTTGATTCATTTTGCCTCCTTATAGATCGGTAAAAGCACATTAAACGAACTACCCTTACCGGCTTCACTCTGTACCTCAATACTGCCGCCGTTTGCCTGGGCCAGCTTCTGGCTGACGGGGAGTCCCAAACCGACGCCCTTGGCCTTTGTGGTAAAAAGCGGTTCAAAAATTTTTTGGATATTTTCCATTGGAATACCAATTCCATCGTCTTTTATGACAATATTTATCATATCACCTTGTAAACTGGCGTGAAGTGACAAAAGTCCACGTTTTGGCACGCCGTCAGTTGATGCGGAATCTGCCGCAGGAGAAGCCATCGCCTGACAGGCATTGAGAATAATGTTTCCAAGCACCTGAACGATCTGGCGTGTATCAACGAAAACTTGCGGCAGATCCTTTGGGATCTCGATGGTCACATCCATGCTGTTTGGCGCGGGGAAACGAGTCAGGGTTTGATGGACCAACTCGGAAACTGCAACAGCCTCACGGTCGACAGATTTGATGCGGGAGAAATCCAGCAGATCGGTGATAATTTTTTCAGAGGTATGAACTTCCTGTTCAATGATGCCAAGATATTGCTTGATCTTCTCATCTGCATTCGGCTGTACAAGTTTTAGATAGTAAACCGCGCTGGTGATCACGCCGAGCGGATTGCGCAGTTCATGTCCAACGCTGCTTGCCATTTGCCCGAGCACAGACAGTTTCTCGTGGCGCACCAGCTGTTCCTGGGCATCGCTCAATTCGCGGGTGCGTTCTTTGATGCGTTTTTCGAGAGTCAAATTAAGTTGGCGAACTTCCTCTTCAGCCTGCACCCGTTCAACGATCTCTTGTTGAGCCCGTTCGAACAGGCTGGCATTATCAATGGCGATGGCGGCATGGCTGGCCAAAATCTCAAGCAGTTCCTGATCCTCCAATGTGTACGCGCCCGGTTGATAACTCTGAGCAGAGATGATACCGATCATCTTTCCCTTAAGCTGCATCGGAACCGCCAGCACCGAGGAAGTGGGAATTCCGCTTCCATACGGTAAAAACTTTATTCCGCTTGCATTGATCTGCTCCGGGCTATTCAAGAGTACAGATCGGCCGGAATGGATGATGAAACCTCCCAGTCCCTGATCTGCCAGTTGTGGATTCGGTGCAACTTTTTTATTGTTTTCATACTGATGTGAATTCGACGATACCCGTATACCGTTCTCAATAATATAATCTCCCCACAATAGATTGCGGTTTTCATCGTATAGACTGATCAGGAAATCTTCGGAGGGCATGACCTGCCCAACGGCGTGATAGACCGCCCGAAAAACCTGCTCTGTATCCAAACTGGCGCCGATCTCCTCGCCTGCCCGATAGACGATCGACCAGCGTTCCATCAGGGTCTGGGTTCTTTCCTCAGCTTGTTTGCGTTCAGTAATGTCGCGCCCTGAAACAACAACTCCGCTAATGCTTTCATCCAAGTTCCGGATGGGATGAAAGCTATATTCCACATACAAGTCTTGATCGGAAAAAGCCATTTTAGATTCGATGCTGAATATTTCACCGCCCAAGGCGCGGTCATAATAGCTGCGCCAGCGTTCGCGTACTTCCTGTGGAATTTCTTCCAACAGCACACTTTTTCCTATTCCAATCGAGTTTTTTATTGTTTCCTGTATCGCCCCTAAAAACTGCGGGTTGTTGATGATCAAACGATATTCCGCATCTACTGCCCAGATCCTGTCTTTTGTGTTGGATATTAAAGCACTTAGATTGGATTCCTTTTTTTGCAGAGTTTGCTCAGCCTGTTTACGTTCGGTAATGTCGCGGATGAAGACCAGATCGTTGATTTGTCCCTGCCAGTTGGTTCGCGATCCAGTGATCTCCGCCTGAAAGCTCGAACCGTCTTTGCGGCGGATAATTGTTTCATAGGTGGGTGGCAACGGCTTCCCCGCAATACGATCCTCCAACCTTTGCCTCAAAAGGGGGTAAGCCGCCGAATCTGCCAGATCTTTTTGCTTGGTTAGTAAAATCTCATCGGATGAGTAACCCAGAATTTCGACAGCATGGCGGTTGGAGTAGACATGCCGTCCGTCAGATGAGGCGATCAAGATGCCGTCCGGCGTATTCTCAGCCAGGTTCCTGAAGTTTGACTCACTCGTCTGCAAAACGATCTCCGCATGATTGCGCTCTGTGATCAAGGCGCTCAACAGCAAGCCCGAAAAGGTTATTACACTGAGAAATATTTGAACTGATACGAGGTGTTCGGGCAGGGTCTTACCTCCAATTGCGAAGATGCCAATATCCTGCAGAGTGTATCCGATGGCAAAGGCGGCGAACAACAACAGCGCGCCTGTCATGCCGTGGAGTCTGAATCTGAACGCCAGCCAGATCACGAACGGGAAGATCATATAACTCCGCAGCAGCGGGTGTGCGGGATCAGTAAACCTGCCAAATAACAACCAGGCAAATGAAAGCAAGATCGACAAAAGGAAAACTGCTTCAAGCGTGCGACGCGCTGTGATCGGTCGGAGTTCTGTCGGGCTGGTGAACAGGCTGACAATTAGCGGCGTCAAAAGAATTATCCCCAACCCATCTGCGGCCCACCAAAGCTGCCATGCCTTAAAAAATTGAACATTGTAAGCGATCGCGGGTATGGCCGCTCCCAGCAAGGCGCTAACGCCATTTACAATAAGTGCTACACTAAATAAAGCCATTACTTCCCGGATGCTCTCGAAGGTAATTTTAGATCTACAAAAATACGTCATGACCCAAGCACCGAGAAACGCCTCAAGCGAATTGGCCAGCGCAAACCCCAGGCTCACAGCAATCGTGTTACCGCCGCTCCAATTCCCGGCCACATTCACAACAAAAATAACCGCAAGAAGTTTTGTCCACTGACTTTTAGGGTGAAGCAATAAAACCGCCAGAGCCAAACCGCTCGCGGGCCAAACTGAGGCGATCTCTTCAGGCTGTGCCACGAACAAAAGCCCAAGGCGTACCGCAACCCAGTAAGCGAACGCGATCAATGCCCAGCGAAGCATCTGCGGCCAAAACCGCTCTGGTTGATCTATCAACAACCTATTCTGGATTTCGTTCATGGGGTTCTCCGTTTTTTAATCCTGGGCGACAGGCAGCCAAAGCGTGAAGGTGGAACCCAGCCCCGCTTCGCTTTCGACCTCGATATAGCCGCCATTTGCCTCGATCAATTTCCTGCTGACAGCCAGCCCCAATCCGATCCCTTTGGTTTTGGTCGTGAAGAGCGGCTCGAAGAGCTTGGGCATATTTTCAACAGGGATGCCCATGCCACTATCTTTAATGGTCATTAAGACCCAATTATTTGTGCTTGGCGCAGTCGATGGTTCAGTGATCAGTGGATCAGAACTTATTGATGCCTGCTCCTTAATCGTTGATGACTGACGACATGCAATTGACAACTGTCCTCCCTTTGGCATGGCCTGACAGGCATTAACCGTCAGGTTGCCAAGGATCTGAACCAGATTATGAGGATCTACAAATAAATTCGGAAGCTCTGGTGGAATGTCAAGCGCCACCGTCACAGACAGGGGCACGGGGAAACGCTCAAACGTCTCCTGGATCAAATCCACAACTGGAACAGATTCACGGTCAACGGATCTGTGGCGGGCGAAGTCCAGCAGATCGGTGATGATCTTATCGGAGGTACGCGCTTCCTTCTCGATAATGGTCAGATATTCCTTCACCTTCTCGCTGGCATTGGGTTGGGACATTTTTAGGAAGTAGACGGCATTTGAAATAACCCCAAGCGGATTGCGCAGTTCATGGCCGATGCTGCCCGCCACCTGCCCCAGTAAAGCCAGCCGTTCCTGCCGCATAAGTTGTTCCTGGGCATCACGTAATTCACGCGTGCGGTCATCCACCATTTCTTCAAGACGCCCAGTATATTCAGTGAGCTGTTGTTCTGCAATTTTGCGTTCATTGATATCGGTTATCATCCCAAAGAAACCTTCCAGGTTTCCGTCCGAGTCAAAGATCGCCCTGGGCGACATCAGCGTCCAGTGTTTTCCGCCATCTTTTCTCTTGAAACACTGCTCATAAACATCTTTCATCTCAAACGCGTTCTCTTTCATCTGCAGTTGATGATCTCTTAATTGGTTTTCATCAAGAAAAGATTCGAGCTTTTGCCCAAGCATTTCCTCAACTGTATATCCGAGCATGAACGCCATTTGATTATTGACAAAGGTCATGCGGGTGTCGGCGTCTAAAAAGATGATGCCTTCGAATGCGGTCTCGACCACCCGTCGGTATTTTTCCTCGCTCTTGCTGATCACTTCTTCGGCGCGCTTGCTCCCGGTAATATCCTGGATGGTGCCCAGCATGGAAACGAGTTTGTCCTCGGCATCAAATTCCAATTCCCCCAAGCCATGCACCCAGCGTTCAACATGATCATCGTTCCTAACGATGCGGTATTCCTGATCGAAGCGTGTTCGATTGCCAATGACTTCGTTCGCGAAATAATCGGTCATTAAATGGCGGTCATCGGCATGAATGAGTGCCGACCAGCTTTCGATGGAACGATCATAATTTTTATCTATCCCAAGCACTTTATCCAGCACTTCCGAGCTTTTCCATTTTCCAGTGGAAAAATCAAATCGATAACTTCCCATCCTTGCGATAACCTGTGCTTCGTTAAGCTGTATTTCGTTTTCGCGGGCTAATTTCTCCGCCTCAGCCTGGTCACGATAGTATAGAAGGCGCTGCCGCCGCCAGATGGCCATCAGGCTTGTACCCGCCACAAAAATTGCCATGCCGATCACTCCGAAGGTTTGCCATAATCTTGTATTCAACAGCGCATATACTTCAGCGGAATCCATGCGTGCAACCATGAACCAGGGTGAATCAGGAATGGCGCGCAGTGCGCCAAACACTTGATTGCCGTGATAATCTCTGCCTTCTACAATATCAGTTTGCCCCAGCACAGCTTTAACAGCCAAAATTTCAGTCTGCTCCAGTGGAAAGCGCAGATGCAAGGCGGTGTCTGTTTTAAAACGCAGCTCGTTCAAATAGAGCACGTCATTTCCATCACGACGCACAAGCAGAGTCTCGGCGGTGGCGCTCTCGGAAGGCCATTCTTTGATTAATGGGTACAAAAATATTTCAGGATCTATACTGATGGATACCACTCCCAATACCTGATCACCCGTCAGGGCATACACGATCGGAATCAGGAGAGAGAGGCGTATCTGTGAATCATTCTCTCTGCGATAAAAATCCACCAGCGTCACTTGTTTAGATTGCAACACTTGCGGGATACGGCTGGCAACGACAGATGAGATGGGCGGCAATTCTTGAGGGATGGAAAGACGAGTCAAACCGTCTGCATCCAGCAAACGAATGCGGTCATATTCACTGTATATTTTATAACTCTCCAGCCAATTCTGTAACTGCGCCCGCGCTGAAGCATCCTGCGGATCTTTGAAGTAGGCCTGCACCAGAGATGCAAAGGCCTGGTTCTGATGAAGCAACTCGGCATCTGCCAGCCGTTCCACACGCCAGCCAGCCAGTTGATTTACTTTAAGTTGCGCGATGGATGATAGTTGTCTCTCGGCTTGAGTACGGAATTGCTGTTCAAAGTTATGATAGGAAACATACCCGATCGCAGAAATGCTCACCGCCAGCAAAAGGAAAATAAAAATAAAAACGTAAGTTGTTCGTTTTTCCTTTTGAGAATATTGGCTCATGGATGATTTCCTTTGACCGTTTATTTTATTGTGAAGGTATGGCCACCACACGGTTACGCCCGGCTTGCTTGGCGCTATACATTGCCTTATCGGCGCTGCGAAACACATCTTCCACTGATTTGGAATGCGAACGCGGGGCATGGCTGATCTCCACAATGCCAATGCTGAGGGTGGTGGATGTATCCCCTTTTTCAGATAGCACATGCAGGGCCGCCACACCCGCGCGGATGCGCTCCCCCAGCAGGCAGGCTTGCTGGGCGTTGGTCATCGGCATAAGTACGATGAATTCCTCGCCGCCATAGCGTCCGATCACATCTGCACTGCGCAGTTCTGCACACGCGATTTGCGCCACGCGTCTTAACATCTGGTCGCCGACATCGTGCCCAAAAGTATCGTTGACCTGCTTAAAGTGATCGATGTCGAACATCATCACAGCCAGCGGTTGTTGATAGCGTGAGGCGATCGCGATCTGGTTCTCGGCAAGTTCAAACAGGTAACGGCGGTTGTTAATGCCTGTCAACGAATCGGTGTGTGATAATTTTTGTTCGCGTACCAGAGCAGTCTGCAATTCACGATTCGCTTCTTCGAGCGATTCTTTCGTAATGATCAATTCTCGTTCCGTTTGTTTACGAGCGGTCACATCCTGAATATGATTAATAAAATACAATGGCGCGCCGGCGGCATCCTGCACCAGCGAACTGGACACCTGCCCCCAAACAAGGCTTCCGTTCTTATGGATGTATAAAGCCTCAAATTCAGTATGACTCATATCGCCGGATATGGACTGCTGCAGGAATGACGGATACGCTTTCTGATGATCGGGGTGCGTGATCTCATCCACCAATCTACCTTCAAGCTGCGCGCTTGAATATCCAAACATCTCACACAGCTGTGGGTTAACTTTCAGGAATTGTCCCTTGAGATCTACCAGACACATGCCGATATGAGTATATTCGAACGCCAGGCGGAAACGCTCCTCGCTTTCCCTTTGCGTCTCTTCCGCCTGTTTGCGCGTGGTGATATCGCGATTGCTTTCACGCCGCCCAAGCCACTGCCCGCCATATCCATGCACTGAGGTGCAGGAATGTTCAATCCAGCGAGTCTCGCCGCTGGCGGTAATAATTCGAAAAGCTATTTGCAGATCCTGTTCATTTGGAAGACGGGCAACCAGATCATTATGTTCAATAACCATTGCGCGGTCATTCGGGTGAATGATCTCCAGAAAAAGATTCGGGTCAGATAAAAACTCCTCGGCGCTGTGACCCGTGATCCGCTCGCAGGAGGGAGATATATACACATAAGTTCCGTCTGGCGTACGCCACCCTTCCCAATCGTACGTAAAATCAGCCACCATGCGATATTTTTCTTCGCTTGCACGCAAAGCCAGCGTAGACCTATATTTATCCACCGCCCTTTGAACAGACAGAACCACCTGATCAATATCAAATGGCTTTTGGAAGTAACCAAAAGCGCCCATCTGAATGGATTCAATAGCTGAAGCCTGTGAGGCATTCCCGGTCAACATGATACATTCACTCTCGGGAGAGCTGGCTTTGATCCCACGCAAAACATCCAGGCCGGACATGTCCCCCAATTTTAGGTCGATCAAGACCACATCGATCGGTTGCTGCTCGATATAAGTCAGCGCAGCGCCGCCAGTCTGCACGAGGAGAGGCTCAAAGCCTTTGACTTTGAGGATTTCACCCAGTGTAAGGAGCAGGTGTGGGTCGTCGTCTACGATCAGAATTTGCGGGATGTGATTCTCCGTTCCTATCATCATACTTACCTTCACTACATATTTTATAAAAAGTATCTCTGTTGTGAAATTTATTTACCAAGATCAATAAATCCAACGGACCCGATTGAAAGATCACAGCGCTGTAGCGGTTCGGTGGTTTCTTTGAAGATGATACCATTGTCTTAGATTGCACAAGCTAACATTTTTGTTTTTTTATATGTTTTTTACTCCCCCAAAATATTGCCGAAATTGACCCCCGTAGCGCACCGGATACGAAAATCCATACAATTGCCAGCGCTGAGGAGGCAAATTATCTTTACTTTGTTTCGGTTTAACTGTATTGATCAGATACTGGTTGAGCCAAAAACTTAACGCGAATTTTTCGCGCCATTCGCCTCATTCGGAAAATTTGTGTTAAAAGGCAATGGAGCATAACTTGCTATTGAAAAATTTGTCTATATTTTTCAATAGCGTCAACGGACCAAATTCAAGAGTGTTTTCAGACTTTTTGACAGGGCAAAGCGGCATTTTGAAAACTGAATAGCAAGTTATGCTGTACTGCGTTAAAAGGTTTTGACCTATTGCACAGAGTCTACACAAGAGCCAAAACTTTTACCACTGAGGGCACAGAGTTTTTGAGTTTTTGAGTTTTTCTCTCTTGTTTTCTCTGTGGCATAACTGGTTTTGCAGTGGACTCATACATAATTGGTGGCTGAAAGATTTTAAACTGTATAAGGCTATATATAAAAAAAAACCAGCTCCAACGGCTGGTCTACCCCCATGGGGCAGCCTCTTAAAGGTCTGCCCCATGTTAATTAAATTCCGAGGCGGGTACCCCTGTTGAACTCAGTAAGCGCTCTCGGCTATCGTGATATGAAAACAAATCGAGACTTCTTGAATCTGAGGAGATGGCAATATGTGTATCTGCGGAAGCCATTATTTTTTTCAAGAACATATTCGAATAACATGTATGTTGTATAATTATCGTTTACCTTGCGTAAATATCAAAATAAAATTATGTGGATTGATTCAAAGATTTTTTCGAGTCCGCCCATATTCAGGAGGAGCTATGAATCGCTTTGAATTTGGCACCCTCGTGGCCTCTTTACGCGAGGATATGCGCTGGACACAAATGGAGCTTGCTAAGAGATCAGGCATGGATATTTCCGTGATCAGCAATATTGAACGCGGGGAGAGGAGAACCCTATTAAAGGATAATATGCTGGTAAAACTCGCCGATGGATTTCATTTAACCTCCATGGAAAAAATGGAATTCCTGTTTGCGGCCAGCGGTGTGACGGAAGTTGAAAAGGTTCGAAAAGAAAGCGCCTACACAAAGAAGCATTTCGATCCCAAGTCTTTCCTTAAAGAAACAGGGAAACACATCGCCGGCATCACTTTGCCGGTTTTTATTACGGATGCATTTTGTGACATTTTATTGGCCAATTATTGTGTGATGGGTTTTTATGGCATCCCCCCGCAATTACTTCAAGGCGCAGACTCCCTTATTGGAGGATACAACGAAATGCGCTATATTTTTGACGCGAACACAAATTTCCCCGCTATCATTGGCGATGACAGCCTCGAGAGACTGGCATTGATCAACGTGCGCTATTTTCGAAGACGAACTTTGCGCGTTCGATCCAAGCCTTATTTTGCCAAACTGCTGAATGAATTTCTCGACAACAAGAAATATCCTTCTTTTGAGAGGTGCTGGCGAAAGATATTATTTGATGACTTCGATGATTACGCCCTGCCAATTCAAAGAGCAGATTCGAATTACAATCATTCATTTATATCCACTGAAACCCTATTCGCATTAACACCCTACGGCGAAATATATTTACATCAGCTATTGCCATTGAATCAAAAAACTGCGAACCGAATGGAAAAAATATCCAAAAAAGCCGGGGAAGGATATCAAACATTCGCCCTCTTTCCGGACAAACGAAAGCAATAATCGATTTTTCAAGCTCGAAGTTTTTTTAAAGTGATCCACATTCAGGAGCAGGCATGGACCGTTTCGAATTTGGCATTCTAGTAGAATCCCTGCGCAAAGATATGCGTTGGTCCCAAAAGGAGCTGGCGGAGAGATCTGGGGTGGATATTTCCGCGATCAGCAATATTGAACGCGGGGAAAGAAGAACGTTGTTAAAGAATAATCTATTGGTGAAACTGGCCGATGGACTTCATTTAACATCCATGGAAAGAATGGAATTCCTGTTTACCGCCAGCGGTGTGACGGAAGTTGAGAAGATTCGAAAAGACAATGTTCTCACAAAGAACCAATTCAACCCCAAGATCTTTCTTAGAGAAACAGGCGAGCACATCGCCTGCGTTACATTACCGATCCTCGTGACAGATGCATTTTGTGATATTTTACTTGCCAATCATTGTTTGATAGGTTTTTATGGCGTCTCCCCGGAATTACTACAATCTGCCGATACCCTTATCGGCGGATATAACACGATGCGCTATATATTTGATCCACATTCCAATTTCCCCGGGACGATCGCTGATGATAATTTGGAAAGGCTGGAATTGATCAATGCCCGCTATTTTCGCCGACGAACCCTGCATGTCCGCTCCAAGCCTTATTTCGCCAAACTTCTGGCCGAACTACTTGATAGTGGCAAGTATCCTTCTTTTGAGAGAAGTTGGAAAAAGATATTATTTGAAGATAATGATGATTTTGCCCTCCAGATCCAGAAGCCGGATCCAAATAACGCGCATTCGTTTGTGGCGACCGAATCGCTGCTGGCATTGACCCCGTTTGGCGAGTTATACCTGCATCAGATATTACCCTTGAACAGGAAAACAGCTGATCGAATTAAGAAAATATCAAAAACTGTAGGAGAAGGATATGAACAATTCGCTCCTTTTCCAGACAAACGAAAGCAATAAAAACACAAGCGCAAAGATATACTCTTCAGGCCTGTGTTTTTTATTGTAGTGAGGCACAGGGTAATAAGCACACAGAGAAAACAAGAGAAAAAAAATTCAAAAACTCTGTGTCCTCTGTGGCTAAATGAACTTTTTGCAATAGAGTCTGTAGTGGATTATAAATTTAATTTCTGCCCGTTCTCACGCAGCCATTTTCTCTTTTCCTTATATTTCAAATCGATCAACTCAACCTCTTTCCAAAATTTGCTGGAGTGATTCTTAACCCGCAGATGTGCGAGCTCGTGGATCACCACGTAATCGATCACATCCAGCGGAGCCATGACCAAACGCCAGGTGAAGTTAAGCGTCCCGTTTGGGCTGCATGATCCCCACCGGGTTTTCGCAGAGGTAATTTTCACTTGTTTGGGAGCAAATCCATGTAGACGCGCGTATTCCCTCACACGTTCAGAAATAATGTCGTACGCGCGTTCCTTATACCAGCGCGTAAAGAATTGCTCCCCGTTCATTTGTGAGCCTTGGCTGAGGGTAAATCCGCCGTCAAATTGCAGCGCAGGCCGCTGCGGCCTGACCAGTTTTAAGTCAAAGGAATTGCCGAGGAACAAAAAGGACTCACCGTCGGTGTATTGCCTTGCAGGAACATGTGGAATGCGCTTCAGTTTTTCACGCGTACTATTGATCCAATCCATTTTTTGCTGAATGAATTGTTCGATCAAGATTTTCGAAGCACGCATCGGCGCGCGAACGGTGAGCGAACCATCGTGCTCAATGATCAGAGCAATGGTCCTGCGCTTACTGCGACTGAGTTTGTTAATTTCAATTTGCATGATAAGAAAGAACCCGCTCACGCGGGTTCTGGAGTGCCGAGGGAGAGATTTGAACTCTCGACCGAAGGCTTATGAGTCCTTTGCTCTGCCACTGAGCTACCTCGGCATTTAGGGAGAGCGCCGCAAATATTACTATGGGAAAGAGCATTTGTCAACGTAAGCTAAACTTCATATTAAAATCAGACCAAAATTCAATTCTATAAACCACAATGCTATAATTAGTAAAAAGGTGCCTGATGAAAATATTGGTGCTTGAAAACAACCCAAAAGAACTCGCGATCATCCAAAAAGCCCTGCCTAACAACAGGTATATACTCATTCCGCTTGTCTCGAGTGAGGATCTCTGGCCTTATGTTCGATCCGGCGAATCTCATTTCCTCATCGCCAATTGGGATACCAGTGACCTGCACCGAATGCAGTTTATTTCTCGTGTTCGCTCCATGAAAATCGCCGATCCCTTTTTCATTTTGTTAACCACCGCAATGAATTTAGATGAAGAACTCGCCCCGTCCGGCGCAGATGATGTTATCCAAAGGCCGTTCCGGGCACAGGATTTAAAGAACCGTGTCGTGATGGCGGAGCGGGTCATTTCACTTTCAAACAGTCTCTTGACAGCCCACGATCAACTGGAAAGTCAGGCTGTCTTCGATCCACTGACAGGTTTCATGAATCGCTCGGGGTTCTTCAGGCAGTCGAATGGCGAATTGGAACGCGCCCGGCGGGCATCCCTTCCATTAAGTTTGATCGCTTTGGATATTGACAACTTCAAGGTCATCAACGATACATTCGGCCTTGAGATCGGTGATGATGTCCTGCGAATGACCTCACAAGCCGTCCGAGAGAAAAGCCGTCCCTATGATTGTATCGGCCGCTGGATGGGGGATGAATTCATCGTTATGCTGGCCGGCGTCATCGGCGCGGATGCGGAGAAGATCGCAGAACGGGTAATCGCCGGAGTACGCGGGACCCATGTCAATGTCGAGAACAAACCACCAGTTCTGGTAAAGATCAGCGCAGGCATCGCGTCCGCAGCCCGCATCAGCGCATCGACAGAAGTGGAACCGTTGATCCAGCAGGCGCGGCAGGCCATGGCGCGCGCCAAAGAGGCGGGGGGCAATCAGGTTTTTTTGATCTACGTGTAAAAAATTTGCAGGATGAGCAGCCCGGCCATCCCAGCCAGGATGGTCAGCAATGTGTTTTTGGTATACCATGCCACCAGCATTGCGATAATGCCTGCCAGCAAACGTGTATTTCCAAAAGACAAATCCAGATTGCCTGATGGATAGAGCAATTCGGGGACGATGATCGCGGAGAGGACTGCCGGCGGAACATAATGCAAAGCCTTGCGCATCGTTTCCGGGACCTCGAACCTGCCGAATAAAAATATGAGGGAGAATCTCATCCCGAAAGTAAGCAGTCCGCCAATCAGCATGATCAGCCAAATGTTCATTTTTTATTCTCCAGAATAGTTCCCACCGTAATGCCCGCCAGCGCAGCCAGGATCAATCCCAGTTTGAATGGGAGGCTATATGCCAGTAGCGCCACCAATCCCGCGCTTAAAGCGGCGGCGATCATCGGGCGGTTTTTCAAGGCCGGCACAACCATCGCGATAAAAGTTAAAGGGAGCGCAAAATCCAGCGGCCAGTCCTTTGGGATCGTTGCGCCAAGGAAGATGCCGAGCGCGGTGCTGATCTGCCAAATGAACCATAACGAGAATCCCGCGCCCAACAAAAACCAATGACTGACGGGCGTGATGCCCTCTTCTTCATATTTTAGAATGCTTGGCGCGTATGCTTCGTCTGTCAACAAGTAGGAAAGCAGTGCCTTCCATTTTAATGAAAGATTTTTTAGATATGGAGCGAGAGACGCGCTGTATAACATGTGACGCAAGTTGACCACCACAATAGTCAACACGATCACGAACCCGGGCGCGGCATCGTGCACGAGCTGCGCGGTGACAAATTGCGATGACCCCGCGAACACGATCGAGGACATTAATTGGGATGCCAGCGTGGATAATCCCGCGTTGAGCGCCAGCGCACCATAGATCATTCCAAAGGGAAACACGCCGACCAATAATGGAAATTCAGCGCGCACACCACTCCAAAACGCCTTCCTTGATTCACTCATGAGCTCTCCGTTAATTCCTGCGACTCTAACCTGTCAAACGCGCCCTATTGTAATGCCGCCTTCAAAAAAAACAGAAAAACTGGTGGATGCGGATTTTGCTAATTCAAAAAATAAATCTGAGTTTTCTGCGCGCTTCGAGATCAGCGTGCTAAAACAATTGCAGATAATGTCTTTATGTCTCTTGGTAAAGTATTGGCATACTCTTTCCATCCCGACAAATCACCTTTGTAGATTTTGATACTCACATTGCAGGTATATTTCCTGTATAATGCAAAATATTTCTAATTTAATCTGATAAATCTGAATAATGATCCGTAAGTCATTGTCAAGGAAATGCCTGTTCTTCCAGAGAGCTGCACAACCATTCAAGCCCAACACCTAATAAAAGGCGCATACAAGTTCGGATGGTTATATAAAGCAGTAAAAAATACAAACGTATTTCACCAAAGGAGGCTTTTATGCAAGGACAAATGATGGATTACCAATTGACACTTACGCCGCTGTTGGAACGCGCGCGTCGTCTCTTTCCAAAGAAAGAGATCGTCACGAAGGCTGGCCCTTCCCTCGAGCGTTACACCTACGCGGAGATGACGGAACGAGTCGGGCGGCTGGCAAATGCGTTGGAAAAACTTGGAGTTCGACGCGGCGACCGAGTTGCCACTTTTGCCTGGAACAACTCCCGTCACCTTGAAATTTATTTTGCCGTGCCCTGCATGGGTGCAGTCCTGCACCCGATCAATTTGCGTTTACCCGGTGACCAGATCGCATTCATCGTCAATCACGCAGATGATCAAGTGCTGTTTGTTGATCCAACTCTTTTACCCGCCGTTGAAAAACTAGCCCCCTATCTTAAGGGAGTAAAACATTTTATCGTTATGGCGGATAAAGTACCGGAGGGCACCACGCTCAGTCCTGTTCACGCCTACGAGGATTTGATCAAAGGCTCCGGCCCCGACCATCCCTGGCCGAATCTCAACGAGAACGATGCCGCCGCGATGTGCTATACATCCGGCACAACGGGAAATCCAAAAGGTGTTGTGTATTCACATCGCGCCATTTATCTTCATAGTCTTGGATTAAGCATGGCGGATTCGTTCGGACTGTCAGAACGCGATATTTTCATGCCGGTCGTACCGATGTTCCATGTACTGGCTTGGGGCACCCCATTTGCCACCATTATGCTCGGTACAAGTTTGGTGTTCCCTGGCCCGCACATGCAGCCGCGCGATCTGGCAGAATTGATCCAGGCCGAGAAAGTCACTCTCACAGCCGGCGTGCCAACCTTGTGGATGGGCATCTTGAATCTGCTGGAGAATGAGCGTTACGATCTGAGCAGTCTGCGCGGCATGATCGTTGGCGGCGCGGCAGCCTCGCAATTCATGATTGAATCCTTCGAAAAGAAACACGGCATCACCGTCATGCATGCCTGGGGTATGACCGAGATGAGTCCGCTTGGAACGACCAGCCGCCTCAAGAGTTATCAGAACGATCTGCCCGAGGCTGAAAAATTTTCAATCCGCGCAAAACAGGGGACTTCCGTACCGGGCGTTGAGATCCGCGCCATTGAAGAAAGTGGAAAGGAAATCCCTTGGGATGGCAAGGCTTTCGGAGAACTGGAAGTGCGCGGCCCGTGGGTCATCAGCAGTTATTACAATGATGACCGTACTGCTGAATCATTCCACGATGGCTGGTTCCGCACTGGTGATGTAGTCACGATCGACTCTGAAGGTTTTGTGCAAATCGTGGATCGTGCCAAAGATGTGATTAAGAGCGGCGGTGAATGGATCTCTAGTCAGGATCTGGAAAACGCGATCATGTCGCACCCTAAAGTTTTGGAAGCCGCTGTGATCGCCCTGCCGCATCCAAAATGGCAGGAACGTCCACTGGCTTGTGTGGTGCCGAAACCCGACTTCAAAGATTCGATAACCAAGGATGAGATCTTCGAACATCTCAAACCGCGCTTTACCAAAATGTACCTACCCGATGATATTGTCTTTATCGAAGCCGTGCCAAAGACCAGTGTTGGCAAGTTTGATAAAAAGGTTTTGCGAGTGCAGTTCAAAGACTTCAAATTACCAGATTAGTTTTAAGAAAGAGCGGATTTGCCCTGGCTTATGAAGCTGGCAAATCCGCTCTTTCTTTTGTGTCGGCGGTAGCTCTCCAATCCACTTTTACTGCCCGCCCATGTCCACTGTAAAATAGCCTCCGAAAGTACTATTTGCATAATACGCGTACCCAACTCCAAACTCGGTGGAACTTGAATCCAGAACAGCATCCCAATGCGGCCCATCAGCCTGCCATTGATCCATTGCATTTTGCGGCGTACCGATGGCAATGATCTCTGTGTAATTGGTATTTGGATAACCCGCGCGGAGAATTCTGTCTCCGATCCAGGAACCGTCCGAGCCAGTATGGTCGAGGAAGTTGTTACAAGCCATGTCTGCGCTATGTGACTGCGCGGCAGACGTCAGTTGCGCGTTGACGATCAATGCGGGTAACTTTGCAGCCGCTCGCGCTTGATTAATAAGTGAGATCAATTCCTGCACATATCCACCGTTCTGGGTATAGGTGCAGTTACTATTTCCAGAGCTGGGCATAAAAGGTGTACTCGCGCTGGTTGGCTGCGGCGAAACATTCCCAACCAGGATCTTTACCCAAAATGTTTTTTCAATTCCGATGGCAAGGCTTTTTCCGGACGAATCATTCAATGTGAAATAACCGGTATACGCGCCATCCGTGGCAGGCGCGGTCAGTTCCACTGAGGCTTGAACTTTTTTATTCGGAGCAGTATCAGGTATCGGCGCGGAGAGCGGCGCGTTCATTTGGTCGCCTTCCGAAAAAACGAGTGTGTAATCCGTCCAAGAACATTTGCCCGTATTTTGTAATTCCCATGTCTTGATGAATTTTTCGCCCGCCTTTACTTGTGTGTTATCTGGAATGGTCACATCACGCAGCAACACCGCGCTATCTTTGCAATTCACAGGCGCGGTGATCTCAAGCGTAGTTGAAATAGTCGCCACAGGTATTGGAGTCAAAGTGGCTGGCACAAACCCGGGTTTCGTTGGCGGTAAAGCCGCCGTTACAAAACCTATTTCAATCGGGGTTTCTGTAGCCGAATCAACTTTGATGGAAATACAGGAACAGAGAAAATTTACAACCAGAAAAGCAAGGATTATTTTTTTATACATTCTCAAACACCTGATCAAAACATCATCATCTGTCCAGTAGATTGTTCAACGGGGTCACTGCTGATCTGCGCATCAAAAGACTCGCGCGTCAAGATCGAGACTTCGGAAATGGCGCGCAATAAACGATATTTCACCACTCGATATTTTTTTAAACGCGCCGCAAGCGCTGGGTCGCCATCCTGTTTGTAGGCCACAAGTGCGGCGCGTCCACCTGGCACAACAAGGATGGTATCCGGTCTGGACATATCCAGTGCGCGGTTGATCAACGCGGAAGCTAAAACACAAAATGAACGCGCGGGCTGGCCGTCTTCCTCCCAAAATAAAAGTTTATCCTTCCTGCGTATTTTGTAGCCCAATCTTTTTCCAATAGAGTCGATCAACGCAGAAATATTATTCAACTCTTCGCGCCGCGTAGCTGCGACATCTTCAGCGCGCAACTTCCAATAGCCTGATTCTTTTTCTGCATACGAATTCAAAATGGCATACACCAAACCTTTGGAAGGCGTGAGCAAACCCGTGAAGCGCGGATACAGATCATTTTCAATTTCAAGATAGATCGCCTTCGGTTTCTTTTGCAAGAATGTGACGATCGCTATTTCAACGCGATCTGAAAGCGAGTCTCCTTTCGGACGCTCAGAGCGAAGTCCCCACAATCCTGTTTCTATATTTTCACCGGATGAATAATGAATAAATCGTTCATCTTTCAAAGTGGACTCAAACAGCGCATGAGTCTTTCTTAACGCTTCGTCAAATTCAAAGTCAGGTTGTCTGAGCGCGTTTATTTTTGCCAGCGCAATTAATCCGGCTGTGTGAACGTGCAAATAGATTGACGGCTCGCCGCGCATTATCAGATATTCCTGAATGGCGTTTTGTAAAATATTTACGGATGCGTTCTGCACGTTTTGTTTTTGTTCTTTTTTCCAAACGATCTGCAGCGGATCGTATTCAGTTCGCAAAGCCACACTCTGCGCTGAAAATATCAAAGGGTTTACAGCTGTAAAAACAGATGTAAGAAAAGCAGGTTCAGGCTCAGGCAGCAGGCCAAAAAACAAAACACCCTCAGGCAGCAATTCATTCAAATGATTGAACGCCGAATGTAAGGCGGTTGCATTCCATGCCCAATCATATCTGCGTCGGCGCAGTGCGGTCTTATACGGTTCCACCGCATCCTTGCCCCACAACCACCCGGCCCATAACGCAGAGAGAGTCCAAAAGGCCTGGTTGGGACGCGGCACAGAACCAATGACGGCCGCAATTGGGATTTCTTTTTTGACGATCTTCGCGAGATCTTTCAAACGACCTTCATAGATACAGATGCCGCCACTCTCTGGAATTTTTTTAGGCCACGCTTCAACCGTGACCGTTGAACCTGTTTCTGCCCACAGGCTTAATCCACGCTCAAGGATCATCCACACATTATTCTCGCGGAATTGGCCCGGCGTGCTTAACTGTTTCGGGCGCGGACGTTCTGCAGGATGCGCCCAAATAGTATTGCCCGCGTCACACGCGAGCAGAACGAGCGCTGTCAATGCACGTTTTCTTTCTGAAGATAAATCCAGGCTGTCGAGGCGATTAATAATGGTAGTGAGTACATACAACGGACGCGGCAGATAATATTGAATGGCTTCTTCTGCGTAAACGCGGTCTGCGTCATTTAGTGCAACAACTTTTTCAATTGCGCGTGAACGATGCAAGCCATCTGTCGCGGCAATTTTTTTGGCACGCTCAACATCTTCATCGGTCACAACACGCTCGCCAGAATCACCGCAATGTTTACATTCATAGATGCGGGCATAAGGTGCGTCTGCGTCCTTACGCCACAGGAAAGCCTGCGCGTAAATTTGTTGATCACATTTTTCGCAATTGGTGAAATATAAAGATTGAAGATGACCTTCGAGTCTCTCGTCCCCTTTTTTGACCGCGCCCAGGTCTGCGAGCGCGGCGGTGAATTCTGATTGCTCAGGCGGATTGGCGAACATTTCCAACAGAAAGCGCGTGACTGGGTTATTCGCGGTGACCAGCACGCGATACCCGCTGCGCGCGGCTTCAAGCACCAGCCGCGGAGAGAACCCGAACGGGTCGAGCAGCCAACTTCCAGACTTGCCCTGAGCCGCGTCGAAGGGTAAGTTAAGCTGCAAGAGCCAAGCAGAGATGACGCCATCTTCCAGCGCAGGTAAAAATCGCGCAAGAGGTCCTGAGTCAGCGGGTTTCAATCCAGCAATATAAGGTTGAAAATCCATTTGAATATTTTATGCGGAATAAACTCGTGTTAGAGTTTGCGGCGCGGCGCGGCATTCAGATCCTGTTCAACTGCAGAGAGCAGTATCTGGATTGCAAGAATGACCGAAATTGTGGGAAGCATAACAGTCCCTGTGGGCGCAGGGATTCCGAGCTCAGCGTAGTGAATCCATTTGATGACGCCAAAGATCAAACCGAACAGTAAAAGGGGAATCCCCGTAAGCAAATATATTGAGATCATGGAAAAATCATAGATAAAATATTTCAGGATGATACGGCGCAGGAATGTACGAGTGAGTTTGATCGGAAATTCGAAGAGCACGTGTCGAATGGACAGGTTGGAAATTTCATTCCCATATTTCGCGGGGATGGGAACATCGAGAACAAAGGCATCCAGCATGTATAAATTCGCGAGCATGGAGGTCTCAAAGAAATAACGCTTATCAAGCCGATCAAGTGGAATCTGTAAAAGTATTTCGGCGCGGATGGCAAAAAAACCATTCGTAGGATCAAAGATATTCCAATAACCTGTCGCGGCCTTGGTGAGAAAACTTAATCCAAGATTTCCTATGCGTCGCAGAAGGGGCATTTGTTGAAGTGAATTAAAGTCTCGAAAGCGATTGCCTTTGACATAGTCAGCTTTGCCTTCAATAAGCGGCAAGATCAACGTGGGAATGTGTGTCGGGTCCATTTGCCCATCACCATCCAGCTTGACGATGATCTGTGCGCCAAGCTCGATCGCTTTTCGAAAACCTGAAACCATCGCTCCGCCCACGCCCTGGTTTTGCGGGTGTACGATCAGGGTAATGCGTTTATTTCTTTTCGCCGTAGCAGCTACCAGATCCGCGCCTGAGTCGGGCGAAGCATCATCCACAACGATAATATGTTTGATGTAAGGCGGCAATCCGCGAAGAACCGAGAGGATATCGCGCTCCACACGATAGGCGGGAATCACAATTGCGATGGTGAATTTTTTGAAATTCATTGGAAAGATTGTACTCGAAAAGGTGTTAGAATCACGCCAAGGAAAAACCCATGGCGCCCGGGGAACAAATATTAATTGTTGAAAGTGATCCAGATATTGCTGATTTGATCGGGAGACAATCGCTCCAACCACTTGGATATCAGGTGACAGTTGTAGGTGATGCGGATTCTGCGCTCAAACGCGCAGCTCAGACTCCCCCCGACCTGATCTTGGCCAATTTAAATTTACCCGGCTTGAGCGGTAAAGATCTGATCACCGCGTTAGTTTCGCATGGTGTTCGCTCGCCCTTGATTGTGATCGCCGAGAAGGGACAGGAAACGGATGCGATTCAGGCCTTCCGCCTTGGCGCTTCAGACGTTATCTTCTGGCCCTTGCGCGATACAGAAGTGGTTTCCATTGTTGAGCGGGCAATGCGTCAGACACAGGAAACACGCGAACGCCTCAAACTTGACCATCAATTAAAAATTGCAAATGAAGAACAGCAACGACGGTTGCGCGATCTGACAACGATCATTTCCACAGCAAAAGCCGTGGTTTCGATCACAGACCAGCGCGTGCTATTTGACCGCATCCTTGAAAGCGCCTCGCAATTGGCAGAAGCGGATATTTGCTGGTTATCCTTGCGCGATGAACGCACCAATGCTTTTTTACTTCGTGCTCATCGTAATTTACCTGAAGCATGGGCCAGAAAATTGAATCAACCTGTGGATGATGGGATCAGTTCGCTTGTGTCACAGTCAGGTGAAAGCCTTGTGATAAATGGCTCTCCGCTCGAGAAGTTCAAGATCGCCGCGCTGGGGAAAGCGGTTGGAGTGATCCCGATCAAAATCCAAAACGAGGTGATCGGGCTATTGATTTTTGTGAGAAAGATAAATCGTGAAATCACCCGTGATACGCAGATCCTGCTTGAAGCAATGGCAAATTATGCATCCATTTCGCTGGTCAACGCGCGATTATTCCGTGCGCTGGCGCAAACATTCGAAAATACACGCGCGATCGAAAAGCAATATTTAGCAGCACTTGCGTCAGCGCAGGCGACGATCCATGATGAATTACAGGCAGCCAGTTCTCCCCTCAACCTGGTGTTGACGGAAATGCCGGGTTCGCTCAATGCTGAGCAAAAAAAAGAACTTGAATCTGTGCTATCGGCTTTAAATCGAATTTACCGTTCTTCTGAAAAAACTGTTAATACCAAAAAATAAAAGCGACCTGACTCTATGGCAAAACAAGATTTAATTTTACTCGCCCTTGATCCCGCTCCGATCTTAGATCTAATGGATCGCGCCCTGCGTGCTGCGGGATATGAAGTGGCACGAGCCAGCGACCGAAGCGGGCTGGATAAATCTGTGCAGGAAGCCATACCAGCTTTATTGATCGTTGGCGAAAAGTTCTCAGACAGCGATGGCTTATCTGTTTCAAAAGATATGCTCGAACGCTTTCCAACATTGCCCATCATATTATATACAAATAAGGATTCCAGCGATCTAGCCAAAGCCGCCCTTAAAACGGGAATGAGCGGTTATCTCTACCCTCCGCTCAAAATAGATGATATTGTTGATGAGGTTCAAAAGAGTCTCGCGCGCGGAAGAAGATTGGGAGATTGGTTGCGACGCGAAGTAAGGCGTACCACATCTTCACTTGCTGAAAAAGCCCAGATCTCTGAGGCTGAACGCAACAAACTGGAAGCGATCATCGCGAACATCCAGGACGGGGTGATGGTGATCGATCAGAATCAAAACATCCTGTTTGTCAATCATGCCATACGTGAAATTTTCAAACTTGAGGGAAAAGAGATCACGGGCAGATCGCTCGTAGATGTAATTCCTAACGAGGATTTAAAGGCCTTATTGGTACGCTCGATGGAAGAGACATTGAAACATCATGAGATCAATTTTGACGATGGCCGCGTGTTCAATGCGCAATACACGTTCATCCCCAAGATCGGCGCGGCTGTGACCATGCAGGACATCACCCACTTCAAGGAGCTTGATCGAATAAAGAGCGATTTTATTCACACGATCTCGCACGATTTGCGATCCCCCTTGACTTCGATCCTCGGTTATACAGAATTGATCGAACGCACCGGCCCTTTGAATGAGAACCAAACTGAATTTATCCAGCGCTTGCAGGGAAGCATTCAACACATCACGACACTGGTAAATGACCTGCTTGACCTGGGACGTCTTGAGGCGGGCTTTGATACAAGCCGTGAAATCGTTAACCTTGAGAGTATTTTAAAATATTCGCTGGATATGTTTGACACCCAAATAAAGAACAAAAAGTTGCAGATCATAAAAGCGATAACCCCGGATGCTCAATCCATACGTGCAAATCCGACCCGCATCCGTCAAATGATGGACAACTTGATCGGTAACGCGATCAAATACACTCCAATCGAAGGCGTGGTTCGAGTGAGCATATCCATGCAGGAAGACCAGATCATTTTTAAAATTGAAGATAATGGTCCCGGCATCCTACCCAATGAGCAAAGCCACATATTCGAAAAATCTTATCGTGCCACAAATGCCCCGGAAGGAGTGCAGGGATCCGGGTTGGGTCTGGCCATTGTCAAGTCAATTGTGGATAGCCATCAAGGACGCGTATGGGTGGAATCGAGTCAGGGAAAGGGATCATTATTCATTGTGATTCTCCCCACTCAGGAATAAAGAATTGTCTGATTCAAAAAAGTTAACAAGCCAATCTCAAGCTATGGCTTCCAGCAAACATTTCCATAAAGCAGAAGCTTTTCTGCTCATCATTACGCTCTTGTTTGGAATTGGCATCTGTTTCCTTCTTCCAGTCGGTGCCGGATATGATGAGGAAACACATCTTATACGCGTATGGGAAATGTCCGCTTATACTTTCATCCCAAACAATGCATTGGCAGAAAAAACGCCGTACCCAGCGGTTTATTGGGAGATGTCCTATAGAAGACAGCCAATTGTCAGCATAGTTGATAATAGTTTTTGGAAAAATTATAGCAATCTTGCGCTTGATGCGCATGATTATATATATGGAGATGTCGAAACGCGATCAGTCTACTCTCCCCCATTATTGCTGCCACAGGCACTTGTTATGCGCTTTTTGGGCAGGAAACTACAAATCTCTGCGCTCACCGTCTTCTATGCCTGCCGCCTGATTGGATTATTGTGTTATCTTTTTCTATCTTGGTTGGCTGTGCGCTTTATCCCAACCGGCAAATGGGTATTAGCTATTCTCGCTACGTCACCAGTAGCGATTCTTCAAGCATCCACCATTAGCGCAGACGCCATCTCCAACGGAATTGCAATTCTTTTCATCGGGGGTACAGTTGCAATTTCAATGCGGAAAGAATTACGGTGGAAGGAATGGAGCATTCTCGCCTTACTTTTCATGCTGTTGTTCTGGGGTAAAGTAAATATCGTCCCACTTGCTTTATTGCCTTTCCTGCTTATCAAACCATCACAATTCACGATCAAGTATGGGTATCTTACCTTATTGGTAATCGCTATTTTCCTCTTCCTCGCGGAAGTACTCGGCTGGAACATAATAGCTTATTCAAGCCTGCACACAGCGCCTGAAGGAACAGATCCCACAGGTCAAATTAAATTCATTCTGACGCATCCTTTGAAATTTTCGAACATTCTCATAAATGATGTATTTAAAAATATTGTTAGCTACATGCGAGGCTGGTCCGCTATTTATGGATACGATTATTGGCCTGTTCCAACAGCAGTATTTTACTTTTATGCTGTCGGACTCTTCGCCACACTCCTAATAAAGGAGAATGAAGTATTCAAAAAACAGATGCGTATGGGGTTGGGAATTGTTTTCAGCCTAATGTTTCTGACAACGATTGTGCTTCTCTACATTTCGTTCAATCCAGTAGGAAGCGCAACGATTATGGGTGTACAGGGAAGATATTTTACGCCTGTTATGCCGCTTCTTTTCCTTGCTGTAACAAATCTCCCTCTCTCGAAGCGTATTCATATTCCACCAAGTCTGGGTGTCATCTTTATTATGGCAAGTCTGTTCATTTACACCGGTGGAATGTATCTTTCATATTATGTGACCTGTGGCTCCCAACTTTACAAGGCAGGAAATTGCTATCAACCAAATTATAAAAATTGGGCGCCGAACAATCTGTACTCGCCACACATCTCCAGGAATTTCTCACTTTCACAGGAAATCGTCCCGGACTGCAATGGCTTGACTGAACTTCGCGTATGGGTAAATTCTGCAACGGCAAACCCAGACACAACAACAAATTTTATTTTCAGAGACACAAGGCTTGATCGTGAAGCAGTAAACATTGAAACGTTGAATTCCAACCTGCCAAAAGGAAGCTGGTATACATTAAACTTCCCGCCTGACTGGGACTCAAAAGGAAAATTATATTTGCTTACAATCAGTCAAAATAGAACAAACGAGAGTGGATTAAGAATCGCATATTCACTAAAACCTGAATACATGACTGGAAAACTATACGAAAACGGTCAGCAAATCGAAAAAGATCTGATCTTTCAAACCGGCTGTGTCGCTGGCCTTGAGAAGATTCTCAAGACAGGTACACCATAACCTTAAATACGTTGCCGCCGAGTGTGCACTCGGCGGCAACGTTCGCCAAAGGAGGAGACAGGAGGAGCATTTTGGAGGTATCTATGTTCCATCTCCAATTCAATAATAGCCCATTTCAATTTTTTCGACCATCGTTGAATGTCACGGATTGTATGTGATAATAATCACAAATACTTTATAACTCTCGCAGGAAAATACGTGCCTCCAATACTGCATCTACGACGTTGGAATAAGCAATTACCTTGAGCGCAGGATCCAAATTCCCAGTGATCATTTTTGATACTTGTTTATCTTTTTGATGAAGGCATAAAACACGTTTTCCAATGCCCAACGCAAAAGCGATCTCATACCCCACCCCGTGTGACGGAACACTGACTTCCGCGATCAAAACATCACAACTTTTTATCCAATTTACATCACGTTCGTAGACATCACAAGGGGCAAGCGCACGCTCGTTTTCCATAATTTCAGTTTGAGCCAAATGTGAAGTTGGAATTTCATGCCCGTCCCTTAGCAGTTCGGCGACGATGTCCTGATAAGTAGATTCAAATTCACGGCCGCCTGTGATGGAACATGCAAAATAAATATTCATTTGTTCTTGTTCGGCAATCTTGAAAGGATCGAATTGTCACGCTTTTGTTGCGGAGCGGAAGGACCCGAGGTGGTGCGCATGCTTTCCAATTCAGCGCTAAACTTCATCCATTCGTTGACCAAAATAACAAAATGCGGGGTTTTATCTTTGAAGAATAGCGGTGATAGAAAAAAACGCAAAAAGGAGCGGGGCATGGGATAGGCATTCAGCTCAATGATGATCGCTGTCATTTTTGCCACAGGTTGAATGATACCGGCCTGCCAGTTTGAAACATCATTTGGCGGGAACAACGTACCCATGTTGGCAGATGTTGAACGTATTAATCTTTTATAGGAAATATTTAGACGCAAGAACGGCGTAACCAATTTAAGATGATCATTATAAGGCTGCACATAAGCGCTTTTGCGCAGGATCAACATTAAAAAACCCGCGAACACATTCAACCCGCCGATACTGGAAAAAGCAAGCCAGCGCCATTCTTCAAATCCCAAATTATTAATAGCCCACGCCAATCCAAGCAAGGCAAGCCCCAGCACAAAGATCGCGGGCCACCAACGATCGAGCATGTGAGTATAGATCACCAGCGGATAGCGACGTCCACCTTTTGCCATGCTTTTATTGATCCTCTTCTGAATTAAGTGGACGCGCGTTTCTTTCCTTGCCCTTGAGCAGGTCACTATTTAATTGGGCGCTTAATTGGCTGATGGCTTGAGTGAGGTGCTCGCCGCGCAAACTAAAGGTAATATCTCCGCGCGTCTTTTCGATGATACTGCGCGCGAGATCTGTCTGGCGGCGCAATCCATTGGTGATCGCATCTGGATAATCCATGGTGACCAGCACGGAATAGATCTCATCCATATAGCCAAGCAAACGTTCAGCTTCCTGTGAATAGCCATGACGAAGAATATCCAGAATACGGCGGCGTAATTCACCGACGACTTCTGCCAACCCGTTGAGATATGTCGAGGGTTCAACGAGCAGTTGTTCGGGAGTCTGAAGCGGTTCGTTTCGTATCAAAGCGCAGGTAACGTTCGCTTCCACAAATTCCTTAAGCGCATCCTGTGTATAGCCTGCATAGAATAGATCGGGAAAATTTGAAAGGGAAGCGCGCAGCGTATCAGCCAGTTGACGGGCATCCTGTAAATGCCCATTCATACCATCTGATTCGTCACGATGCAAGGCGCGGATGGCGAGCGAACATGACCGCGTTAATTGACGGGCTTGCGCGAGAGCCTGGTCACGCGCAGAAGTGCGCACGTCAAATACTTTTCGAATTCCATCTGTGATCTGTTCAAGTTTGTGCATGTTGATCTACGCTTCTTTGGGCGGTTCGGGCGGTTGTTGAAAGGGACGGAAGAGATTATCAGCGAGCGTGATGTTGGTGGGCAAATTGATCTCGCCAAAAGCTGTTTGAGCGGAGTCATCACCACACGCGAGCGGATCTTTGCTCTTGGTTCGCCCGGCAGGAGATGAGCAAAATCGATGACAATGTCTGCGGGAGAATGGGCAATGCGCGCGAGGTTGGCGTAAACAAGCTCAAGATCCGCGGGAAATTCAAGAACGGGGCCGTTTTGTTTGGGGGGTGTTTGGGGAGTAGTCATGGGATATATCCAAATTTTATGGATCCAGCCTGACAGATCGTCAGACTGGATCCATTCATGAGGTTAGAACGGAATATCATCCTCAGGAGGAAGCTCAGCCATTTCCATACCGCCACCTCCGCCAGATACAGGACCGCCTTCGCCACCATCGCCACGTGTGGAAAGAAAACGAACTGTGGATGCCGTGATCTCAAAAGATGACCCCACAGTGCCATCTTGCTTGGTCCAAACCTTTGGACCTCCTGTAGATGGGTCAGCACTCATACGCCCATCCACAAGAACCTGTGAACCTTTCTTGAGATATTGATTGCAAATTTCAGCTTGTTTGCCCCAGGCAGTCACACGGAACCAAATGGTCTTCTTTACCTTTTCGCCGTTGGAATTGGTGTAAGACTCGTTGACCGCAACAGAAAAACTGGTGACCGCCTGACCTGATGGGATATAACGCATTTCAGGATCGCGCCCCAAATTGCCTGTGATGATAATCTTTTGATAACTCATTTTTCCTCCGAGGGTATGAATAGATACGTCATGTAAGATATGCATTAACCCACACAGATTCTTGTGGGTCTATTTCAGCAATTTTATCAGCAAGTAAATTAAGTAGCATGGCAGATTGTCTGGCAGCTTCGTCTAACAACCCCGAATTGGCCTCCTGTTTTTTTATATATTGTTGCATATCTGTGGAAAAGGTTGGTGCATCGGATGATTTATGGTGGATGATGGAGTTTCTTGCTTTAATCAATTTTTTCAAAAGTTCAAACCATTTTTGTTGACGGGGTAATTCTCTACCCGTAATCAGTTTTGGAACAATGATCCACTTGCTTAATGTATCAAGTTTATCCAAATGATCTTTGACAAACACATCGCCTAAATGGCGGGCGGCGTAATCGTATATATACGCCTCAACAGCCATGGCTGAAAAAACAATAATAATTAGGGATGATTTCGCCAAATCTTTCGGAAGCGGGACAATTTTCTGTTCAAACAAAATTGCTTCATCTTCCCCTTTTATCTTTATGTCTTTTTCCTCAAGTTCTTTTATACGCATTTCAAGAAACATCATTTTTTCAGAATTTTCTTTTACAATCTCAGAAAACAGGTGTATCGATGATGTCCGTGCATTCGAAACTTGATTTTTCATTTGTACAGGCCATTTTTAGTTAAAGGTACCCATCGAACGCCGACGGGGAAAATGAGACAATGTGTATTTTACACTAACTTCATTCGTAAGTGATCGCAATATAAAAACCTCATGATAAAATCATTATTCCACTGGAGGAAACCATGTCTGACGAAGCCCCGAAACGTTACCACCCTATCCACGTTGTGATTCACTGGCTAATGGCATTGCTTGTTTTTTTAATGCTCGCGATCGGAAAATTTGCCATGCCCGGCATCTCATCGACTGACCCGCAAAAACCTATGATGCTGCAAAGCCACACGTTCATTGGCGGAGCGATCGCTGTGCTGCTTATCATCCGTCTGATCATGCGATTCACGGTCAAACAGCCAGCCGCGGATACGAATGCCGGCAACGCCTTTTTAGAGTTTGTAGCAAAAGCAACTCACATCCTGCTTTACGTATTAATGCTCGGCATGGCCGCCAGCGGATTTGGGCTATTCAAGGCCGCGAATTTACCGGCTGTGTTCAGCGGCGCACAACCGTATCCACAGAATTTCTTTGAATTCCTGCCGCGCTTGGGTCACGGGCTGTCAGCAACTTTATTGCTGTTGCTGACGCTCCTGCATTTCGGCGCAGCCATGTATCATCAATTCATCAAAAAGGATAATCTACTCGCCCGCATGTGGTTTGGTAAAAACTGACCTTGATTAAAAAAATCCCGAATTCATAATGAATTCGGGATTTTTTATTTAACCAAATCTTTCTTCGCGCCAAATATCTGCCCGGTTATGATAACCGGCCTGCTCCCAAAATCCGCGTTTGTCTTTTGGCATAAATTCCAAAGACCTGAGCCACTTGGCGCCCTTCCAAAGATAGGGAGTTTCCAGATCTTTTTTGGCGGGGATAAACCCCACCATGCCGCGTAGTGGATAGCCGTGGTCAGCTGTGATCGGTTCGCCGTCCAAATGAGTGGCGAGTAAAAAATTATCCTGCAAGACAACTTCAAGCGGCAGATTGACCGTGAATCCGTATTCGGCGTGCTGCATCACATGTGTCGCTGTCGGCTTGATCTTGATCAAGCCGCTATCCAGCATTGTTTTGACAGAGACACCTTCCCAGGTTGTATCGGCTTTGCTCCAGCGGGTCACACAATGGATATCCATTTTTATGGCGGTACGCGGCAGCTGATTGAACTCATCCCACGACCAGTGTTTTTCCTCTTCCACTTCGCCCCACACGCGCAAGTCCCAGGTGGCGGCGTTGAATGACGGCACGGGACCATAATGCAGAACTGGGAACTTTAAAGTCAGTGACTGGCCGGGCGGCAGTCTATGCTCGGCGCGGATGCGATCCTCTTCCTTGCGGCGGTCAAAACCTTCGAATGAAAACATGGGTGCCTCACTTTATAAATATAAAATTACGATATAGAATAGACTCTCTATACTGATTTGATGTTACCTGTAAAAGATTATAGTTCTCTTAACTTACTGAATTTCCAAGTATGGATGCAAAGAGATTGCAATTCAAATTTTCGCTAATTTTCGAGTATAACCTCTTATAATAGAAACACATCAAGGTATGAGGAGAAGAAATGAAAACATATAGCTTTAAACAACGGTTTCAATATTGGTTCGATAATTACATGTCGCGCGGCACAGGCGCTCTGATCGGCGGGTTATCTATTATTGCACTGATCGTTATTGTAGTCGCAGCGGCAGTCATCAGCATCGGCGGGTTGCCATTTGCGCCAGCTGGCAGCGACAGCGGCATGTCTTTTTTTGAAGCCGCATGGGAAGGTCTTATGCGTACGCTTGATGCCGGCACCATGGGCGGGGACCAAGGCTGGGGATTTCGCTTCGTCATGTTCGCTGTGACCGCTGGCGGCGTGCTCTTCGTCAGCGCTTTGATCGGCATCATCAACAATGGTCTCGAAGATAAACTCGATGAGCTTCGCAAGGGACGTTCGCAGGTTCTTGAAAATGATCACACCGTCATCCTCGGCTGGACGCCGCAAGTATTCACAATCATCTCTGAAATTATTCTTGCCAATGAGAGTCGCAAGAGCGGAGCGGTCATCGTCGTTCTGGCAGATGAAGATAAGGTCGAGATGGAAGACGCCATCAATGAGCGTATTCCTGATACGAAAAACACAAAAGTTATCTGCCGTTCAGGAAGTCCGATTGACCTGACTGATCTTGAAATCGCCAGCCCGCACAGCGCGCGTTCCATTGTTGTGCTCGCTGAAGGCGCAGATCCAGATACACATGTTATCAAATCTGTATTGGCGATCACGAATAATCCCAATCGCCACGCGCAGCCGTATCACATTGTGACGCAAATTCGCGACCCCAAGAACCTGGATGTGGTTAAGATGATCAGCGCGAAAGATACCGTGCAGCCGATCCTAACCAACGAACTCATCGCGCGCGTCGTTGCACAGACCTCCCGCCAAAGCGGGCTGTCGCTTGTTTATACAGAGTTGATGAATTTCGGCGGGGATGAAATTTATTTTAAACTGGAACCTGCGCTTTCAGGCAAAACCTACGGCGAGGCTTTGAACGCTTATGAAACATCCACCTTAATGGGCATTCGCAAAGCGGATGGTACCGTCGCGCTGAATCCCGCCATGGACACCCGCATTCAATCTGACGACCAGATATTTGTCATTGCGGAAGATGATGACAAGATCCATCTTACAGGACTTTCACACACCCCACTTGACGAAAGCCTGATTCAGATCAACGAGAATGCTTCCCGCTCCAAGCCTGAAAGAGTACTCATCCTTGGCTGGAATCGCTCTGGCGCCATCATCATCCGCGAACTGGATAACTATGTTACCAAAGGCTCGCAAGTGACAGTGGTTTCAAATATCGAAGATCTTGAGCATCAGATACTCCTTGATAGCGGCAAACTTGTAAATCAAAAAATTACCGTGCAGGCAGGTGATATCCGTGACCGCGGATTGCTTGAAAAACTTGAAGCTGCGGAATACGATCACGTCATCGTTCTGGCATACAGTCACCTTGAACCGCAGGAAGCAGATGCGATCACACTCATTACATTATTGCATCTGCGCGATATCGCAGAACGTGATGCAACCCCATTCTCCATCGTCAGCGAAATGCTGGACTTGCGTAATCGTGAACTCGCCGAAGCCGCCAAGGTGGACGATTTCATCGTCAGCGAACATCTCATCAGTTTGATGATGGCACAGCTTTCAGAGAGCGCAGAATTGCTCGGTGTATTTACCGATATGTTTGACCCCGAAGGCGCAGAGATCTACCTCAAGCCGATCAGCGATTACGTGGTCACAGGTCAACCTGTTAATTTCTATACCGTCACCGAAGCCGCCCGACGGCGCGGCGAAACCGCCATTGGCTATCGTCTGATGAGCGAAAACCACGACGCCGAAAAATCGTATGGCATTCACACCAATCCGAAGAAAATTGAAAAAGTATCGTTCAGTGCGGAAGATAAATTGATCGTCATTTCAGAAGGGTAGCCCGTTGTGAGGATGGTCTCGATACGGAAGAGAAAAATACTCTTCCTACTCGACCACCAGTTTTTTAATTTCAATTCCATTTTTAGTTAACACCTCGCGCAGTAGAATTGCATTTTCTACCGCGCGTTTGTTATCGCCATGCAAACATAGAGTATCTACGAATACTCGTCTTTCCCCAAACATAATTCCATCCTTAATTAACTTCACCGCATTCTTCGCGACCTTTTCCGGAGATTCGATGACCGCGCCTGATTTACTGCGTGACATTAATGTGCCGTCAGGATTGTACGCGCGGTCGGGGAATCCCTCGCCTGCGACTTTTATCCCCGCTGCGAGTCCTGCTTCGCACAACCCCGAGCCTGCTAGCCCGACCAGAATTAAATCCACGCTGAATCTTTTTACCGCGCGCGCAACGACGTCAGCTAATTTGAGATCTGTCGCGGATTGATTGTATAACGCTCCATGCGGCTTGACATGCGTCAATGCAACGCCCTCGGCGTTTGCAATTTTTGAGAGCGCGTTGATTTGCTGAAAAACGATCGCTTCAGCTTCATCCGCAAGGACATTCATTTCAAGCCTGCCAAAATTTTGCCTATCATCCCAACTTGGATGCGCACCGATGTTCACACCATATTGCTTTGCCAGTTTCACTGTGGCTTGCATGATGCTCGCATCGCCCGCGTGAAATCCGCAGGCAATGTTGGCGGACGTGATGTGACGCATAATGGATTCATCATTGCCAGCGGATTCACCGAGGTCACAGTTTAAGTCTATTTTCATTTTTCCTCACAAGACCTCTGAGATTTTACCCACAGGGTGCTTCGCAAAAACCTCGGAGATCTTTTTATACTTTATCTGTGCTTCTTCCACTGTTATTTCTTTAAATTTTATTTTACTCACACCAGTTTCACATTGCGCCAATAATGGCAAACTGGCTTTTACGACATTCGCAATTTTTGGATAACCTCCCGTGGTGGGAGCATCTGCCATCATCACGATCGGCTGTCCATTCGCGGGGATTTGCACACTGCCCATCGTCATCCCTTCCGAGATCAAATCCGCGCCCGCGCTATGAGTGACGGGATTTCCTTCCAGCCGATAGCCCATGCGGTCAAAGGATGTGCTTAATGTGTATTCGCTATTTAGAAAAGTTTGATTTCCTTGTTCAGTGAATCTATCTTTCTGTGGGCCCTCAATCACTTCAATGACAGGTGATTGACTGTAAACCATATATTTTTTAACGGGAAAATTCTGCGCCGCAAGTTTCAATAATTCATTGGAAGGTTTCCCTGTTTGCAAAATATCTCCCGCATGAATTGAGTCTCCAAGCACGCCGCGTAGATAAGTGGAATGCGAATCTAAAATCGAGTCAACTTCAAATCCGCCGGCGCATGCAAGATAAGCCCAATTGCCGCCGCTTATCTTTTTGATGTGCACGATCCAGCCTGCGCGCACGAAGAACGATGTCCATAATGGAAATGTCCACACGTAGTTTAAAACTTCATAGCCCGCGCCGGTGACTACCAGAACACAATTGCGTTTTGCGCGGAAAACAGCTTCGCCCAAACCGATTTCGATAACCGTTGAGTTTGTAGAATTGCCCACCAAAGAATTCGCGGCGTGATGCGCGAACCAATCCATTGGGCCCGAAGTTGGCACACCAAAACTTGCAAAACCATGTCTGCCAGAATCCTGAAACGTGACCAAACCTGAAACTTCCAGAACTTCAAGCATGGTCATCCGCAAAGGGAATAAAATTAATAACATCACCAGGCGCAAATAGAAATGGCGATTCGCGGGTTGGGTCAAATAGTTTGAGCGGAGTCCAGCCGATGAGATGCCAGCCGCCGGGTGAATCAAGCGGATAGATTCCCGTCTGCGAACCGCCGATGGCGACTGAACCAGCCTTTACTAATGTGCGCGGCGATTCCATTCTTAGCATGCTGAGGCGTTCATCCAATGTTCCAAGATATGGAAAGCCCGGCGTGAAACCCATCATGTACACGGTATATTCGCGCTCGCTGTGGATGCGGATCACGTCAGCGATGGAAATGTTTTTCGCGGCCGCAACAGTTTCCAGGTCAAGACCAGATGCGCCGCCATATCTTATCGGGATCTCAAGCCTGCGAGGCGTCCGATGAAAAGAATCAGCCAGCTGAGTCATTTCATCCCGCACCCAACGTTTGACTTGATCAAATGTTAATATCAATGGATCATAGTGGATGAGCAATGTGCAATACGCGGGAACAGTTTCAACAATGCCCGCGATGCTGTTTTTTTGCAAGAGCGCATTGAGTGCGTGAACGCGTTGATTGATGGCAGAGTCTATTTTGTCGCCGAGTTGGACAAGCACAGCAGAATCGCCGAGAGGTTTGAACATTTACATGTTTTCAAAAATTGAAATTGATTCGATGTGATAGGTTTGCGGAAAAAGATCAAAGGGCGTCACTTCCAGCAAACGATAGCCGCCGTGAATTAATCGCGCGGCGTCACGCGCAAGGGTGGCTGGGTCGCAGGAAACATAAGCGATGAACTGCGGCTTGATATCGATGATCGCGTCCAAGGCTTGTTTTTCGATTCCTGCGCGCGGCGGATCAACGATCATGAAGGTTGAACTATCCAGCCGGCCTGTCAGCGCGGGCAAAATTTCTTCAGCAGCGCCTTCGTATAGTTCGACATTGTCAAATTCGTCGAGATTGAATGTGAAATCTTCGCCGGCTGATTCGGATGATTCAATTCCAATAACCAGTTTGCATTTAGGCGCGAAGAACTTGCTGAATAATCCAACGCCGCAATAGACATCTAATAAAGTGGACGATGTTGTAACAGGCAATTTTGCGAGCAAGAGTTCCACCATCTTCTCTGCCATTTTTGTGTTGACTTGAAAGAATGCCGAGGCAGAAACGCGGAAATCTTTTTCAAGAATACTGACGACAAAATGATCCCGCCCCGCAATGACAACAGGATGTTCGTCAAATAAATGCACAACAGAAACATCCGCTTCGATTTCAAGCTCGGGCGTTTCAGGAGATTCAGATTCAAGTATGACCATTAATTCTTCATTAGTTCCCGCCCGCAGAGATACGCGCTCAATATCTTTATTGGATTCAAATTGCAGTTCGCGCCAGAAAGAGTCAATACCTGTTTCGGGCAGATGACATTCCTCAATCGGGAAAACCGAGTTTCCTTTTGAATTTATAAAGCCTGGTTTGCCTTCGGCGGTCAGATGGAATTGAATATGATTGCGATAATTCCATTCAAGCGGCAATGCGATCATTTGTGTCAGGGGCGGATTTTCAATTTTCCCAATTCTCTTTAACTGGTCGCGCAAGATTTCCGTTTTCGCCTGCAGTTGTTTTTCGTAGGAAAGGTTTTGGTAATGACATCCGCCGCATTTGCCGAAGTGCCTGCATTTCGGGTCAATTCTTTCGGGTGATGGGGTTAATATTTCAAGCAATTCTCCACGCGCAAAGCTTTGCTTGTCTTGAACCAAACGCACGCGGACTGATTCGCCGGGCAAGCCGAATGGCACGAAGACTGCGCGGCCGTCGGGCAGGCGTCCCATGGCTTCGCCGCCGTAGGTGAATTTTTCTAAATGAATGTCATGCAAAGCAGAAGTTGAATTTGTATTCATGCTTGATATTATAACTGTATCAAAAAGAGGAACCCATGCGAGAATTTCAACGATAGGCGCATAATTCGCGGCTGGGTTTTTTTGAGAGCATCAGGGTTTGATGACAAATATCACATGACAAAAGGCATGGAAAAGTGTATCCTTCAGTTGTGAAAGTGTAAAACTGCCAACCGTATTTTTCAATGAGAACAGATGATGGATGATCTACTTCAACAGGGCATAACGGCGTATAAAGCAGGGATACTGGAAGAAGCGCGAAAATATTTTATCTCCGCCGTTAATCAAAGCCCGCAGAGCGAACTCGCCTGGGGCTGGATGTATCAGACTTCAAACAATGACAAAGAACGCATTTACTGTTTGAAGCAAATGCTGCGCATAAATCCAAAAAACGAAAAAACAAATCAACTGCTTAACCAACACATTCCGCCAGTGCCCACGCTGATACCGCCGCCGGCACAAACTAATTCTCCCAGCATTGCGACTCAAAAATGCCCTTATTGTCAGGAAATAATTCGAGCACAGGCGCCAAGGTGTACATATTGTGGCAGGAATCTTAAAGCAGAAAAGATACTCCCGACAAAGAAGGGTGCAAAAAATAAAAAGAACCTGGTCAGCTCGATCATAGGCATAATTACCGTAATCATCATTTGCTCATTAATTTACGGATTAACTCTTGCCGCCAAACGCGGGGTTGAAGCAATTCCCACCCCAACCCGAACTCCAGAGGAAAGCGCCTGGTATGCGTGCACATTGTTTGTTGAAAGTCAATTAAAGACCTCCGCTTTTGATGCTGAAAGCTACAATTCAAATGATGTGCTTCTTTTGGAAAATGGCCAATACAGAGTGGATGTGTCATACGCAAAGCTGGCTATTACATATACCTGCATCCTTCTCGATCATACGGATGGGAAATGGGAATTAATAAACCTGGCGGCTACGAGATGATGGAACATAAACCAGTTTATACGAATAAAATCGATTCAAACTCACTAATTCAAATATTGTAATTATTCTCGCAAGGTTAAAAGGAATCCTTCACAATGGAAAAAATTTTACAGGATGAACTTAATGATCTGATCAATATCGCCAGGGTGAAAGATCTAAGTGGACTTGATTTGCACGAAGCCGATCTGAGCAATATAGACTTGAGCGATATCAACTTTAATACCGCCGACCTAACACTGGCCAATCTTAACGAAGCTGATCTAACAAGGGCGGACCTGGGCGACGCCAAACTCGTCATGGCCAATCTGTTCAGGGCTAATCTGGGCTGGGCCAATCTGGCCAGGACAAACTTGAGCAACGCCAGCCTGATCGAGGCCAATCTGCTTAGGGCCAATCTAACCGGCGCGAACTTAAGCGATACAAATCTAAGTGAAGCAAACCTGAGTAGCGCAAATCTGACGAAGGCTGTTTTAATAAGGTCTAATCTGTCTAATGCCTATCTGATCGGTATAAATCTTAATGAAGCGAACCTCAGCAAAGTTAACCTGACAAGAGCGAATCTGAGTGAAGCAATTCTAAAAGGATCGAAATTGACCGGCGCCATCCTAAAAATGACCGATCTAAGTCACGCTAACTTGAGCGGAGTTGACTTGAGCGGACTTGAAATGAGTGATGCCAACCTGACAAATGCCAACTTGACTGGAGCGAACCTGACAGGCGCCAACCTAAGCAGGGCAAATTTCAGCGGAGCAAAACTAAATGACGCAATCCTGACGAAGGCCATTCTGATCGATGCCAACTTGAGTGATGCTGACTTGACTGATGCCGACTTGTGGCGGGCCAAGTTGAGCAATGCCAGATTTTCAAAAAGCACAAAATGGCCTTTTGGATTTTTTCCAAAATTAGCTGGGGCGATACTCAAACCATAAAAAATAACGGCCACAGGGTAATAAGGCACGACACTTGCGCCGCACTGCGTTCGTTGCAGTGCAGATGAGCCGCTGACATTGTGCCCGAAAGGGTGGAAAAATAAGTGCAAAACTCCGTGTCTCAGTGGCTCAGTGGTAAAAGTTTTGGCTCTTGTTTAGACTCTGTGCAATAGGTCAAAACCTTTTAACACGAATTTTCCGAATGAGACGAATGGCGCGAAAAATTCGCGCTATTTGCTCAATTTGTGTAATTCGCGTTAAGTTTTTAGCTCTTTGAGAACACCGAGTATTCAGCCTGCACACTCTCTACACATGAGCTAAAGGTTTTTATTCAACCATTATCTGTTCAATACAAAATTCGCGGCAAAGGTTCTGGGATTTGACACCTGCCCTTCAATCTTATTCCACTTGCCCAAAAAACAAAACACAAATATAATAACGCCCTGGTTCAAGCATACGATCGGATAATTTTCCCATCTTCGCTGGCACATTCGATCAAGGCATTTCGATTAAATAAATTCGGTTGGCTAATATAGGTTATACATGCGGGAGTCGCCAAGTGGTAAGGCATCAGCCTTCCAAGCTGATATTCGTGGGTTCGAATCCCATCTCCCGCTCTAAACATTAGCTCCCGTCTTCAGGGTAACGCAACCTGAACACGGGAGCTGATCATTTTTATAATTTGGATACCCGCCTCTTATGGAGAGGGATATGCAACTACGCAATTGCGCCCGCTATTTTTTGCGCGATACAAAGCCGCGTCTGCATTTCTGAGCAATTCGTCAATGCCTGACATCTCATTTGTAAACATCTCAACGCCAATGCTAACGGTCAGAGTCAATGCCTGCGCCGATGTATCAAAAGGCGTATTCCCTACAGACAACCGAATCCGTTCTGCCAATAGCACGGCATGATCCAGCGAAGTGTTCGGCAATAGCGCGGCAAATTCTTCGCCACCCATGCGTCCAAGGATATCAATTTCACGCAGACCGGATTTCATAATCGCTGTAACGTGTTGAAGCGCCAAATCTCCGATTTCGTGACCATAGGTATCATTAACTTTTTTGAAATGGTCAATATCCAGCATGAGGAGCGTCAGCGGCTGATAGCTTCGACTGGTGCGTTTGCACTCTTCCGTGCCGCGCTGCATAAAATAACGACGGTTGTATAGGTTTGTCAGGAAATCAGTCTTGGCAATTTTTTCCAACAGGAGAATTGACTGCTTACGTTCACTGATATCTGTGATGGAGCCGAACATAGTCAGCGGCTTGCCGTCAGCGTTACGGGTCATGACTCGGCCTAAATCGTGAACCCAAACCCAGTGACCGTCCTTGTGCTTCATCCGACATTCGAAGTCGTAGGAAGGTAGTTCACCAGCAAAGTGGCGCTTAAGCAACTTATTGCCTTGCTCGAGATCAATGGGATGGGCCAACATATTCCAGGTCTTATTGCTGATGGGCTCCAACTCTTTGAGCGTATAACCGAAAATTTTTGCTCCCGCTTCGTTCCAAACCAGTTCATCAGTCTGGATGTTCCATTCCCAGGTGCCTACATTTGTAGCCTCGATGATGCTCTCCAGCCGCCAATGCTCTATTCGCAGCGCTTCCTCAACCTGCATGCGCAGGATATATTTCCCCAGGATATTTGTTACAGTTTTAAGAAGGGCTCGTTCTTCGAATAAAAAAGGACTCTCATTTACCAGTGGTCTTTCTTCGAGATAGCAGACTTCGATCGATCCTGCCTGCTCACCACGAATCATAATGGCGCAGTTTTGTGACCATGTGGTTTCCGCAAAGTTCTCCATGCTATATAAATATTCACCGAGGGTGATTCGGCAGCCAGTAATTTCAGGGAATTGGTGGGCTTGCGCAATTACTGGGAGACACTCCAATAATGCCTCCGCTTGAGAAATATCATTTCTTTTTACAATTTCTGAAATTGAGTATAGGCAATTAAGTTCCTTTGCGCGCTCGCCAAGTTTATGCAAATATTCTTTCAATAACTCTTCTGACTGCTTGCGAACCGTAATGTCGTGCAGGAACACGATGAACCGCCCGCCATCGCCGGGCTGGTACTGCACGCTAACTTCAGTATCAAAAAAACTGTCATCCTTGCGGCAGTGCCGTGACTCGAAACGGTCTTCGCCCTGAGTCATGATCTTTTCGATATGGCTGGCCATTTCCTCGGGTGTTTCGTTGGTTTCCAGATCGGAAATACTCATGGCCAACAATTCCTGCTCGCTGTAGCCGCTCATCCGACAATAGCTCTCATTGACTTCAAGCAAATGGCCTCGCGTATCTGCCAGCCAGAAGCCGTCCATGGCTGTTTGGAGGATGGACTGATTTCGTAATTCGTTCTGCTTGCGTTCGGTGATATCATGCAGAATCAGCAGGCGCCCAATGTTGTTTTGACGATTGTCAAGCAGTGGCAGCACCTGTAATTCAATATCACGCGGCGGATTTTCTGACACGCGGATATCTATCAAGCTGACAGCTTTGGAGTCGATGGCTTGATCGAGGTGCAGGCGCGTATTTAGAACATCCACAGAAGAGTGCCCGATTACGCTGGCCGAAAGTCCGAGAAGCTGCTGTGCCGCAGCAATTCCCGTTTTGGGTAATTAGGAGGGAGGATGAGAAATACTTTCGTAAACATTGTTGGTTGTGCGGCGTCTAAACAGAGATAAATCCTGTAGTTCAATCAAACGGCGGTCGCAATGAATGTACGAAAATACTTA
>JAPLGS010000134.1:45737-63121 GCA_026390015.1 Chloroflexota bacterium | reverse complement strand
GAATGAGTTCCTCTGCCTGAATTCGAGTGCGCTCCAGGATCATTGGCGATTCATTTTCCGCCTTATATCGGCCCAACCCGGCCGCGTCGTGTTTAGATATTTGTGATACTTCACTATCATCAGAAGAATTTTCAGCTGACTCGATAAAAGTCCACTCGGGCATGCGAACCTTGGCAGGCTGCATGTTCATAGCAGAGGGCTGCCAGGCGGCGTAATTTTCGTTTGTTCCCGCCAAATGCAGCTTTGCGGATTGATTCCCTTTTCTTGTTTGGGTTATGCTGCCTTCAATTTCAGTACCGAAAATAGCCAGAACTTGTCCTTTTTGAGTATCGGCGGTGGACTCCAACATCTCAAGACCCAGCTCAGGCGGATTCCAGGTTTTCAGATTTTCATACGAAGCATTCGAAAGTTTATTATTGAATGACTTCATCGCCGCCTCCGCCGCCGGAAACAACAATTTCTCCGGCTTCTTCCAACGAACGGACAGCATCCACGATCTTGCGTTGGGCAGTGTAAACATTCTTGGCTAACTGCGGACCAAGAATATCGATCTCTTCCTTTAAGTTTTCACGCGCTCTTTCTGAAAGATTGGCATACACTCTTTCTTTTAGATGTTCAGGCGCGCCCTTGAGTGCCAGCGCCAGGTCGGCTTTGTTGATATCACGCAGAATTCGCTGCATGGCGCGGTCATCGAGCTTGATCACATCATCAAAGGTGAACATGTTGGCGCGAATTTCTTCCACGAGTTTGGCGTTGGTGGCTTCGAGAGCTTCAAAGATGGATTTCTGCGCGCCGCGATCGACCTGGTTAAGCATCTTTACCAAAAAAGCCACACCGCCAGTGGCCCGAAAATCAGCTTCATTAATAACGCTGGAAAGTTTATTCTTCAGGCTTTTTTCCACCTGTTGAACCACCTGCGGAGAAACACGATCCATGGCGGCCAGGCGCAGGGTAACTTCAATTTGATTTTCCTTGGTCATGCTGGTAAGGATATCCGCCGCCACCTTCGCCTCCAAATAGGAAAGCACCAGGGCGATAGTCTGGGGCATTTCCTCCTGGAGCAGGATCGCGACTTCAGAGGCATTGGCATTCTTAAGCATCTCGAAAGAAGAAAGCTGCTGATGAATTGAAATGCGCTCCAAAATTTCGGTGCCGCGGCGTGGGCCCACCGCACGCGCCAGAAGCTGACGGCTGTATTCAACCCCGCCGCGCTGCTCGGCGCCATCCGCCATACTTAATTCACAAGCCTCTTCCAAAGCATCATGGCGAATTGAAGGCGAAATCACGCCGGCTTTTCCCAAGACCAGCAGAACTTGTTCGATCTCACCTTCATTCAGGTACTGAAGGACTCGCGAGGATAGATCGACCCCCAAACCAAGTAGTAACGCGGCGGCTTTCTCAATACCAGTGCTCATGATACCTTTTTGCTTTCATTCAACCAGATCTGGATGATCTCCGCCACAGTGGCAGGATTCTCTTCCGCCAGGCGCGATATTACTTTGGCATTTTGTTCATCTTCAGTTGCATTGGCCTTTCGGGCCTTCGGGCTGACGTGCACAACAACATCTTCATTTTCCTTGATCGCGGTGGCGATCTGGCGATTAAGGCTTTGCGCAGGTAGCGACAAGCCGGAAACCGGTTGCTGTAAAGCAGGCCTGCCGCCTCGATTCTCGAGAGCAGCCATTTCACTGACCGGGCGCAAGACCGTCTTCCACGATTCTTTGGAGGCATTGCGAACATTATTGATCATGCGCAGGATCACGAATAACAGCGCCAGCACTGCCATGGCTGTCGCGACTGCCATTCCAATTTGCATGTAAAGTTCCTGCTGCTGCTGCTTGGCCAGGTCTGCGCTCAAAGCATCCATGGCGGTCCGGTCAAAGGCAAATGATTCGACCACGATCTTATCGCCGCGGGTTGAATCAATGCCTGCGGCCACTTCAACTGCCGATTTTATGGAAGTCATTTGTGTCGCGTCGGTGATGTTATCAACCATGACCGATACCGAAACGCGGTTGACTTTTCCCGGGGCGATCACCTCGTGCAATTGAGTCTGGCTGACTTCGTAATTTAATGTTTCTTCACTGCGCTGATATGTGGAATTTCCATTGGCGGTTGTTGTGGCGACTGGTGTGGGCAAATTGGAGACAGCCCCTGCAACCCCGCCTGTAGCCCCGCCGTCACTCGAACTTTCGTTAATGATCTGCGAACTGCGAATGGCAACTTCGGTCGGCGCAAAAGTATTGGAAGTGATCTCGCGCTGAGTCCAATCCATTTCAACAGTGGCTTTTACCACTGAGCGGTTGGGTCCCAAAATCGTATCCAGAATATTTTGTACGTTCTTTTGCACTTCAGCCGCGTAAGCCAACTCGGCGGCGCGTTGATCATCCTTTAATGATTGATCCGATTCGCTGGCGGTACCCATTCCATCTGCCAGCATATTGCCTTCACTATCCACCACCACCACATTTTCAGATTTCAACCCTTCAACGCTGCTGGCGACTAAATGAGTCACAGCCCGCACTTGAGACGAATCAAGTGTACGGCCCGGTTTGATCTGGATGGTGACAGAGGCGGTGCTGAGCAACTGATCAGAAGATAGCAGGGATTTCTCAGGCGTCACCAAATGGACCCGCACAGTCTGCACAGAATCAAGACTGCCTATCGTTCGTTCCAGTTCGCCTTCAATGGCGCGTTGATAATTTACCTTTTGAGAAAATTCCGTCATCCCCAGCATCGAGGTTCCGCTGAATAATTCGTACCCAACCGTGCTCGATTGAGGCAGGCCTTCACGCGCCATCAATAAACGGGTGGTGTACACCTGATCACTGGGCACTTCGATCGATCCGCTATTTTTAAGTTGATAGGGAATATTGTTATCATCCAACTTCTGGACGATCTGGGCAGCATCGGCTTCACTTAGACCCGTGTAGGCAACTGAATAACTTGGGGTATTCACCCAGCTTACCAATACCGGGGTCAGGATCAGGACTGCCAGGATCAAGGCCGTCATGGTGATCTGTCTTCCGAGGCTGAGTTTCTTCCAGTACGTTGTAAATTGCAGTAGTATGGATGCAAACATGATACGGGGCTCCAAAGAAAATTAGACTTGCATTCTCATTACTTCGCGATACGCCTCAACCAGTTTGTCACGGATGCCAAGCGCAACGTTGAAATTAACATTATTTTCTTCCATCCCGATCATCACAGCGTGCAGATCCACACTTTCACCGCGCGCCATCTTTTCAACGAGGGCATCTGAATTAAGCTGTGATTGATTGAGGGCCGTCAGCATATTTTCAAAGGATTGGGTGATCTGCTGGGTATTGCTGCTTGCAGATGACTTCTGTGTAGAGCCAAGTTCCGGGATGGCCGGGATCAAAACGGGACTAATAGGTTGAATCGCCATGTTTACCTGCCGATCTCAAGCGCTTTCAGCGCCATGCGTTTTACCGCTTCGATCGAAGCCAGATTGGCTTCGTAGGAACGAGTCGCCGAAAGCATGTTGGTCATCTCGACCACGATATTCACGTTCGGGTAGGTGACAAAACCATCGGTGTCTGCATCGGGGTGCGTGGGGTCATAGACCCGCGGGCCAGTTTCTGTATCGGTGGTGATCTCAGCCACACGCACGCCGCCCTGTAAACTGCTCAACTGATCGCGGCGGGCGGCAATCACCTCAGGCAAGTAGGCCTTTTTTTCTTCAGGCATAAAAACAACATCCTGACGCTGATACGCGCCGCCTTTTTCGGTGCGGGTGGTCTGTGCATTTGCGATATTGTTCGAGATCAGATCCAGCCGCAAACGCTGTGCAGTAAGTCCGGTGGCGCCAATACGGAGTGATTCCCAAAAGCTCATGATATGCTCCTTGTTCGGTCTGATAATATCAAACCCAGGGAGTTTACACAGTAAAAGCGGTGTGAAGTTAAAATAAATTTTGTGTTAATAAAAAACAAAGCACCCTATCCCTTGCGGAAAGGCACTTGTTCTTTTTTGCTAAATTTGGCTGTTTTGTCTAGGCAAAGCGACGAATTCCCATCACTTTGCCATTGGAACTGTGCTCACCACGTGGTAAATACAGGGTTCTGACCGATCAAGTTAAGATATTACCTATTGATGTGAAATACGCCGGGGCAGAGCTGACACTTACAGGCACTGTCCGGGCGGCGATCTTTTGTTCGGTTATAACCCAGGCGCCGCGCAATTCAACAAGCACATTGGAGGCGGAGGTGTAATCACCTTTGCGGATGCAATCCAGGCACCACTGGTATAGGCTGTACAAACCATTCGAAACTTCCGGGTAATTGAGATCCAAAGTGTCACGCAGCGCGCTGATGGTCTTGATGGATTTATCGAAGTTCTGTTTTTCACAGGAAAGGATCGCGAGATCGTAGGTCATGATCACGAGGCGAAGCGGGCTGGCATTCATTACATCCTGTTTTCGATATTGATTGTTATAGGCTGCTAGATACATGGGTTCAGTCCTCAATGGATTAGGGTTGGATCATTCTATACAAATAGTTTCGGCTGACTGCTCATAACCTTGAGCGTTATATTGTTAATTTGACATAAATTTTTAATGTGGTTTCAAAACAACATTTAGGAACACAATAACCATCTCACCGTCTGAAAGACTGAAAGAAATAAGATCGGATGGCACTATGGATTTTTCAGGTTTATGCGGCAATTTTCATTAATTCGCCGGCTGGCATTTTATAAAATTCGCTGACCGGTATGGTGCGCAATACACGCTTTGAATCACGGTCGACAACAAACACGGTCAGTTCATTGGTCTCGTCATTGACGCGGAAATTGACCGAAACGTTGGAGGAGGAAGAATGTAAAACTTCGCCTTCCACCTTTGTTGGCGCTTTAGCCTGAACAGAAGCGTCTTCGACCGGGGCCTTAACCTGCGGCTTGGGAAGCATTGCAGACACGGCGGCTAAACTTACACTACTGATTGGGTTGATCATATTATCACTCATGGCACACATCCTTTTTTGCATCCTTGCATGGGATTACACAATTTTTTTTCCTTCAGGCGGAAAACCTCATGCTTGCCGCCGTTCTACTGTGGTTCATCATCTACTAGCCCGAGGTGTTGACATTCGTACCAGAAAGTATGCCAAACCATTGCGCCGTGTATCCGTATTCAGCGATCTGGGACTGATACCCCTGATACTGGTTATATAAGGCTTCTTTGCGCTTTGCGATCGCCTCGTTGTACTTGAGGATACGATTATCATAATTTGTGCGCTGAACGTCAATCGATTTCAGAGTATTACTCAGTGAACCGCTGGAACCAGCGTAGTTCGAGACCAGACTATTGATCGCTCCCAAGCCTGAGTCCAACAGCGCTGTCACATTGGTACGGTTGTTCTTGAGCGCCTCGCTAAATTTCGCGCTATCAAGCGTCAATTTCATATCTTTATCAAAGCCCAAACCGATCTCTGCCAAGTTCTTAAAACTGCCGCTATTGGTGTAATTGCTGTTCATGCGGCCCAGCATATCCTGACGCAAACCTGTGAGAACTTGTTCGCCGCTTAAAGGACCGCGGGTATAGGTGGTCTTACCGCCTACGGTCGTGGGCGTGGAGGCCAATTTACTCTTCAGGTGGCTTAAAGCTGTGTTGAAACTGTTGACCATGGCGCTCATCAGACCGGCGGCTTTATCAGCTGTGGTGGCAATGCTCAGGCGGGCGCTTTTACCCGTCGCGTCTGAGGCGAGACTAATGGTGGCCCCATCCATCACGTCTGTCAGATTCGTGTTGCCGGCCCGCGAGACATCCATACCGTTCACTTTAAATGTTGCGTTTTGAGCAACCTGCAGGGAAGCACCAAAACCAAGAAAGTCGTTTACGATCCCATCCTTTTTGAGGGTAAAAAGCAAACTGTGGTTTTCACCGGTTTGGGCACCGGTTAGCACCAACTTATTAGCAACAATCGAAGCCTTGAAGTCGCGCCCTTCAGGTTGACTGGCAGCGTTGATGGCGGTGGTGATCGTGCGCAGTGTATCGGTAGCGTTGATGGTGATTGAAGTACCCGCGGCAGTATAGGTTAACGCCGTACTGGCAGCAGCGCCGTTGGCGTTCAGGGTCAGGTTCAGCCCGCGCCCGGTGTCATAGCCACCGCTGGTCATATTTTGCCAGGCGTTGGTATAGCTGGTTCCATTTTGACTGCGGATCGAGACCGCGCTTCCGTCGGCGTTGACCAAACGGAACTGGCGCACCCCGCTCAAATCGCGTGTTTCCAACGCATAGTCGCCTGCGCCTAATTCACGCTGACCCGTGGAAACTGTGCTCGTCGCCCCGGCTGTAACTGATGTGCTGGGCACGAAAGCGGAATAGACATCAGGCAAGGTTGAAGTTTTAGTTTGCAGATTCGCCAGGCCAGTTCCACCCAGCCAGAAGGTGCCGCTTTTATTCAGAGCCAGATCCGGGCTGTACGCCAGCACGGTGGCTTGGGATTGGGCTTTGGCAAGCTGGATGTCGGTGATATCATAATCTGCGACGGCGGCGCTCTCAGTGTTGGTAGCGGTCAATACTGCCGCGCCGGTCGTACCGGGCGTAACAGTAGATTTGGACACAAGGTTCAGTCCATAAGTACCCTGGGTGCTGATCAATGCCTGTAGCGCGCTCTGCAATCCATCGAAGTTGTTCTTTATATCCGTATAGACACCACGGCGCACGTCGACCGTGTCCTTCAGCGCCTGGGTGCGGGTAATAGGAGCGCTTTCGGCCTTAATCGTCGCCTTGATCGCGGTTTGGAACGTTTGCGCCAAGCCTGCGATCTGGGTATCAATGGGTGTGATTGCGGTAGTGGCCATACTTCACCTTCATATCTTGCAATCCTTTACCTGCTAACATTATTCGGGTGAAGCGGGCATGGAGCAGGTGAAGCCATACCTTGAGGAAGCTATGTCGGGGAGGCGCTGATGCGCCTCCCCGAAAACGTTCCAATCTGCGATGTATTACCTGTAAAGTTTATCGGAAGAGGGCCAAAAGGCTCTGCGGGGCTGCATTCGCCTGGGCTAACATAGCCGTGGCTGTTTGCTGCAGGATGGTGTACTTGCTGGCATTCACTTGTTCTTCAGCCATGTTCGCGTTCATGATGCGGCTGTAAGCGCCTTCGACCGCAACCTGAGCAGTTGCGCTCTGTGTTTCTTTGTAGGTCAGGCGGGATATCAACGCGCCTAGATCTGACAAGGTACTGGTGACTCTGTCTAAGGCTGAGGTGACGGTAGTCAAGTATGCGCCAGCCCGGCTTGTGTTGGATACGTTCACCGAGTAATTGCTCATCTTCTCATAGGTGAAGTTCTGGATGCCGCCATTGGCGCTGTTGGTGATGTTAGAAAAAGTACCGTGTAACTTCGCCTGGATAGCGCGCCCGGAATTCCACGTAGCACCTGTATCAGCGTAGCCAGTAGTACCGCTACCCGCGATGGTGGTCGCGTCAAATTTGTACTGCGAAACGTTCAATGCTGTGCCGATGCTATCCCTAAGCTCAAGTTTGGCCTGGTTTTGGGCGATGAACTCAAAAGACATCACCTGGCCCGTAGACAAAGACGCTGCACCACCGCTGCCGCTAAGATTCAAAGTAACTCCAAGGTCTCTTGTAGCGGTTCCTGAAGCATCAGTCAAATTAATTGTAGTAGCGCCGGCACCTACGGTAGTCGTGGCCGTGAGTTTCCCTACGCCGTTCCAGGTTGTGTCAGTCAGATTTTTTAGTTCATAGGTGGTCGAGAGCGCCGAGGTGGAGATAATCTTGAGTTCGTATCTTCCGGATGTCATCGTGGAGGTTGTTGTAGCGGAAGTAGTAACCATGCTATAACCCGTCAAACTAGTCATACCACCGATCAAAGTGCTGTTCATATCCAATATTGTTGTGCCCTGAGTTGCGCTTACCGCTTTATCAATAACATTCAGGGTGTAATCGCCTGTGCTAAGCTCCGACAGGTTGACTGCAGTCGAGACCGCTTGAACCGGCACACCCACAGCAATCGTTTGGAAAGAGGCAGCCGTTCCGACTGACGTAGCCGTCGCCGAGGCTACACGTTTGGAAAGGTTCAGACCGGTGGGACCGGGAACTAACGCTTGGGGGATACTCCAGCTCGTGGTTTCGCCTTCGTCCACGCCAGTCTGGAAGACCTTGGCGCCGGTGGTGTTATCGAGCAGTTTGACGCCGTTCCACTTGGTCTGGTCGACCAGGTCTTGGATTTGCTGGGCATAGGAGGAGAGCTGGGTCTGGATCGTGGCGCGTTCTGCCGTGCCGAGCGTATCCGAAGCGGCCTTTTCAGCCTGGGTGCGCATCGCGATCATAATATCGGTCATCGTGCTCAGGCCGCCTTCGGCGACGGAGAGCATGTTCTTGGCATCACTGATGTTATCAATGGATGCTTTCAGGCCTTCCGAGCGAGCCATCATCTTGGTGGCGATGGTCAGGCCGGCGGGGTCGTCGGAGGCGCTATTAATGCGCTTGCCAGTCGAGAGGCGTTGCTGGTGCAATGCCAATTTTGCATTGATGCCCTGCAATGAGTTGAGGGCGTTGAGAGCCTGGATATTACTTGCAATTCTAGTTACATCTACAGTAGCCATTTCAAACCTCCATGTTTGAATTATGTTTTAAGGGGATCCTTCCCCTTATTGAAGTTGATCAATTACGACTGAGCTCCTGGGAACTTTTTTACGGACATTTTTATTCGGGTGTAATATTGGTTGATTTTTCGATATTTGCCTCCGGGCTGCTTGATCTGAAATATTCAATTTTTTTTCTTACTTATAGTTTCGGCTGTAGGGCTTATTACTTGAGTTGTCAGGAGGGGATTTTGCGTAAATACTGCATTAATTGCAGAATTGATAGAAATCAAAACTTTCGCTTACACGGAGTGTGAAGTCTCCTGACTTCGGCGCAAAATCAGGAGATTTTGCACTCCAGGCGAAGGTCTTGAATTCCAAAACCGCAATTTGTGACCATGCGCAGTGTAGATCAGTGTTTGCGTTTGTGAACATGATGGGCTGGCCGCAGAGCGTCCACCTGCCTGATCAAGTCCAGCACAGCTCCGTTCTGAGGGGCCAGAGACTGGGCCTGGGACAATCGCTGGCGCGCCCCGGCTGTATCGCCAGCAAGAAACAGGGACTTGCTAAGTTCTAACAGAACATTAACTTCCCCCGGCTGGCACTTCACCCCGGCCTCCCACAGATGCGCAGCGCCAGCGTAGTCCTTCTTCTCCAGCAGGTAATCAGCCATTTTCTTGACCAGAAAGACCCCCATCTGGTCTGGCATTTCGCCAAACTGCCCGGCAAGCTCAACCACCGGTAAACCCACCTTAATGGCTTCCTCGTATCGTTCCTGCCCGATAAGGCTATGTGTCATCATGCCCAACGCAACCAATTCGTGAGGAGCAAGTTCCAATAAAAGACGGCATGCATTCTCGGCCATGCTGAAATTGTCGATCCTCAGGAAATAAAACACCATGCCGCTCAGAACGGCATAATTATTAGGAGAAAGCTGCCAGGCTCGAGTCAGGGATTGCCAGGCCGCTTGTGGGTCGTCCAGATTAAGATAAACAAGCGCCAGATCAACATATAAATTAATATTATGCGGCACTCTTTGGAGCAACAGCAACGTGATGCGTCTGGCTTCATCAAATTCTCTGCGGCTTATGGCCGCCTGCGTTTGAGCTTTGAGAATCTCCATGCTGGAAAATTCAGATCGAAAATTATTCGCTTCTGAAGGAGGGGGCACTTCTCCGTCAACAGGAGGCGCTGGTCGCCCGGCGGATGCAAGGGTCGCCATCTTTTCGAGTAAATTGATCATCTGGCTGCCAGGCGCAACCACCAATCCAATATCTAGGAAAAGGGTCTTTAAATTTTGAAGGATGCTTACATCTTCATAATTTGCAATCGAATTAATTACATCAAAGCGCATACGCGCGTAGGATGAATCCGCATCCCCCCGGCCGCGGCGCAGCTTTAGGCCAATCTCCTGCTCTGAACGACAATAATAATGATTGAGCTGGATCTTTTCTGTGTAGTTAGGAAAACGCTGTCCTTCCACCCGAAGAAATCCTTCGTTGACACACCAGGCGTTCTCTTTGAAAGTAAAATTATGCGGAGAATTCGGCATCATCACGAGGCTTGGTTGAATGATGCTCTTTATCATTTCATTTTCCTTAAATGTCGTATGGGTTCGCCGAGTATAGGCGGCGATCTGCCCGGCTGCCGGACGGGTTTTGTGTCCACTCGATCCGAAAAACAGCGAGCTGACCGCCAGCCCGCCATAGGCTTCATACTCCTTAAGAAGTTTCTTTAGATCCTGTGTGGTCTTCGGTACAAGAAATTCATCCGTGTCTATGAAACCCAGCCAGAAGGTATTGACTCCAAAGGTTTGCAGACAATGGTCATACGCATACAACTGCATGGCTTTACCGGAGATATCAACAACCACCACCCAGCCGCGTTCGATATATTCCTTTAAGCTCTCCCGCAGGCTAACTTTGCTTTCGTTATCGTAGATATAAAAACGATCGACACCCATCAGGATGTGGTAGTTCAACCACTCCGACAGGTAAGCGTTCTCATCCTTGCAGATCAAGCACAGGCTCAGATAATCCATCGAGAACCTAATGTCTCCTTTTTTTTCGATTGGGAACAGACAAACGGGAGCTTCCATCGTAATCCCTAACTGAACTTAACAGAGACAACACAACTTCATTGCGTGGTTCCAGCGCTTGAGCTTCGGACAATACCTGGCGTGCCCGGGTTTTATCACCAGCGTGCAACAGGGTCCGGATGAGTTCAAGCATCGAGTTTACATCATCCGGCTTGCACTTCACCCCAGCCTCCCACAAGCGCACGGCAAGGGCATAATCCTTCTTTTCCAAAAGATAATCAGCTAATTTCTTAACCATATTGACACCCATCTGGGCCGAAAGTTCCCACCCTGGCGTCCAGACAAGTTCCAGCACCGGAACACCCACCTTAAGGGCATCCTCAAAACGTTCCTGCCCAATCAAACTTTGCACCATGAGTCCCAGCACCGCCATATCGTGAGGTGAAAGTTCCAGCACCAGGCGGCAGGTATTTTCTGCCATGCTGAAATTTTCAACATAGAGAAAATAAAGGGACATGCCACACAAGATGTTGTAATTATTATTAGGTGATAGCTGCCATGCCTTACTCAAGGCCTGCCAGGCAGCAGTTACATCATTGACCCTCAAATAAATAATCGCCAGTGCAACATATAGGTGTAAGTAATGTGGATACAGCTTGAGTATGTCCAGCCCCAATTGGATTTGTTGATAAAAATCGGCACGATCAGTTGCCAATTCCCATTGATCCTTGATGTATAACCAGCCGGTCAACTCAGGCCGAAAACTGTCGGCAATTCCTGGAGCAGCTAATTCGAGTGGCGCTGAACGAAGGGTACACGCTAAGATCGCCATTTTTTCGAGTAAACCATCCATGGAAAATTCCACGAATCCACTATTAACAATACCAGCTTGTTGAAAACCAGCCTCCAATGTTTGGTGGATATTCGTATCTTCATAAATTGCAGTCAAATTAAGCGCATCAAAACGCTGGCGCGGCCAGACAACAGCCTGGCTGTTGCCGCGGCGAAGCTTCAAGTCTATCTCCTGTTCGGATCGGCAGAAATAATGATTGAGCTGGATCTTTTCTGTATGTTTTGGAAAGCGCTGAAAATCCACACGTAAAAAACCTTCGTTGACACACCAGGCGTTCTCTTTATAGATGAAATCATGCGGAGAATTAGGCATCAGAACCATTCCTGGCTGGACAATGCTCTTTATAACTTCATATTCTCCAATAGTTGATTGGGTACACCGGGTATAGGATGCGATCTGGCCGGCCGCCGGACGGATTATATGAGCATTGGATCCGAAAAAAAGCGAGCTAACTGCCAGCCCGCCATAGGCTTCATAAGCCTTCAGAAATTCCTTTAGATCCTGTGTGATTTTCGGCACAAGAAATTCATCCGTGTCGATGAAGCCCAGCCAGAAGGTATTAGCTCCAAAGGTTTGTAAACAGTGGTCGTAGGCATACAATTGCATGGCTTTACCGGGAATATCCACAACAACAACCCAGCCGCGCTCGATATACTCTTTGAGGCTCTCGCGCAGGCTGACCTGGCTTTCGTTATCGTAGATGTAAAAACGATCGACACCCATCAGGATGTGATAATCCAACCACTCTGACAGATAATCATTCTCATCCTTGCAGATTAGGCAGAGGCTTAGATAATCCATGGAAAACTTAATATCTCCTTTTTACCGACGGACGATGGGCGACAGCGCCAGCCTGCGTGGCGCTCTGCACGCGAGCATCCATCCTTAGCAGATCCAGCACAGTTTCATTTTGCGGTGACAGATTTTGAGCCTCGGTTAAACGCTGGCGCGCACCAGTTTTATCGCCAGCGAGCAGAAGGGACTTGATGAGTTCCAGCAGCGGATTCACATCACCTGGCTGGCACTTCACTCCGGCCTCCCACAGACGTACAGCGCCAGCATAATCCTTCTTTTCCAGCAGATAATCAGCCATTTTCTTGACCAGGAAGACACCCATGCCATCCGGCAATTCATAAAACTGCCAGTCAAGTTCAACCAAAGGCACGCCTACATTAAGCGCCTCCTCGTAGCGTTGCTGTTCGATCAGGCTATGTGTCAGCAACCCCAACACAGCCGTATCGTGAGGCGCCAGTTCCAGCACAAGACGGCAGGTGTTCTCAGCCATGCTGAAATTAGCAACCTTTAAAAAATAAAATGCCATGCCACTCAGGACAACATAATTATTAGGAGAAAGCTTCCAGGCCTGACTCAACACCTGCCAGGCTTGAGCAGGATCGCCGAGATTAATTAAACAGGCCGAGAGTCCAACATAATTAACAATATTTTGCGGCACTATTTGCAACTGGAGCAGCATCAATTTTTTTAGTTCAGAAAAATCCCCGCGCCCTTCTGCCAATCGCATTTGAGCTTTGAGCGCATCAGTATCAGAAAATTCAGCCCGGAAACTGAGCGCTTCGCGTGGATAGAGGATTTGCCCGGTAATTGGCGCCGCCGGGTGCCGGGTGCGCACCAGGGCCCCTGTCTTTTCGAGCAGATTCGCTTCCATCAGACTACCTAGGCCGGCGCGCGTGGCTAGGAATAGCTCTTCCAAATTTTGAAGGATGTTTGTATCCTCGCAAGTTGCAATCGAATTAATCATGTCAAAGCGTTTGCGCGACCAGGCTTTCGCCCCGCTATTGCCGCGATGAAGCTTCAAGTCGATCTCGCTCTCAGAGCGACAGTAATAATGGTTTAGCTGGATCTTCTCGGTACAGTTGGGAAAGCGCTGTCCATCCACCCGCACAAAACCCTCATTGACACACCAGGCACTCTCGTTGAAGGTGAAATCATGCGGAGAATTCGGCATCAGCGCCAGCCCTGGCTGAACAATGCTTTTTACTAATTCGTTTTCCTTAAACGTTGAGTGGGTACGCCGGGTATAGGACGCGATCTGCCCGGCGGCCGGGCGGGTTTTGTGCCCGTTGGAGCCAAAAAACAGCGAACTGACCGCCAATCCGCCATAAGCTTCGTAATCCTTCAGCAGTTCTTTCAAATCAAGCGTGGTCTTTGGCACAAGGAATTCATCCGTATCTATGAAACCAAGCCAGAAGGTCTGGGGGCCAAAGTTCTGCAGACAATGATCATATGCATACAGTTGCATACCTTTGCCAGAAATATCCACCACCACCACCCAGCCACGCTCGATATATTCCTTTAGGCTCTCGCACAGAGTGATCTGGCTTTCGTTATCGTAAATGTAAAAACGATCGACACCCATCAGAATGTGGTAATCCAACCACTCGGACAGATAGTTGTTCTCATCCTTGCAGATCAGGCATAAGCTTAGATAATCCATGGGAAACCTAATGTATCCTTTTTAGAGGATGGGGAACAGCGCTATCCTGCTCGGAGCGCTGCGCAAGAGCATCCATCCTTAACAAGGCTAGCACCTCTTCATTTTTCGGTGCCAGAGACTGGGCTTGAGTCAAGTACCGGCGCATACCGGTTATATCGCCAGCGAGTAGCAAACACCTGGCAAGTTCAAGCAGATTATTAACATCGCCGGGCTGGCATTGCACTCCGGCCTGCCACAAACGCGCGGCACCAGTGTAATCTTTCTTTTCAAACAAGTAATCAGCCATTTTTTTGACCAGGAAGACTCCCATCCGCTCTGGAAGTTCGCCAAGCTGCCCGGCCAGCTCAACCACCGGTACCCCCACCTTTAGGGCTTCCTCGTAGCGTCCCTGCCCGATCAAGCTATGTGTCATCATTCCCAACGCAACCATGTCATGAGGCGCCAGCTCAAACAAAAGACGGCAGGTTTTCTCGGCCATGCAGAAATTTTTGACTCTTAAGAAATAAAAAGCCATTCCACTCAGCACAATGTAATTATTTGGAGAAAGTTGCCAGGCTTGAGTCAACACCTGCCAGGCGGCTACAGGGTCGTTCATATCAAGTAAATTAACTGAGAGGTCAACATAAAGAATAATATTTTGCGGCATCATTTGCAATCGGATCAAAATTAAGCGCTTGACCTCTTCAAACTCTTTACGATCTAGGGCCGCCTGGGTTTGAGCTCTAAGAGCCTCCGAGTTGGAAAACTCAGTTCGAAAGATGAGCGCTCTGGGTGGAGGAATCATTTCAAGCAGCGCCGGATATCGGACGCTGGCAACGGTAGCGATCTTATTGAGTAGACCCGGCGCCTCGGAAGCAGTCAACAAGCCATGAGAATCAATGTGAGCTCGCTGAAAGAGGTTTCCCAAATTATTAATGATGTCCGTATCCTGATAAGTTGCCATAAAATTAACTGCGTTAAAAAGTCTGCGAGGCCAGATAACAGACCCACTGTTACCACGACTCAATTTCTGATCGATCTCCTGCTCGGAACGGCAAAAATAATGGTTAAGCTGGATCAATTCCGTGCAATTTGGAAAACGTTGTCCATCCACGCGAAGAAAACTTTCGTTAACACACCAGGCATTCTCCTTATAGATGAAATCATGCGGAGAATTCGGCATCATCACCAGCTTTGGCTGAATGATGCTCTTTACCCATTCGTTTTCCTTAAATGTCTTGTGGGTGCGCCGGGTATAAGCAGCAATCTGCCCAACCTCCGGACGGGTCTTATGAGAATTGGAGCCAAAGAAAAACGTGCTAATCGCCAATCCTCCATAACTTTCATAATCCTTCAACAGTTCCTTTAGATCTAGTGTGGTCTTCGGCACAAGAAATTCATCCGTGTCGATAAAGCCCAGCCAGAAGGTATTAGCTCCAAAGGTCTGCAAACAGTGATCATAGGAATACAACTGCATACCTTTGCCGTGGATATCCACCACCACAACCCAGCCACGCTCGATATATTCCTTGAGACTCTCGCGCAGACTGATCTGGCTTTCGTTGTCGTAGATATAAAAACGATCGACACCCATTAGAATGTGGTAATCCAACCATTCCGGAAGGTAATCGTTCTCATCCTTGCAGATCAGGCACAAGCTCAGATAATCCATGGAAAAAAATTAATGTCTCCTTTTTTTCCCGTTGGGAACAGACAGATGGGCAAGAGCGTCCGTCCTAAGCAGGGTCAGCACAGCTTCGTTTCGTGGGTCCAACTGTCGAGCCTGAGTCAACCGTTGGAGCGCCTGTGTTTTATCGCCAGCAAGCAGCAGGGCATGGCTAAGCTCAAGCAGCGCATCTACATCACCCGGCTCGCACTTTACCCCAGCCTCCCACAGGCGGATAGCGCCAGCGTAATCCTTCTTTTCCAGCAGGTAATCAGCCATTTGCTTGACTAGAGAAACACCCATCCGATATGGTAGTTCGCCAAACTGACCGGCTAGCTCAACCACTGGCACACCCACCTTCAGACCTTCCTCAAAACGTCCCTGCCCGATCAAGCTATTTGCCAGCAACCCCAACGCAACTGTATCATGAGGGGCCAGATCCAACATCAAATAGCAGGTTTTCTCGGCCATGCTAAAATGTTCGACCCTCAGAAAATAGATCACCATGCCACCCAACACAATGTAATTATTAGGTGAAATCTGCCAGGCTTGAGTCAATGCCTGCCAAGCAGCGTCCCAATCACTCAAGTCAATTAAAACAAATACAAGTTCGACATAAAGAAGGATATTTTGCGGCGCCTTTTGCAGTCGAAGCAGAGCCAACCGCTTTGCTTCAGCAAATTCTTTGCGATCTATTGCAGATCGGATTTGAGATTTGAGTTCCTCCATGCAGTAAAATTCAGCCTGAACTCTAGAAGCTTCGCGAGGAGGATCCTTTTCCAACAGAGCCGGGCGCCGGGCACGCGCTAAAATTGCCATTCGTTCAAGAATACCCGCAGACTGGGGAGCATCTGCCAGACAGCGAGAATCTATGCATTCCTTGTGAAAGAGCGCCTCTAAATTTTGAAGGATGCAAGTATCCTCATATTTTGCAAGTTGGTTAACCACATTGAAAAATCTTCGCGACCAGACAATATCCCCGCTGTTGCCACGGCGCAGCTTCAGGTCGATCTCACACTCGGAGCGGCAAAAATAGTGGTTTAGCTGGATTTTTTCGATATTGTTGGGAAAGCGTTGGAAATCCACCCGCAAAAAACCTTCATTGACACACCATGAGCCCTCTTTAAAGATAAAATCATGCGGAGAATTCGGTATAAGCACTAGGCTAGGTTGTATGATGCTCTTTACAAGTTCATTCTCCTTAAATGTCTTGTGTGTATGCCAGGTATAGGCCGCGATCTGCCCGGAAGTCGGGCGGATTTGATGAGCACTTGAGCCAAAAAACAGAGAACTCACTGCAAGCCCGCCACAGGCTTCATAACCCTTCAGTAGTTCTTTCAAATCCTGTCCTGTCTTTGGCACTAGGAATTCATCTGTATCGATGAAACCCAGCCAGAAGGTTGAGGGGCCAAAATTCTGTAGGCAGTGTTCATAGGCATATCCCTGTATCCCTTTGCCAGGTATATCTACCACCACTACCCAGCCGCGCTCGACATATTCCTTGAGGCTCTCGCGCAGACTGATCTGGCTTTCGTTGTCGTAGATGTAAAAACGATCGACACCCATCAGGATATGGTAATCCAACCACTCCGGCAGGTAATCGTTCTCATCCTTGCAAGTCAAACACAAACTCAGATAATCCACAGAAAATCTAATGTCTCCTTTTTATCCCGTTGTGAAAAGGCAGTCGGGTGCTCAAACCTGTCTGCTTGGGAAGAGCACGCACACCGTCATTTTGCGGGGAAAGCGCCTGGGCCTGGCTCAGGTACTGACGAGCTCTAGCCTTATCGCCAGCGAGAAGGAGCGTCTGACTGAGTTCTA
>JAPLGS010000134.1:0-45730 GCA_026390015.1 Chloroflexota bacterium | reverse complement strand
GTTCTAATAACACACTCACGTCCCCAGGCTGACACTTCATCCCGGCCTCCCACAGGCGGATAGCGCCAGCGTAATCCTTCTTTTCAAGCAGATAATCGGCCATTTTCTTGACGAGGAAGGCGCCCATCCGCTCTGGTAGTTCTCCAAACTGACCAGCTAACTCAACCACCGGTAACCCTATCTTGAGACCTTCCTCAAACCGTCTCTGCCCAATCAGGCTATAGGTCAACATCCCCAATGCAACCAAATCATGAGGCGCAAGTTCAAGCAAAAGACGGCAGGTGTTCTCGGCCATGCTGAAATTATCGATCCTTAGGAAATAAAACGCCATTGCCCCCAGGACAATATAATTATTAGGAGAATGCTGCCAAGCATGGCTCAAAGCCTGCCAGGCCGCAACGGTGTCTCCTTGATTAAGTAAAACACCCGCGAGATCGACTTCGTAAAGAATTATATTTTGCGGCATCTTTTGCAACAGAAGCGACATCAAGCGTTTGACCTCTTCAAATTCTTTGCGATTAATTGCCGAACGGGTTTGAGCTCTAAGATCATCCATTTCGGAAAATTCAGTCCGAAAGCTGCGCACTTCACGTACAGGGCTTATTTCCAAGGGTTCTGGACGCCGCGCATAGGCTAGGATAGCCATCTTTTCGAGTAGAGGCGTAGCCAACAAACCACGAGAATCGAAACCCACTTGTTGAAAGAGCATATCTAAATTTTTAAGGATGCAAGTATCCTCATTCGTAGCCAGTTCGTTGACCATCTCGAAACGTTTGCGCGCCCAGGCAACGGCCCCACTGTTTCCGCGGCGTAGCTTCAAGTCGATCTCCTGCTCTGAACGGCAATAATAATGGTTGAGCTGGACCTTATCCACACAGTTAGGAAAACGCTGTCCATCCACCCGAAGCAAACCTTCGTTGACACACCAGGTACTCTCCTTAATTGTGAAGTCATGCGGAGAATTTGGCATCAGCACCAGCCTTGGCTGAACGATACTTTTTACTAATTCATTTTCCTTAAACGTTGCGTGGGTACGCCGGTTATAGCTAGCTATCTGCCCCGCCACAGGGCGAAATTGATGAGCGTTGGAGCCAAAAAACAGCGTGCTAACCGCCAATCCGCCATAGGCTTCGTAAGCTTTAAGGAGTTCCTTCAAATCCAGAGTGGTCTTCGGTACTAGAAACTCATCTGTATCGATGAAACCCAGCCAAAAGGTGAGAGATCCAAAAGTTTGCATACAGTGGTCATAGGCATATAGCTGCATGGCTTTGCCGGGGATATCTACCACAATAACCCAGCCACGCTCTATATACTCTTTTAAGCTCTCGCGGAGGCTGATCTGGCTTTCGTTGTCGTAAATATAAAAGCGATCGACACCCATCAGGATGTGGTAATCCAACCACTCCGGCAGGTAATCGTTCTCGTCCTTGCAGATCAGGCACAAACTCAAATAATCCATAGAAAACTTAATGTCTCCTTTTTTTTCCATAGCGGTTCGGAGTAGGTTGCTGGGGACCAACCTGCCTGAGAAGGTCCAACACTGTTTCATTTTGCGGAGCCAACACTTGAGCCTGAGCTAAACGATGGTGCGCCTGGGTTTTGTCTCCAGCGAGCAGCAGTGCATAACTAAGTTCAATTAGCGCGTTCACCTCGCCCGGCCGGCATTTCACCCCGGCCTCCCACAACCGCACCGCGCCTGTGTAATCTTTCTTTTCCAATAGATAATCAGCCATTTTCTTGACCAGGAAGACACCCATCCGCTCTGGAAGTTCGCCAAGTTTCCCGGAAAGCTCAATCACCGGTACCCCCACCTTAAGCGCCTCCTCGTAACGTCCCTGCCCAATCAGACTATGGGCAAGCAGTGCCAATGCAGCCATATCATGAGGTGCGAGTTCCAGCACTAGACGGCAGGTCTTCTCGGCCATGCTGAAATTATTGACTCTCAAAAAATAATACGCCATACCACTCAGGACAATGTAATTATTAGAAGAAATCTGCCAGGCGCTGGTTAACGTCTGCCAGGCCGCAGCCGGGTCGTCCAGGTCAAGTAAAACGCCCGCAAGTACATCATACAAAATTATGTTTTGTGGAGCCCTTTGCAACAGGAGCGATATTAAACGCTTGCCCTCATAGAATTCTTCGCGCATTAATGCCGCCCGCGTTTGATCTTTGAGAGCCTCCATACTGGACAATTCAACCCGAAAGATGCGCGCTTCACATATTAAGGGTATTTCAAGCGGAGACGGGCGTCGGGCGTACGCTAGGGTTGCCATTTTATCGAGCAAACCGGCCACTCCAGGCACAGTTAATTGACAATTAGAATCGAGGCCGGCTTGCTGAAAGAGTACCTCCAAATTTTTAAGGATGCTCGTATCCTGATAAGTCGCCATCAAATTAACTGCATCGAAAAGTCTGCGCGGCCAGGCAACTGCTCCACTATTTCCGCGACTCAATTTCTGGTCGATCTCATTCTCTGAGCGGCAATAATAATGGTTAAGCTGAATTTTATCGATGTGGTTGGGGAAACGTTGATAATCTACCCGTTGCAGGCTTTCATTGACACACCAGGTATTCTGTTCAAAGGTGAAATCATGCGGAGAATTCGGCATCAACACCAGCCTTGGCTGGACGATACTTTTTACGAGTTCATTTTCCTTAAATGTCGCGTGGGTACGCCGGACGTACCCGCTGATCTGCCCGGCCGCCGGACGGGTTTTGTGTCCGCTTGAGCCAAAAAACAGCGAACTGACCGCCAGTCCGCCGAAACCTTCATAATTCTTCAGCAACTCCTTCAGATCCAAGCCAGTCTTTGGCACTAGGAACTCATCTGTATCAATGAAACCCATCCAGAATGACCGGATTCCAAAAGTTTGAAGGCAGTGGTCATAGGCATAGAGTTGCATGGCTTTGCCGGGGATATCTACGACCACAACCCAGCCACGTTCGATATACTCTTTTAAGCTCTTCCGGAGGCTGATCTGGCTTTCGTTGTCGTAAATATAAAAGCGATCGACACCCATCAGGATGTGGTAATCCAACCATTCCGGCAGGTACTCATTTTCATCTTTGCAAATCAGGCACAAACTCAGATAATCCATAGTGAACATATCATACCAAAAGCGCCGCTGGAGAATCGTAAAGTAGGCATAAAAAATCGCCGATTTTTCCTCAGGAATCAACAATTTATGGTACTTTTACAGCTGAAACGCAGGTTGCAGATTATGATAAACAGGAAAATTGCCCCATCCTAATAACCAGTTCCCTTGCTGCCTTAATTACTTTTGTTTTCTAAAGAGTTGCAACTATGTCTAGACCATCTCGGCAACACAACCTAAACAATTTAATCCGAAAAAAAAATGAGCATAAAGCCAATCGTCAAATTGATTTAACAGACATTGGATTAGCAACTTATCAGGTGACTAACCAGACTCCAAATGAAATAATTATTGTAAATACAGATGATCCCCCACTCAAAGAGTCGGATGACGGGCTGATTGCGTCGAGGAAAAATCTCCTGCTTGCCTCGTTGGGCAAGCAGGCTGAATTAGTAAGCATTGTCGTCCAGGCATATAACCGGTTGGAAAAAACAAAAATTTGTGTAGAGTGCATCTTAAAATATACAGCGGATATCGAATATGAGTTAATACTCGTTGATAACGGATCCACCGATCAAACATTGAATTATTTTATTTCAGTCGAGCATCCCAGAAAAAAAATCATAAGGGTCACGAATAATATAGGGAGTTCTGTTCCTATTGTTTTTAGACAATTGAGTGGCAGATATTTTGCCTATATAACAAATGATGTTTATGTGACACAGAACTGGTTGACAAATCTTCTCGCTTGCTTGAAAAGTGAGGATGCAATTGGCATGGTTGCCCCGGTATTTTCCAATGCGACAGACTTGCAAGGGGCAGACATCATATTTAGTTCGTTGGAGGAAATGCAAGAGAAAGCAGCCGCGCATAATATCTCTAATCCAGCGTTATGGCACGATCGACTGACACTTACTCCCGTAGTGGGACTCTATAAACGAGAAGCCCTGGAAATAGTAGGGATGCTTGATTATGGTTATTTCCATGATTTTGGCGATTATGATCTCACCTACCGTATCCGCCGGGCAGGATATAAAACGGTCCTCTGCAGAGACACATTTGTTGATCATGATCATATTCGTACCCAATCGGACAAAAAAGATATCGAACAATATAGGCGTTCGCTCGAAACCGGGAAAACGGATTTTAAAAATAAATTTTTTGGGATAGATGCCTGGGATGATGTATACAATTACGAAGTCGTGATGATGTCTTTGGTCAACCCGCACAACCACCAAGGAAGTCAAAAGGTTGAAATACTGGGCATTGATGTTTTATGTGGCACACCATTGCTAGAGCTAAAGAATAAGCTCCGAGAAGCTCATGTCTATGACGCAAGGCTTTCAGCGTTTTCCACGGATCCAAAATATTGGTTGGATTTAAACACAATCTGTACCGGAGATGTGGTGGTCGACCGGATAGAGTTTATGAATGAGCATTTTGTCGGCACATGCTTTGATTATGTTATTTTGGGTAAACCCATTAATGCATATCAAAATCCACTGGAACTACTTCATAGTCTGCTCAAACACTTAAAAAGTGACGGGCACCTACTGCTTAAATTACGCAATACTTATGATGTTGTATCACTTTTTAAAACTTTGGGAGCCGGTATTCCAGCCTCTGTAAATAATGGTTATCAGTTGAGTGTCGAGGAATTGATTGGCCATGAAAAAAATGCTGGTTTCATTCATAAAAAAATAGCTTTTGAAAACTGGCCATTGAGCGAACAAGATCAAATAATCTTACGAAACACCATTACCGCCACAAGCTTTAATAAAAACCCCGATGAAACTTTTTTTCGAGCAGTTGTACGGGACTATGTCTTCGACATTATCCGGAATTGAGTTTTTTACCTCGCAACGCGCTCAATAATGCAACACAATTTGTAAGGATCTAGTCTTTTCTTATACTAAGCGTAAATGAAAAATTGAGCTCATAAGACCTAACACCGCACACAATATTGTTTCACCTACGTGCTAATCGTGTCTGTTCTAGATACACAAAAACCGGATTGAATTAGACCGTAAATTAATATCATCTTATAATCCGACGAAGCCATGCACCTGGCCAATGCGTGATATTTTTATCAAGTTCGCTTTCATTAAAAACCCAGGACGGCTGCTCAACAACAAAATCCAGGTGATATTGGGAAAATTTAATCGCCGCTTCAGTTGGGTTATCGCTTACCCATTCCGGATTACCTCTTGGAACATCGTATAAATCTTGCATTATACCGTCTGTAGCAACTATGTAAGAGCCCGGCGTTATCATTTCATGGTATGCCTCAAGTTCGGCCAGTACGTGTTGTTTTGTATGGTTGGAATCAAGAATGATTAATACAATATCAGAGGGGTTAATCAAGGATTTTACTTTCTGAACGATTTCAGGGCTTGTAGAACTGCCTTCGATCAAAGTAATCCATGGAAACAGTTCGTGCGATTCAATCGCTTGCCGGTTGTGCGGACGAATTTCAATATCAACACCAATTACACGCCCTTTATCCATAGCCTTACACAGACTGGCCCATAAAATTAACGAGCCGCCGTGCGCAATACCAGTTTCGATGATTACATCCGGCTTCAAGTGATAAATGACTTCTTGAATTCGCAAAACGTCTTCAGGCAATTGAATCATAGGGCGACCAAGCCAGGAAAAAGTATATATATATTTTTGGTTCCAGCCTGTTTTTACCCAGATCTTCGATATCAACTCAAAGGCTTCCTTCGAATACAATCCCATATTTTTTTCGCCCGTTTGAGATTCTACTTGTAGACTTTCCATTTCCGTATCAATAATGATTCTCATTTTCAACTCCTGACACAAATTCGTAGACCGTTATATCGTTTGCCCCAGACGCTTCAAGTAAATTCTCGATTTCATGACGATAATTAGGGTTTAAAATAACCACTGGCTTAATATTCTTTTGCAGTAATTCATGATAACCGACAATCGGGTGGCCGGTTCCTGGGAGAAATTTGTTTTGTTTTTGAGGATTAATATCGATAATGCACGAAAACAAATCCTTTTTCGGGTCGAACTTATTTGCAAACGTTACCCCTTTTGCTCCGCCTTCCCAAATGGCAATATTGCCAAGTGAGGATATCTCCATAAGTTTTTCTTTCCAAAGGATTAATTCAGCGTTCGCGTCAAAAAAATCGTACGAAAATTTAATCAAATTATCCACATTGTTATGAGCCAGAATAATCGGTTCAACCGCCGGATGGGCCTCAATCCACAAATATTGATTTCCAAAGATCGTTTTAAGATCGTCTATAATGAATCCTGATTTTTCAAAAGCCAATCGAATAGACGGCGCGCTAAAGTAAGAACAATGTTCATAGAAGAAATCCCAAATCACCTGGTTTCTCAACATCCATTCCACATCCGGGGTTTCAAAAAAGACTTTTGCATGAGAAGAATTGGCAAGTGCCCTACGGATTGTGCCCAACATGCCAAGTGGATTTCCAATATGTTCAATCACATGACGGCAGATAATGACATCAGCAACAAGATCGGATGACGATTCATCATAATAATTTTTTTTGAATATTAACCTGCCATTCAATTTCTCCAGGGGGCCAATATAGCTGGGGTCAAAGCCGCACCCAGAATTCTCGCCTCGCTCAACCAATTTTTGCAAAAAGTGCCCTTTTCCACAGCCAACCTCAATGATCCTGGAATTCTTAACGCCTCTTTGATTGACCAGGTAATCTATGCTGTCATCCAAATATTTTTCAAAAACAGGGGAGTAACTTTGCGTATTTTCATAATTCTCATTGTATGACATTAGTGATTCGTCAAAATCGGAATTAAAAACAAATCCGCAATAACTGCAAATGCAGATGCGTAACGCACCTCTCTTAATATCAATAGCATCTTGTTCCCCTTCAAAAAGAAAGTTTTGATGTACGGGAACTTTGTCTCTTTTAAGAAATTCATTCGTAACGTTGGTTCCGCAAATTGGACATTGATCATTCATTATCTATTCTGCTCCAGCAGTTTTTTCCACCACTCTATTGTCAGATCCAAGCCAAGCTCCAGGTCAACGCAAGAAATAAAACCAACTTCACCCCATAATCTTGAGACATCTGCTGTCAGCACTGCAGGCTCATTTTTTGCAGTAAGTGCTCCTAATTTTAATTTATCAACACCTTCCATTAGCTGTGCAATTTTGCTTACGACATCCTTAATAGATACAGGGTTCCCCGAAGCTATATTAACAGGACCCATTATTTCCCCATCCAACAAGCACACCAATGCATTGGCTGCATCACTTATATACATAAAATCACGTAATTGATTGCCATGTGTACAAAGTGCCTGTTCGCCGCGTAACAATGAATTAATCACATTCGGGACCAATCTGACAATATTTTCATGTGGACCGTAAAGTAAGAACAATCTCCCCCATGCACTGCTTAACAAACCATTTTCTGAGAAGGAAGCCAATATTTTTTGCAAGTTGTTTTTACAGGTTCCATATAGCGTGGCAGGTTCAAGCGGAGTTATTGCTTCCGAGCAATGCCCATATCTCCAATCGTATTCAGCACAGGTACCAGCCCCGACAAACCTTTGCCCACCTTGTTGTTGAAAACTCTGTATCAATGTAAGGCTGGAGGCAGTCCATTTTAAATTTTCCGGGGAAGACCAGTATTTCCCCGGTTCGGTATACCATGCCAAATGCAGACAATGACCTGGCTGGACAGTTTTTATAAGATCGCGGGTTTTTTCATCATCCAGAAAATTTTGGCAATGCCAAACAACATCCTTTTCGTACTCTGCTAGTGGCTCCAGCGCAAGGGCGTGAACTTCAAAACCTCTTTCAATTAAAGGAGCTAAGCATTGACGTCCGATAAAGCCAGATGCGCCAGTAATAAGAACCTTTTTCATCTCTGATAATCCGAATATTCTCTATCCAAGAGGGAACTGATATGTGATTCTGGGGGCCATACAATTCCAAAAACAGGATCATCCCATCTCACACCCCACGCACATTCAGGATGATAGAACTCAGTCATCTGGTAAAACACTTCCGTATTATCCATCAACGTTTGAAAACCGTGCGCAAAATCTTCGGGAACGTATAAGGCGAGGCGGTTCTCGGCGGTCAATTCCACAGAAACCCATTGCTTGAAAGTAGGCGAATCATTCCGCAGGTCAACAATGACGTCATAGATCGCGCCCATCGTACATCGCACAAGTTTTGCTTCCGCAAACGGGGCGGCCTGATAGTGCATGCCGCGCAAGGTGCCTCGTTTTTTATTAAAAGATATATTACATTGAGCTAAGCGCGGATTCAACCCATTCTGTTTGAACTCATCTTCGCACCAGGAACGCGCAAAAAATCCACGCTCGTCTTCGCGGGGTTCAAGGGCGATAATAAACGCACCCTTCAGCTTGGTTTCAGTGAAGATCACTCTATACCACCATTAACTCTGGAATCGGGATAATGAATTTGCCGCCACGCCGCCGGTATTCTGCCTGTTGAGCCAATATCTCATCCGCAAAATTCCAGGTCAGCAACAATACATATTCGGGTTGTCCTTCGAGCAAGGTTTCGGGCGAAAGGATTGGCAAATGTGTGCCGGGTGTGAACCTGCCTTGCTTGTAGGTACTACGATCTGCCACATAATCCAGAATACTTACGCCAATGCCATAATAATTCAACAAGGTTGCGCTCTTGGCAGAAGCACCATATACCGCAATTTGTTTTCCATCTGATTTGATCTTTCTCAAAAGTGCTAAAAGTTCGAGGCGTAAGCGTTCCACCTTCTCACCAAAGTTTCGATAAAAAACAAATTGATCAACACCCCAACCTGCCTCCTCCTTCAAGAGAGCTTCGACGCGGTGCTTGCCTTCCTTCTCCAAAGAACGAGGGCCATCGGCACGTTGGAAATAAACCCGCAGAGAACCACCATGCACGGGTAAGCGTTCCACATCCACCAGTGTTAATCCATGCAGTGCGAATAGATTGCGAAACGAAGTAACCGAGTAATAGCATAAATGTTCGTGATAGATCGAATCAAACTCGACACCATCAATCAAATCTTTAACGTAATGATTTTCAATTACCACCACGCCATTAGGTTTTAACAGAATGGACATCCCCTTCACAACACCATGCAGATCGGCGACATGCGCCACAACATTATTTGCATGGATCACATCCGCGGCTTCATTCTGACCCCGAAGCTGGCGTGCCAATTCTTCACTGAAGAATTCGCTGACAGTTCGTATGCCGCGCTCATTTGCTACTTTGGCAATATTGAGGGCAGGTTCCACGCCCAGAACAGAGATACCTCTTTCTCGATAATTTTTCAATAGATACCCATCGTTGCTTGCCACTTCCACAACAAAACTCTTCTCATTTAACTTACAGCGTTGAATCATCTTTTCCGCGATATCACATGCGTTTTGCAAAACCGTTTCTGAGAAAGATGAAAAATATAAATATTCACGGAATAACTTGTCCGGTGAAACGGTCTCGGTGATCTGCACCAGGGCGCAGTGTGGGCAAAATACCAGATCGAGCGGAAATGTTTCCTCGGGCAAAATTAACTGCTCGTGGGTCAAAAGCGCATTCGCCAATGGCATTTGTCCCAGCGATAGGATGGGAAGCAATTCCTTTTCTCCACAAGCGCGACAAACAAGCATCAGTTTACTCCCAAGAAATTCAATCCCATTTTTTCCACGGCGCTTGTTTATCCTGCCATATTTTTTCAAGGTAGCGCTTTTCTCTGATGTTATCCATACACTGCCAAAAATTATCATGTTTAAAGGCTGCCAATTGCTCTTCCGATGACAGACGGTCAAGAACGTGTAACTCCAAGTTAGTTTGATCTCCAGATATATATTTTAGTACACCTGGCTCCATCACCATATAGCCGCCATTGACCCAACCCTCTCCAATTTGAGGTTTTTCAATGAACTCAGTAACCAGATCTCCTTCCACTTTAATACCCCCAAATCTGGCGGGCGGGCGGACAGCAGTGATCGTGGCCAACCGTTTATGTGCCCGGTGAAAGCGCTCCAATTTATGCAGGTTTACATCGCTGAGACCATCCCCATAAGTCACCATAAATGCCTCGTTCTTCAACCACGGTTCGAGGCGCTTGAGACGGCCCCCCGTGGAGGTCTCCAAACCCGTTTCGATCAAATTGACCACCCAATCTTCACTATCTTCCTTTATTTTTTTTACCTTACCCCTTGCCAGATCAATGGATATATCCCCACTAATTCTGAAATAATTATCAAAAAAATGCTTGATGACCTCGCCTTTATAACCCAGGGCGATATAAAATTCCTTGAATCCAAAACTGGCATAGTATTTCATAATATGCCAGAGAATCGGTTTCCCTCCGATTTCGACCATCGGCTTGGGAATGATGTCTGTTTCTTCGGCCAGCCGTGTGCCGAGTCCTCCAGCAAGGATAACAACTTTCATAAGGTTACTTCGCCTCCTGATTTATCAATTCAGAAAATAGCACAGGTTCATTTCCTGACAACATCGATCACATAATCCCGTACTGCCGCCCGGGTAAAGGCTTCATTGGGATCAGTACCAATGCCTGTTTTGGTTATCAAATCACGCAAATTTTTCTGGGTGTTTTCATCCATTGGTAAAAATTCGAGACCTATCTTTTTGTGGACGAATCCCAATTTATGCAACTGCTCGATCAACTCTTCAATACGCACCTGGGTGGAAGTAATATTGTCGGGCAGGGGGTTTCCCATACTGCCGCCCATGGTCGTGACGAATGTCATTACATCGTAGGTGTTGCGCAATTTTATCAACAAATGCCCGTTTTTTTTTAAGAAGTTCAGGGTTTCCTTAAGCAGCTTATTAAAGGTAACATTATATGAATTAATTGGTTTGCCCAGGATGATGTAATCAAATTTTTGCTCGGAAAAATACCCGCCCAAATACTCGATCCTATCCACGAAGACTTCGCCTTCACAGATCGTCTTCAGGTCAAGCCAATATTTTGCATCGGTTGAGAACGCCGAAAGCCGGGCATCGTAAACTTGAGCTTCTCTGAGCTTATTTTTCAACTCCAAGATGGGTGTGCCGCATAAAACATCAATCCCCAGGATATTCACTTCATTGTGTTCTTTAGTTTCCTCAGGTTCCACTAGCGACATCATGACCGGTTCATAATTGTTCACATCTTCCCAGGCATCCACGCCGTAATATTTACTAATGAAATCATTTCTGCCGGCTTCAAGGGAGCGCTTGAACACTTCGGGGTCTTTATCTTTTGCATAGTCATGGTCATGATGAACAAAGGTGTCCTTGCACAAGACCGCCTTATAGCCCGCCCGCCGAATCCGAAAGGTAATATCATCATCTGCAAAATCATGAAAAAACCCATAATCAAACCTGCCGACCATATCCAGAGCTTCGCGCTTGTAGAGTCCGACTACAGGCAAAAGCCGAAGCCTTTCATGCCATTGACGCGGGTCGGAAATATTATGTTGCGCAGCTTTTTCATTCATTTCATCAAGTGTATCGAAGTGGATATCCAGGTTTTGATAATTACTAACATTGGAAGAAACCGGCACCACCATACCAATACGGTCATCACTTGCGGCACATGTAAGCAGATTTGCGAGCCAATTTTTGGAAACATAGACATCGTTCGGAATACCAACAAGATACCTACCGCTCAAATGATCCCAGACAGATCCAAAGGCGCCCAAATTCTTTGTAACCCTGACAATTTTTTTATGGGCATACTCGATTGATCTGAAATAATCCAATGTGCCATCGGTTGAACCGTTGTCCACCAGCACAAGTTCAAAATCGATATCGGTTGTATATTTTAACAGGCTCTCGAGGCTGGTTTTTGTTTTTTCCAAACGGTTGTACCCCATCAAAAAGACACTCACGAGCTGGGATTTGTCACCCAAATTTGCGATTATTTTATTTTTCCTTGAAGGAATAAGGCCATCGCCCGGTTGGGGCGCTTCCCTGCCATCAGTGTTCACCACGATCACATCATCGTTAAGCGGCCCACTCGCATCTTCACCCTGACTCTGCGGCTTGAGGGTAGCACCCGGTCGACTTGAATATCTGGAATTACGTTTGCTCATGGGTTTCTCGTTCGATCTCATCCATATTCTTTGAGGTTATTACTATTGCAGTATAACAACCCTTCACCTTTTTAATGATAAAAATCCTATAAAAAACGCCATTCGTAATTGATCCCAATGCGGCGAACATAACTTTGGAATTGCCTTTCTTGATATAATTATTTTGGAAGAAGGAGAAAGAACATGTTTAATAATCTGTCTAATGGCCAGAAGAACGCGCTTCAAGCAATTTTTGTATTAGCCTTATGTGCCGGCGCACTTCTCCTCTTGAATTATTTGATCGCATCAAGGCCGGTCAAGAACAGCAGCAGCAGTGTACGCTTTGAGGTGCAAGCCTCCGGCGGATTTGCAAGCATCACCCTGCGGGCCGGGACAGTGAACATGCCCGAACCAACCACCGTCACCGCGCCCTGGACGCGCACCATAAGAGTTAAAAGCGGCACGACGGTCTATCTGACGGCATCCAACCCAACCGCGACCGGCGAGATCACCTGCAATATTTTTCTGGAGAATAAAGCCTGGAAAACAGAAACGATCAGCACCCCCAAAAATGGTGTCGCCTGCGCCGGGATCGTGCCCTGAAGCATTTCCCGCTGTCCGCTTCATTGAGTAAAAAGACGGTTTAACTCTGATTAAGCCGTCTTTTTTTTCAGTTTGTCGGTGATACTTCAAGGTTACCTGGCTTATCTTCAAAGTTACCTGGCTTAACTTCAAAGTTACCTGGCTTAACTCCAAAGTTACCTGGCTTAACTCCAAAGTTACCTGGCTTAACTTGAAAGTTACCTGGCTTAACTCCAAAGTTACCTGGCTTAATCCCAAAGTTACCTGGCTTAACTCCAAAGTTACCTGGCTTAACTCCAAAGTTAATTGGTTTAACTTCAAAGTTAATTGGTTTAACTTGAAAGTTAATTGGTTTAACTTCAAGGTTAATTGGTTTAACTTGAAGGTTACCTAGTTGGTAGCCTTCCACCTCATTCAGGACGTTGAAAAATGCGAATTAGGCAGGTTTTGAGGCAAAATCGTCAGGGAAATGCAGGCTCCTGTGTAGACAGGTCAAAACCTTTTAACCGCAGAAGCGCCGAGTTCGCCGAGTTTAAGAACTTCTCTGCGTTCTCCGCGTCTCTGCGGTTAAGATCAATAATTTTGCAAGGGGTCTACCTGTTCAACAGATCAACTTTCGGAATTCCAAGTTGGGGGGTCTTCAAATTGGGTTGGAGTCCCTCGCGCAGGGCCAGATGGATCGTCATGGGGCCAATGTACGTAACCAGCGGCACGATCAGGCGCGGGAATTCAAGCGTGGAAATTGAGGCACCCTTGCCGAGGATCAAGGAAGGCGTTGAGATATTCGATTCAAAACCGGCCGCCGCCAGCTTCATACTGGCCTGCCCGGTGATGACATTTCCCAACTCTGCGATCCCGCTCTGCGCCAGCCGGTCGAGGGACTCGAACTTCTCGCCCATCAAGACCGAGGCCAGCCCCACAGCCACTTCCTTAGACATGCTATAAAAAACGGTTCCATCCACAGCGCCGACCAGCGAGATGATCACAGTCGCATCATCGGTCTGGTACGCGCCAGCCTCGAGGCGCAACTCTCCGCGCTGAACGGGTTGATGCGTCTCCAGGCTTAAGATATCATGGGCCGCGTCTACAAAAGGATTTAAAAACTTAACATTCATCAATACCTCCTATACACCTAATGATCAAACCTGTGATCAGGAGCCCTTTGGGGAAAGCGGGGCGTTGATCAGTGATACTAATGCATCAGGGACGGGCAGGTCGCCCGAATTTTTTTCTCTCAACGCGATGTGAACCGTTAAGACTCCAAACTGAGTATCCAGAGGCACCACGATCCTTGAAAAGCCGAGTGTGGAAATTTCAATGCCGCTGCCTTTCAGAACCGTGGGGGTGGAGATATTCGAAATGTAACCGGCCTCTGAGAATTTGATGGTCGCGCGGCCACTGATCACATTCCCCAGCTCAGCCACACCACTCTGCGCCAGCGAATTAAGCTCGGTGAATTCCTGTCCCATGATCTTTGAGATCAGATTCATGCAGGTCTTGGTAGACATGCCGTACATCACCACGCCATAAACATCCCCAATCAGGTTTATCAACACGGTAATATCATCCGAGGTCAGCGAGGAATTTTGCATGGAAATTTCCTTGCGTGAAACAGTAGCGCTCACCTCCGCCTCCAAAACTTCGACAGCGGCCTGAATAAACGGGTTTAACAATTTAGCATCCAATTATTTTCTACCTCCAATAGGCGATCGGGAATAAAGCCCGATCAATTTTCAACGGATCGCGATCATTTCCTTTGCCTTGGCCAATTCTTCAGCGATACGTTCGATCAAACGGAACATATCATCCCAGGTCATGCCGATGCGCTTGAGAGCATCATCCTCGAGGGGATAACGCAGTCCATCGATCCCGATGCCGACACCCAGGATCATCATGGAAACATCCGCCACATGAACCGCCGCCACCAGCGTTTTATAATTTTCCGCCGATTGAGGTTCATGGTGACAGGCGATCGCGGTCACCAGGTTGTCGGGCAGCAGCCAGCGGCGGGCGATCTCAGCCCCCAACATGGCATGGTCGATCCCAAAGCTGGTGCGTTCCAATTCCAAAAAGGAATACTGGTCCGAATCTGAGCTGTTCATATCAGCATCACGCAGCAGTTTTTCAAAGACGAGTTTTCCAACATCGCACAATAAACCGGCAAAGTAGGCATCTTCATCGATCTTTAGATGAAATTGTTTCGAGATGAGTTTCGCGCCGATGGCAGTCCCCAACGCGTGCTGCCAAAGCTCGCCGCGCTGAAGTTCATACCCGGGCAGGGGCTTATACAGGCGGTCTGAAAAGGAATAGGTCATGATCAATTCCTGGATGATCTCCAATCCCAGCACAACGATGGCCTGCTGCACGGTCGCGATCCGATTTTCCATTCCATAATAGGCCGAGTTGGCCCAGCGCAATACCTGGGTCGTTAAGACTTGATCCATCTCGATGACGCGCGCCAGGCTGGAAGCGCTCGATTCCGGGCTGCGGATGATCGTAAGCGCCTTCTGCGCCGCCTGAGGGATGGGAGGAAGTTTGTCGGCTTGCTTGATAAGCTGATCTATTGAGTATTTCATCATTTATTTATCATGCTTTCTTATAGAAAGATATGCCAAAACTTTGAAGGCCGAATTTACTGGATCCTGAGATGATCTCAGTGCCGCCCACAAATAATACTCCACCAGGGCGCAGGGCCGCACTGAATTTTGCATAGAGGATATCCTTTGTTTCGGTTGTAAAGTAAATGACGACATTCCGGCAAACGATCAGATCAAAACCGGTTTCAAAACGATCTGCGATCAAGTTCTGCTCTTGAAAGCGGATGTTCTTTTGCAGGCTCTCGACTGCGTGAAAGGGAGCCGCCGCTGTCAGATATTTGCGGCGCTGCAGGGGAGTCAGACTGCGGATGTCATCCTGGCTGTATGGGCCGCGCGCCTTGGCTTTGAGCAGCGCCCCGCGGTCCAGATCAGTCGCGAGCAGGGTGTATTTTTGTGTTGGAGCCGATTCATCCAGCATGATCGCCATGGTGTAGGCTTCGGTTCCAATGGAGCAGCCGGCACTCCAAAGTTTCAACCCGCCGGCCTGCGGGTTCTCCTTCGAGTTCTTGATCAGGTAGGGCAAAATGTCCTGGCGCACGGAGTCCCAGCGGTTTGTGTCGCGAAAAAATTCTGTAACATTGATGGTTAAATAATTCCGAAAACGTTCAAGCTCAGTTGTATCGGTGGAAAGCAATTGAAAATATTCCTTCCAACTCTCGGCGTGCGCGCGGACCAGCCATGAATCCAGACGGCGTTTCATCTGTTCATCCTTATAATGCACCAGGTCTATATTGAACGAGCGCTTGATCGAGGCCTTGATCTGAATATAATCATTTGCATCCATATTTATTTTCCTATTTTGTCTGAAAGCAATCAGGTGTTCATCATATTTACAATCGCCGCTTCAATGGCTTTGGCAATTTGCGGGCGCGGCAAAATTTCATTGGCCGCCCCGGCCTCGACCACGCTGCGCGGCATTCCCCAGACCACACAGGTAGTCTCATGCTCGGCGATCACGTGTCCACCGGCAGTATGCAAAATGGATGAGCCGAGAGTTCCATCGCTGCCCATGCCCGTCAGGATCACAGCGACGATGTTCTTGCCATAGCGCTGGATCAGCGAGTTGAGGGTCACATCCACTGAGGGTCGTACGCCGTGAACCGTTGGTTTCTGATTTAACACAACCCGTTCATTTTCATCGAGGATCATGTGAAACCCACCGGGCGCAAGCAGGATCTGCCCAACCAGAAGTTGGTCACCGGGCTCGGCTTCCTTCACCTTGAGCGGTGAAATATTATTGAGGCGTTCGGCCAGCGAACGGGTAAATCCGCTTGGCATGTGCTGCACGATCACAACCGGTGAAGTTAGATTGGCGGGCAGGCACGGAATGATCTCGTTTAGCGCGCCGGGTCCGCCGGTGGAGGATCCGATCAGGATCACGGGTGTGGTTTTTCGATACGGACGCACCACCTTGTTAGATTTGTCTACTGGCTGCAAAACGACAGGCGTCCGCCGCGACACCATGCTTGATTTCACCTTTGCCTTGGCGGCTACTTTGATCTTGGCTGCAATTTCGCTCATTTCAGTACGGATATCGAGACGGTTATCCGGCTTGGCAATGAAATCGACTGCGCCGAGCATAAGCGCCTGGATCGTTTCGGCAGCGCCTTCCTTGGTTAGGCTGCTGAACATGATGACCGGCCGCGGGAATTTAGCCATGATCTCGCGCAGAGTTGTCAGTCCGTCCATGTGGGGCATTTCCACATCCAGCGTAATGACATCCGGCTGAAATTGAGGGATCAGTTGGAGGGCTTCCTTCCCATTGGAGGCAGTCCCGACCACCTGCAATTCAAAATCTTCGTTGAGCTGCTGGGTAATGGCAAAACGCATGAACGCAGAATCGTCCACCACCATTACCCGGATCGGGTTTGGTAATTTATTACTTTCGAGGGGTGTTTTTTTATCGATCATGATCCATCATGTCAGGACAAAAGTTTTGTAATGGCTTTCATCACACGGTCGTGTTCAAAAGGCTTGACAATAAAATCTTTTGCGCCGGATTTAACTGCTTCCAGCACGACTGATTCCTGTCCGAGCGCAGTTAACATAATGACTCTCGCTTTGGCATCGAACTCCATGATTTCCTTAAGCGCTGCCAGTCCGTCCATTTCCGGCATGGTCACATCCATCAGGACGATTTCAGGATGGATCTCTTTATAGGTACCCACGGCCTTGAGTCCGTTTTCAGCCTGAAAGACCTCATAGCCATCGGTAACCAGCATCTTGGTCAAACGCACCCGTAAAAACTCAGCATCATCTACTACCAAAACTTTTGTCATACGATACTCCTCTTTGGTTTCTATATATCACGTTCTTTCTCACCGATGACTCTTACGGTCACACGGCTGTCGGCAACATAAACATGGACGGTTCTTCCAGTATGCCCGCCCACTTCTTCCGCTGTAATTCTCAAATTCAATCTTTGCAGGGTCTTGCGGGCTGTATCCATGTTGCGCGTCCCAATGTCAAAGGAAGTTGTCATTCCGGGTGAGATCAACATATTCGCGCCGCCGACGATACGCACGATCAGCCTGCTTTTGACCGCGCCTTCCTTGATCACTGCCGCGAGCATATCTTCAATTCCACTGTCTACATATTTGTGAGAGTTCGGATCACTCGTAGGCAGTCCATTTGCGGCACTGGGCAGTACCGCATGCAGCAATCCGGAAATCCGTGTAATGGGGTCCACCATTGAAACCCCAAGACAGGAACCCAAGCCATACGCCACAAGAGTATCATCCGGGTCCCGGCTGATGGCGCGTTCACCTAATCCCAAGCTGATCGGATCTTTCTTCATACTTTATGAGTTCTTCTTTAATAGATCTTTTAGCGCATTCAGATCGGGGATGACCCAGAAATTGGCTTCAACACTGCGGGCTCCATCCATAAAATTGGCCTGCATCAACAAGACCTGTTCACTGATACCGCCAGCTGTTGCCACCACGATATCGAGGATCGCGCCCACCATATCCACCATGACCGCCGGCGGGGAGGGCATGATATTGGCTCCAACCAAATTGGCAAGCGAATTCAAGAAAAACGAGCCGGAGAGATTTCCCAATTCACCCAGCGCAGACCTTTCCATTGAACCCATGTGTTGTGTGGTGCCCTCGGGCAGATCCATTAATAGATCCACCAATTCCAGAGCCTTATGATAAGGCATGATCATCATGATCTGCCCGACCATGTCACCCTCGAAGCGCAAATAGATACCCACCGCATCGTCTTCCGGCCCGCCAACCATCTTGGCGATCGAAAACAAAGGCACCAATTTAAGCGCCGGATTGCTGACTTCGATCTTTCGGCCGACCATTCCAGAAAAACCGCGGGCGGCATTGGTAATGCCCTCGCTGGCAATGGTTTTCAACATTTCCAACAGATCATGATCAAACGGAATATTATCTACCATAACGAAACTCCATTTTCCTTAAATTCCTGCCAGCTTGAACAAACCAAAAACATCAACAATTAACGCCACCTGTCCATCGCCAAGAATGGCGGCGCTGGAAATGCCGGAGATATCACCGATGAACGCGCCCAGGGGTTTTACAACGACATCCTCTTCCCCCAGGAGTTTGTCGACGATCAGGCCAATTCGCTGCTTGCCGGATTGTACGACCACCGCAAAAAGATATTTTTGTTGTTCCGTGCTCTCGGGGGATTTAAATATCTCTGAAAGGCGTATCAACGAGAGTACCTTTCCACGCAGTCTTGTGACCGGTTTTCGGTAGACGTTCTTAATATCATCAGGCTGGAGACGCAGGGTCTCTGTGATCATCACCAGCGGAATGGCAAATGTGGCTTGACGGACGCTGACCATCAAGGCGGGCACCACGGCCAGCGTGAGCGGTAAAACGATCTGGAATTGCGAACCCTTGCCAAGTTTTGTCTCGACCTGAATGGATCCGTTGACGCGTTGAATATTGGTATTGACAATATCAAGGCCAACTCCCCGCCCTGAAAGATCTGTTACTTTTTGAGCGGTGGAAAGCCCCGCCATGAACATCAGGTCAATCGACTGTTCCTCGGTCAGATTGGCAGCTTCTTCTTCTGTGATCAGCCCTTTTTGGACTGCGCTTTTACGGAGTCTTTCCCCATCAATACCACCGCCGTCATCTTCAACGGTCAATATGACGCGGCCCTGTTCGTGGCGGGCGGTCAGGGTGAGCGTGCCCCGCTCCGGCTTCCCGGCAAGCCGGCGAACCTCGGGCAACTCGATGCCGTGGTCTACCGAATTACGCACCAGGTGGATCAGCGGGTCGTTGATCTCTTCGATCATCGAACGATCCATTTCAGTTTCTTCACCACGAATGATCAGGTCAATATTCTTGCCGATCTTCTCAGCCATGTCGCGTACCATGCGCGGAAATTTTCCGAAGGCGCTCGAAACCGGCAACATGCGAATATGCATGACTTCTTCCTGAAGCTGGTCAGTGATGCGCCCCAAATGCGTGATCGTTTCAAATATCTGATCGTCATTACTATTGGCGCGCGCCAGACGGCTGTGAATTTGTTTCAGGTGGTTGCGGTCGGTGATCAATTCACCCACCAGGTTCATAAGATTATCCAGACGCTCCACATTGGTACGGATCGTCATGTCTGCGCTGCGCCTGCCAAAAGGAGTGGCAGCGCGTTTCTCGTTCATGAGATTACCCTTGGATGGAAGAACCGGGCTTTGTTCGACGGCTGCTGCCTGCTGTGTTTGTTCAGGCTCGGTTTTTTGAACATGCTCCAGAACAGTCGACCCGTTGGAAAGAATAATTTTGTCATCAATCGAGATCTCGTCGATCCCTGAGAGCATCGTCAACGCGGCGCGGATTTTTTCAAAAGAATGAGTTGTAACGATGACGGCTGAAAAATCACCGACAGCGCCGGCCGTCTCGATCTGTGCCTGGCTGGGGGTCATGGACTGAATGTCACCGGCATCCTGCAATGCCATCATCAATTGAAAAGCACGCGCCGCAGAGGCGATGCTGTTCTCGTCAATTTTGGCATGGATCTGAAAGGTGCTGCTTTGCTGATCTGAATTGCCGCCTTCGATCTTTTCCGATTCAGTTTTTTGGTCCGGCGGATTCTTATTTTCCGCATGAACGATGTTTGGATCTACATACAAAGATTCTTTTTTTACGCCCTCATTAAAATCTTTCAGCGACAAAATGATATCATCAATATCCAGATCGCAGGTTTGCGAGCTGATCACTTCTTCACGCAGCAGCCGCATATGATCAACAGCCTCGAGGCAAATATTGATCAGTGGTTTCGTGACCTGGATGCTGTTCTTGCGAACGCCATCCAGTACGGTTTCAAGGGCGTGGGTCAGCGCGGTCATCCGCTTGTGCCCGATCATGCCAGACATCCCCTTGATGGTATGCGCAGAGCGAAACACGGTTTGTACGAGTTCAGAATCTGATGATTCGCGTTCCAGTCGGATTAAACTGTCATCTAAAACCTGTAAATGCTCATCCGCCTCGGCCAGAAAAACCGGAAGTTCATCTTCACTAATGTCAAAAGTGATTTCCATAGAGTACCCAATGTCCTTTTGTTTCTAGATGACAAAAGATAGCATACTAGCGCTATTTTTGCAGTAAATCATCCGTAAAGAGAAACGAAAAAACAGGTAAATTTATTTACAAATAATACGAGACCCTTTACCCCGCGATACCGCCCAGCCTGCGGTCTCGACCCCTTTTTTCCCGCGCTGCTCAACAGACTTTATTAACACAAAAGCCGCCTTCCTATGGAAGGCGGCTTTTGTGTTTTGGTCAGTAGGTTCGAGGAAATCATCAGGGAACGCTTTCATTTTTTCCCTGTTCTTCATTTTCTTCTTTTTCGCTTTCAGATACCAATAACTTCCGCAGTTGTTCAAAAGAGTCTGATTCAGTTTCTGTTGCCAGTAATTCCTGGATCTTTTCCTGGTCTTGCACTGCCTGATAAATTTCATGCCGTAATATGATCGTTTCGCGCGGAGCGTTGATCCCGATCTTAACCCGGTCGCCTTCGATCGCGAGAATGGTTAGAACGATCGTATCTCCGAGCATGACGCTCTCATCCACCTTGCGCGATATTACCAACATGTCGAAACACTCCACATACCAGAGTTTTTAGGGAATTCAACGGCGTTGAAGATGTATTCGCTGAGACGGAGGCTATCGCATATAATCAAAAAGACTGAGGGCCGAGATCGCGCGCTGGCTGACCTCTAAAACGGCCTGGAAGGTGGTTCGCTGGTTTGTAAGCAACGCGATCCCTTCAGCCAGATTGGTGTCTTCTTTTTGAGAAAGCAAGTTCTTCGTTTCGATCTTAACCGTCTCCAGGAAATTTGACGCTGAATCGACCTGACGCATTCGCGCACCATTCGATGTGCGGAATTGATTCACAATATCCGAAGATAATTTTACCCTAGTCAATGAATCTTGCAAAGTAGGCAGGGCGGGCGGAGCACCGTAGGGAGCGACGATACCGGGAGGGTCAGTAGGGGTGTAATAGGTGGGATTATTCCAAATTTGATCTGGCGCTGGAAGGCGCACCCATGGGGTTTTAGTGGTGTCGTAAAAGGACGGATCATTGTATGCAGGCGCTGCATAAGTACCACGGATATTATTTTGAATCAGGGCATTGCTGGCTACGATTAAATCCTCAATGAATTTCTGAATAGCCTGATCTCCGCGCACATTCATGGGAATAGATTGATCTGGACCCAGATTGCGCTGCATACTTCCCTTATCTCCACGGTAATTGAGGAGTTTCTGGGTAAATGGAACGGCTTTATAATCCACTTGAGGCAGCTCATTCGAATTCAAAGGTACATCGGTCATATCAAATGGTTTCTGGTTGATCTGATACCCGGCAAAGATGAACTGACCATTTACATTAGTGTTGCCAATTTCAATCGCCTTATCGATCAGACCCTTCATTTCAGTTCCCAAGGCAGTGTAGCGCTCGTTTGCTGAAAGCGAATCATTAAGCCCGCGCAAGATCAAGTTCGACGCCTGAATTCCAATCTCTTCGAGTTGGTTTAGGGCGTAGTCAGTGGTATTCATCCAGTTAGTGGTTGTGGCGGCTGTCTCGGAATAGGATTCAATGGTCTTCAAATTGGAACGCAAGCTAAGACTGGCAGAAGCCTGAATAGGGTTTTCTGAAGCGGTCTGGAACTCCTTATTCGTGGCAACTTGATTCTGCAATTTGTTTATTTTTTCCTGATTATCTGCAATATTTTGGATGGCGTTATTCGCCATCATCAGATTGGTGATCCTCATAGCGGCTCCTTCTATTCCTAACGGCCAGCCAGGCCCATACGATTAATGACCAGGTCGAGAAGTTCATCGAACGTGGTCAACATCCGCGCTGCAGCCTGATAAGCTTTTTGTGCTTTGGCCATATTCGCGGCTTCTTCATCGAGAGAAACACCCGAGACCGATTCACGCTGGTCGCTCAGGGCCTTTGCCACCAATCCATGCTGATAGGTGTTGGTCGCCGCGCGCTGGGTGGTCACCGCCAGATCAGTGATCTGAACATTATAGAAGTCATTCAGGGTGGCAGTACCAGTCAGCATCCCTTTGAAAGTTTTTAATGCAACGATATCCAGGGCGATCTTATTATTTCCCTCTTCAGTATTCCCATATATATCCAAACTACTGGATGCCGCGATACTTGCCGCATCCAAATCGGAGTTGACCTTGATCGAACCCGCTTCGCTGCCCACAGTGCCTTTGAAGAAATCCAGACCGTGGGCATTGTTCAGACCATATCCATTTCTGTGAATGTCATTGACCTGTGTCATTATCCCGCCGGCCAAAGTATTCAGCCCAGCCAACTGTTCTTTCAAAATAACATCACGCACTTCCAGTATCCCCTTCATCTTCCCACTGGGCGGTACGAGAAGCTGCGTGCCCCCCCAATAAACATCCACCACATTGGAATCAGGGGCAGGTCTGGATTTGGTTGTCAGTTTTATGGTTTCATGGCCGACCACCAAAACCTGCCCGCCGATCGAAACCACCATTTCACCGTTCTTTTGCTCGAATGAAACCGAACCGGTCAGATCTGAGAGCTGGTCGAGGGCCAGATCGCGCTTATCCATCAGATCGTTGGGTTGTTCTCCGATCGAGAGAACGTGCGAGATCTCGCCATTCAATTTGGCGACCTCGTCTGCCAGAGAATTGACCTTATCCACCTGACTGATGATCACCTGATTCTGATCACTGCGCAGCATGTTGATCTGCGCCTCACGACGGTTAAAAGCTGTTGCCAGAGAACTTGCGTCATCCAGAAGGACTCCACGCAGGCTGACATTTGTCGGGTCGCTGGATAAAGCCTGCCAACCCGCCCAGAATTGATCCAGTTTGGGGAGCAAGCCATCTTCCGAGGTTTCCGCCAGGGTCGCTTCCAATTGATTGAGCACCTCGCCCTGAGCTTCCCAGTTTTTTGTTTCAGCTGAAACGGTGCGGAATCTTCCATCAAAGAATTCAAGGTTGAAGCGCTGCACCTTTGCAATGGTGACGCCCCCGCCCCTTTGTCCGGCGGCGTTCAAAAATTCCGAGCCACTCATTGAGGTTGGAACTGCCGCGGTCAGGATCGCAGACTGGCGGCGATAGCCCGGTGTGCTGGCATTGGCAATGTTATGCTGCGTGATCTCCAACACCTGAGATTGCGTCAGGACTGCTTGTAAGGAGGTTGAGATGGATGCAAGGGATGGCATAATAGAAATCCTTAAACGTGGAACTCTACGCCCAAACCAGTTGCCGGGTCCTGATGTGCTGCCCCGCCTTTTGGAGATCGGTAACCGGACTCTGGTTGAAAAATGCTAATTAAAAATAATTGTGTTGCCTTTACCCAATCCAATTTGGTCAACGCGAGCGCCTGACTGGCATGGTTCAGTTCGCGCGCCTGTTTGGCAAGACTATAAATTCCTTCGGATAAGTTTTTAATGCGGCTGGCGTCTTCTGGTTTGAAATACGGCAATAAAGCCTGGATTGAGGTATCTTCCAAATGTAAGTTTAGGGAAAGGGAAAGTTCCTGGATGATCTGCCGGCATTTATCTTCCATTATCCCCATTTTGTCGAGCAGAACTTCCTTGTCCTCTACGATTTGAAGGATCTGATCAGGCTCGTTCAGTAAACATATGCGCTCTCTTTTGGAAAGCACGATCAAATCCTGCAATATCCTGAATTGCTGTACCAACACCTGCTCAAGCTCGAATCGATTGATTGTGAATTTATCTACCATATAAGGAGTCCTTGGGTACCAGATTATTTCGGAAACAATGTTGCCATTAATTTCCTGGCGAGTTCACTCACCTGAATTGTGTAATCTCCGCTCGCGATCTGATTTTTGAGCATAAGGAGACGTTGGGAGTCGGTTTCATCCACATTCCCGAGGGCAGTCCGCGCTTTGGCTAACAAGCGCGCGTTCTCTGACATTTCCACTCGATCCTGTCCGGACCGAACAGAACTTACCCCGTTGTGGTCATCCTTCTTTTCGACCGGAGGGGTAACTTCAGTTGGTTTGGCTGAAAGTGGCAATAAGTTGTTATTTTCAATTTTCATCGGATAGGTTCTCCTGCAAGGTATTTTAATTCACAATACCATTATCGGCTGTTTCTTTGAAAACATTACGCCTTGCGCAGGTTGATCGCCTGGGAGATCATTGTATCGGTCTGTTGGAAGGCTTTGATAGACATGGTGACCGATTTGAGCTGGGTTATTTCCCTGGCTATATTTATATTAGATTGTTCGACCCTATAGGCGTTGATCGTCCCGTAATTTTCCGCTCCGGCGGCGCCTACCTGGGCTGCGCCGGAAGCATCAGATTCCAGCAGGATATTGTCGCCTCGGCTGGTGACTCCGCTGGGGTTGGGAAATCGAGTCAATTGGACAGTGCCCACTGCGACGCTAATACCTTTTGCATCCAACGCAGTTACTTTTCCTTCCTGGCTGATATTAATATCCTTCATCCCATCGACAATCGTTCCGTCCCAAATCAGTGGATAGCCGCCGGCTGTCACCAGTTTGAGGTCTGCGTCGAGGCCAAACTGTCCATCACGGGTATATCCAATTGTCCCATCTGGCAGAGTTACACTAAAAAAACCTTCACCTTGGACCGCCCAATCCAGGGGATTGGTGGAATCGCGCAAATTACCCTGTGCCGTCTGCAATTGGGTGTTTTTCAACTGCGCGCCTTCCTTCAGTTGCTGGCTGAAAATTTCCTGAAAATTGGAACGGTTGGTCTTATATCCGGCAGTATTGATGTTGGCCAGGTTATTGCTGGTCACATCCAGTGCATTCAGGCGTCCAAGAATATCCTGACGTGAAATGTTAAGCGTGTGAAAAAGTGAAGATGACATGTTGACTCCTTATCCTAACCGATCCGGCCCAGCGAAGCGATAGTCTTGCCCAGCAGCTCATCCTGGTTTCGTACTATATTTTGAGAGGCTTCATACGAGCGGGCAACTTCCACCAGTTGGGTCATTAGCTGCGCCGTGTTGGCATTGGATGATTCAAGATAACCCTGCGACACTCGGGCAACTTCCTCGCTGGTAGATGCGGTTGGGCCGCTGAATAAATTGCCTTCTGTGTGCTGCAGATCGGTGCGCGGGGCGCTAAAAACACCGATCCCTAGCTGGGCGACAGCAGTCCCGTTAACGCTGACGGCTCCTTGCGAAGAGACAGAGACATCTCCATCCGGCAGTGTTATCGGCTGGCCTGCATCGTCAAGCACCTGATAGCCTTCGACGGTTACCAGGGTATTGTCGGCATCCCGCAGAAAACGTCCGTCACGAGTGTATCGATTTCCATCGGGCGTTTTTACGTTGAAAAACCCATTACCCTGCAATGCAAGGTCAAGCGGATTACCGGTATCCTGCAATGCGCCCTGTCCAAAATCAATGAATTCCGGGCCGATCTGAGTACCCAGACCCATAGTCCCAAGGTATTCGATCGAGTTGGTTTGAATAAGCCCTGGCGAATAGACCGCCTGGTTCTGCATAAAATCTTCGGCTGTGGTCAAGATCTGCTTGAAGCCGGGAGTTTGTAGATTCGCGATATTGTGGCTGAGTACCTGCTGACGGGCGGCATTCATCACCATGGCAGAGACAGCTGAGTAAAGACCCTTTATCATCTGATTCTATCTCCATAACTTTTATTATTTTGTTGGATATTCAAAACCAGCTGGACCTCATCACGGGTGATGCTAAACTGGCGGGCGATATCCACATCGGACATATTGGCTTCGGACATCGCGCCGATCAATCGGTTACGATCCATGATCGCGGCGGTCGAATCAACTGTCGCGGTTTGGTTGACGCGCGATTGGGTAACCGTCAATAGAGTTTTGAAATCCGATTGTCCCATCACACCTGTCGAAGGCGGGATGGCTGCCGGCTGCGGCGGATTGGAAACCAGACTTTGCATTTCATCCACCAGCGGCATCATGCGCTTAGCCTGAGCCTGACGATTCTGCGCCAGGGCTGTCTCACGGGCCAGCTGAAGAACATACAATGAATCTTCAAGGGATACTTTCGGAATATTACTCATTATTCATCATCGCCTTTAAGGAAAGGATTGTGCGGGCGTGCAGCTGGCAAACCCGTGATTCTGTGATATCCAATACTTTTCCAATTTCTTTAAATGTGAGGTTGTCGTTGTAATACAAGGATAATACCAACTTTTCACGTTCGGGTAAATTTTGGATGGCGCCGGCCATCTCTTCCATTAAACTTTCTTTTTCAAACTGCTCCGATGGATCGGTCTGTTTTTCATCGCCCAAGCGTTCGTACAGGGAGCTGTCTCCATCCTGGTCAACATCCATCACCATATCCAATGAAACCAGAATTCTGTTCGAATCGGACAGGCCTTGTTGAACATCCTCCACGTTGATCCCAAGATGAGCGGCGATTTCATCTTCAGTGGGCTCGCGCGAATTTTCTGACCACAACGCTGAAATGGATTTCCGTATCATGCGTGTCCGTTTACGTGCTGTACGCGGCATCCAATCTGACGTGCGCAGGTAATCCAAAACTTTCCCGCGGATCCGCAAACTCGCATACGTGCTGAACCGTGTATTAAATTTGGGATCAAAATGATCCACAGCCTCTATCAAACCAATTAAGCCCTGGTGAGCCAGGTCTTCATAATCACTTCCCCGTTCCTGGGTGATCCCCATCCGCGCCAACAGATAATGAACCAGAGGAACAGATTGCAGCACCAGTTTTTCACGCAGCTCTGGTGAGCGCTCTGTAAAAAATTCGTTCAATAGATCCGCGGCTTCCGCTTGCATCACCATGGATTAATGCACCTCTGATGGAATGCTGTTTTCAGCGCCTTCATTTTTTTCAAATCCTTCAAGATCAACGGAGTGTTGATTTCCTGAGTGGATCGACTCTACGTGTGTTTGTTCGGCTTGTTTTTGTTCTATCTCATCTTCCTGAACAAGCGTGGATTTCATGTAATCTTGGGCAATCTGCTGGGATATCAAAATCAGCAGGCCTCCGATCACGAGCATGGTGATACTTGTACGAATAACAATATCGAGCAATTTTGCACCTGATAGTATTAAGATACTGGTCACTGTCAAAAATAAAATAGACAGGATCACGGCAGAAAACGTGAATGTAAATTCAACCAGGATCGGAAGCATGACACCATCCGATTCGTTTTTCTTATTCGCCTTGCTTTTGGCGGCAGGAACCTGTTGTTCTGAAGGAGTCACGTTCACATTTTCTGTTTTCATTTATTCCATTCTCTTCCAAACAAAGCTGATACCAGCCGTGCAGGGTCCACAACTTCCAAATGGCGGGAGGCTTCCTTACCAGTTGTAAAGTAACCAAGCGGAACTTGATTCTTTCGGGCAAAGTTATACACACTGCCAAAGGTATGGGTTTCATCCAGTTTTGTAATGATCAATCCATCCAGGTTGAAGATACCCAGCGAAGCGGAAGATTGAAACAAATCCGCCTCCTTGGTGGTTGCAGGCGCGACAAGGTAGGTGCAACGCTTGGGAATTTCTGAAAGTAATGCGCCTAGTTCGATCATCTGGCTTTCATTACACGGGTTGTAGCCGGGGGTATCCACCAGAAAAAGATCAGCCTCATCTGATTTTTGTAAAATTCCCTTTAGGTCTGCAGGAGTGTAAACAAGTTCGAGCTTGAATCCGAAGGCATCAGTATACGCGCGCGCTTCGGCAATGGCACCAATTCGGACCGTATCCGCGCAGACCCAGGTAATCTTTTTTTTCAGGTTTTGGCTGAAGAAGAGGGCCAGCTTGGCCATTGTGCTGGTTTTACCGCTGCCGCTCGTGCCGATCAAACAAACCACGTTGCTTGAAAAATATTTCCCAGCTCCCTGTTGCACACGCAGTTCAGCCCCAAGAAGTTGGGCGATGGATTTCTTGCAGATCTCAACATTAGCAAGCGTGCCCGGGCTCAACGTCTCAAGCGCGACACTGATGAGGCCGTCTACCAGGGTAACATCCACTCCCTGATTCATTAATTGTTGGCGGATCTTTTTCAGAGACGGGGGTATATATTTTTCATCAGAGAGCGGCTTCGCCACTGTTTTTTGAGGAACGACCGCTGTCGCAAATGTAGGCAAGGTATCGTTGACAGGATCGAGATTAAGCTTCAACTTGGGTGGTTGTTGGAATGGTTTCTTGACAGTTTTCTTTTCCGGCTCAGACACCCATTCAATTTCAGGCCTGACTTCAGCAAATTCAAAAACATTTTTATTTTCAGATGACTGCGAAACATCATCAGCCGCAACGGCAACTGGTTTGGACATCGCTTGAGGCTTCTGAGATTCAGCCAGAGCATCCGCGCCGGCCGCGACAATCTCAACTGAAGACTTCTTCCAGGGATTCCACGATGGCCCAAGCGGCAATTCGCGCATCGAGATCACGATCGCATCGGCTCCAAGTTCTTCCTGTACCAATTGCAAAGTTTGTATTGTTGATTCAGCTTTAAATGTTTTAGTGACCATGCTGACCTCTAATCTAATTTAACAATTCCATGTGCTTTTACTTTTACGCCCGGCCCTACTTCAGAAAAAGCCATGAAGATCAAGTTGGGCAGTGACTGTTCAACAAGGCGCCGAAACGCCAATCGCAATTCACGAGGACAGATCAAAACGGGAACATGACCCAATTGCGCAAGAGCTTCCATCTGCTCGCCGGTCTTTACCAGGATCCGCTGGGCCAGGGTCGAGTCAATTTGAAGTCCCGGGCTGCCCTCTGAAGAAACCAAAGAGGTGCGCAGGCTGGCTTCCAATTGCGGCGCCAGGGTAAAGACATGCAAGGTGTTTGTATCATCTTTGTATTGGCTGGAAATTGTGTTTGCCATGCTCTGGCGTACAGCTTCAGCCAGGATGTATGGATCACGCGTGGAGCCGGCATTATTTGCCAAAACTTCCAAAATCCCGCTCAGGTCGCGGATGGGCACACGCTCGCGCAGAAGATTGCGAAGCACGCCTTGAACTTCTCCCAGGTTTAGCATTTCCGGCACAACCCCTTCCACTGAGGCCGGATTCCTTTGCCGTAATTGATTTAACATTTCCTGCACAAGTTGGCGGCTCAACAGGTCGGAGGCATGACTCCGAACGATCTCTGTGAGATGAGTACATAAAACAGAAAGCGGAGTCACGACTGTGTAGCCTTTCAGCTCAGCCTGATTTTGTTCGGCCGTACTGATCCAAATCGCCGGCAGCCCAAACGCAGGCTCGGAAGTGGGCGTGCCTGAAAGTGGTTCTTCAATATCAGAGCCGGGGATGGCCAGCAGCCGATCGAGCATGATCTCGTTTAGCGCCACTTCCTGCCCGCGGATTTTTATGCGATAAGACTGCGGCGCCAGGCGTAGATTATCCCGGATACGAACCACGGGGAGGATCAGCCCTATTTCGCTCATTAATTGACGGCGGATGCTGGTAATGCGGCGAAGCAGGTTATCCTGGCTATCCTCGTCAATGATCGGGATCAAGCTATAGCCAATTTCCAACTCGATCGGGTCAACCACAACCATTTCCAACATTTGCTCAGGAGTCTCCGGCTCAGATGGACGAAGAGCGGGCAAACTGGAAGCCTCTTCGATCGCGGTGGCGCTGGCTTGTTCGCGGTTGACAAAGAAAGCGCCAACACCCAGGCCGACGCTTACAAGCCCAAAGGGCAGCGTGGGCAAACCGGGGACCAACATCATTAGGGCAACCACGCCCGCAGCGACTGCCAGCACATTGAAATTCGATATTTGAGTGGATACTTCAGTACCCAGGGATGTTTCTGATGTAGAACGCGTAACGATCAAACCTGCAGCCGCAGAAACCAGCAAGGATGGCACCTGCACTGCCAGCCCCGCGCCGATGGTCAACAGAACATAAGTTTGCAAAGCGGTTACCAATGGCATTCCACGCTGGATCACACCGATGACAAAGCCGCCAATAATATTGACGAGCATGATGATGATGGCGGCAATCGCATCACCCTTTACGAACTTGCTGGCGCCATCCATCGCGCCATAAAAATCAGCTTCCGATTCGATCGACTTGCGGCGCTGACGGGCCTGAGTTTCATCGATCAAGCCGGCGTTCAGGTCGGCGTCGATCGCCATTTGTTTGCCTGGCATGGCGTCCAGGGTAAAGCGCGCAGCAACTTCTGCCACACGCCCGGCACCACTATTGATCACCACGAATTGGATGATCATTAAGATCAGGAAGATCACCACACCCACCACATAATTACCGCCTACGATCAGGTTGCCGAATGTTGTAATGATCTGTCCGGCTTCTCCGCTGAGCAGGATCAACCGGCTGACTGAAACATTTATGCCAAGCCGGAAGAGCGTGACCAGCAGCAACACGGTCGGAAAAACAGAGAACTCCATCGGTTGTTTAATGAACATGGTCATCAAGACGATACCCATCGAAACCGCAATACTCAAGGCCACCGCCAGGTCAACCAGGAAGGCCGGCAGGGGAATAAGCAGCATCCCAACCAGCAATACCAGGCTGAGCGCCATGACGATATCGTTCGAGCGCAGTAAACCTTGTAAAGCAACAACAATTGGACTTCTAACAGGCGTTGTAGTGGTCATTCGCTAATTCCATTTATTTCATATTGAAGATCTGATTTTCTCGAACTGACGGGGGCTTTCCCGCGGAGTTTGTAAACGTAAGCCAGGATCTCTGCCATCGCCAAATAAAGATCTGACGATATTTCCTGCCCAATATCAATTGTTTTATAAATAGCACGCGCCACCGGGATATTCTGTACAACTGGAATATTATTTTCCCTGGCAATTTTCACGATCCTTTCAGCAACTCTATAGGGACCTTTGGCCAGTACTTTTGGAGCTTTCATTCCTTCCTGATATTCAATCGCGATTGCAAGATGCGTTGGGTTGGTGACAACGACAGTCGCTTTTGAAACATTCGCCATCATTCGCCCGCGCGCCATTTGACGCTGCATGCTGCGGATACGGCTTTTCATCAGAGGATCGCCTTCCGAGCGTTTGTTTTCCTGTTTGATCTCTTCTTTGCTCATCCGCAGGTTTTTGTATAGATCCCAGCGTTGATAGGCATAATCAGCAACCGCAAGCACCAGATACATGCTGCCGACCCGCAGGGCAAGCGAAATTGCCATCTCGGCAAACTTGCCCACTCCAATACGAAAATCGAACTGACTAAATGAAACCAGATCATAAAATTTGGAGCGTAGAAAACTATAAGCGATCCATGAGACCCAGCCCAGTTTTAGCAATGATCGAAGCAATTCAAATAAACCATGTGATGAAAAGATCCGCTTAAAGCCTTCAAGTGGATTCACGCGCTTGAAATCAAAACCGATCTTTTTGCCAGCCCATAAAAATTGGGTTTGGGCCAAAGTGACAACAACTCCGGTCAGCATCAGACCAATCAGGATCAGGCTGAAAGATGGCAAGATCTGCAAACCGAATTTAATTATCATTCCCCTCAGCCATTCAATGGATAAATTAACACTCGGAAGTTCCACAATAACATTTGTCACCAATCCCTGAAAATCCACCGCCAGGTTTTTTCCCGGACCGCGCAGCAGGAGCGCGCTCATTAAAATAATGACCGCGGAGATCAATTCCTGGCTGCGTACGACCTGACCTTCGTCACGGGCCTCTTGCAGGCGATGACTGGTAGGGGCTTCAGTTTTATTGTCTGCCATTTCGCTTTATTGCTCCACAAAAATAAGCATGTTTTTGATCATAAGTTTATACAAAGCTGCCAGGTTGGGAAAAATAACTGCAAAGATCATTCCCAATGCGATCATCGCCACAACCACTTTGACGGGCAAACCAAGAAAATAGACCTGAACCTGAGGTGCCACCCGCGCCAACAATCCAAGCGTGAGATCTGTCAAAAACAGCGCGGCCATGACCGGTAAGGCCATTTGTAAACCAGCGGATATAAATGTTGATGTCATTTTTATGACCGCTTCGGCTCCACTAAACGGAAGGCTGCCATTCAATGGGGCGGCATTAAATGTATTTTGTATGGCGATCAAAACGAGATGATGCCCATCGATCACCAGAAAAACCATGGAGGCCGTCATCACAAAGATCTGGTCAAAAGCAGAGCCGGCTTCTCCCAACGCCGGGTTGAAAATGCGGCTGGATTCAAAACCGCTTCCCATACCCATCGCTGAACCTGCTATTTGAATTGCTCCAAAAGCAAGGTCAGCGGAAAATCCGATCAAGGTCCCGATCAAGATTTCCTTGCCGATGGAAATAGCATAGGCAAAGGTTCCGATCGTGGCTGCGTCTGGTGGAAGCGGCTGCCAGGGAATAAGAACCATGGCCAGCGCAAAGCCCAATCCGACTCGTACCTGAGTGGGGATGTTCTGGCCCCCAAACACCGGCACATGAATGAGAATGGCCATGATGCGGGTAAAGGCCAGAAAGAATACTTGCGCCTGAGCTACGGAGATTGACATAATATATTTTTTTTAATATCGCTTCCTAAAAAATATGATACCTGATTCGCCTTTTTGTGTCTGTAAATGTAAAGTGAAGCAAAACTAAATTATGCGTAAATTATTTTTTCCGAAATATGATTTCCCGCCGTTCATATCCCCGTAAAAGGCATTGCTATCAGCCAAAAATAAATCCTGAAGGTTCAGCACCCCTTCAGGATTTCGTTAACTATTTTTAATTTTCAGACAGATCTTCTTCCCGGCAGGGCCGGCGGATCACTCTGGGATATTTGTCAAAATTAATTGGATAATCCTCCAGAACGGCCAAAGCAGCTCAAGATACGGGTCGCCATCATATCAGGGTTAAGCGGCTTGACCAGAAATCCACTAGCTCCCATTTTGACTGCTTTATGTACGATCTCTGGAAATCCCATGGAGGAGATAAAAAAAACTTTCGTTCTTTTTAGAAGAACTTCCGAGTTCAGTTCGTCGATCAAGTCCAGTCCATTCTGACCGGGCAGGTAGGTATCCACCAGAAGCACATCAGGAAGATGCTGGATCAACTGCTGACGCAGGGCGGACGGCTGGTCGCAGATGATCGGATTCATGCTATGGCGGATCAGCGCCATCTTTATGAGATCACACTGCAGGATATTGGGTTCAAGAACAAGAATTGAAAGGGTTTCACGTTTCATATCATTTTTCCGGTTTTGAAAGGTCTGGAAACACGCCCGAATCTTTCATTTTTAATTTCAGCTTTTCGACATCTGACTCTTCTAACTTGAGGATATTCAATGATTCAGGATGGATCTCAAAACTTAACAGCGATGACTCGGTCAACTGGTAATCTTCGGCAAAAGAATTCGCCAAATTGACAATGGCCGGCAGGCGCTGGTTGGCTCTGGCAAGGGATGGAGCGTGATGACAACGGATCGCATCCACCAACACCACAGGAAAATTCCAATGTTCGGCGATCAGCCCGCCCACCTTGGCATGGTCGATACCGATCAGTTTCTCCTCCACCTGCCATAACGGCATTCGATATTTTTGAACCAAGTCAATGATCTCGTTGTAATTGCTTAATACCACCTGGTCGAGAAGCAGTTTGCCTATATCATGCAGCAAGCCGGAGACGTACGCTTCTTCAGGATTCGGATAGCGCAAAGCCTGTGCCAGCCATTCCGAGGCCACGCCGGTTACCAGAGAGTGATGCCACAATTCGCCTGCGCCCTGCCGATACCCGCTCAGGCTGCGCTTCATTATGCCGGTGGCAGAGGATGTCAGCAGGATCGTTTTCAGGCGCCCAAGACCGATCAGCATGATCGCTTCGTTGAGGGTTGAACAAGTGCGGGAATAACCCAACGAAACTGAGTTTGACATTTGCAAAACCAGGGCCGCCAATGCCTGATCCAGACCGATCAGCCCGACCAGAACATCAATGGTAACGTTCTGCTTTTCGATCTCATTCATGATGCGAGTTACATTTGAAGGCATCGGCCTGAGGCTTGTTACTGATTGAATGATATTTTCAACTCTTTGTGACAACATAAGATGGCCTTAAGAAATGATCTAGGGAACCAGGCTGGGCAAACTTGTAAACAAATTATGAGTAAAGGTCATTGCCTGTTGGAGCATCCATGAGCCAAGCAGCACCAAAACCAGAATGATGCCGATCAATTTGGGAATGAATATAAGCGTAGACTCGTTGATTTGAGTCGCGGCCTGAACCAGGCTGACCAAACTGCCTATTATCAAGCTGACCAACAAAACCGGCCCGGCCAGAACGAGGGAGATCATGATCGCGTTTTGACCCAGTGTAAGAACATAAGCTTCTGTCATCATTTACCTCACGAGGTACCCGTGAAACTCAAAACCAAACTTCGAACGATCAAATACCAGCCATCCACCATTACAAAGAGCAGCACCTTGAACGGCAGCGATACCAATGAAGGCGGCAGCATCATCATACCCATCGAAAGCAGGATGCTTGAAACGACCAGGTCAATGACCAGGAAGGGAATATAAAGGACGAATCCCATGGTGAAGGCTGTGCGCAGTTCACTGATAATAAAAGCCGGGAATAAAGATACAGTGGGGATATCGTCAATGGTGACTGGCTGGGGTTCATTCCCCAACTCCAGGAATAGTTGAATGTCTTTTTCCCGCGTTTGCTTGAACATGAATTCACGGATCGGTTTTTGCGCCAGCGTCAGCGCGGTCTTCTGGTCTATTTGTTCATTGATGAAAGGCTGGATGGCCTCTTTATCCATTTGCTTATAAACAGGAGCCATGATGAAAAAAGTGAGGATCAGAGAAAGCCCGATCAGAACCTGATTGGGTGGAATGGAGGGCGTACCGATCGCGTTTCGTAACATAGACAATACAATAACGATCCGGGTAAAAGAAGTGGACAGGATCAATACGCTCGGAGCCAGGGAAAGTATGGTCATGAGCACCAGTAACTGCACACCTGACGTGACTTGTTTCGGGTCTGGCGACTGCGAATCAACTGTCAATGAAACTCCGGGGGCGGTTGAACATCCGCTCAACAACACGCCGAAAATTAGCAGGATAAAAATAAAAATGAATCCTTTATTGAACGGCTTGCCGTATCGCTTTGCCGCCGCTTTGAATATTTTCGATCCCTTTTTGGAAAGCTTACTTTCAAACATGGCTGATCTCTATCCCTTTCCTTTTAAATTCTCACTGGGCAGCTTGAAATTAAAAGATTGAAGCACTGTACCAAAATCCAAACCCTGTTGAGTTTGATCTTGCGCGGCTGGAACGGGAGCTTCATTGTATTCAACCGCAGCGATCAGGGAAACATTTTGATCCGTGGCTCCGATCAATAGCTTTTGGTCGCCGATGACGATCAAGTGAAGCGCCTGCTTTGGAGATAACCTGACTGTTTCGAGCAGGCGCATTTGACGGTTTATCTTTCCATTCGGGCCAAGTTGCAGCCAGCGTCGAAAAAGCACAGAACTGCCGACGATCAACAGTAATACCCCGATCAATTTCACAAAGGCGCTCACATAATAAAATGGAGTGGAGCCCAGCGGATCATTGGTGGTCTGCGAAGCGCCGCCCAAAGATAGAAGCACACCCGTAATGAGAAAACCGATAATAAGCAGGGCAACGATCAGCTTTTGCTTTTTACTGCTGGTTTCCAGCCACTTTCTGATGATCGTCATTATTCCAGGCATTAGGGAGCAACCTTCTCGCCGTTGGCCGAGACCATTTCAATGATGCGAACGCCAAATTTATCATCCACGACAACAACTTCACCGCGGGCCACCATATGGTCATTCACAAAAACATCCACCGGATCTCCTGCGAGCCGATCCAACTCAACCACGGAGCCATGTTTCAACTCGATGATCCGGGCCAGCTGCATCCGAGTACGTCCCAGTTCGACCGTGACCCGCAGTGAAACGTCCATGAGAAATTCTATATTTGATAAATTGCTTATTTCCGGTTTTCGAACGGGCTTTTCAGCTGCGCCGTCTTGGATCCTGCTGACTGGCATTTCTTGAATTTCGTCATTTATGTTTTCCATTTGACCTCTGCTAGATTATCCTGTTTGAACTTCATCGTACTGACGATACACTCCGGTAATTTGAACGCCCATCCGCTTACGAGATTTTCCGACATTGGCCATGAATTGTTTTTTGTTCGCCACCTGCACCACCAATGGGTTGTCAATATTTTGATCCAGTTCGATCACATCTCCAATTGAAAGGTTTGCAAGATCTTTCAACGTCAGTTCCGCATTTCCCAGGATCACCTTAATTGGGATGATCGCTTTCATCATGGTCTGGATCGCCGCCTGACGAGCGATCGGATCCTGTTGTTTTTCCTTGCGTCCTGCGATCCAGATGTGGGGGTTAAGAACATCAGCGATCGGCTTAAGAGTATTAAAGGGGATAAAAATACTCATGGTGCCTGTAACGCCCTGGATATTAATTTCAATGGCGATCAACAAAACGCGCTCATTTCCCATCATCATCTGTACCCAATGCTGGTTGATCGTGCTGTCTTCCAAAGACGGCTCGAGGGAAACGACTTTGCTCCAGGCGCTTTTCACATCACCAAGCATGTGTTCCACCATTCCACGCAAAAGGGATTGATCTATTTCGGTCAATGTACGCTCCGTGAAACGACCCTCGATCTTTCCGCCAAGGCGCTGCTCCAGGATCAAATAACTCACATTAAGGCTCAAGGTCAGCACCATATGGCCGGGCAGGGGCGCGAGTGAAATTAAGTGGAACAATGTGTGGTCTGGAAAATCCTTGAGGAAGTCATGGAAACGGCCCTGCTCCATGAGAACCAGACGCGGGCGCACATTGGTTCGCAAAAAAGTTGGAAGAGATGTTGTCAACCGTTCACTCAAATCTTCGTGCACCAGCTCAACCGCGCGCATTTGTTCCTTTGAGAACCTGGCGGGTGACCAGAAGTTATAAGTTTGGATTTTCTTTTCCCCGCTGGCCTTCGACTTGGCGCTCTCGCCCGGCTGATTCATTATTTCAGCCAGGTTAACACCTTCCTCGCCGTTCTTCTGGCTGATGTTGATCGCGCCAGATAATAAAGCATCAATTTCTGATTGAGCTAACATGATTTACTGAACCACGAATTCTGTAAAATAGATAGAAAGGATATGCAGGTCAACAAGTTTTTTGGCTAGGGTTTCCATTATTTCCATTCGCAACTTTTCCTTGCCATCGGCCGTATAGAGGTCCTCGTAGGTTTTGGTGGAGAGTAGTGTGATCACGGTGTCATCCATGATGGGCAGGCGCGAATTGAGCTTTTCATTAAACAGTGCTAGATACGCTGTCTTTTCCGCTTCTGGTAGTAATTCATATTCCGGATTGTCCGGCGCAAACTCTGCAACAACGGTCAGCCGTATATATCTTCGCCCACCCGGATCGACCAGATTGATGATCTTGGTGGACATATTAAGCATGATGCCTTCACCAGGAATGTAATTATGCGCCTCAGGCGCGGGAGTGACCTCTCCTACTGCCGGTTCCGCAGCTCCAGAAACCGGTGTCGTGAACGCGGTTTCGTACTGATATTGCAGGCGAAAAGGTTTTGGAAGTTCATCAGGAGCAAAGATAATATAGGCTGTAAAAATCGAAACAAAAGCCGTAATTAACAAAATTACCTGTGTGATGATATTAAGGATTTTTAAGATTTTATCTACCATATGACTCCGATTCAAAAGCAAGCTTGAACTGATTTATGTTTTAGAGCTCTTGCGAAAGTCTCTTCTGCCACAGAGAGCACTGAGAAAAACCGAGGTTTAAGAGTCTTATCTCAAAGGTCTCTGTGCACTTATTACCCTGTGGGCTGTAGCCTCTTATGCAGGAGGCCTTTTGCCCATTACGGCAGAATGACAGGGGAATTGATGTCTATCATATTGCTGTCTACTTTATAAATGATCACAATTTCCACACGGGCATTCAAATTTTTATGCTGTTCAGTGTCATTTGGGAACACCGGCGCATATTCACTCTGCCCGGAAATGATCAGCCGCTCAGGGGCAACACCGGCATTGATCAAATATTTTGCAACGGATGCAGCACGCGCTAACGATAACTCCCAATTTGTTGGATAACTTGGGTTAGTGGACGGCGTGTTGTTGGTATGCCCAACGAGCCGAACCTTGTTGTTGATCGGGCGCAGCATTTCCACAATGGTATCGAGCACCTGCAAAGATTCGGCGGGCAGTTCTACCTGATCATTCTTGAAAATCAGGCGTTCGCTCAGAGAGATCAACACACCTTCGATATTGGTCTGGACGCTAACTTGATTACCAAGATTCTGTGAAGAAAGCATGGCTGTCAATTGTCCGGCGACTTCCTCCGATTGAGTTGGGCCTTCGGGAATACCCGGCACAACTATCGGCTTGGATGTTCCGTCTTCACTTGTGCCGCCAGACTGATTGATCTGACTATCCACCACTTGAGACGGTCCGCCAAGAGCGAAGGCTGAGCGCATGCTTGTGGCCAGGATCTTATACTTCTCAACATTCACCTGACTCATGGAATAAAGAACGACAAACAAAACCATCAACAGGGTAATGAAATCTGCATAGCTCACCAGCCAGCGTTCATCATGATGTTCTTCGTGTTCTTCTGCTCGATGTGCCATAATTATGCTTGCGCCTTCTCAGCTTTGACTGCGGCTGGTTTCTTTTCAGAGCCCTTGGCTTTCTCGCCTTCTTCATCGCTCTTGATATCTGCCGGTGCCAGATAGGCGGTCAACTTGTCGCGTACAATGCGTGGATTTTCGCCAGCCTGAATGGAGAGAATACCCTCCAACTGCATATAGCGATTACGAGCTTCTTCTTCATCTTTTGCTTTTAGCTTTCCAGCGATGGGCAAATAGATCAAGTTTGCTGATAGCAGACCCCATAACGTTGCTAAAAATGCGGTGGCGATCGCCTCGCCGAGCGCGCCTGGGTTATCCAATTGTTTCAAGACGCTGATCAACCCCATCACTGTTCCGATAATGCCGAAAGTTGGAGCGAATGCGCCGGCCGCGGTAAAGAATCCCATGCCTTCCTTATGGCGGGCTCGCATTTGTGCGACTGTGGTTTCCATGATGGATGACACCTGTTCAGGGTCGACGCCATCCACCACCATCATGATTCCTTTTCGAAGGAATTTATCATCGATCTTGCGGCTGTCTTCTTCCAGCGCAAGCAGACCTTCACGGCGCGCTTTGTCAGCCAGTTTGCTCAAAAGATCAATGGTTCCCTTGGTATCGTACTTATTTGTGGTAAACGCCTGCGCAATGTATTTTGGCAGTTTGAGTACCAGTCTCATCGGGGAGGTGATGATCGTAGCTCCGAGTGACCCGCCGAAGATCAGGATCAGCGCGGCGGGAGCAGCAAATAATTCTGCGGGCGAGCCGCCATCCATAATCAACGCGACAACAATTACAGTAAGAGCCAAGACCAAACCCGAGATGGTCGCAATATCCATGAACTACTCCTGAATTTCCATTTAGTATTATAAAGAAACGGTGCCTGGTTTTTGTGAGATGAATGGCGCCAGGGTTTTTCGCCGGTATTCAATAAAACGCTCGGCAATTTCTTGAGGGGTATCTTTAACCAGCAATTTTTTGTTGTTCACCAGCGTGACGATCGTGTCTGGTGTCGATTCCACAGTTTGGATTAACTCTGGATTTATATAAAAACTAATACCATTGGTACGGGTAAGAAAAATCATGAACAGTTTCCTCTCTGCCGGGATCGCAGAAACAAATTCAAACGCAGGCAGTCATCCATGCGTAACTTTAGCATATCGCCGTAAATATTCGTGTAAATAGGCCGTGAAAGGAATATAAAGATTGGCTAAAATTATTGCGTCAGACAGGGTGAAAAAAACAGCCCGGCGAAACAATTCAGCAGAAAAAACAAGTGATGCGTTATAACCAGCCCTAATCTTTTTAAAACGCCCGCGCTTTATTGAGTAGCTTATCCCCGTACTGCGCTACGCGGTTTTTACAATCGTTTGCATGCTTATGGATTGCGAAACAGTCTGTCTATAGTAAAACTCTAATGTGGCCAGCGGACGTTGAGTAATTACCGCGCCAGTGGTCTTGCCCCAGATCAGTTTGTTGCTGGAGTCGAACCAGTCATTTCCATCACCGCCAGCGAAGACCAGATCGCCGATGGAAGTCTTGTTCGCAACAAACGCCCCGTTTTCCAAAACCTGATTTGAGAAAAGTCCGCTTTCGGGTGAAAAATCCTTGGAAGCCGCACCAACTCCGATCACATGTTGTGCCCCTTTGAAGATATCCACCTGTTCGATAATTCCAGCATCCTGTGCCTTGAAGGTCACGCGCGTGCCATCCAACAACATAAAGGTTGTAAAGTCGTCGCTGGATTTTAAGTCTTTGAAGTCTCCATTATTATTACCGGCTACATCATCGACATCCACATGCGGGTCGCCCCAAACGGTGGTGCTTTTATTGCTCCATTTGTCGAAAATTGTGAAGGTGGCGCCATCGGCAAATTTGAAAAGGTAGCGGTCTGATTCGGCATAATTCTGATCGTGAACCACCAGGCCTTCCAGCGCGGTGTTTGATCGGATGCGTAATTCCAACTTGATCTCCACGCTCTGAGTGCCTGTTACGGTGAATCCCTCTTCAACATTATTTTCCTGGGCAGGAAGTGTTCCTGGCTTCGCGGCGTTTCTGCGATCTGTTGTCACTTTCTGCGAGTCAGCTAAATTAATGTTGATATTGTCAATTGGCGGCAAAGGCTTGGAACCCTGATTTTGAGCAGACTGGGCAGGGTCGCTGATAAATGCCTGATCTTCTTCAAAATATTCCAGCGCTGATTTATCCTCCACTTGTTTTCCGCTGCGGCGCAGTGCGGCGTTTTTTTCAATTTCCATCAGACGACGTGCCACCATTAAATTGGATATATCAACCGATGTAACGTTACTCATACTGCCTCCCGGGCTAGATCGAATCTATAACTAGAGTCGGCAGTATTGGTGAAATCTTTAGGGCGGGAGTTTTGTGGAGTACCTATGACAAGATCGGCGTCATTTCAGCTGAATCAATTTCCCCATCAGATCGATTAAATAAAAACTGCCAGACAGGGATCAATTTCAAATCCGCCATCCAACAGTTCTGATTATTTTTTAGTAAATTCCCTGCTGTTTGCGTGTTTGAAGGATGAAATTGCTGATCACCTCCATAGATTGAAGCTGTTTTCCGGGGACAACCAAAAACCCAGGAGACCAGAATTGGCCGGAGAGATTTTTACGTGAATATCTGGGGTAGTACTCAAATATTTTCTGCGAAGATAGCTGACGTATGATCCGCATGAACTGGGCCGGGTTTACAGTGAGGGGAACTGTCATGACCCACTGAAGGTGTCCGGGCCGAATCATAATATCATCCAGCCGCCAGCTGTATGAGATGCAAATTTGTCTTACCCAATTGGGCAGATCCTCCGTGATATCACCAGCCAGATAATGATCTGGGAAACGGGGAATTAACAAGCAGGAATACGACAGCTCGTATGAGATCTGCGGTTCAGATTCCAACTCAACGATTTCACTGACTCCCCTATCTGTTGAGAGGTTTTGCTCTTCAAGCTTTATCTCAGCGACAGGCGCAGTCACAGATGGCCGCAGGATTGTTTGTAGTTCCCCTTGCTCAATTTGCGATCCTTTTTGCTCAAATTGCAATTGTTCTGTTTCGAGAGTTACATACTCAAAGGAAATCACGAATGCCTCATGGGATGTCTGTAATAAAAAGTCTGCCAATAGTATAACGGTTCCTCAATCAATTCCCATAAAAAACAGGTTAAATTTCGAAGGGTGGATCTTACGTCTGGTTTGAATATTTATTTTCAAATCTCAATGTAAGAACGGAATAATATCCCTATTGCGCCGCGTGTACTTCATTCATAATAAGAGTGGTGCTTTTCACGGACTCAAAATATATATTCCGCCAGACATGCGGTTTGATCCCCAGTTGTAAAATGGGATCCCAATCGCCGCCCTCTGTTGCGATCACAGCACTCAGCGCCAGGCCCAATTTTCCTTTCCGATATATCAGTGCTTCAGTGATTTCGGCGGTAAGCGACAGACTCTCAACCACCTGAACCATCGGAAGATCCATGATGGCATCCAAAACGGAGAGTAGGCCGATCAGGAAATATGATTCGGCGTGCCGGTCTCTCAGCGCTTTTCCAAGCATTTCACACATCTTTGCGCGCTGAAGGGCCGTCGCTGTCAGTTCATGCGGCTTGTCATCCACGGTTGCCATCATAAGAAGCATCATCCAGCTGCGGAGTTGCTGCAGGCCGATCATGGCAATGGCCTGTTGAATGGATTTGACCTGATCTGCCAGGGAATAATAACCGGAGTTCACCAGGCGCAGCAGTTTGTAACTCAGGCCGATATCCTGGGAAATGATCGGGTCTAAAACGTGGAAGCTGGTCTGGGTATCCATGGTGGCCGCCAGGGAGCGCATAAGACTTAGACGCGATACATCCATTTTTTTATTTTTATTTTTTATGGTCTCTGGTTTATAGAAAAAGTACCCTTGAAAGAAATCAAATCCCAGTTCCAGGCAAATTGAAAAATCCTGCAGCGTTTCCACCTTTTCGGCCAGCAAGAGAATGCCGTGTTGTTTAATTGAATTTACCAGCTCAGGAAGATCCGATCTGTTTACAGCAAGCAGATCGATCTTGATCAGATCAACCAGACCCTGGCCGAGGATCGGCGCGATCTTATCTATAGAAATTACATCATCCAACGCGATCTGGAAATTCTTTTTTTTGAATTTATGAAGCGCCTGAAAGAGTTCATTATCAAGTGTTATATCTTCCAAGACCTCCAGGACGATCTTTCTGGGATCAAAGTTCTCCGATCGAATTGCTGTCAACAATTGAATCAGATCATCTTTTACGAGGAAGTCTCTTGTGAAATTTATAAAAGCAAGCTGCGGCCCCACAATGGCTTCCAGCCCCATTTCAAAAAGTGTGTTCGCAAAAATCTGGGAGGTGGCGGTGTTTCCATCTTTAAACACAGCGTTTGTGTCTGTCAGCAAGGCTCGATACAACAATTCATAACCGATGGTCTCTTTATAACTGTTTAAGATCGGTTGGCGGCCTACGAGTAGTTCTGACAAATTTTCCCTCCCGAATAATGGCTCGCCTTATACGAACCCATTTGAACACCATACGTCCGATATCACCTCAGAGATCCCCACGACGCTGGCGTACAGCGCAAGTGCCGTCCCGATGTTTTTTTCGGGAGAGGTGCATGATCTAGCGCACACAATAAATTATTTTAGTGTAAATCCACCCCAACTGTAATAAAAAGGCCGTTAATTTTCCCCGCCGGCTGACCCTGCTTGACTTGAGTACCCGCCGACAGAGCGAAAGCGGAGCGTTGACTCGGGGAAAAAAAACTACCGCGCGCGAAAATCCTGCAAAACGAGGCTGAAGAAATTTACGCAGTATTAATGGGTTCTTACTTTTATTTTTATTATGGAAAAACGCCCTTGTTTATACAATGGTAGGGAATTGACAACCCTATATTTTTGTTATTAATTTATGGGTTACCAAAGTCTATTATGCCATTCTTGAGCCAAGGTGATCGACCCAGGAATAAAAAAGGATATGACCATGAGTGAACAGGAAAAAATCGAATCTTATATTGCAATGTGCAAATGTTGTCTGTTGGCACAGGCGATGAAAAATTGTCCGCTATGCCGTTTCAATATTGGACTGGCAGAGGAGGTAGCGCTGGTTGAGTCGTTAATCTTTTCAATACCATTAGTAAATGAACAGACCGCGATATTCGCGATGGTTGAATAAAGCCAAATCAAGAATTTTCATTACTGTTTCAAGGAGAATAAAATATCATGAATTTCCTCAATAACCTAAAGACAAGTGTTAAATTGATCGGTAGTTTTTTGATCATCGCCATCATTACGGCGATCGTCGGGATTGTGGCAATTTACTATATCAAACAGATCGATGCCGCAGATACCCAGCTCTATCAAAACCAGACGGTGCCGATCAGCCAGATCGCTGATGTTGCCACCGCATTCCAACGCACACGCGTCAATCTGCGTGATATGTTACTTGCAACATCCGATACAGAAATGCTAAAGTATGTCGATACGGTCAAAACACTTGACACTGAGATAACCACGGTGTCGGCTGAATATGAAAAGTTGATCGTTTCCGCAGAAATGCGGGCATTATTTGACACCTATATGAAAGACTACACCGAGTTCACTGGCTACCGCGATCAGATCCAAGCATTGGCAGTTGCAGGAAAAGATACTGAAGCACTGGCTTTGTTACGCGGCGATGCCTTTACAAGCGCCAAGGCAGTAGAGACAGGTCTTGATGCGATGCAGGTTATGAAAGTGGAGCAGGCCAAGGAAGTTTCCAACGGCAATACAGCTATTGCCAATCAGGCCACTACGATCATGATCGTGATCATCATTATTGCGGTACTGCTGGCGATGGGATTTGGCGTCATCATTTCCAACAGCATTGCCAATCCATTGGCTTTCCTCACCAAACTGGCGAAAGCGCTCTCCGTCGGCGACATGGTACGCGATGTGAGCGAAGCAGAAAAAGACACGGTCCGAAAACGTAAGGATGAGATCGGGGATATCAGCAACGCTTTCGATGCATTGATCAATTATATGCAGGGTATGGGCGTCGCTGCCACTGCCATTGCTGAAAACGATCTGACCACCACAGTCACACCCAAATCAGTTAAAGATGAACTCGGCAATTCCTTTGCCAAGATGATCGCCGGTCTGCGCGATGCCGTCAGCCTGATCGCCGAAAGCGCCAACGCGGTCTCAGCCGCTTCGGCTCAGCTTGCCACGGCCTCCGAACAATCCGGTGAGGCCACCAGCCAGATCGCGACCACCATTCAACAAGTGGCGCTCGGCACCGCTCAACAAACT
>JAPLGS010000092.1 GCA_026390015.1 Chloroflexota bacterium | reverse complement strand
ACCTATATGCCAGCACGCCAGAATATAATCGCTTATGGGCTCAACCTATCAACTGGTCGTGGACGCGCCGTGACTTACATGATTGGGCTAAGAAAAAGTCAGCAGGACTATGTTGAATTACTTATCAAACATACCACTAGAGGGGATATATGGCAGAGGAAGACACGGAAAGATCTATTCATAAGGATGAAATTTTGATTGGTTCTCGTGATTATACGGTATACACTGTTGGTCGAGTAGGCTGAATTGCATCACATGCAATGGATTCCTAAAAGTATAATTACGAGAAAGCCTGTAGGCTAAAGATGGAGAGATAACATGACAGTAAAACACGCAAACGATGTCGAAGCCAAAAACGTAACCGCTGGAAAAGACACGAAGTTCCAGGTATTGATCTCCTCTCAAGAGGGGCCAAATTTCGCCCTGCGGAAATTTTCCATGCTGCCGGGCGGCGGGATGCCACGTCATACCAACGCGGTGGAGCATGAGCAATATGTTCTGCGCGGACATGCGCGGATCGGCCTCGCTGATGAGATCATCGAAGTAATAGCTGGCGACGTGGTCTTTATCCCCGAAGGCATGGTGCATTTCTATGAAAACATTGGCGATGAGCCGTTTGAATTTCTGTGCATTGTTCCAAATAAGGAAGACAAGATCACGATTGTTGATGAAACAAGTTGTTGATCACAATGGTGTTTTTGCTGCCGTCCCCGCGTTGCGCGGATACTTCGGCGGCGTGGCAGCGACTTTGTCCAGCAGCACAAGATAGCGGTCATCGGCAACACCAGGCAAATTGACGGGGATCAATTGCTTTAATTTTCCGCCCAATAATTTCATCGCGTTTTCAGCGGATTGCGCTTCGGCGGGTCCGCTTTCGCCTTTTTGCGCGAGGACTGTTCCGCCAATTTTTACCAGCGGAAGCAGATATTCACTCAACACGTTGAGGTTTGCCACTGCGCGCGCCACCGCCCAATCATAAGTTTCTCGATGCTCTTTTTTTTGTCCCAAATCTTCTGCGCGTGAGTGGATCACATTTACATTCTCCAACCCAAGCACATTTAAAATATGTTCGCAGAATTTTGCTTTCTTGCCGACAGATTCGACCAAGGTCAATTGCATGGCGGGGTAAATTATTTTTAAGGGAATGCCCGGGAAACCGGCGCCAGTTCCCACGTCAATGAGCCGCCGCGGTGGATTGGTTTTCCAGGCCAGCGCGCAGGAAAATGAATCCAGAAAATGTTTGGTGCGAATCGATTCCACATCCCGAATGGCGGTCAGATTAAACTTCTGATTCCAATCCAGCAGTTCACGCTCGTATGTGATGAGCGCCGTGATTTGTCGTCCTGTCATGTGAACATTGAAAAGCGAGAGTGCGTTGCGTGCTAGGTTTTCCATGGAGTGATTATAGCAAAAGAGAGGTTGCCAACTGGCAACCTCTCTTTTGCTATTTATTTTTTCTCAACAGGTGTTTCCTGCGGCTGTTCTTTCTTCACTTTGTTGCCGCGCATTTTTCGGAAGAGTTTGCGCGCGCCGAGAAAGACAAGATACAACGGGATGCCGATGATGAACCATACGGGCAGGGTGTAGATCACAAAGCGGATGATGAATTCTGTAAAGCCTTTCATGAAATTGATCAGATCCTGCACCGCTGTAAGCGCCACACCTTTGGGTTCCCATTTTCCGATGACAAGGGGTTGAATGGTTTCTTCGGCGATGATGTGCACGGTGATAGCTGAAAGCGCGGCGGCTTCTTCATAATATTTGATCTGCCCCTTTACCAGCTCGATCTGCTCACGATAATAGACGAGTTGATTGAAGATGTTTACCACGTCTGTGGTGTCTGTGGCTTTTTTCAGGATCTCGTTCAACTGTGATTCTGCGGATTCGAAATTCTTTAATCGCGATTGCAGATCTACATATTCAGCGGTCACATCTTGACCTGAAATATTTTCAGTTTGGATCTCAACTGTATCCTTCTTGATCTGGTTCATCGCGTCTTCCAATTTTTCAGAAGGCACGCGGATGACGATTTGTGCTTCGGGTACTTTGATGTTTGTGTTTGTATAGCTTTGATATAAATTTGATGAAACAACAAATCCGCCCATTTGCTGCGCCATCACTTGGATGTTCTTCATGCGCCCTTCCACATCCGCGACGACGATGGCAAGGTCTGCATTTTTGATGACGATGCGTTCGATAGCCGCCGCTGATACACCAGCCCCGGAGTTCGCTGTTGATTGTTCAGCCGATCTTGCTTCCGGCGCACTGGCAGGCTGGAGGGTGTCTTGTGTTACTGACGGCGCTCCGCCCATTTCCGGGGAATTATTGTAAAAATCTGCTGGTGCTGGGACTTCTACTGATGAAGCACTGCCGCACGCGGCGAGGATCAGGGCAGTGATAACAATGAGACTAAATGGCAAAATTCTTTTCATGGATTCTTCTCCTCTTTTTTATTTCTCTACCCAAAAGACGCCAAGTATAAAGAAATAGTTCCTTCCTTCTGCCTTCCAACCTACCAACCATCAGCAAGGCGTACTGCGTGTTTCTCCGGCAGACCCGAAGAGCGGATCCGTTCCTGCACTTCGGCGATGTTGTATTCCACGCGGCGCGGAGTCCATGTGCGTGATTCAGTTTCGTAGATGGCGTATGCGGCGCGTGGATCACGATCCCGCGGCTGGCCGACCGAACCTGGATTCAGGATCAACCTTGGGCTCAGAGTGACTGTTTTATTGGGTATTGATTGCTCCAGAGTAACGCGTTCGGTTTTTACATCCATCGCGAACAGACATTGAATGTGAGAATGGCCAACAAAACACCACGGCGTGCTGAAGTGATCAAAGTTGACGCGTGCCGAAAGCCCGTTCAAAATATATTCCCACAACGGCTCGCGCGGACTTCCATGCGCGAGCGTGGCTTCACCGCATACTTTTGCGGTTGAAGAAAGCGAGCGCATAAAATCCATATTGCTCGCAGTTAAAACTTTTTCGTGATAGATCAGCGCGCGGCGCGCATCGCCATTAAAAGTTTCGAAAGGCATTCTGCCAATGACAGCCACATCATGATTGCCAAGCATGCAGGTCAGATTTGCCGCATCACGCATTTCTTCAACGACCGCGTTTGGGTCTGGGCCATATCCGACAAGATCGCCAAGACACCAGGTTTCATCAACCTGGCCGGCGTCAGTTAGTACCGCTTTGAGCGCAGTGTAGTTTGCGTGGATATCCGATACAACCAAAACGCGCATGTTCACTCCAACAATTTTGATGTGTGTTCAATGATCTTTTCCGCCACTTCGAACTTGCTCATCAGCGGTAAAGTTTCCTGATTGCCATTGGCGAACAATAGCGTCACCCGGTTGGTCTCGACGGCGAAACCGGAGTCTTTCGCAGAAATATCATTTGCAACAATAAGATCCAATTTTTTTGATCTTAATTTTTCGGATGCGTTTTCGTACAGGTTCTGACTCTCGGCCGCGAATCCCACTACGATTTGAAAGCGCTTCTTGCTGACCTGTGAACTGGTGATCGTTTTAAGAATATCAGGTGCCTCTTCGAGTCTGATCTGCGGAATGCCATCGCGTTTTTTTAATTTATCTTTCGCCGTCTGCGCTGGCCGGAAATCTGACGCCGCCGCCGCCATGATCAAAGCGTCAGCCGATTCTTCCATCAACGCATTGAGCATTTCCTGTACACTGTTTACGTTTATCACGCGCGCGCCCACCGGCGGAGTTAATGCTGTCGGCGCAGTGATCAGGCAAACCTGCGCGCCTGAATCAAGCGCGGCTTGAGCGATCGCATATCCCTGTTTGCCTGAAGAATGATTTGTGATGACGCGCACCGGGTCGATCGATTCCTGCGTACCGCCCGCAGTGACGAGAATTTTTTTGCCCGCGAGTTTTCCGTTTTTACCGAGCGCGATCCGAAGGTGGCCGAAAATTTCGGCAGGCTCGATCATTCGTCCCTTGCCCGTTAATCCGGAAGCGAGATGTCCGTCTGCGGGACCAACGATGATCGCGCCGCTTTTTTTTAGCTTCGCGAGATTCTCCTGAGTGGTGGAATGATAGAACATACCGCCATCCATGGCAGGCGCGATCACTAATGGACATTCCGCTGCCAACGCTGTGACCGTCAATAAATTATCTGCGAGACCATTTGCGAGTTTGGCGATTGTATTTGCTGTACATGGCGCGATGACCAGTAGATCGGCTGTTTTTCCAAAGCTGACATGCAGTATATGTGCTTCATTGCCCCACAGATCATGGTCGGTAAATGCGCGGCGACCGGTCACAGATTGAAAGGTGAGCGGTGTGACAAATTTTTCGCCAGCGCCAGTTATGAGCACATCCACTTGTGCGCCAGCCTGCGCGAGCTTGGATGCAAGGTCTGCGGCTTTATAACCCGCAATGGAACCTGTCACGCCGAGCAGGATATGTTTTCCTGAAAAGATGGACATACCGTTGATTATACTTCCAACTCTGTGAGAAAATTGCCCCTTGACGCATCTGAAGTACGCGCATAGAATAGCGCCCAATATGTTATCTACTGTCCGCTTTTATTTTGCGTATTACTTTAACGGCCTCCGCTCGGTTGCCGCTGGTTGCGCTTAAGTAGACAGAAAAAATTCTGAATGCAAAAAGAGCGAGGCCACACGGTCTCGCTCTTTTTTATTTCGTCTTCTCGCTCACCCATTTCCTGTTTTTGGGAAGAGGGGCTGGGCTGAAGCTAGGAGCCAAAAATGTCAATTCGTGGAATTCGTGGCGCGACAACGGTTTCAGCCGATGATCCTGATTTAATTCTCGAAGCCACTCGGGAATTACTGGAAGCAATTCTGAGCGTAAATGCAAGCATGAAGCCCGAAGATGTGGGCAGCGCACTCTTCACAGTGACAGATGATCTCGTATCGACATTCCCTGCAGAGGCGGCGAGAAAAATTGGATGGGGACTCGTCCCGTTGATGTGCATGCGCGAGATCCCCGTTCCTGGTAGTTTGCGGAGAGTCATCCGCGTGCTTGTCCATTGGAACACGGAAATGCCGCAGAATGAAATCACGCATGTGTATTTACGCGAAGCGGTTAAACTAAGACCCGACTTGGTCGCGGCGCAGTGAGAAAGAAAAAATTGTAGGATAGTAAACACGTAGGTATGTAAACACCTGTGTACTTGTTTACATGTCTACCTAAACAAGGAGAAATCACCATGATGATCATAATGAAACCCAACGCTACACCGCAGGAAGTGGAAGCAGTGATCGCGCAAATCAAATCAATGGGGCTGGCTGTCCACCTTTCGCAGGGCGTGGAGGCGACGATTATTGGCGCGATCGGCGAGACGCATAATATTCCGATGGAACGCTTTGAAGGTTTGGATGGCGTGGACATTGTCCAGCGTATTACACAACCTTACAAACTTGCCTCGCGGCAATTCCACCCTGAAGATTCCATGATTCCATTAAGCGGATTCTCAGTCGGCGGGAATGAGATTGCGATCATTGCAGGCCCTTGCGCAGTGGAGAGTCGTTCGCAGATCATTGAAACAGCCATCGCTGTAAAAGAAGCTGGCGCATCCGCTTTGCGCGGAGGAGTGTTCAAGCCGCGCACGTCGCCGTATGCATTCCAGGGACTTGGCGAAGAGGGTCTCGAACTTCTCGCTGAAGCACGTGAAAAAACTGGACTGCCCATCGTTGTTGAGATCATGTCACAAGTTCAATTGGATATGATGGCAAAATATGTGGATGTGTTTCAGGTGGGTGCGCGCAATATGCAGAATTTTAATTTGCTGCGCGCCATCGGTGAAGCCCGCACAGCAGTTCTGCTCAAACGCGGACTCTCCGCCACGATCGAAGAATTGCTCATGTCTGCTGAATATATTTTAGCGGGGGGAAATCAGCGTGTGATGTTATGCGAGCGCGGCATTCGCACGTTTGAAACATCGACGCGTAACACAACTGATATTAATGCCATTCCCGTTTTAAAACATTTAACTCATTTGCCAGTTATTCTCGACCCATCCCATTCCACAGGTCACGCCGATTATGTCGCCGCGATCGCGCGGGCAGGCATTGCCGCAGGCGCCGATGGGCTCATCATCGAAGTTCATCCTGACCCTGCCAAAGCAGTTTCGGATGGCAAGCAATCTCTCAGACCAGAAAAATTTGCCGAGCTGGTTAAGCAGGTTGGTCAGATCGCGCAGATCATGGGGCGAAGCCTCGTGACTGTTCAAGGTGAATATTCTCCAATGAAGCAAGGTTGGGCGTGAGAGCAGTAGTTTGTAATCAGTAATCAGTAATTGGTAAATGGTACCCGTCAATTATCAACAACAAACACAAGGTCAAAAGGAAACTTAATTATGATGATCATCATGCACCCAGGTGCACCCAGAGAACAAATTCAAGGCGTAATTGCTGAAATCGAAAACCAGAAATTGTCATCGCACATTATTGAAGGTGTGGAGCAAACCATCATCGGCGCGGTCGGTGACGGGCATTATGTCGCCAAGGAAATTTTCGAAGCCTTGCCTGGAGTGCTATCAGTTCAGCGTATTTCACAGCCTTATAAACTTGCCTCACGACAATTTCACGAACAGGATTCCATCTTTCAGCTCGATGGTTTCTCTATTGGAAGTTTGGAAATTCCTATCATCGCAGGGCCATGCTCGGTTGAGTCGCGTGCGCAGATTCTTGAAATCGCGCAGGCAGTTAAAGAAGCAGGCGCGAACGCCCTGCGCGGTGGGGTCTACAAACCGCGCACCTCGCCGTACGCGTTTCAAGGTCTCGGGGAAGAAGGTCTCGAATACATGGCTGAAGCTCGTGAAAAAACAGGCCTTCCGCTCGTGGTCGAGGTAATGGCCGTTTCGCAAATTCCGATGATGGAGAAATATGTAGATGTCTTTCAACTTGGCGCGCGCAACATGCAAAACTTTAATCTCTTGCGCGCTATTGGTGAAACGCGCACTCCCGTGCTTTTCAAGCGCGGCATGTCTGCCACCATCGAAGAAATGTTGATGGCAAGCGAATATATTATCAGCGGCGGCAACACGCGCGTTATGTTATGTGAGCGCGGCATCCGCACCTTTGAAACCGCCACGCGCAACACCACCGACATCAACGCCATTCCAGTTCTCAAAAAACTCACACATCTGCCAGTCATCATTGATCCGAGTCATTCCACTGGCGATTCCGCTTTTGTATCCGCTGTTGCGAGGGCAGGTGTCGCGGCGGGCGCGGATGGCATCATCGTCGAAGTTCATCACGATCCCGCGCACGCCATCTCGGACGGCAAGCAGTCGCTCACACCTGAGGCGTTTGCCAAAATGGTGAAGCAGGTCAGAGCGGTGGCTGAAGCGGTGGATCGTCGCCTCGTCGCTCAACATGAAAAAATTTGATCTCGCTGAGTCCAGAATCGCAATCATCGGATTGGGATTAATGGGCGGTTCGCTCGCATTGGGATTACGCGGCAAATGCGCCGCGCTGTTTGGATGTGATCCGCATCTTCCTACGCTCGAGCTTGCTCTGTCCCAAAATATAGTGGACTACGCTGATAGCGACCCTGCCAAAGTGCTCCCCGAAGTTGATCTGGTTGTTCTGTCAGCGCCCGTCCCCGCGATCTTGACTGTGCTTGAGCAGTTGCCAACTTTTACATTGAATCCCTGCATCGTACTGGATATGGGCTCAACGAAAAAAATGATTGTTGACTCCATGTCTCGCCTGCCCGAAAATTTCGACCCCATCGGCGGACATCCCATTTGCGGCAAGGAAAAACTTTCCCTCGCCAACGCCGAGCGGACTCTATACTACGCCGCGCCATTTTTGTTGACTCCGCTTGAGCGAACCTCTGCGCGTGCTTTATCTGCCGCCCACCAAATTATCGAGGCTGTCGGCGCGAAAACCAAAATCCTGGATGCAGTTGAACATGACCGCATTCTTGCCTCCACGAGTCATTTGCCATTTTTGATTTCATCAGCGCTGGCATTAGCCACTCCAAATGATGTCGCATCATTTGTTGGGCCAGGTTTCACATCCACAAGTAGATTGGCTGGCACATCCTCTTCGATGATGCTCGGCGTGTTACAGTCGAATCAAGAAAATGTATTGACTGCTTTGCGCGGATTGCAAAACCAATTAGCCGAGATCGAATCTTATTTATCTGCAAATGATTTTCTGAAACTTGAATCTATTTTGAACGAAGCGCAGAAAAAATATCAGGAATTTATTCACCCTTCATAATTTACACAGAGCGTTTTTCCTTTCCAATGCAAATCACACCTATTGCTCATTCTCTGTCTGCCGTCATCCGCGTGCCTGGCTCCAAGTCGCTGACCAATCGCGCTTTATTGATCGCGTCCCTTGTAAATGGATCCACGCATTTAACCAACGCTTTGTTCTCCGACGATTCTCGTTATTTCGCAAACGCTCTGCAAACCCTCGGTTTTGATATCCAACTTGATGAAACCGATCACGCAATGACCGTCATAGGATTGGGCGGAAAAATCCCTGCCAGCAAAGCCGAACTTTTTATTGGCAACGCAGGTACTGCCGCGAGGTTTCTCTCCGCTTTTCTTATACTCGGCAACGGCGAATATATTTTGGATGGAGAGCCGCGCATGCGTGAACGTCCCATCGGTGATCTGGTTGATTCATTAACTCAACTTGGCGCAAACATTCGTCCAGTGCAGAATGCAGAAGTCGGAAAACGGAATGTGCAAATTTGTCCTCCCGTGAAAATCACTGCCAACGGTTTGCCAGGTGGGAAGACCCAAATCGCCGGCGATATTTCATCTCAGTTTTTATCCGCATTGCTGATGGTGGCTCCGTATGCGCAACGCGAAATTGAAATTACACTTTCGACAGAATTAAACTCGAAGCCTTATGTAGACATGACCATCGACATCATGAAAGACTTCGGTGTGGAAATCGAACGTGATGGTTACAATAGTTTTACTATTCATCCAGCCGCATATTTACCAATTACCAATTACCAGATCGAATCTGACGCATCCGCAGCTGCCTACTTTTTCGCCGCTCCTGCCATTTGCGGCGGAACTGTCAGAGTCGAAAATATTTCACGCACTTCCAAACAAGGCGATATTGCCTTTCTCGATGTTCTCGCAAAGATGGGTTGTACTGTCACTGAAACTGATTACTGCTTACTTGTCACTGGTTTTCCTGAACTTCACGGCGTTGATGTGGATATGCGCGACATTCCAGACACGGCCCAAACCCTCGCGGCGATTGCACCGTTTGCATCTTCACCAACCAGAATTCGCGGCATCGCTTCTGCGCGGGTGAAAGAGACTGATCGGGTCCACGCAACCTGCGTCGAGCTTGCCCGCCTCGGCGTCGAAGTGGAGGAGCATGAAGATGGCATGACGATTCAGCCTTGTAAAATGTTCCAGCCTGCCAACATTCAAACCTACAATGACCACCGCATGGCAATGGCGTTCTCTCTGATCGGTTTGCGCGTTGCCGGAGTCTCGATTGAAAATCCAGCGTGTGTTTCCAAAACATTCCCAAATTATTTTGAAGTATTGGACTCTTTGCGATGATTCAGCTTGGCTTGATCGGCTATCCGCTCGGACATTCCCTGTCGCCTAAAATTCACATTGCGGCTTTGAAATCCTGTGGATTGCATGGTGACTATTCGCTTTTTCAAATTCATCCCGACGATAAACCTGGGTTGAAAAAATTACTAGACCAAGTCCGCGCTGATGAAATTACTGGACTCAATGTCACCATTCCGTATAAGCAAAATGTGATCAGCTTGATGGATGAGCTAACGCCAACCGCAAAATCCATCGGCGCGGTAAACACGATTTATATGAAGCATGAAAAACTAATCGGTGACAATACTGATGCCCAGGGCTTTTTGTCGGACTTGAAGAAATATACAGGTAATCAGGAATCAGGAATTAGGAAATCGGCATTGGTTTTGGGCGCAGGTGGTTCGGCGCGAGCAATTGTTTATGCCTTACTTAATGATTATTGGAATGTGACCATCGCTGCTCGCCGAATTGAACAGGCGCAAGAATTATCCGCACAATTTAAGAACACCAACGCCGTTGAACTTAACTTTCAAACTTTCCAACCTTCAAACTTACAACTGATCGTCAACACCACTCCGCTAGGTATGACCCCACTCACCGACAAATCTCCATTGCCTGAAAATACTTCTCTTTCATCACACACAATAATTTATGATCTGGTCTACAATCCACGCGAGACAAAATTAGTGAAAGACGCGCGCTCGCACGGATTATCTGCTGCAACTGGACTCGGCATGCTCATCGAACAAGCCGCCCTCGCATTTGAAATTTGGACAGGTCATAACCCGCCTCGTACCGCTTTATATGATGTCATTGATAACTGATCACTTTTTACTTTTCACTGATTACTGGAGACACAATGCCCTTACGCTTCCTCACCGCTGGAGAATCCCACGGCCCATCGTTAACATCCGTTCTCGATGGTATGCCCGCGGGACTTCTCATCACAGCTGAAATTATCAACAAAGAGCTCGCCCGTCGTCAGCAGGGATATGGCTCGGGCGGGCGCATGAAAATTGAAAACGACACTGTTCAAATCCTTGGCGGTGTAATGGACGGCGAAACCACAGGCGCGCCGATCGCTTTGCTTGTGCAAAACGCTGACCATGTCAAATGGAAAGGCAAAGCCATCGAGCCGATGACCGCCCCGCGCCCAGGTCACGCGGATCTAACAGGTGCAGTCAAATATGGTTACAAGGATTTGCGTCCTGCGCTTGAACGCGCATCCGCTCGTGAGACAACCATGCGCGTTGCGGCTGGCGCGGTCTGCAAACATTTTCTCGCGCAATTTGGAATCATCATCGGCGGATATGTTTCATCGATCGGCGAAATCCAAACTGAATTTGGTGACATGACCTACGAAGAACGCTTCATCCATGCCGAAGAATCAGATGTGCGCTGTCCCGTTGAATCATCCGCGAAAAAAATGCGCGATGAAATCGAGAAGACCATTCACGGCAAAAATACTTTAGGCGGCGTGCTTGAAATTGTCGCGCTCAATCTCCCCGTGGGTCTCGGCAGTTTCGTTCAATGGGACAAGCGCCTCGAAGCAAAACTTGCATTGGCAGTTATGAGTGTTCAAGCAATAAAAGGTGTGGAAGTTGGCGATGCATTTGAAAATGCAAAACGAATTGGTACGCAAGCCCACGATCCAATGACACTACAATATTCAAATATTCAACGTTTAACGAATCGCGCAGGTGGAATCGAAGGCGGAATATCTAATGGACAGCCGATCATCATCCGCGCGGCGATGAAACCAATTGCCACCACGCTTCTTCCCCAGCCGACAGTTGATCTGGCGTCAGGGACAGAATCTCCCACCAAGTATGAACGCTCTGATTTTTGTCCCGTTCCACGCGCCGTTCCGATTCTTGAAGCAATGGTCGCCTTTGTTCTGGCGGATGCGCTCATCGAAAAACTCGGCGGCGACTCGATGAACGAGATGAAACCAAGATATAAGTCTCTCAGAAAAGCCACTCTCGAAGATCTGCAAATGGATAATAATCCGCATGTGTTTTGGGAATAAAGTTAAACGATCATCGCAAGGAGTGCTTTTGCTCTTTGTGACGAAGCAATTTTTTATTTATTAATGTGGAGAATCATAATAACGAATGGAATCACCATGACTCACATCTATCTCTACGGCCCGCCTGGGACAGGTAAATCTACCCTCGGCAAAGAACTTGCCGACCATCTCAAGTACCCCTTCATTGACCTTGACCGTGTCATCGAAACAAACGCGGGTATTTCCATTTCGCAAATCATGGAACAACAAGGCGAGTCTGTATTTCGCGACCTTGAATCTTCTGCGTTGAAAAACTTGCTGAATAAAAAAGAAAGTGTAGTCGCCTTGGGCGGCGGCGCTTTGTTGCGAGAAGAAAACCGAGTCTTCGCGGAAAGCAACAGCCAGGTTGTTTTGTTGATGGCAGAATTATCCACTTTATTGGAGCGGCTGCACAATGATCTTGACACACGTCCTCTTTTGTCTGGTGACTTGCACGAAAAACTTTCATCACTATTGGCAAACCGTAATGAGCATTACAACTCTTTCCCTTTCCTGATTCATGTGGACGGAAAATCTGCCGAACAAAACACACATCAAATTCAAGTTGCGTTGGGACGATATCACCTCTCTGCAATGGGGGAGTACGACGTTAGGGTAGGTAGGGTTTCCAACCTGATAAAACTGCCCATGCAAAATCCAATCCTCGTGACCGATGAAAATGTCGCGAAGTTCCACGCTGAAACGGTGGTTGCTTCTTTGCGTTCAGCAGGCTTTGAGCCAAAGGTTGTCACTGCGCCTGCAGGTGAATCATATAAAAATTTGGAAACTATTTCTGTTTTATGGAAATCATTTTTGCAAAATGGACTCGACCGCAAGAGCACAGTTATCGCCTTGGGCGGAGGCGTGCTCAGTGATATGACTGGTTTTGCCGCTTCAACATATATGCGTGGGATCGATTGGGTATGCGTGCCGACAACCCTGCTCTCGATGGTGGATGCGTCACTTGGCGGCAAAACGGGATTTGATCTGCCCGAAGGAAAGAATCTCATTGGCGCATTTTATCCGCCAAAGTTGGTTTTGGCGGATCCGCAATTGCTGATCACATTGCCCGAAGCGGAGTTGATCTCAGGTATGGCGGAAGTGGTCAAACATGGAATCATCTCTGACCCTGAATTATTTAATTTATGTTTGCGTGGATTGGATTGGGTGAAAAATAATCTCGAAGAAGTTGTCAAACGCGCAATGGCGGTCAAGATAAAAGTCATCGAAGAAGACCCGTATGAAAAAGGATTTCGCGCGGCTTTGAATTTAGGTCACACTGTTGGGCACGCGGTCGAACTTGTCAGCAAGTTTGAGTTGCGGCATGGCGAAGCGATTGCGATTGGCATGGTTGCTGAGGCGAAGTATTCTGTCCAAATTGGGTTGGCATCTGTCGGGTTGGTGGATGCGATAACTGAGTCACTGTCAGCGCTGGGACTGCCCATCCGAATCCCAGAAAATATGCCGCGCGAGGAAATCGTCCGCGCGATGCGAGTGGATAAAAAGAAGAACGCGAAAGCCATTCGCTTTGCGCTGCCTGTGGAGATCGGCAAAGTTGAATTGGTGGATGTGACGGATTTAGAATTAGTGATTAGTGATCAGTAATCAGTGAGGTGAGAATGAAGGTTTTACTTTTGCATGGTCCTAACTTAAATTTACTTGGCACACGTGAACCTGAAATTTACGGCTCGCTGACGCTGGATCATATTAATGAGAAGCTGATCGCGTTGGGAAAAGAATTGAATGTGGAAGTGACTTGTACGCAATCGAATCATGAAGGCGCATTGATCGATGCCCTGCAGGATGCGCGCGCTTGGGCGGATGGCGTGGTGTTTAATCCTGGCGGTTACACTCACACCTCCATTGCGCTGCGTGATGCAATTTCCGCGATTCAAATTCCCGTCATCGAAGCGCATCTATCGAACGTGTATGCGCGTGAAGAGTTCCGCCACGTTTCGATGATCTCTGCGGTTTGCAAAGGAAAAGTTGTCGGCTTTGGCTGGCGGTCTTACGAGTTGGGGTTGCGTGGTCTCATTGATATAATCAAATTGTGAATACTCAAACCATACAAACTGCTGAACCTTTTTTTCTGCCTGGTAATCGAACAGGGATTTTGCTCATTCATGGATTCACTGGCACGCCCAAAGAAATGCGCTGGATGGGGGAATCTCTCAACCGTGAATTTGGTTTCACCTGTCTCGGTGTGCGCCTCGCTGGACATGCCACCCGTCCCAAAGATATGATCCGTTCGCGATGGACCGATTGGACCGCTTCTGTTGAAGATGGCTGCAATCTTCTCGGCGGAACTGTTGACAATATATATCTTGTTGGGCTTTCGATGGGTGGCGCATTATCGTTGCTCATGTCTACGAAATTCGCGGCGCGCGTGAAGGGTGTGGTGGCTATCTCTGCGCCTTATGAAATCCCAAATGAACATCCCGCCTGGCAGATACAACTCTATAGCTATTTCAAAACGTATATTGAAAAAAATAAAGGTGAGCCGGGTACAGGCTGGTTTGATAAGGAAGCCTATAAGAATCATATTTCATATCCGTTGAATCCGATCCGCTCTGCGGCTGAGTTGAAGATATTGCTTGAGAAAATGCGCGCCGCTTTATCGAAAGTAACTGTGCCCGTATTGCTGATCCATTCAAAAGATGATGCGTATGTGCTGCCTGAAAATATGGAGCATATTTACGCGGGACTGGTTGCTCTGCATGCGCCAGACAAGACAAAACTTTACGTGACTGGATCAGGCCATGTTGTGACTCGTGATGCGGCTCGTCATCAGGTATTCAAAGCTGCCGGGGAATTTATCCACAGAGTGGAGAGTCAAATTGAATCGTAATTTATTTTTTGTGGCATCCGCTTTATTTCTGTGGGGTTTCGGCGAAGGCATGTTCTTTAATTTTGTGCCAATTTATCTTGACCTTCAATTTCTGTTAAGTAAATATGAAATTGGATTGATTCTCGGCATGTTTGGATTTTTCATGGCGATCACACACATCCCTGCGGGCCGTCTTGCTGACCGAATTGGGCGCAGACCTTTGCTCGTCGGCGCGTGGCTGCTTGGCTTGGGTTCGACATTGATTATGGGATTTGCCCAGGCTTTGCCTCTTTTTTTGGTGGGTTTGTTTGCCTATGGCCTGACCGCTTTTGTTTCATCGCCGTTGGCCAGTTATGTGACCGCTGCGCGCGGCAAGTGGCCGGTGGGGACTGTGCTCTCGCTGACCACCGCGACCTTTGGCATGGGCATGGTACTGGGTCCCGTCACCGGCGGATGGATCGGCGACCATTACAGCATGCGCATGAGTTTTTATGTTGCGGCAGTTGTATTTGTTTTTTCAAATTTATTTATGGTTCTTATTGAGAAACAGCCGATTGATCATCATGACCCTGATGCCCCGCCGCCAAAATTGAGGAGCAATAAAAAATTTATCACTCTTATCGGTGTTCTTGCTTTTGCCATTTTTTCAATGTATCTGGCGCAGCCGCTTACACCAATTTTCCTCAAAGCTGTACGCGGACTTTCATTGAGTCAGACAGGGTTAATTTTTACGGCGGGCGCGTTGGGTAATTCATTACTGGCGCTTGCTTTCAGCCGCGCCAATCCGCGCACAGGATTTTTATTTGCTCAGGTGTTTGTGATTTTATTTGCCTTGTTCATTTGGAAAGGAACAACCCTGCCTGTTTTTGCCTTGGGATATTTTCTGCTGGGCGGATTCCGCGCTGGACGCCCGATGGCGATGGCGCAGGCACGTGAGCTCGTCCATGACTCGCAAATGGGAATTACTTATGGAATTATGGAAACTGTCAGCGCGGTGATTTTCATTGTCACACCGCCCATCGCAGGTTTTTTATTTGAGCGCGACCCGATGATTCTGTATCCACTTGCGATTGGTTCGATCGTTGTCTCGATAGTTGTCAGTTCGATTTTTCTGCCGCGGAAGGTGAACCATGATTGAAATTGTCTCTCTTACTCTTGGCCCAGTGCAAACAAACGCTTATCTGGTTGCTGACCCTGAAACAAGAGAAGCGGCTGTCATTGATCCATCTTGGGATGGGCACGTTATCCTCAAAGCGGCGCAGGATCGCGGCTGGAGAATTGGTCACCTCTGGTACACGCACGCGCATTTCGATCACATAGGCGGCGCGGCGGCGATCGCGGATGCGCTGAATCCACTGCCGCATGTTGCGCTTCATCCCGATGACCACATTCTCTGGCGTGCGGGCGGAGGCGGCGCAAAATTCGGCTTTGACATTGACCCCGGCCCCGAACCGACAATTGATTTTCAACAGGGACAAATTCTAAAACTTGGCAGCAATGAATTTGAAGTCCGTTATACGCCGGGACATACCAAGGGTCATTGCGTTTTATATATCGCAAAAGAAAAAATTTGCTTTTGCGGTGATCTAATTTTCAATGGAAGCGTTGGCCGCACAGATCTGCCCGGCGGCGATTGGGACACTTTGGAAAACAGCATCCGCACGCAAATTTTTACCATGCCTGATGAAACGAGACTGTTGTCAGGTCATGGCGTCGAAACAACAGTTGGGCATGAAAAGAAACATAATCCATTTGTTGGAATTTGAATCAAAAAAAGGATGACTGATGCCATCCTTTTTTAATTTACCTTTATTCAACTTGATCCAAATATTTCAACCCTGTGCCTGTGTTGAAGACCACAACACATTCATCGCGTTGGATCCATTTTTGAGCGATGAGTTCCTTCAAAGCGGACAGGGTTGCCGCGCCTTCAGGAGCGGCGAAGATGCCTTCCTGTACAGCCAGATTTTTTTGCGCTTCGAGAATGGCTGCGTCGCTGACTGCTACAGCTGTCCCATTGCTTTCGCGGATATTTGCCAGAATAAGACGATCTGCAAAACTCTTCGGCACACGCAAACCCGATGCCGTCGTTTGCGCACCCGGCCAAAAATCACAGGTTGATGCGCCTGAGTGAAATGCCTTGATCACCGGTGCGCATCCTTCCGCCTGCACCGAAACCATGCGCGGACGTTTTGTATTTTCAAACCAGCCAAGTTGTTCTAGTTCATCGAAAGCCTTCCACATGCCGACGAGTCCCGTGCCTCCTCCGGTTGGGTAGATAATGACATCGGGCAGAGTCCAATTGAAAAATTCTGCCAGCTCATAGCCCATGATCTTTTTACCTTCCATGCGATAGGGTTCTTTGAAAGTGGAAAGATCAAACCAACCATCGGCGCGGGCTTTTTCGCCAGCCAATTTTGCGGCATCGCTGATGAGTCCATCCACAAGAATAACTTCCGCGCCAGCAATGCGGCTCTCGATGATATTCGCAATGGGCGTATCTTTGGGCATGTAGATCAGCGCCTGCATGCCGGCGCGCGCGGCGTAGGCGGCCATTGCTCCACCGGCATTGCCCGCGGTGGGAATGATAACTTTTTTTATGCCCAGTTCTTTGGCTTTGGATACAGCGGCTGAAAGTCCACGCGCTTTGAATGAGCCGGTGGGATTACTGCTTTCATCTTTCACAAAAAGATTTGAGAGACCAAGCAAATTTCCAACTCTGGGAAGATGTAGTGTGGCCGTGTCACCTTCGCCCAACGTGACTATGTTTTGCAATTCTCGCACAGGCAAAAGTTCATGCCAGCGCCACATTCCTTTTTTGCGCTTTGTAAGTTCATCGCGATCCAGATGTTCTCTTGCAGAGTTCAGATCATAGCTGGAAATAAGCGGCGAATTACAGTCTATACAATATGTTTGGACTTCCTCAGCCGAAAAAGATTTTCCGCAATTTGAACAGGTCAGATTCGTTAGAAATGATATTTCCATAAAAACTCCTTCGCGGTTTTTACAGGCATTATTAATCTTTGATGAAAAGGTTGTTGAATAAAAATCCCCCGCTTCGCTGGGCGCAATATTTTTTTTGCATCCATAGAAGTGGGGGATTTATTGGGTAAGTTTTTTGGGAATGGTTACTTGGCGTATTCAGTCGCACGTGTTTCGCGGATGACCGTCACGCGGATCTGGCCGGGATATTGCATGGTCTCTTCGATCTTCTTGGCAATATCTCGCGCGAGGCGCACAGAGGATAGATCATCAATTTGATCAGGTTTGACGAGGATGCGAACCTCGCGTCCGGCCTGAATGGCGAATGCTTGTTGTACGCCTTCAAAGGAGATTGCCATTTCCTCCAACGAGCGGATGCGTTTGATGTACGCTTCGAGATCTTCGCGGCGGGCGCCGGGGCGCGCGCCGGAAATGGCATCTGCTGATTCAGCGATGACGGCTTCAACAGTATCCTGATCAATTTCATGGTGATGCGATGCGATCGCGTTCACTACGATCGGGTTGACGCCGTAGCGTTTGCAGAATTCCGCGCCGAGGCCTGCGTGCGTGCCATCCTGATTATGATCCATGGCTTTGCCGATATCATGCAGGAATCCGCCCTGCTTGGAAAGCTCGATATTGGCGCCAAGTTCCGCGGCAAGAATTCCCGCCAGCTTGGAAACTTCCACCGCGTGTGCAAGTTGATTTTGCCCATAGGATGTGCGGAACTTCAAACGCCCCATCATGCGCAGAACTTCGATGTGCAGTCCGGTCACATTGGCTTCATACGCGGCCTGCTCGCCCGCTTCGTTGATGATCTTTTCGACGGCTTTGGTTTCATCTTCCACGATCTTTTCAATATGCGCGGGATGAATGCGGCCATCGAGAATTAATTTAGATAACGCGCGTCGTCCAATTTCACGGCGGACAGAGTCGAAACAGGAGACGGTCACGGAATCGGGCGTGTCATCTACGATCACGTCTACGCCCGCGGCCTGTTCAAAGGCTTTGATATTGCGTCCGTTGCGTCCGACGATGCGTCCCTTCATTTCTTCGCTTGGCAGGGTCACAACGGCGCGGGTCACTTCGGCTACGTGTTCAGATGCCACACGCTGGATCGCATCCGCGATGAGTTTGCGGGCGCGTTTCTCGCCTTCTTCACGCGCTTCGGCTTCGATCTGGCGGATGATGCGCGCCATATCGCCGCGCGCTTCTTTTTCAACAGACGCAAAAAGATCTTTGCGGGCATCTTCCGTGGTCATCTGGGCCACCTGCTCAAGTTTTTTGAATTGATCTTCGTACAGCTTGTCGATATCGTTGGCGCGTTTGTCAACTTGTGACTGGCGTTTATTCAAGGTCGCTTCGCGCTGTTCAATTTTGTCGAAACGGCTGTCAAGTTCACCGCGGCGTTTGTCAAGCCGTTCTGTTTCGCGGTTCAACTCAATGCGGCGTTCCTTCATTTCTGATTCAGCGGCTTGGACGATCTTGGTGGCGCTTTCACGCGAGCCGCTTTCGATCAGGCGCGCCTGTGAGGTGGCCGCTTTTAAAATATCCTCAGATTTTTCCTGCTTGGCTTTTGTGGCGCGCTCAGCTTGATAGCGATGATAAAAATATCCTGCGGCAACGCCTATGACCAGCGTTAAAAAATCTATTAAAAGAACAAAAATTGGATTCATGGTATGTCCTCGTCTTCGTACGGTTGCGCATCAGCGTGTGTTTCGTTCCATATTCTGGATACGATGGGCGCGATGGTGGAATATGAGAATCCACGACGGGCAAGGAACTCGCTCAACTTTTTACGAAACCCATTCCATTCCTGACCCTTGAATCGGGCCGCTCGTTTTGAGCCTGCTTCGTAGGCCAGGGCTTCTTCATCCACATCGGATAGAGATGCCTGGATCGCTTCGTTGGTGAGTCCTTTTTGGCGTAATTCGATCTCCAATGCTCGTTTGCTGCGCGGGTGGAATGTATTTCGATTTTCCACCCACATCTGGGCAAATTGATTGTCATCCGCAAGCCTGGCTTGTTTGAGGCGTTCAAGAGTTTCCTCTATGACCGTATCAGGAATTTCATGCTTGCGTAAGTTCTGTTGTATTTCTTTTTCAGAACGGGCGCGATAGCTAAGGTAGAGCAGGGCTTGTTGATAGGCGCGTTCGCGCGTATCGTCTGCCTGTAACTTCTCCAGCTTTTCTTCGCTGAGAGCGTCTCCTAATTTTAGCCACGCGGCTGTGATGCGTGACAGCCCGAAGGCGAATTCTCCATCGAGGAAAATATTCACCCGGTTGGGCTTGTGCTTCTGCGCTGAGATGGCGGTTATCTTTTTCATTATTTAAAGTACACAGCCAAGGCTTCCGCCACTTTCGGGTCGGCCTTGGCTGTGTAAAATGTCTGGGTTGGCTGAGCAGGCTCCAGGTCGCATAAAAGATGCGAGAGGAGATAGATCAAAAAGTAAATGACGGTTTACGTCACGTACAAGCACAGGGTTTCGGGTGAAGCCGGTTTTCGTCTCAAAAAATATCCTAAATAGACTTCACAAAGCAACTCCCATTTATTGGGGGAGTGAGCGTGCACCATTTTCCAGTCAGTTTAAAGCCAAGCCGAGAGCGGCGAAAGTTTCTTATGAATCCATCAGGATTTTCTGAATTATACATGAATTTTTGATGATAGGGGGAATACTAATTATAAAATTCGTGACAAATGGAACTAGGTGAATCTGGCGAGTTGTGCAATAATTCGAGAGGTTTTATATTTCCTGTAATTTTCAACGGAGGTTATATGGCTAAGATCACACGTGAAGATGCACTTGAATATCATCGTTTAAAAGGTAAACCTGGCAAAATTGCAGTTGTGCCCACCAAGCCGATGGATACGCAACGGGACTTAAGCTTGGCGTACTCGCCGGGCGTGGCAGAGCCTGTGCTCGAGATCGAAAAAAATCCTGACGATGCTTATGAATATACATCCAAGGGAAATTTGGTGGCGGTTATCTCCAATGGCACAGCGATCTTAGGACTCGGTGACCGCGGCGCTTTGGCGAGCAAGCCAGTGATGGAAGGCAAAGGGGTCTTGTTTAAGAAGTTCGCGGATATTGATGTCTTTGACATTGAGTTGAATTCGCATGACCCCGACGAAATTATCAAAGTTGTCGCGGCAATCTCCCCCACTTTTGGCGGGATCAATCTCGAAGACATTAAAGCCCCTGAATGTTTTTACATCGAAGAAGAACTCAAGAAGATGCTGGATATTCCAGTCTTTCATGATGACCAGCACGGCACGGCCATCATTTCTTCGGCAGCGTTGTCTAATGCGCTCGAGATCGTTGGCAAGAAGCATGCTGAAATTCGTATTGTCATTTCAGGTGCGGGAGCTTCGGCTATTTCGTGCGCGGAGTTGGCGATCCGATGGGGCGTGAAACGCGAAAATATCATGTTGTGCGACAGCAAGGGTGTGGTGTACAAAGGCCGCACGGAAGGTATGAATAAATACAAGGAGCGCTTCATCGTAGATACCGATGCGCGTACCTTGACGGATGCCCTGCGTGGCGCGGATGTGTTCTACGGGCTGTCGGTGGCGAATGTGATGTCGCCGGAGATGGTCAAGTTGATGGCGGAGGATCCGATCATCTTTGCGATGGCGAATCCCGACCCGGAGATCAGACCTGAATTGGCGAAAGCCGCCCGCAGTGATGTCATCATTGCGACCGGCCGTTCCGATTACGCGAATCAAGTTAATAACGTTCTGGGTTTTCCGTTCATTTTCCGCGGCGCTTTGGATGTGCGCGCGCGGCAGATCAACGAAGAGATGAAATTTGCGGCGTCGAAAGCGTTGGCGGCTCTGGCAAAAGAAGATGTGCCAGATTCGGTCATTCGCGCCTATGGCGGCGAAGCGATCAAATTTGGACGCGAGTACATCATCCCCACGCCTTTGGATCCGCGCGTGTTATTGTGGGAAGCGCCCGCTGTTGCAGAAATGGCGATGCAAACTGGCGTGGCGCGTAAGAAAATTGATCTGGATGAATATCGCGAGCAGCTTGCGTATCGTCAGGGAACGGGCGAACGCATCCGCTATTTCTTCCAGAACAAGGCGCGTTCTTCGGGTGGTACAAAACGAATTGCATTTGCTGAAGGCGAAGAGCAGAAGATCATCCGCGCCGCGCATCAAATTCAGGAGGAGGGCATTGCCACTCCTGTATTGATCGGACGTAAGGATGTGATCGACGCTCAAATCAAAAACTTGAGCATTGAATACAAGCCTGAGATCGTTGACCCAGATCAGTTCCCCAAGATCGACGCATATGCCAGGGCTTATTATGAATTGCGTCAACGCAAAGGCTTGATGATGAGTGACGCCGCCAAGAAAGCGCGCGACCCCAACATCCTCGGTTCGTTGATGGTGAAGATGGGCGATGCAGATGCATTCGTCTCTGGTCTCACTTTTGATTATCCCGATGTGATCCGCCCTGCTTTACAGATTCATCATACTGCTGCGGGTGCGGCGCGCGCGGCCGGTGTTTACATTATGATCTTTGAAGAAAAGGTTTTCCTCTTCACAGATGCCACCGTGAATATTGACCCGACTGCCGAAGACCTCGCGGATATTGCCGCCCTCGCCGCAGATTACGCCAAGAAGTTGGAGATCGAGCCGCATGTGGCATTCCTCTCTTTCTCGAACTTTGGCTCCACGCCGCATCCGCTTTCGGATAAGGTCCGCAAAGCTGTAGAGTTGATCAAGGCCCGTCGTCCCGACCTGCAAGTAGATGGCGAAATGCAAGCCGATACCGCCGTTGTGCCAGAGATCGTGGAATCACGCTATCCGTTCAGCGCAGTCAAGGATGCCAATGTGCTGGTATTCCCATCACTTGAATCTGCCAACATTGCTTATAAGCTGCTCTCGCGGCTTGGTAATGCGAAAGCCATCGGCCCAATTCTGCTTGGCATGGGCGCGCCTGTGCACGTATTGCAAACAGGTGACGATGTGAATGCCATCGTGCAGATCGCGTCTGTCGCCGTGATGGATGTGATGGGACGCGAAGAGAAGGTAATTAAAAAAAGTAAAAAATAAAAAGTGAATCAATCGCGACCTTGAGTTTATACTCAAGGTCGCTTTTTGTTACAGTGTATAATTTCGCATCAACTTTATAAGGAACGTACATGAAAAACTTGGATTCCATTGCGCGTAAAATAACCACCATTCTCTTCGCGCAACAATCGCTTGCTTCTGCGGGTTTTATCGCCGCGGCTACGCTTAACTCCATTGTCGGCAAGGAACTTAGTCAACGTGCAGATTGGGCAGGAGTGCCAACAGCGACATATCTTTTGGCGGGCGCATTCGCCGCGTTTATGTGGGGCTATGTCTTTGATTCGATCGGACGGCGCGGTGGATTGACCGCAGGGCTGATCGCCGGCGTCGTTGGATCAGGCGTTGCATTTTATGCCATTGCGATCCATTCGTTTGTGATTTTTCTTCTGGGCATGATCTTTATGGGCGTTGCAAATGCGGCTGTCCAACTTGGCCGTTTTGCGGCGGCGGAAGTGAATCGCCCCGAGCATCGTGGACGCGCGATTTCAAATGTCGTCATCGGCGGAACGGTCGGCTCGGTGATCGGTCCGTTCGTGGCGGGGCCGGCTGGAGTATTTGTAAAACCGTTTACAGGAGATGAACTCGCGGGTGCGTATCTTGTCAGTTTGATCTTATTCGCAATTGCGGCAGTGGTTGTGTTCATCGGCTTACGGCCTGATCCGCGCGAGATCGGTAAAGAAGTGGCGGAAAAATTCCCTGAAACAATAGCGGGCTCGGGCGCGGTGCGAAGCGTGCTTGAGATCCTTCGTCAGCCCGCCGCGCGAGTCGCCGTCATCAGCATGGTCTTGGGGCAGATGGTGATGGTGCTTGTCATGGTGATTACATCTTTGCACATGCGCGATCATAATCATATGCTGGGTGATATTTCAATTGTGATCTCCGCACACACGGTTGGCATGTATGCCTTTTCGATCATCTCAGGCCGCCTCGCCGATCGATGGGGACGCGGACAGGTGATCATCGTCGGCTCTGCCACGCTTGTGATCGCGTGTATCGCCGCCACAATTTCTCCCGACGTTCTTCCGCTGGGCGTTGCATTATTTTTGCTTGGTCTTGGCTGGAATTTTTGTTACGTTGGCGGTTCCACTTTACTTGCAGATCAACTTTCGCCATTGGAGCGTTCGCGCACGCAAGGCTTCAGTGATTTACTGATCGGATCCGCTGCTGCGGTTGGAAGTTTGAGCAGCGGATTTATCTTCGCCGCACTCGGATACAACACGATGGCATTTGTCAGCGCTGCGTTTGCATTCATCCCCCTGCTTTTCGCATCTTTCTGGACCGTGAAGCTGGTGCGAAAAACTCGAACATTCTCCTAAAAAAAAGAGTGAGACCATTGGTCTCACTCTTTTTTTCAATTTATTTTTCAGAACTTTTGCTGGTTTCGCTCGCGGTGGGTTTACTTTCTTTCGAAGTGCTTTCTTTTGATTCAACTTTCTTTTCTTCCTTGTCGGCTTTCTTTACGCTGGAGGTCTCTCCTGAAGCTGACTTGTGATCTGTCGCGTAGAAGCCCGACCCTTTAAAGATGATCTTGGTCGGCGTGATAACCTTCTTGAGCGCCTTCTTACGGCACTCGGGACAGGTCTTCAATGGATTATCTGTGAAGGATTGATGGCGTTCAAATTGGATTCCACAAGCTTCACAACGATACGTATAGACTGGCATTTTTTCTCCTTACATTTCTTTCGGAACAACGCCTGAGATTATAGCGTGATTGATATGGCGGGGCAAGCCTTAGACGCGCCATGTTATAATTTTCTAATAATCAACAAAGGCAGACCTGTCAGGTCTTAAATATTGGAGAATCCCATGCTGAAGATCGAGATCATCTACTGCGCGGTTTGACATTACACCAATCGGGCCGTTGGCTTGGTGGATGAATTACTAAAGGATTACGAACACGTGATCGAATCAGTGACGTTAATTCCCTCGGACGGGGGCAGGTTCGAGGTCAGTGTGAACGGGGAACTGCTCTTCTCAAAATTGCAGGCGAAACGTCACGCAGAAGCGGGCGAGGTCGTCAATCTTATTCATAAAATGGTTGAATAACAAAACTCTGATGGTCGAGTAGCGCGAGCGCTTTTCCCGCTCGTATCGAGACCATCAATTAAATGAGGATAAAGAATGGTAAAAAAAGGCAGAGTGTTTTCTGGCGCGCGTCCAACGGGACGACAACATCTTGGCAATTATTTGGGCGCAATTAAAAATTATGTTGCGATGCAGGATGAGTATGAATGTGTCTACTGTATCGTGGATGTGCACGCGCTGACCACGGTTGAAACTACGCAAGAACTGAAACAAAATACATTGGAGATGGCTTTGGATTGGCTCGCGGCAGGAATGCGACCTGAAGACTCGATCATCTTCGTTCAGTCGCATGTGCCGCAGGTGATGGAATTGCATACCTATCTTTCGATGGTGACACAATTAGGCAAGCTGACCGATCTGCCAACTTTCAAGGAGAAAATTCGCCAACAGCCCGAAAATATCAACTATGGTTTGGTCGGCTATCCCGTGTTGATGGCGGCGGACATCGTGCTTTACAAAACGGATGTTGTGCCAGTCGGTATTGATCAGGCTCCTCATCTTGAATTTACGCGTGAGATCGTGCGCTCATTTAATTATCGTTATCACACAAAAGTATTGGTCGAGCCGCAAGTCAAACACACCGAAGTGCTGAAAGTACTCGGCATTGACGGCAAGGATAAGATGGGTAAGAGTTTGAACAATCACATCGAACTCGCCACCACGCCCGAAGTAACTGTCAAGCGCGTTAAGGAAATGGTCACCGACCCTGCCAGACAGCGGCGCACCGACCCAGGCAACCCTGATGTGTGTAACGTGTTCACCATGCACAAACTTTTCTCCCCTCAAGAAGAATTGGACATGATCAATGTTGAATGCCGCAAGGCTGGCATCGGTTGTGTAGATTGCAAACTGCGCTTTGCCAATAACCTGAACAAACATCTTGAGCCTTTCCGCGCCAAACGCGGAGAATTGGCTGCCGATCCAAATAAAATTCAAGACATATTAAATGATGGCGCGAAACGCGCGCGTACCATCGCCGAGCAGACCATGGTTGAAGTACGCGAGGCGATGCAGTTACCGTAATGAAGGTAAACAAGTAGACAAGTACACTCGTAAATACGTGTATGCCTGTCTACTTGTTTACATGTCTACGTATTTACTTTTCCCATGCGCCTATTAATCCAACGGGTTTCCCACGCAAGTGTCACTGTTGAACAAAAGACCATTTCCAAAATCGGAAATGGCCTGCTGATTTTATTGGGCATCGGCCACGGTGACGGGGAATCGCAAGCGGCCTTCCTCGCTGAAAAAACAGCGAACCTGCGCATTTTTGAAGATGAACAAGGCAAAACCAATCTTTCAGTATTGGATGTAAAAGGTGAAGCCATGGTTGTTTCACAATTCACTTTGTACGCCAACACCAGCAAAGGCCGCCGCCCATCTTTTATTGACGCGGCTTTACCAGAAGTGGCATCTCCATTGGTGGATCGATTTGTTGATTTGTTGCGCGGCCATGGCGTGCCGACTCAAATAGGTCAATTCGGTGCGCACATGAAAGTGGAAATCCATAACGACGGACCTGTGACGATTTGGCTGGAAAAATGACCGGAAAGCAAAATGCCCTTCAAAGATTTATTTTGCGCATTGCTATGATGCGCCCTGTAACTTCTTTTTTCGCCGGCAAAATCCATCATATTGATAGCAATATATTGAGGTTAACAAAGGGAAAATATACTTTGTCTGAGTTTTTTGGGTGGCCTGTGATTCAAATTACAACAGTTGGCGCGAAGACTGGAAGACCATATACTTTACCTCTTGTTGGGCTAATCGATGGTGAGGAGATTGGTCTGATCGCATCCAGTTTTGGGCGTCAACAAAACCCTGGCTGGTACTACAACCTCAAAGCACATCCACAATGTACAGTTCAATTCAATGGACGGACAGCCGAATACATCGCTCGTGAATCCACTGGCGAGGAGTACGAAAAATATTGGCAACTGGCCGTCTCCTATTACAAAGGCTATGATCTTTACAAAATCCGAGCCGCCCACCGCCAGATTCCTGTCATGATTTTAATACCAGCAAAATAATTGTCAATATGAGAATTTCATGATAAAGTTGCCCTGTAGGATGCAAGTGGCTTTTCGTTGTGGAAGTATCAAGACGATGTTCCTAGGCACAACCTTAGAGATCTTTTGTTTAACCGCCCGATGAAAGACATACTGCGTCACCTTATTTTTTTATTTGCTGTAGGAGGCAAAAAATGTCTGATCGTGTAATCGGTACGGTAAAATGGTTCAATGGAACCAAGGGTTTCGGCTTCATCGAACGTGAAGGCGGCCCGGATGTCTTCGTCCACTTCTCTGCCATCAAGGGCGACGGCTTCAAGAACCTTCAGGAAGGCCAGAAAGTCGAATTCACAATCGAAAAAGGCCCCAAGGGTTTGCAAGCTGCTGACGTTGTAGTTCTGTAATTCCTAACCGACCAAAAAGAGTCTCGCTGAAAAGTGAGACTCTTTTTTTTATTTGATGGTTACTCGTTGAGTTTTTCTCATCTGTTAGTTCGCTTCTTTCGGCACCCATAAGCTGGCATCTGTTTCGACAGCCATTGCCCCCGCTGATAGCATACTCGCCGCGTCTTGCTCAGTCCACACGCCGCCCGCACCAATAATGGGAATCCCGATCATCGCCGCCGAGCGGACAATATCCAAGGAACGCGGAAATAACGATTGGCCATATAATCTGCCAGTGTTCAATTTACTATCCCTCATCATCGCCCCGCGCGGATTTGAAATGCTGATCGCCGCCGCTCCGCCTTGAATCAATTTTGGTCCCAACGACAATACTTGTTCAGCAGGCAATGAAAATATTAACGGCAATTCCCCAACGCACATTTCCAAATTCAATAGAATAATATCGTCAGATAATAATGGAGCGAAGCCAAGCTCAACCGCCATAACGTTCTCGATGTTTTCAAGGCTTCTTACCATTTGTTGAGTTTCTTCCGGGCGGTCAGCCATCAGGTTGACAATGATGGGCATGTCCGCACGGTTCCAGCGTGCCCCATGTTTTTTGAGCACGGATGATAGACCAGGATTCGGCAGGCCGGTATGTAGCAGAAATCCGCCGGGGAATTCGATCAAAGCCGGTTGGGCAGCTGGCAGGCGCGAGCGCAGAGAGATCGGATTCGTGATGAACGCCCCGAATGAATCCAGGTCAATCCCATTGCGCGGATCAGGCGCGAATCCTAATGACCCCGCCGCATTCATGATTGGTTTGCTAAAATAGAGGTCACGTTTCATATTGTTGTTTTGTCACTGCGAGGGCGATGTTCTTTCGCCCGAAGCAATCTCCTCATCGTTGGGGATTGCTTCGTCGCTCCGCTCCTCGCAATGACATGAGTGGAGAATCATGCAACCCTTACAAGGAATTCGTGTGTTGGATTTAAGCCGCGTGCTGGCTGGCCCATATTGTACGATGGTTCTCGGTGACTTGGGTGCGGATGTGATCAAGGTCGAGCCGCCCGAAGGTGACGAGACGCGCGGCTGGGGGCCGCCGTTTGCTGGAGGCGAGAGCGCGTATTATTTATGCGTCAATCGCAACAAGCGCGGAATTGTGATCAACTTGAAAACGGATGAAGGCAAAAAGATTCTGCGTGACCTTGCATTGCAAAGTGATGTGCTGGTTGAAAATTTTCGCGTCGGTACGTTGGAAAAATTTGGCTTGGATTATGAAACTCTGCATGAATTGAATCCAAAGTTGATCTATTGCTCGATCACTGGTTTTGGACAGACAGGTTCGATGAAGGACAAGCCCGGATATGATTTTATGATTCAAGCATTGGGCGGGTTGATGAGCATCACCGGTGAACCCGAAGGCGAGCCGATGAAAACAGGCGTGGCCGTTGTGGACTTGTTTGCCGGGCAAAATGCGATCATCGCGATTCTCGCCGCGTTACAGGCGCGCACATTGACCGGGCGCGGACAGCATCTTGATATTTCATTATTTGATTCGCAGTTGGGCTGGCTGGCAAATGTTGCCAGTAATTATTTGATCTCTGGCAAATTACCGAAACGTCACGGCAACGCGCACGCGAACATTGTGCCGTATCAAAGTTTTCAAGCCAATGACGGATGGTTCGCAATTGCGGTGGGGAATGATAAGCAGTTCGGAGCCTTGTGCAAGGTAATTGGCAAATTGGAATTGGTAAGTGACTCGAGGTTTGCAAAAAATTCCGGTCGTGTGGAAAATCGCGCGGAGATCATTCCCTTGCTGGCTTCCATTTTTAAGACGGCATCTGTCTCTGAGTGGCTGGCGAAACTGGACGAAGCCGAAATCCCATGCGGACCAATTCAAAACTTTGAGCAGGTCTTTTCGATGCCGACTGTCAAAGAGCGCGAGATGCTTGTGAATATGGATCATCCCACCATTGGCGAACTGCTTTTGGTCGGCTCGCCTTTGAAGATGAGCGAGACGCCCGTGGAGTATCGACTCTCGCCGCCATTGATGGGCGAACATACGAAGGAGGTGTTGCGGGAGTTAAAAGCCGAATGATCGAAGTTGTAAAAAATGCAGGAATTTCTTGAAACCTCTTGCGCTGTAATGCGTAAAGAAAGAACCAATTTAATCGTATTATTTTAACAAGGAGAATTATGAAAGCCATACTATTCACGGAATACGGATCAGCGGATGTTCTACAGTTTACGGATGTGGAAAAACCTGCGCCCGGAGACAATGAAGTCTTGATAAAAGTTTACGCGGCGTCTGCAAATCCGCTGGACTGGCATTCCATGCGAGGCGCGCCATTCATCGCCCGTTTGGAGTTTGGGCTGCAAAAGCCCAGGGACCCTAGACTCGGCGCAGATGTGGCAGGATGCATTGAAGCAGTTGGTAAAAATGTAACCCAGTTTCAAATAGGGGATGAGGTATTCGGAGACATCTTCAAGGGTAGTTTTGCAGAATATGCCTGCACAAGTGAAAAGCTATTGGCGGCGAAACCAGCCAATACTTCGTTTGAAGCGGCGGCAGCCGTCCCGGTAGCGGCATTGACTGCTTTGCAGGGACTGCGTGATAAGGCGCAGATTCGATCAGGTCAAAAAGTTTTAATTAATGGAGCGTCTGGCGGGGTGGGGACGTTTGCGGTGCAGATCGCCAAATCGTACGGGACCGAGGTCACGGGTGTGTGCAGCACGCGGAATTTGGAGCTGGTGCGCTCGATCGGCGCGCAGCATGTCATTGATTACACCAAAGAGGATTTTACAAATAACGGTCAGCGATATGACCTGATCTTTGATACGATCGGTAATCTTTCAGTTTCAGGTTGTCAGCGCGCATTAAGTCCCAACGGAATTTGCGCCATTGCAGGCTTTACAACCATGTTCCATTTGTTCCAGGTGATGCTGTTTGGAGGCAAAAAAGTCGGTATGATGGAGACAGCCAAAGCAGACAAAAAAGATTTGCTTTTTATCAAGGAACTGCTTGAAACTGGGAAAGTTGTCCCTGTCATTGATAGAACCTATAAATTAAACGAGACTGCTGAAGCGATCCGTTATCTTGAAACAAGCCGCGCCCGTGGAAAAGTAGTCATCACGGTTGAACACAAATAACAGCATATTTATTCGTATCCATTCAAACCTATATTGGAGAAACAATCATGAAAGCGATCATCTACACAGAATACGGTTCGCCCGACGTGCTTCATCTCGCTGAGGTTGAAAAACCTGCCCCGAAGGATAATGAAGTTCTGATAAAAATATACGCGGTCTCGGTAAATTATGGCGACACCTTGGCTCGAAACTTTAGGGGAACTTCGCCTGGCGAGTTCAACATGCCTTTCCTCTTCTGGCTGCTTGCGAAAGTTGCATTTGGATTGAACCGACCTAAAAATAAAATATTGGGGAGCGAGTTGGCTGGGAAAATTGAATCTGTCGGCAGGGATGTGAAACTATTTAAAGCGGGTGACGATGTTTTTGGATATCGCGGTCAGAACATGGGCGCAAATGCCGAATATATCTGTATGCCTGAAAGTGGATTGCTGGCGATCAAGCCCGCGAACATGACCTACGAGGAGGCTGCTGTTGTCCCATATGGAGCGCTGACCGCCTTGAATTTGCTTCGGGCTGTAAACATTCAGCGCGGACAAAAAGTACTGATCAATGGCGCTTCTGGCGCGATCGGTTCCGCCGCGGTGCAGCTTACAAAACACTATGGGGCAGAGGTGACCGGGGTATGCGGCACTCCACGGCTTGCATTTGTGAAGTCTCTGGGCGCGGATAAGGTCATTGATTACACCAAAGAGGATTTCACCAAAAACGGCGAGACCTATGATCTTATTTTTGACATCTTGGGCAGGAGTTCGTTTGCGCAGTGTAAAAACTCGTTGAATCCAAACGGACGCTATCTCTTGGCCAGCTTTAAGTTGAAACAACTTTTACAAATGTTGTGGACTTCAAAGGTCGGCGATAAAAAAGTGATCTGCACATTGTCTGGCGAAAAGATCGCGGATCTGCATTCCATTAAAGAGCTGATCGAGGCTGGGAAGTTAAAGTCGATCATCGATAAGCGCTATCCGTTGGAACAAACTGCCGAGGCTCACCGCTATATGGAAAGCGGACACAAGAAGGGGAACGTGGTTATCACTTTGGATCATAATAACAAGACCTAAAAACGTGCTTCGAGCGCTGGGAACGCTCTCTTAGTACCTTGAAAGTTAAATGCTTGTACAAAAAGCAAGAAAATTAAGCTGCATAAGCGAGGGTAGGGATCACGACCACCTCGCGTAACTTCAAAGCCATAGCAGCGGTCTGGCGCCCGAAGTCGGTCAGGTAGTATTTGT
>JAPLGS010000141.1:188959-214599 GCA_026390015.1 Chloroflexota bacterium | reverse complement strand
TGGGTATCCTGGGACTCGGCGAGCGCCAGCGGACCCGGCTGTTCATGCGGCGTGACGCCTTCCGCCGCTTCTATTCCTGCCTGATCTACACGCCGCGGGAAAATTTTGACACGGCCTTGCGCAAGCGCATGCAGCAAGTCCTGCTGGAAGCCCTCAATGGCGATTCCACCGAGTTCAATGTGCTGCTGACGGAATCGGCATTGGCGCGCATCCATATCCTGGTGCATGTCCGGCCCGACAGCGAGCCGAATTACACCGAGGCCGAGCTCGAAAAACGTCTGGTCAAAGTGGCGCGGCGCTGGGAGGACGAATTGTTCGAGGCCTTGCGCGAGCGCCATGGCGAAGAGCGCGGCAACCTGCTTTATCTGCGCTACAGGGAAGGGTTTCCGGCCAGCTACCGGGCGGATTACGAGGCGCGCGCCGCCGTCGGCGACATCGACCTGATGGAATCGCTGAGCGGTCCCGCCAGCCTGGCGATGAACCTGTATCTGCCGCTGGAGGCGCGTACCGGCAATCTGCGCTTCAAGATCCTGCAGGATGGCGAACCGGTGCCGCTGTCGGTTTCCCTGCCGATGCTCGAGCACATGGGCGTCAAGGTGCTGGAGGAACGCCCCTACGCGATCCAGCGCGAGAGCGGCACGACCGTCTGGATCCATGACATCGGCCTGAGCCTGGCGGATGCGGAAAGCCTGGATATCGATCGCGTGCGGGACCTGTTCCAGGAGGTTTTCCTCCAGGTCTGGCGCGGCGCGGATGACAGCAACGCGGCGCGGTCGGCTTCATCATCACGCGAAGCAGCTGCAACTAGAAGAGAAAAGCGTTCGCGGGTTGTCAGTTTGTCATAATGCTTTTGCACATTGTTTATATTCATTGTGTCACCTCTCTTGACTTCAACGCGAATTCAAGCGATTGAATCCGCTTTTCCAGTTCGCCCGTTTTGATTGCTTCAACGAACGCGCCGCATATCGCAACAAGCAGCCGTCCCCGTTGAATGGAATTTTCCATCGGTAAACACTCCGCGAGCGAATAATCCAAAACTGACAGAACGTCTTCCAGCGTCCGAACGGTCGCGGGGAGTTTGGCAGTATCCCCAGCATGTCCCACGCGATGACGCTCCCCGCCTTTCTTGCGAGCCGCCGCCGCTTCCCCACTACTCGCGGGGTCGTGAGTAAAGCAGTATTGATTATTCTTGCGGGCGTTCGCATTGCAGCGCGCACCGCTGGGAGTTATTTTTTTACATTTCATTTTTCACCTCTGGTAATAAATCGCTTGCTTGACATTCAACGCCCAAAACAGCCGACAAATAATCAGACAATGCGCCGACTTGTAACAGTTGATTCGCATCCCGTTTAACTTCACCCTGCTTGACGCTCCGCAATGCGTATCCCCTGCCCCGTACCAGGGCGCGCAATTCCTTCGCGTGATTTGCTTGCTTTGGATTGTCCCAAACGTCATCCGCCCAAACATAAACATTTTTATAACGCTCTGCCAGCGATTGCAATGCGCGATTATCGCCGCTGCCCTCACCACCGAATGACAAAACACTTACCCCAGCCGGTCGGCATTGTGAAACACTTATGCAATTCAGTTCACCTTCAACAAATAAAAGTGAATGATGAAAGCCAGGCAGCGCGTCCCATAGTCCGAAAGGTATATCGAATTTACTGCCCCCCTTGCTTGAGTACCGCAACGCTTTCGGATTCGGGTCGCTGTCTATAAAGCGATATTTGACAGCCGTTATTATTTCGCCGTTCGCGTCCAGGTCATACCAGGGAATAATTATCGCGGGTCTCTTGCGCTTTGCGATGGGGTCATACTCAAACATAAATCCCAGCTGCCCCGCTTCCCACATGGCGAAGGATATTCCGCGCGAAGTCAGGAAAGCGCGAGCCGCTTCGCCCTGGGGATGATACAACAGCGCAGCGGACGCGGCGTCCACCTCGCGCCATGTTTCACCCTGCCAGTCTTGCGCGGGTATCTGAATCGGCTTCGGTTGCGGTCGCGGCGTTACCATTCGCGGGATAATGTGAGCAACGTCACCGCCCAAAGTTTGCAGCGCCGTTTTGAATGGGACATTATCGCGGCGCATGATGTAATCAATAACAGTATGATATTTTCCGTCCCCGCATTGCCGACAATGCCAGCGGTCGCCCTGGGAAGTTCGCTTCACTGTGAAGCGGTCTTTACCGCCGCAAAACGGACACGCACCGACATGATACCCGCCCGCCTTTTTGAGTGCGTATCCCAGCAAGGGGATAATTTCAGTTGTTTGATTTATTGCAATTGCGTTCATGGTCACCTCTTGAATTTGCCCGACATCCGCCGCATGGCGGTTCTTTGGTCTCACACCCACCCAGGCGGGGCGTGTTATCCAGTTTTGCGGGTTTTGTTACGCCTCACCTCCGCACTTTTCCGCGCTCCGAGCGGCGCGAGCGGGCAGCAAGGGAAAGACCTTACAGAACTTTTTTATTTTGCTCTAATGAAGGAAGCAAAGTTATAAGGTAATTCCTTACAGAACTTACAGAACTTTCGGTAAAGTTTTAGAGTGTACGCTCTCACGTGGAAAACTTTTGGGAATATTCTGTAAGTTCTGTAATGTGTAAGGATTTACGGGGAAAGCCCTACGCCGATATAAGCCCGCTGGGATTTTCCGCCCGTCCACTTCGGGACCGTATCACCGAAGCGGCGCGTCATCCGCTGCCCAAAAGCGCGAGCCGACATCGGGTTATACCCGTATCCATCGCACCAAAGGCTATAAGCCCGATAAAGTTCGCCCGCTGGGACTTCGTATCCATCGCCGATGGTCAAGCGTTCATCGCAGAATTGCCCCGTCAAATCTTCATCTTCGCGGTATTTTTCAGTTGATTCGATGACAGCGGTCGGCGGGTTCAATCCTTCCCGCTGCCATGCCAAACAGCCGCGAACAAGCCAGGCAATAATCCCAGGGTATTCATTGCGAAGTTTTGACAGCAAGTCCTTATCCTGCTTGCGCTCATGGGGGAGTTTGGGATTATTCATAAAACGGACAGCGAACGGAATACGAATCACGCGCCGCCACATTGCATAATCATCGCTGTCAGGAATACGCGGGGAGTGATTTGTCAGCATAATGATTTTATGAGTCTGTTTGAACGTGACAGGGTTTCCAAATAACGCCCGCGCCGTGATGTATCCATCGCCCGTTAATTGCTTCACGAGTCCCGCATTTAACTTTTGTCCCTCTTTGCTTTCGCTTGCCCATATCAGCCGCTTGTTTCGCAGCGACACAACAAACGGGCGAGCGGCGTCACCGTCATTTTGTCTGACATCCATCAGTGAATCGGCTTGCGTATTGAAACAAACAGAATCACCCAGGACAGCCGACAGCGTGTCCATGATGGTACTTTTCCCGTTCGCGCCTTCGCCCCATAGGATGGGTAATATTTGCTCTTTGGTTTCGCCTGTGATTGCATATCCAAAAAGCCGCTGCATGAACGTAATCAATTCGGCGTCATCGTTGAATATTGCTTGCAAGGTCGCATCCCATAGCGGGGAAGGGGTATCCAGTCCGCGCCATTCAACAGGACTAAAAGCGCGGATGTAATCATCGCTTCGGCTTTCCCTGAAAGTCCCTGTGGACAAGTCTATAATTCCATTCGCAACGGGCAGCATCATCGAAGCGGTATCCCATTCGCTGCCCGATAAAGCCAGGCGGGGAAGGGAAGTCGCGAGCGTCAAAACATTGGTAATCCTTCGGAGTGCTTGCAGTTGTTTTGCACGGTCAACGAATTGATTCGATAATTCCGTATTACCTTTTCCGCGCTCTTCGCCTGCCCTGTCCAGGTATTCAGCTGCAACGCGGTTCATCATGCCGATGACTTCCCGCTTCCCGTCAACTTCCCAAAACTTACCGCGCCATAAATACCAGGACTTTTCCGAATGGTCAAAAACTGATTTATCAGCAAAGAGATTTGCAAATAATTCGGCGTCCCCTTGCTCATTGCGATTCAGGAATTCGGTCAAGTCAGGCAATTCAGGCATGACAATCGCTTGCTCTATAAGTTGCTTTAGGTCATCTGTCAGCATTATTTCACCTCGAAGAGAGACATTTGTTTGACACCGTTGAATGTGATTCCAGTCGGGGCGTTCGATTTGTACTTCAAGGGTTTGACTTCATCGGTCGCGGTCGCTTCGGTATATGCTGGGGGTTCGGTCTGTGTTAAGTTCGGGTCCCGTGTTTGCAGCCAGTCAGACAATGCAAGCGCGATTTGATTCCCATATCCGCGATTTACAGGAAAGCCCTTGTCTAATATCTTCGCAATGGCAGCGCGATAAATAATCCCATTGTCTTTATTTGTTGCGACAAGGTATTCCGCGCCCGCTCTGACAGCATCATGCAACGCCTGGACATCATTCGCAATTGCTGGGGGAGTTGTCAGCATCCAGCGATTGAATAAATCCTTGCGCCATTCGTTACCGATGACATCGCCGATATGCTTGTCCTGTCCTGAATACATCGGGATTCCGTTTTGCTTTTTATTGTGGGAAGTGTTATGATGTTTATACATAGTTTAGGTTTCCTTTCCGCCGCTCTTCGCCCTGGTTGTGTCCCAGGGCGAAATGCTTTTAAGCGGTCAATATGGATTTTTCCTTCGCAGGCTTGCGCTTTACTGAATGGATGACAGGGACAATCGGCGCAAGCGGGGAAGAGTTCGGCGCGTCTTGAATTTCGAGAGTTCCCACGCCCGAAAGGAAAGCGCGTAATACATCAAAATTCCCTCTAATACTTACATCCTGTCTTGTCTTCGGGTCTTCGATGACAATATAGATTTTCAAGTCTTGCATCTTTACCTCTCTTGAATCAAAAACAGCGGTTATCATGTTTCCATGTTACCGCTGTCTTTTTTATTGACTTCAAAACTTATTCGAAGTTCGTAAAAGTTTATTTATTAAATTTTCGGTCAAGCTTCAAAAGGGTTAATACCTTTTTTGACTTTCCCCATAGTATTATTTTCTTTATTGTTTCATTCCCAAATTTCAATCCTCTAGCTTTTAAGTTTGGGCGCAATTCGTCATAATCTATTTCAAGGGTCGAATCACCATCAATCAAAGGTTCAATCACTTCCCACGCTAACACCCATTTTTTAGCATCTTCATAATACGCGGGCATGGTTATCACTTTACTTTTCTTTTTGCGCGGTTTCGCGACTGTCTTTTCCTTCGCCGATTTGCCTTCATCCTTCGCCGTGTCAACAATCGGCGCGGGCGTGTCCAGGTCGGCGCGCATAAATCCATACTGCTTATTTACTTCATCGGCGGATATTGTCAACCCTAAGTATTGCGCTCTTGTTAGAAGTGGCGCGGGTTCGGGGTAAAGCAATCGCAATTCCGCGAGCGTCTTATCTAGTAATTCCTGCCAGTTGTCCAGGGACTCAATATCCAGGAATACATCCGCGCCGACTTTCAGCCCTTCAAAAGATAAGCCGTCCATAGTGATATTTGTATTTAGTTCATCGCCTGTTATATCCTGTCTGCCAGGTGATAGCATGATGTAATAATGTTCTGTGTATGTGAGTTTATTTCCTGAACGATAAGCAGGTTTCAAAGAATGATTGTATGTTACCGTTCGTTTTATCCCATCGGGATAATCTTTGAATTCCTGATAAGTTTGTGACGTTTTACCGCTCTTTACAATCCGCTGTAAAACTGTAAACAGCTCTTCGATATTTGTACCATGTATTTTTATAGTTTGTTTCATGTCTTCACATCCTTTTTGTATCCCGCTGGGATGTGCTAAAATTTACACATCGAATCGGGTTGTCGGTTCGGTCATGCCCTGGGTGTGTCAAGCATCGCAGGGCAGTTCTTATTTTACCCCGTCAAAGTTTATCGGCGGGACTTGCGCGCCCGTGAACATCGCGAAGGTCATCCGAATTTTGTTTGACGTATTTCAGAATCATTTGTAAATCGCCATGCCCCAGCAAGCGCGAAATACTGACAGCATCCACGCCAGCCCGAAGCATGTTCACCGCGAATGCTCTTCGGTATCCTTGGAGCTTCGGCGGGCGAATCCCTGCCAGCTTTGCGCGGCGTGTCATTATCGCGCGAAGCCCATCGTAGGATAATCGCTCCCCATTATCAGACACAAACAGCGCGGGCGAAGTATCATCGCGAAGTTTCAAGTAAGAACGCAACGCGCGGCGCGTCATCCGTCCTACGAATACCGTTCGGGGTTTGCTGCCTTTCCCTTTACGGATAAGAATATCGCCCGTGATGGAATTGCAGTCGGCGAAGTCTATTCGTAATAATTCACCCGCTCGCGCTCCCGTATCCAACAGGGTCAAGATAATAGCGCGGTCTCTGTCCGCTGTAAATCTTTTCCCATGACAGACAGCGAGCAACGCGCGAACATCATCCAGGGACACCGGGTCAAGTGGTTCGGTCGGCACTTTCGGCGACTGGACTTTCCGCAATGGATTCAGCCAGCCAGCGGGTTCAAATTCGCTTTGATACCATTTCAGGAAAGCCCGCAAAGTCCGATAAAACGCATGAATACCGCCGCGCCGATGTTTGCTCTCTTCGAGATATAACAGGAAAGCGCGAAGCATGGCGGGCGTCACATCATCAATATTCTTTACTCCCTGTTTGTCTGCCCATTCTATAAAGTGTTTCAACTTCCCGCGATAGAATTCGATTGAACGCTCTTGCAGTCCGCGCGATTTGCGCTCCAACAAGAAGCCGTCAACAAGATTTGACAATGACTTTTCCTTGTTGGAATATTCAATAATCCGTTGTGTTTGCATAGTTACTTTTGCGCTTCCTGTCCGCTTCGCCGCTGGGGTCATCGCACCCTTTTTTATGTTTTTTGATTATATTCCCCTCGTAAATAACCCATTCAAAAAAATAAAAAATTATAGTAGAATTGCACTCACCGGGGCGATGGCGGAATCGGCAGACGCAACGGACTTAAAATCCGTCGGTAGTGATACTGTGAGGGTTCGACCCCCTCTCGCCCCACAAAAAATGTCATTGCGTAGAACCTGAGAAAATTCAAAGGGCGCAATGACAGTTTCGTCTACAAGGCAAGGGGGAAAACAGCGCGAAAATTACACTTTCAAATAATCGGTGCCGCTACAATCGGTGATTGGTATTTGAAGGGTTGGGAAAAAGTATAGTAGATGTGCCCTTGCCAAACTCCCAGGCAAGGAAATCCTCCTCTCTTGAATAAATCGTCCTCATATTATTGATCTTACTCGTGCTACTGGAACTTCCCCAAATTGCTCACCAAGAAAAAAGCCTCAGCGAAATCCACAAAACCACGCACGCTAAAAGTAAATTAGGATGGGCTGTGGGCGAAAGTGGAAAAGTAAGTTGAAAGCAGGCGTTTGCCGATCTTTAGTACGGATGGGTTGAAATATTATTTCAATGCAATAGCGCAGCCTATGTTCGGATTTGCCTCGTGCGACCTATAAATGCGAAGACGATTAACACGATGGAAAATGGGATGAAGAATTCGGGGCGTCCATTTCCATGGGAGCCAATGTAATCCAGCGCCATAAGTTTGTTCAAGGGACCGAGATACCAGATGAGCATATACAGGATCTCAAAGAGTTTGCTGGCTCCGCTCCACACACCGCAGGCTAATGCCAAAGAGGGGATGAAAAACGTGCCTGAAAGCAATGCCAGCAAACCAGCCGTATCTCCGTCCACTATAAAGCGGATGATGGCGCTGATGCTGACCAGCAAGGTGACGATAAATCCAGCGAGCCATTGTGCAGGGAGTTGTCTTAGCAACGGGGATGCGGAGGAGAATGTCAACTGCTGAACGTTATTGTGAATTTCACGGTTGCCAATGGCAGACCAGATCAGGATCGGCCAGACCCATGCAATGGGAAGCGCAAACTCACGCACCACAGCGGATGGATTGACCAGGCAGGCGATGATGATTCCAGCCATGACCACATACCACCACCAGCGCTGTCCCTTGAGCAGAAGTTTTAATTCAGTGATTAAGACATTGAAAAAACTAAATCGGTTGGCGGCTTTGTTGAGACGAGTCAGATGAGGCGTGGATACTGCTTGAGATGTTGAATCAATTTTGAGTGCGGAAGGTGATGCGCTGCTTTTCATCTGCTGTGGTTTGCTGCGTGAGGGATCAAATCTGTCGAAGAAAAGGGCGGCGAAAAAAATCAACAGGATGGAGAGCGCGATCAACGAGAAGCGGGACAGGATTATTTCTGGCGTCCAATGGACGCCGTTCCAAGTGAATATTCTGGTTGCAGTGGCAACTCCACCGCCGAGGAAAAAGTCACCATTGTATTCTGGATAGATCGCGGTGACTGCTATGCCCATTTCACTTGCCAATATTCCCAAGCCTGTTGGCTCAAATGCCGGATATTGTTTGAGTGTAGAGTTTTCCATGAAAAGCGGTATAAAGCTGATGAAGGCTATGAAGTAGACGATGTTTCCGAAGCCACCTTGTAAAAAAGAAATTGATTCAAATAGTACGGCAACCGCCGCCACAAGCGCCATGAGCGGCATGACGATGAAGACGAAGGGTGAAAGAAATGCGAACAAATTGATCTGTGTATTTTCGCCCTGCAAAAATTGAATGACAATAGCGCCCAGCGCCAACACCGTGACCATTAACATGAGGACGGCGAAGTTGCTCAGCCATTTGCCGATCAAATACAGCGGACGGGTCAGCGGCGTGGTTGCCATGATCTGCCCAACGCCGGTTTCTCTATCGCGTGCCACCGAGCCTTTGACGAGATAAAAGCCGAACCAGCCGATGAAGAAAGTCGCGATCAGCGCCATCATCGCGCCGACCCACGCGGAATTAAACTCGCCGCGATACAGACCCAACTCCAACGCTATGTTGCCAATGGCGGCTTGGTAGCCGAGGAATACCACCAATCCCAGCATGACCAGAAAACTATAACGGCGCACGCGTTCAAAAAAATCAGCGCGCGCTAAATGGTAGATGATGCGTGTCGATTTCATTTTTTGCCGCCGATGAAAAATAGATAGGCGTCTTCAAGATTTGGCAAAACATTTTGCGCGTTTGAATCAGGCTTGTCCGCGCTGACCACGCGCACTTGCACACCATCACTGCGGCGGATGGTTCCGCTGATAATATATTTTTGTTTGAGGGCCGGCAGGTCGTCGCTGAGAACGGTCCACTCCCAGACTTTATTTTCAAGTACATTGAGTAAGTTCTCTGGCGCATCTTCGCGCAAGAGTTGACCTTTATTGACGAGCGCGATGTGCGTGGCGGTCGCTTCGACATCTGAAACAATATGCGTGGACAAGATCACGATTCTTTCTCCCGATAAATCTGAGAGTAGATTTCTGAATCTGACTCGCTCTTCGGGATCCAACCCGACAGTGGGTTCATCGACGATGAGCACTTGCGGATCATTGAGCAATGCCTGCGCGATTCCCACACGCTGTTTCATGCCGCCTGAGTATCCGCCCAGCGGTCGCTTCGCGGCTTCGACCAGGTTTGTGAGTTGAAGCAGTTCATCAATTCTTCTTTTTGCGGAAACTGCATCCAGTCCTTTAATGGCGGCCATGTATTCGAGAAATTCAATCGCGTTGAGGTTTGGGTACACGCCAAAATCCTGCGGCAAATATCCAAGCACAGCGCGTAAAGTGTCAGGTGATTTGATAACGTCTGCGCCGTTCCATGTGATCGTCCCGTCTGTAGGCTTGGTAATGGTTGCAAGCATGCGCATGAATGTGGATTTGCCAGCGCCGTTCGGTCCGAGCAAACCTAAAATGCCGGGTTTGATATCAAGAGAAAAATTCTTGAGTCCCCAAAAGTCACGTTTGTATTGTTTGCCGAGATTATTAACTGTAAGTTGCATAAATATCCTCTTGATTCTGTTTGGTTGTTCTTTCATTCTATCCCGTTCAAGGCTGGGCGTTCATAGCAACCAGTTGAGCAACAATCCGAAAAGATAAAGACCGGCGCCGAAGGCAGTATGATTCATCAAACTACGGAGTCTTGCCTGCGTAGGATTTGGTGTTTTTGATGAAGCAAATCCGAGTCCTAATGCAGGCTGCATGATGAAAAATGGCATCAAAACCGTGACAACTCCGAAGACGATTGCTGGAATCAGCGTCGGATGCTGAAGCCAGTTGTTCCCGGCCAATGTGACAAAGACAATGGCGAATGTGATACCAATCATGTAGTGGGCGATCCATCCGACCGTACATTCTGCACTCTTTTGTGGAGCAGATGCAATATTCGAGTGTGTAAAGATTCCTTCCGGCATGTATCGAAGCCAGCGCCCCACCAGACAAAAGTTGGATGGGGTAATCTTAAAGGCCTGTTTGAGAAACAGCGCCCAAAGATCAAAGGTGAGGGTTGCGCCAAGCCCAATGAGGATTGCGCTAATGAGGGAGAGAGCTGGGTTATTCATGAGCCACCTTTTTCTTGATTATTTGCGCCCAATATAGGTTTGACAATTGACGCATCTACCTCGTTGGATTTCACGGGATCAACCGAAATTAATGGCATTCCCAAATCGCGTACTTTTTTTAACAATCCATGCAACGCGGCTTGATCGATCACCGGGCCAGTCAGCAGCGTATTTCCGTCCTCTTCCAGTGTGATGGTAAGTCCCGCAAACCATTCCGCCCATTGACGACTCAGATGACCCTTGAGTCTGACCTGATAGACAAGTAGCTGGTCTGTATGGCTTTCTGACCTGAGTTTATTTGACATTCTTCATTTCCATTGTGATGAGGAGTTTTGTTTAAGACGGGCTACTACAATTGCTTTCATTCCAGAGTCTTTCTGTTAAAAATGGAGGGAATGGATGGCGAGAGGACTCAATACCACATCGCCATCCATAATCAAATCCTCTATACCGCGCTTGGCAGTACATTCATTTCCGTTTTTGGAGGCAAGGAAGCGATTGCAGATGGGTTGAAGCCCTTGACGGTAAGCCAGACGCCCAGCGAAAACTCCCACAACGCGATCGGGAGAACGCCAATGCCCGTCAGCAGGTAGATCGGTCCGCTGGTGATGCCGAACATAACGACGATGGTGTTAGCGATGAGCAGGGGCGATCCGATGATTCCAAGCAGGGGCAGAATCCGCGGCACCAGGCGCGACTGATAAAGCAAGGATCCCAACAACAGGGCGTTCACGGCTGGCATGAGGTTTTGTCCGAGGCGGAACCAGCCATACAGGGCAACCAACGCCTTGCCAGTGACCAACGCATCTGCTCCAACTCCCGCCCGCCGCAAGGTCACGACAGCCAGCAGGCAGACGACATCAGCGAAGATCGTGCCAGCTTCCAAAATCCGCGCGCCAACGAAGCCCAGCGCGATTCCTTCGTTCTGCTTCTTGATTACCGGGTACAGCACAACGGCGGTGCCGATACAAGCGAGCGCCATGAATATCTCCAGGATGCCACCGATGATTATGGCAGTGTCCGAACCAGCGCCGACGATGTAATTCGGGTCGTTCAGTATGGGAGCGTACAGAGCAAGGGTCGGGATCGAGATAAAGGTGAGCAGGTAGAGAATGCCCGCTGCTAAAGCGATTTTTCGTTGTGAGGACGGAACTGTGGCACTCGTATTGTAGGTGTTCATTTGCTTTTCTCCTTTTTCGGTTTCAAAGTTAAGAAGCCTGCTCGCGCCGTTCAGACAAAAGCGCATATCCCAGCCATGCCAGCGCCAATCCTACCGGCATTGCAAATAACCGATCGAATGGGTGATGGACCACCGAAGACAGAAGAGGGGGCAATATGGTACCCAATGCAAGCAGCGCGCCAGCCCAGCGCGGCAGGACGCCAGCTCGGAATGTAGCGATGCCAAACAGCAGACCTCCGAGCACATACCCGACCAGCCCTGCTAGCATATATACCGTCGGGAAGGCGCCGAGGTTCACCGCACTTGGTACGCTGGTCACCATTCCCAAAAGTCCCTCTACAAACTTCGGCGCCACGTTCGCCAGCACCGGCTCAATAAAGGCTTCGATGAAATGAAAGGCCATTGAGAGCGCCCAAAAGAGGCTAAACAAGAGATAGCCAGCCAGACCCAGCCTGCCGGACTTTTCCACCTGCCTGGCGTAGATCCCCGCAATGCCGAGCATGGCGAGGATGTCCATGACGATGCTCAAGTAGTGAACGATCGCCCATCGGGTGGTGGTGACCGAGGAAAAAACGTCAAGTGGATGGAACGGCTGAATAGCTATGTAAATGATCCCTGATCCAATAGCTGCTAAACCAGCCCAACGGATCACTCTTGAATTTGTTATCTTCATCTTGCTCTCCTTGAACGCGGTGTTTCTGTTGATGTTCATTTGTATATCTCCTTTTTTAAACCATACGGATAAGTGTCAAAGTTTGGTACCAGACATAACTGTCTGTTTGGCTTCAACTAGATTTACTATACAAAGGAATGTGGGGAGCTGTCATCCCCTTATGTGGGGATTTATGTGGGGATATGTGGAGACGCTGGCAAGCATGCCAGAGAAACAAAAACCCTGCCCGTCAAGCGATGAAATGCTTTTTGGGGCAGGACTTAAGTGCGGTGCTATTGATTGGCGATCTCGGGTCCCAGTAGGGCAATCAACTGACTCCACCTTCTGTTGTTAAGAACTACTCGTACCTAAATCTCATTACACCAATTGAAAAGAAAATCACCGCAAACCCGAGCAGGACTCCTGCTTCGGGAAGGATGTCGATCAATCCGCCGCCACGCAGAACAAGTGTAAGCAATCCTTGCATAGCCCAGGTCGTTGGCAATATTTTAACGATGTTTTGTACAACAGCGGGGAATAATTCCAACGGATACCAACAGCCACCCATGAGAGCCATGATCATGCCCATCATGATGCTCAGTCCGCTGGCTTGACCCTCGGTTTTGACGAAGGTTCCCATTGTGGTCCCAATTGCGCCTGCTGCCAATGCGGCGGATGTCAAAATAACAAACAGCGCCAATGGGTCACGTCCCCAACTTAATTTCATAGCGAAGATGCCAAACATTATTAGCAAGAACATTTGAATCAGCGCCATCACAACCTGCCCCGCAATGGTTCCCAGTAAGAATGTGGCTTTGCTGGTTGGGGTTGTCAAAATGCGGCGCAGAGTTCCTTGTTGTCTTTCATAAGCAAACATGGCGGAGATTCCAAACAGTGGAATGAATACCCACGTGACAAGCTGCCCCGCGGATGCATTCGCGCGCGGATCGTAAGCCACTTTGTCTGGTGTGGAGCCTTCAATAACGGTTACACGTTCAGGCGCGTCTGCTTGAATGGATTGGGCGAGCTTCAGTGACGCCTCAAAATAGGCTTGGCGGTCTGCTTCGGTTGCAAAAGGCGCTTGCTTCTCCGCGTCTTTCACGGCATTGGTTGCGGCGTTGATCGCACTGCTGACCTGTCGAATGGCGGTCTGCACGGCGCGTTCAGCGACTGTGGCGTTTAAGTTATTAGGCTGTTGACGGAAATCAACTTGAGCCGTTCCATCTTGAATGGCTTGCAAGTCCAGTCCAGCGGAGAGAATTAATACAACGGATGCGCGGCGCGAATCAAATTGACTTTCGGCTTCATCAAGAGTCAGGATCTCAGGTCTCACCGCTGTGGATTTATCCAACTCGGCGATGATATTTTTTGAGATGGTTGTATTGGCTTGATCCACGACAACAAGCCGAATGCGGGTATCGCCGCCATCCGCATTCGGTGTTCCGCCTGCGAGCAGGAACGTGAAGATGAGCGGCAGAATGATGAAGAAGATCAATTCCGATGAACTTGCAAATCGGACGATGGCATCCTTCCAGATGATGGTAAATATTTTTTTCATTTCTGCACCAAATTCTTTTTGCCGAACAACGCGACAGAAACCAAAAACAAGATACTGCCCATTGAAAGCAGAGCAAGTATCGGCGCGGAAAGATCGGTCAACGTCCCGCCGAGTCCCAATGTGGTAAATCCATCCAATGCCCAGGCGTTGGGAGTGATCTTGCTAAACGTCTGCACGAAGGACGGCATTTGTTCGAGGTTGATGAAACTTCCGCCCATGATGCCAAAGATCAGCATGATTGCGGTGCCTACGCTTGCCACTTGACTCGGCGTGCGCGCGAGGGCGGTAATGACCATGCCCCACCCCGTGGCACCGATGACTGCCGCGAGCACCAACACGATGACACCGAGCGGGTCACCCCATTTGAGTTGAAAAAATAGCGACGATGCGCCGATCAGAATTAACATTTGCGCCGCGCCAGTTAAGAAGATGCCGAATACTTTGCCGCCCAAAATTTGTGCAGTGCTGGTCGGTGAGACGAGCAGGCGCGGCAAAGTGCCTTGTGCGCGTTCGGCAAGGATCGAACGCCCGCCGTAACTGACGGTGTACATCAGGAACATCAACGCCATGGCAGGCGCGATATAAGCAAGAGCGTCGAACTTGACTGCGTCGCCATTCGCGGTGGATGAATTTATTTTCACAGCGAGCGTACTTGCGGGGGAGATGGTTTGGTTGTCCAGACTCGCTGCGAAGCCTGCGGCGAGGGCTTGCTGCGGCGTGATCCTCCCGCTGAATGTGAGTTGCTCAATCGATGTTGTTTCGCTGACACGCCCTTCTTCCACGCGGCTGAGAAATTCGTCCACGATGGCTTTGACAATGCCCGCGCCCATCGAGCGTGACGGATTGGCATACACTTCAATTTTTACTGGGTCTGCCGTCACCACATTTCCATTTGCGAAATCGCTTTGCTGCGGGATGATGGATTTTGTGAAACCTTCGGGGATGATGACGACTGCCGCGGCTTTATCTTCATCAATGGATTTACGAGCCGCTTCGGGATCGGACCCGATAGTTGGTTCCAGCAAATCGGCAAGGTCTGCCGAGTTGAAAACATCTGCCAATGCATTGCCCAGTTGATCATGATCCAAATTGACGATGATGACGGGAATATCCGAAATCCCGCTGCTTGTTTTGCTGCTAAATCGTCCCGTGACAAGACCAAGACCAACAGTCAAAACGAATGGCGCAGCAAGCATGAGGATCAGCGCGGCGCGGTCACGAAATGCAAGGCGTACATCTTTGATGCCGATGAGGAAAGTTTTTAACATAGGATACCTTTATGTCATTGCGAGGAGGGTGCGCGAAGCGTCCCGACGAAGCAATCTCATATTACAAGGAGGTTGCTTCGTCGCCAGGAGCAAGAGCGCTCCTCGCAACACATGATCATTAGTCGCGCAAGGCGCGCCCTGTTAGATGCAAAAACACTGCTTCAAGATTCGGCTCGCGGATATCGATAGAGCGGATCTTGATGCCGCGGTCATTTGCCTTGGTGACCACTGCCGCCAGCACATCCTCAGCTTCGGCGCAGACCACTGAGACTTCATGGTCAACAGCCGTCGCTTGTTGAACACCTTGAATATCTTTTAATGTTTTGGCGAGAGATTCCGAGTCGTCATTCTCACCAACATGGAGGATCAATGTTTCAGCCTCCCCAACTTGTTGGGTAAGTTCCTTTTGTGTGCCGATCGCGATCATCTCGCCGTGATCAATGATACCAACGCGGTGAGAAAGCTCTTCTGCTTCTTCCATATAATGCGTGGTGTATAGCAATGTCATGCCCTGATTGTTGAGGTCTTTCACCGTGTCCAAAATTGCACGGCGAGATTGTGGATCAATGCCCACGGTGGGTTCGTCCATGAATAGTAATCGCGGCTTGTGGAGCAGTCCAACGCCGATGTTGACGCGTCGCTTCATGCCGCCTGAATAAGTTTTGACTCTGTCTTTGGCTTTATCGGTCAAGCCGATCTGCTCAAGCACTTCGTCCACTCGCGTGGTGAGTGACTTTCCGCTCAAGTTATACATCTGTCCCCAGAAGATCAAATTCTCGCGGGCGGTCAGGTCTTCGTAGAGTGCGAGGTCTTGCGGAACAACGCCAATGATTCCGCGCACACCCATCGGGTCTTTTGTGATCGAATGTCCACCGATGGTTGCGTCGCCTGAAGTGGGCGCATATAAAGTAGATAGCATGGAGATGGTTGTTGTTTTCCCTGCGCCATTGGGACCGAGCAGGCTGAAAATTTCACCTTCCTCGATGTCGAATGACACGCCTTTAACGGCTTTAAAATCACCATAATTTTTGACGAGATTTTGGACTTGTAAGATTGCGCTCATATGGTCTCCTACTATGCGGATATTATGAATTGGCTCCATTATATTTCTCTTCCAATAAAAATCCCAAACCCTTTGCTTTCCAGCGAAAAATGTTCCCTGCTTTGAGTTCACCATACAATTTTGTCGAGGTGATATCAGGCTGCCATTGCGGCCAACTGTTGATGTTCATTTGTTTCTCTCCTTTTTGAACCATACAAATAAGTGTCAAAGTTTGGCACCAAGCATAACTGTCTATCTGGCTTCAACTAGATACAATATACAAAGGAATGTGGGGAGCTGTCATCCCCATATGTGGGGATATTTGGAGACGCTGGCAAGCGTGCCAGGGAAATAAAAACCCTGCTCGTCAAGCGATGAAATGCTGTTTTTGGGCAGGACTATAAGTGCGATGCTATTAAGTGTCTAGATCAAATTTAATTCGGCTGCCCGTTTGACAGCCGCCCGTCGATCATTAACGTTCAGTTTACTGTAGATGCTCTTGGTATGCGTCCGCACCGTACTCAAAGCGATCACGAGTTGATCGGCAATCTCGGGTCCTAAAAGGTCGGTTTTGAATAGGCGGAGTACTTCAAGCTCACGCTGGCTGAGCGGCTCGATGAGGGATTGAGAAGCGCGTGGCGCTGGAATCGGAGATGCACTTACATTCCCCTGTCCCTGCGCTTCAAATGCCACTAGCAGCTTGCCCGTATAGTCTGGCATTATCCCACGCTTGGAAGCTTCGAGAATCAGTTGCGCCATGGGTAAGCCTTCATCTAAGAACGTGCAGATATAGCCCTCCGGCTCTGCCAGAGTTAGGGCTTGCTGTAAAGGTACGAGGGCAGCGGGTACGTCGCCTTGCGCTTGGTGAGCAAGGGCTTGCAAAATCAAGATTTCGATTACGCTTCCTGTTCTCCCGCCTTCTTGCGCTGCTTTGAGGAGGCGCTCTAGAAATCCGATTGTCTCAGAAATGTTGTCTGTATTGTCGCTCTTATATCGCGCCAAAAAAAACCTGACCAAAGTGATGTGCTCAAACTCGTGCAGGTAAGTGAGTTCGTCGTGAGTTGAGAGTCCGTTCTTCTGCACCCAGTCAAGGGCTTCACCCAGGCTGTCTTGCGCGATCCAGACCCGTGTCTTCAACGCCGCGACAGGGCGCACATTGGGGGAAAAGGAGCTCACATATAAGCGCTCTGCCTCGTCGAGCAGGTCGAGCGCGCCGTCCAGATCGCCTTGAGACTCCCGTATACGGGCCATGGCGACGGGAAAACGATACCGATTTTGCGGGAATCCAGTGTGCTCGCCCAGATCCTTACTTCTCAGCAAATCTTGGGTGGCGGCATGTAGATCGTTGTGCTCACGGTGAAGTTCACTCAGTCCCACGTACATGTCTGATGTTCCCCGCGGAACAATCGCACCCTGTTTTTTCGCAAGTTGCAATGCCTGCTCGTAGGTGCTCATCGCCTCGCGCAGACGACCTTGCGCCATCCGTATATCCGCTAGGGTGATTGCGCCCCCAATTGCGTCAGAGATGTTCCCAGCCATCTGTAATTGAGCCATGCCTTCGGCAAACGCGCAGTGGGCAGACTCGAGATCTCCACCCGTCCAGCCTGCGAGTCCAAGGAATCCCGCTGCTCCTCCACGGTTGAGATGATCGTCCTCAGGTAGGAGATCAAGCACCTGCCGTGCATATTTCATGGTGTCGGCTACATCGCCCCGCGCCAGGGATAATCCAGCACGGGCAACTGCGATCGCACCTGGGAGGCGATAAAATGCCTCATTGTCCACAACGATCATCGCAGCGGATGGAGCACCCGATTGCGCATGGCCGTCTGCCGTCGTGCCCAGCCATTGTTCGGCATCCCGCAGGCGATCATCAACGCCATCGATCTCGCCGCCATCCAGTAACACATGAGCATACGCCACGCTGAGAACGGGTCTGGCGCGGATCAACTCGTTGGGAAGTGACTTGAGCCAGCCAAGCAACGCGGCTTCTTGTCTACTCTTGCTCATGGCTGGTATTGCCAGTTCGATTAGTTTCGCCGCTCGCTCGAAATCCGCGCCAGCTAGTGCATGGCGAATCGCATCGGCAGGCGAATCATTTTGCTCGTACCACTCGCTCGCCCGTTGATGTAGTGCAGGGACCTGATCGGGCTGTTCCGTCATCAAGTGCATATGAAGAACATCGGCAAAAAGATGGTGATAACGATACCAGTGACGCTTGTCATCCAGCGGAATGAGAAAGAAGTTGCCCCGCTGCAATGTTTCCAATCGCGCCTTGCCTCCCGACTGGCTGGTGATGGCATCACATAGCGGACCATTCAAGCGCTCAAGGATGGCGGTCTGGAGTAGGAAGTTTCGAATAGATTCAGGCTGACGCTGCAAGACCTCTTCAACCAGATAATCCACAATATAGCGGTGATCTCCGGCGAATGCCTGGATGAATCCGGAGACATCCTGATGTCCTTGCATCGAAAGCGCGGCTAGTTGAAGACCGGCAATCCAGCCTTCAGTTCGGGCTTCCAGCACGGAAATGTTTTCTGCTGAGAGGTTCAATCCCATCACTTTGTTGAGAAATTCCCCGGCTTCGGCGGGAGTAAAACGCAAGTCTGCAATCCGCAGTTCGGTCAATTTACCACGGGCACGTAGTTGAGCCAATGGTAAATTGGGATCCTCCCGGGTGGTGATGACCAGATGCATTTGTGGCGGCTGGTGCTCGACCAGAAAGGTGAGAACATTGTCAACCTCTTTGGAATCGGTAAGGTGATAATCGTCAAGGATGAAGATAAAATTGTCTTGGATGGTGGTTATCTCATTGAGCAATGCAATCAGAATTGATTCTGTTGGCGGTGGTTGTGGGGATCGGAGTAGACTCAGCACCACTTCTCCAACATTCGGGGCAATTGTCTGCAAAGCAGTGACGAGATAAATCAGAAAGCGTATAGGATCGCTATCCCCATCGTCTAGTGATAGCCAGGCAATCGGTCGGTCACAACCGGCAACCCATTCGCTGATTAACGTAGTTTTACCGAATCCAGCGGGAGCAGAGATGATAGTCAACTTGCGGCCCAAAGGATGTCCCTCGTTCAGCCGCTCAATAAGGCGGGGGCGAAGGACCAGTTGTGATCGAGCAGGAGGGATGTAAAGTTTAGTTGCTAATATTGATGTAGGCATTGCTAAAGATCCTATTGATAAAGAAACGGGGCTATTTATAAATACTTGCATCGTAAAATTATTTCAAGAGTCAAAGCTAAATATTGAACATTAAATTGGAGGTAGTTCCATAAACTAATATGGGATTTATCTAGGGTGATACGATGCCGCATAATGGAAAATTGGTCATCCTAAATCAATTAGTGAGTTATTCAAACATTGAATATACTTCGCTTATTCACGATCAACTTAACCTGTGCTGGCTAATTGGCTCATCCGCCAGAGGTTGGGAGGTAAAGGAGGATTATCATGCTATTTTACTCTCATCTCATAATTTCCCGGGAGCAGCATGATAGGCAAATTCCTTCTCTGGCAACAAGAGTGCATAAAACTCTAGACAAAACCCGTTTGCCTACTACCTCGGTCATCCATTTGGATTCGTGAGGCAATTAAATTGAAGGAGTTACCTTGAATAACTGACGAAACATCCGTCAAAAATTTCCGAAAGTCTGGCGGATGAAGCAAGTAACCAGCGCGCGGCATCACTTCGCCAATACTTGTTATACTCTGCTTGTCAGTCCACTTTGTAAAGTGTTTCAATTTTTCGCGATAAATTTCTATTGAACGTTCCTGCAATCCGCGTGATTTACGCTCCAATAAAAAGCGACAATAAGATTTGACAGATTCTTTTCCTTGTCGGAATATTCAATACTCCGATGGGTTACACTCTCTACATGGTAAAATAAAGATGTTCTTTCAGTCGGTCACTTGTTCGGAATTTAAAATCCGTCGGTAGTGATACTGTGAGGGTTCGACCCCCTCTCGCCCCACAAAAAATGTCATTGCGTAGAACCTGAGAAAATTCAAAGGGCGCAATGACAGTTTCGTCTACAAGGCAAAAATGTTCTTTAATCGCCAACAGCTTGAAGAAATTGAAGATAAAAGTCTTGCATCCTACGGATTGCGAAGCAAGGACTCGAAAGGCCGCGCTTATTTGGATAGCGAGCCTGATTACCGCACGTCCTTCCAACGCGATCGGGACCGTATCTTGCATACCACCGCATTTCGCAGACTTGAATATAAGACTCAGGTATTTATCAATTTTGAAGGCGACTACTTTCGCACCCGTCTTACGCACACGCTGGAAGTTGCTCAAATCGGCCGGACATTGGCCCGCGCTTTGGGCGCAAATGAAGATCTAGTCGAAACCATTTGCCTGGCCCACGATCTTGGTCATTCACCTTTCGGACATTCAGGTGAGATCGCGCTGGCAAGATTGATGAAAGACTTCGGCGGCTTCGATCATAATAAACAATCTCTGCGCATCGTCACAGAACTCGAGCAGCGCTATCCTGAATTTCCCGGCTTGAATCTCACTTGGGAAGTGCGCGAAGGAATGGTCAAACACGAATCTGAATACGATATATCCGACGCGCGTGATTACAGCCCCGAACTGCGCGGTAACCTCGAAACGCAGATCGCAAATGTAGCCGACGAACTTGCATACACCACGCACGATCTCGATGACGGCTTGCGTTCAGGAATGATAACTCCACAACTGCTTGAAGGGATCGCCTTGTGGGAGATCCTGCGTGAAACGTATAACTGGCATGGTTCAACCCTCAGTGATATGGAACGCCACCGCATGATCCGTCATCTGGTTGGGCTGATGGTCACGGATATGCTGCAATCTACAGAAACCCGCATCAAGGAAAGCAAGGTGAGAAACGCGCTGGATATTCAAAAACTTAAGCGCAACCTTATCGGCTATAGTGAAGAAATGCAGCGGCGCAATCGCGAGATAAAAGACCTGTTATACAAAAAACTGTATCGCCATTATCGCGTGGTGAGGATGCAAGTCAAAGCGGAACATAATATTTCAGAGTTGTTCCAGGCCTATCGGACTGAACCCGCCATGCTTCCTGATCACGTTCAATTCTTTATAGAAAAGCGTGGACTTGAGCGTACGATCTGTGATTACATCGCAGGCATGACAGACCGCTACGCCATCGAGGAATATCAAAAACTTTTTAATCCCTTTGAAAAACCGTAATTTTTTTTCAAGCTAGGGGGAACAGAATATTTCCCCTTTTCAATTGGCAGTAAACAATAATATAATATCAAGAGAGGAATAAACCATGAACCAATCTAATTATCTCACCCCCGAAGGCGAAGCAAAACTCCAGGCTGAGCTACAGGAATTGAAAGGCACAAAACGAGAAGAGCTTTCCAAACGATTGCGCTCCGCCATACAAATGGGCGACCTTTCAGAAAACGCAGATTATCATAAAGCCAAGGAAGATCAGGGTTTTCTGGAAGGCCGCATTCAGGAACTGGAAGCGATCCTGCGTAACGCCACCATCATTAAGCAAACCCAGAGCAGCGGAATTATTTTCATCGGTTCTCATGTAACCATTCAAGAAAGCGACCTTGAGCCGGAGACCTACCATCTGGTTGGTCCCACCGAAGCGGATCCGCGCCACGGCAGGATATCTTACGAATCTCCGATCGGCCGCGCCTTGATGGATAAAAAAGTTGGAGATTTCGCCGAAGCTGAAACCCCTGGCGGCAAAATTATCTTTAAGGTATTAAAAATTGAGTAGCGCGTGATATTTCAAAAGATAGTAATAAAAAAAAACCGCCCCGTTTTCAATTTCGGGGCGGCTTTTTTTTATTGTTCTGTGTTTTGTTTTGGAGAATTTTTTAATGGATCTTGCTTCGGCCAGATGGCTAATTCAAGAGTGATGCGTTCAAAGTAACTATTATCAGGCAAAGGTCCACGCCCATACTCAAGGTCAACGACGGTTGCGAGTAATTGCAGCGTGGCTGTTTCAAGTAAGATCTGCGCCTGCGGTGTCACGATTACTAATTCACCTTTTGGTTCAAGGCGTGAGCGGATGCCAGGATCATTGAAAGCGTGTTGCGACATCAAAACTTTCGTGGCAGTTTTGATGTCGTTTTTGTCGAACAACCATATCTCAAGAGCAGTGACTTTCTTCGGCTCGCCAACTCCGATCGCTTCAGATACGCCGACGCCGTATTCTCCCATGAACTCGCCAGCCTGTGTATCAATGCTGAATGATTCATCATACAAGTCGTCTCCAAGCACGTAGGTGGTCATATTTTGTGTAATTGGCGGAGCCAGCCCAAGTTGCTCAAAATTAGTTTTCTCGGCGTTGCGGCTGATCTCAACAGACTGCATGGTCGGAGTCACTTCACCGCTGCCTCGTTTACTCAAAAATCTAAATAGGTAAAATCCCGCCGCCGCCATTACGCCCAATACCAAAACAGAACCAAAAATAATAATCGTGGTCTGGGTCTTTAAAGAGCCACTACCCGTTTCTGGTTGCGGTAGCCCGGAACCAGTTGACAGTGCTTTTGCAACCAACTCGCCATATGATTTAATCACTGACGGGTCTGTATTGCCCGCGTCTTTCTGAATCGTGTCAAATGCTGGTTGCGCGCCTGCTCCCAGACTCTGCCAACGTTGAACTGCCAAATCAGGGCTTTGGTTTACGCGATAGGAGTCAATCGCCATGCGCAGGTAATCTACTTGTAGATCTGCCCGCAAATAATCAGGGGTGGCATCCTTAAAGTCTTTTGTACCCCAGCCGATGAACATCCCAATGATCAGCGCAATAATTACAGCAAAAATCGGGACGATCGGCAGTTTTTTCAATAAGGCTACGATAAACTGCATAATAAACTCCTTTTTCTGTTGATAGTTTTCTGATTATACATCGTATTGCAAAAGCCTTATATAACAGATTTATTACCGTGCTTCCATTAAGAATATTGTACGCTCGGAATCACGGACTGACTCGGATCTTTGTATTATAAAGCTGGAAGAAAATGCGGATTCAAACCCTTCGCGCGTGTAATTCGGGAAAATATCCTCGCGCGAAGTCAGTAATTTTTGCACCTGCGAATCAGATTTTGGCACGAACTCGATCACGAGCCACCTGCGGCAATGTGACGCGAAAAATTCCGCGAGCTGCGGCAATGGGACATTATTTGAAATGGCCAGGTGATGAATGACCGCCAAGGCAAGCACCATATCCACAGGCCCGCGCGCGCCGAATGAATCACGTTCGCTATGATCCCAGCCCAATGCTGGGCTTGGATTGGTTAAGTCCAATACCAACGGCAGAATGTTTTGTTCTTTTTTCGTTTTCACTGTGCGATAATTTTGTTCGACTGCGGCAGGGTCAATATCAAACGAAACTGTGTACGCGCCTGATGACGCGGCTTCGCGGCTGAATACGCCTGTGTTGCCGCCCAAGTCCCAAACCAATGCGGGTTTTTTTTCAGCAGACCATTCTTTAACAAGCTGTTTTTTATGTTCAAAAGCCGCGTCTGTGTAATTTGTATTCTCGTAGTAATCGCCCCATTCTGTGCCCGCAGGTTTCCAGATTAATTTCTTAATTGTGTTTTCGAGGCTTTCGATCAAACCAGTCAATGCCTGCTTCGACAGGCCACCTTTGCGCGGCGCGGCCACTCTATCGGAATATCGTTTTTGCGCGCCCGCGTGAATGTGGATGTGAGTCAGCAATCCGAAATTGAATTTTGTCTTCGCTGGCAACAACCCACTCACAAGGTCGAGCGGCACGCCGTCAATGTAGACACGCAGTAACTGGCTCAAGCGCACATCGCGATAAGCCATCAACGCAAGCGGTGCAAGAAAATGCTGGCAGAATTGTTTGTATGCGACCCACGGTTCACCCGCTTTGTAAATCTCAAAAGAAAGCGTGTCGATCACCGTCGCTTTGCCGCGCACAAATTGAATGTTGTAAGCGCTGGCATCTTTCAACGACATGTCCAATTTCAACGCTCGTTTTTGAATGGACAATGTCGCCAGCGCGGCATCTTTTAATTGACTAAATGACCATTCATACGGATAAGAGATGAACGCCACCTGCTCAGGTTGGATGACTTTAAACGCCGCATCTGACTGCGCTGGTAATTGATCTGTCTCAACGTGCGGAATCAGCAGGTTGGCTTTGACCAATTTTGCATACAATCCTGAATCCATTAACCGCGCGTAATCTAAAGAATACGCGCGGTTGATCTGTCGATACAGGATTCCATTGTCAGTAAATAGGAATCCGCTTGGGTCGCGGAAAGAAGCGGAGAGTTGTCCAGTTTTACGCATCGCCTGAATCATCATCCTCATCTTCAGGCTTCGGCTTGACACCAAAATATTTTTTAATGCCGCCCCAAGACGCGCGCAAAGCAACGCCAAGCCCCAGCAGAACAGCGATCGCAATTTGAATGATCATACTCCCGGAGCCGGGGTCGAGATATGGGAGGGGTGCAAAATGCATTTTATTCTCCAGTAGGCCGCGCGGATAGCGTGACGTTTTCCATCAATACAGCGTCAGACCTATTCAACAGTTTCAGGAATGATTTCTTCCAGCAGGAAAGATTCGGAACATGTGAGACATTGCGCTTCACGTTTATTGGCGATGACCAACATGCCTTTGCATTTAGGACACGGCACAGCGAGCGGTTTTTTCCACGAAGTGAAATCACAATTTGGATAGTTGACGCAGCCAAAGAATGTGCGTCCCTTGCGGGTTTTTCGTTCAACCAGATCGCCGCCATCGGTTGGGCACGAAACACCGATCTTCAACAGCCATGGCTCTGTGTAACGACAATCAGGGAATCCGCTGCACGAGATGAATTTTCCAAAGCGCCCATAACGAATGACCAATTCCTTGGTGCAAGTTGGGCAGGCGCGGCCGATGGGTTCGGGTCCGCTTTTGGTGACGGGCATTTCGGCTTGCGCTTTTTTCACATCTTCTGCGAAGGGTGTATAGAACTCGCGGATCGCGTCTGTCCATAACATTTCACCAGAGGCCACCTGATCGAGGTCTTCCTCCATGTGCGCGGTGAAATTAAAATCCACTACTTCGGGGAAATATTCGACCATCAGATCGTTGACTTGCAAGCCGGTATCCGTTGGGATTAGGCGTTTATCCACGCGCTCGACATATCCGCGTTGTTGAATTGTGGAAATGGTCGGAGCATAAGTGGATGGGCGGCCAATCCCATTTTCTTCCAACGCCTGCACGAGTGAGGCTTCTGAAAAGCGCGGCGGGGGCTGCGTGAAGTGTTGTTCAGGAATGAGTCGCACCAGATCCTGCTGTTGTCCTTCTGCAATGCCCACAGGGATTTTTACATTTTCTTCGTCATCTTCGGACTTAACATCTTCATTTTTTGCTTCTTCGTAGACCACCAAAAAGCCGGGGAATTTAACCGCTGACCCAGAGGCGCGCATGAGATATTCATGTTCTTTCGTTTTGCCAGTGACTTCCACCTGCAAGGTGTCAAAAATCGCTTGTTCCATTTGCGAAGCGACGAAGCGTTGCCAGATCAAACGATATA
>JAPLGS010000141.1:37070-188928 GCA_026390015.1 Chloroflexota bacterium | reverse complement strand
AAACGATATAACTTGAACATGGCTGGGTCAAGGTAATTTTTTACTTTTTCAGGATCACGCATCGCGGAAGTCGGGCGGATGGCCTCATGTGCTTCCTGCGCATTTGCTGCTTTGGTCTTATACATAGGCGCTTCAGGAGGAAGATAATCCTTCCCATATTTTCCTGATACATATTCACGCGCTTCACTTTGCGCGATCGTCGAAACATTCATCGAGTCAGTACGCATGTAGGTGATCAAACCTGTCGTGCCGCCTTCGTCAATATCCTGTCCTTCATATAATCCTTGTGCGAGACCCATCGTGCGTTTGGCGGTGAAGCCAAGTTTACGCGAAGCTTCCTGCTGCAAAGTGGAAGTTGTAAAAGGACCCAATGGTTTACGTCTGCGCTCTCCGCGCTTGACCTTCGTCACCGTGTACGCGGCAGTTTCCATGTCGATCAAAATTGGTTTGACTACGGCTTCATTTGTCAGTTCAGGTTCTTTATCGTCAATGCGCGCCAACTTCGCAAGAAAAGCGGATTTCAAAGTCTCATGCTTAAACTCGCCGTGGATCGACCAATATTCGACAGACTTAAACTCATCAATTTCACGTTCACGCTCGACGATGAGCCTGAGCGCCACCGATTGAACCCGCCCCGCTGACAGACGTCCACGCACCTTCTCCCACAAAATGGGGCTGATGCTATAGCCGACCAGACGATCCAACACACGACGCGCCTGTTGCGCGTTAACCAGATCCATATTGATGTCGCGCGGATGCGCAAACGCTTCCGCAACAGCAGGCGCGGTAATTTCATGAAACACCACGCGTTTGGTACGGGTTGGATCGATCTGCGCAGCTTCCATCAAGTGCCACGAAATCGATTCGCCTTCACGGTCAGGATCGGTCGCGAGGAAGATTTCTTCTGCCGTTGAGGCGAGCTTCTTGATCTCTTTGACCACATCCTTCTTTTCATTGGGCACGCGATACTTCGGCTCAAAATTATTTTCCACATTTACAGAAAGTTGTGACTTGAGCAGATCGCGCACATGCCCGACCGAAGCGCGGACCGTGTACCCTTTGCCGAGAAAACGCCCGACGGTCTTGGCTTTGGCAGGAGATTCTACAATGACCAATTTGCCTTCGCGGATGACAACTTTTACCGGCTTTGGCGGCGCGACCATATCCGCGTGGGCATCGGTTCTGCCCATACGATAAAGTTTTGTGCCGCAGACAGTACATACCGCTATGTTAACAGGCGACCCCTTCGCGTTGAATCCTGCGACAGGATCATTCATCTCCCGTTTGGTCTTACACTTCATACAATAAGCTTCCATCAATTATCCTCGTTGTTCACGTATTGCGAGGGCGCCCTTGCACCTTGCCCGAAGCAATCCCCTCGTTAATTATGGAGATTGTTTCGTCTGGGAGAGCACCCTCCTCGCAATGACGATCATTTTTGTTATAAATATTTTTCCTGATTATGTTTCTTCAAATGTCCAACCACATCGCGAACCTTTTGCGATTGATCGGTTTTGCAGATCATCAAAACATCACCAGTATCCACGATCACCATGTCATCCACGCCAATGGTCACGATCAAGCGCTCGTTATTGCCGCCGTAGACAAGCGTGTTATGAGTTTCATGCGCGAGATGTAAACTGCTGTTCGTTGCAATATTACCATCCATATCAGGCAAAAGCACTTCAAACAGAGACGACCACATTCCAACGTCGCTCCAGCCCAAGCCGCCTGCAGGCAGAACCGCCACCCGTTCCGCTTTTTCCATGATGCCGTAATCCACTGTCTCAACTTTGAGGTCGCGCCAGTTTTCATTTAATTCTGCCGCTTGTGATTCCGTTCCCCACGTAGACGAGATATTCTTCAACGCGCTTCCCAGTTCGGGCATTTGCTTGTCTATCTCGCTCAAGATCGCATCCGCGCGCCAGATGAACATGCCGCTATTCCATGAGTGATCTCCCGTGCGGAGTAATTGTTGCGCGGTTTGATCATCGGGTTTTTCGATGAAACGCTTGACCTTATAAGTTGGGTATTTATATTGACCATTCAACGGCTCACCTTGTTGAATGTAACCATACGCCGTGGAAGGTTGAGTTGGAGTAATGCCCAGCGTTACCAGGTATCCATTTTCTGCGACATCAAAAGCGGCGTTGAGCAGGTAATGGAACAGGTCACGGTTGCGGATGAAATGGTCTGATGGTAATACTGCCATCTCTGCGTTTGCATCACGCTTATGAAGTACAGCGGCCGCCAATCCCACCACTGACGCTGTCCCGCGCGGCGCAGGCTCGATGATGTAATTTTCTGCGGGGATCTCAGGAACCTGCAAACGCATCTCGCGCGCCTGCTCTTCCACTGTCACAACCAGAATGCGATCAGGAGTAAATAAATTATTCAAACGCTGTACAGTGCTTTGAAATAAAGTCTCCTGCCCAATGAGGGGAAGCAATTGCTTGGGTTTTTCTTTTCTCGAAACAGGCCACAGGCGAGTCCCGCCGCCGCCTGCCATGATGACTGCATAAGTATGTTCCATAATATTCACGTATTACTAAGATCCTAACTGAAAACTATTAAGTCTTATATCAATGTCTCTAAGACGCCCAGAAATAAAATTGGAACTTCGTGTCTTCAAGGTTGATTTTCAGATAGACTCTAATTCGTAAACAGCTCTCCTCAAGTTTTGTAATTGGCCTGCTCTTCGCGCAACGCGACATAGTTCATGCCGCCCACCTGACGCACCATGCCTTTCAACTCCATCAGCGCGAGTGTAGCAGAAACTCTCTCAATCGGCAAATCGGCTTGATTGCGAATTTCGTCCACATGCAGCGGTTCGCTGCCAAGCAAGTTTACAAACGCGCTTCTGTTTCATCAGCGGGGATCACTTTGCGCGCGGTTTTGTGTTCGCCGATGCGCGTAAAATCCAAAGCCTGCATAATATCGTTGACACTTAATAAGGGCTGTGCGCCATTCTGGATCAACTTGTTCGTGCCCTTGCTTTGAGGCGCAAGTATACTCCCTGGCACCGCAAACACTTCGCGGCCTTGTTCAGCGGCGAACTCTGCGGTGATCAACGCTCCGCTGGTTTCACCTGCTTCAATGACAACGACCGCCAATGATAAACCAGAAATGATCCGATTACGCGGCGGCAAATTAGACGCGTCTGGCGGCGTGCCTGGCGCATAATCGCTGATGATCGCGCCGCGTTCCATCATTTGTTCGGCAAGTTTCAAATGTTCAGGCGGATAAATTTTATCCACGCCCGAGCCCAAAATGCCGATCGTGCGTCCACCGGATTTCAGCGAAGATTGATGCGCGATCGCATCCACACCGCGCGCGAGGCCGCTGATGACCGTGATCCCATTCGATGCAAGGAACGATGAAATCTCTTCGGTGATCTGCCGACCATACGGCGTCACTCTGCGCGTGCCAACGATCGCGACCGCGAACAGATCGTCGGGCAGATATTCGCCGCGAATATACATCACGGGCGGCGGTTGGTCAATCTCTTTTAATCGTGATGGATAGGCTTCATCCTGCCAGGTCAGGATTTTTATCCCCTGCGATTCGATCTTCGCCCAGACTTGATCGAGGTTAACATTTTGACGCGCCGCGAGCACACGTTCGATCACTTTCGCGCCTAGGCCTGCTTCTGCCAAAGTGGCAGAGTCAGCGCTCCATGCAGATTGCAGATCGCCGAAGTATGCGACCAAGCCCTGCATGCGCACCGCGCCAATGCCTTTGATTAAGTTAAAGCCCACCCAATATTTTTTATCGTCCATGGCGAAAATTGTTACAGGTTGGAAGGTTCGACTTGCAACTTGCAACCTTCGATCTGAAACCTGCGATCTACAATCCCTCAAGCAGATGAATTTTCAAAGTACGCTGATCCATATTCAGGTCCAGAATGACCGAGGGAATGGCGGGCAGGAGAATTTCTTTGCCAGAGTCATCCCGAACGACATAAACATCGTTCGCGCCGGTTTCCAATATTTCAACTAATTTGCCAAGCGGAATCCCGTTCTCATCCACGACATCCAGATCGATCATTTCATATTGATAATGCTGGCCTTCAGGAAGTGGAGGAACTTCTGTGGCTTTTACATAGACCCACTGATTGCGAAACTTGCTGGCGTCTTCAGGTGTGTCTGTTCCGCGAAAGCTAACCAGCAAACCGTTTGCGTGCGGGCGGACAGTATCGAGAGTGAGCGGCTGATATTTTTCGCCGACCAAAACTTTGCGGCCTGATTTTATACGTTGGGGAAAATCGGTGTGCAGGTCCATAATGATCTCGCCGCGCACGCCATGCGAGCGGCGCAGATATCCGATCACTAAATAGACAGGCTCGCCTACCGGCGAGCCTGGTGATTGCTGTTGTACGGGCATTAGGGTTCCATCACATCAAGCGTGGCTTGTTTACCTTCGCGTTCGGCGGCCACTCGGAGAAGGACGCGAATGGAATTCGCTACTTTTCCGCCTTTGCCGATGACGCGTCCCATATCATCTTTTGAGACATTGAGTTCGATGCGGACTCGTGAACCGTTTCCGCTCTGGCTCACTTGCACGTCTTCGGGATGCTCTACCAGGGATTTGGCGATGTATTCAATGAGCTCTTTCATAATAAAGCCTATTCTTCCTCACCCTAGCCCCAAGCCTTCCCCATCGGGGAAGGCTTGGGGATGAGGGAATATATTACTTGGTGGTTCTTGCGGGAGCGGCGCGTTTGGCTTCAGCTTCGACGGCCTCAGCGACGAGGGCTTCAACTGCCTCGCCTTTTTTGAAACGGTCAAAGCGGAGTTGTGTGCCAGCAGACTTGAAAATCTGCGCCACTGATTCAGTTGGAAGAGCGCCATTCTTCATCCAATGATAGACGCGATCCTCTTTGATGTGAATGGTGGCGGGATTGGTGCGCGGATTGTACACGCCCAAAATTTCCAAAAAGCGACCATCGCGCGGGGATTCTTTATCCGCGGCGATGATGCGGTACGTGGGTTGGCCTTTGAGACCAATACGACGTAAACGAATTCTTACCATGTTGACTTTCTCCTTAAGTGTATTTTGTACCCATTCGGGCATGTTATGTCTCAGACAGGCGAGAGAGAGTTGTGTGCAAGGTACACACGGTTCGCGGGCTGAAATCACAGACGCGTATTTTACCAGAGAAAAATGAAATTGCTGTTTTTTTGTTTGAAGAGATGGCAATTCGTGTTAAAGTCTCGCGGCATTATAGCAAGTTATGCAGTAGCGCAGTATTTCATTACAAGGAAGATGAGTTACTAATTTTTCTTAAAGCCAGCCACGATCGTATGTCCCCAGTTGGCTTTGGGAAAAACAGTCTGCGCTTCAATGCCAACAAAACCAGCCAGGTGTGCATCAGATTTCATTTTTTCCAACGTTGTAGCGTATGCCTGGCAGGTGAAACGTGAAAGAAAAACATATAGACGGGCAAGCGGGCTGTGTAGGTTCGGAGCAGTGACCAGCAACAATCCTCCGCGGGATACCAGTCGTCCCCATTCCTGCCAGAGCGCGGTATTGTCAGGGTAATAATCCAGCACTCCCAAAGCGACGAGCAGAGGCCAGGAGCCGCTCAAATCCTGAGGGTCGCAGGTGAATTTTACATCGGCATTATCCCCGATCGAAACCCGCGCCCGCTCCAACATGCGGGGAGAAATATCATATCCGGTCACATTGTATCCAATTTCAAGCAGAACAGTAGTGACGCGTCCTGTGCCGCAGCCAAAATCCAAAACTGTGCTTTTTTCAGTTTGAGGTGGAGTCGGGATCATACTGCGTAAGGCTGTCAATTCGCTACGTCCGATCCAATGTGAAATTGGATTACGCAAATATTTACCGGCTCGCTGATTAAATCGTTGGCGAACCAAAGACTGACCTTCGTTTGTTTTCATTATATTTTCTCCAAAATATGTCGATTAGGATCACCCCGCTCCAGCCAAATCCAGGCCAGTCCGCCAATTACGCGCGGAAACCAATACCCCGTCAGCCGATAAGCAAGCGCGATCACGACAGCAGTCTCTGTCGCAACGCCAAATTGTGTATAGATTGCCGACAAGGATACTTCAGCCAGTCCAACTCCGCCGGGGATGCCTCCCAAAGTATTAATGGCAATGGTTAGCAAGTAAAGTAAAAGAAGGTTGGCAACAGGTAATTTTTGTCCAAGCGCGAGAAAACACATCATCAGGCATAAGGCTTCAAAGGCTGTGCGCGCCATCAGGCTTAGAAAAATTTGATGAGGACGGGCGATTAACGAGGCAACTGTCTCTACCCACAAATAGCGAACCCGCTGAATAATTCGTTCAGCCGGCCAGTCTTCAAGTTGACGAGGCCAGCGCATCTGAAAATATCCTTTCCAAATGCGGCTGGCCGAGTGAAGACTCTGCGTCCGAAAATTTACTAAGGGTGTGGATTTCCACTGCCACATCGTAATGCCTAAAAATAATGTTGAGCCAGCCAGGAACCACAACAAACGATCTGCTCCACTAAATCCAGCCAGACCGTTCAACATGGCGAACGCGGCGACAGGCAATACAAATAATAATACACTCAACGTGATAAGAACAGTTTCGGCCATAGTGCTGGCTGTTGCAACATCAGGTGAAACGCCGTGAGGTTTGAGCAGGCGCGCCCGCAGCACCAGCCCACTAATACTCGCGGAGGGCAACGCAACTTCAATAAACGCCATTACCAGTTGAACTATAAATTGCTTCCCATAAGGAACCTTGAGCCCGTAGCGTTGTAAAAGAATCTCGTTGAGCCAGGTCACAGCTCCATATGCGCCAGCCTCCGCTGCTAGTGCGAGCAATAACCAGCCCCAGCGCGCTTGAATCAAAACAGACCGTAAATCACCCCAGTGAATCCCACGCCGGAAGACAAACCAGGCCAACGCAATAGTGATCAGTATTGGCAAAGATCGTTTTATAAATTTATTCATTTGGCGCATAAAGTAAAAATCTCAAACGTGTTTTGGGCGGCGGCGCGCAACGCTTGCCCGGCGGCTTGCTTCTGACTCCGATAACATTGTAAAGCCTGCCTCTTTAGCTTTTGAATTTCCGGCGTCAATGGCATACAGCGGATTCTAGCGAGCGGGGATCCATCATTAGCCGATAACTGGTCAAGCGCATTCGAGCGGATTCCGGTCAACCAGGGTTTTCCCCCAAACCAGATCCGATAAGCTAATAACATGGGTGCTTGAAGATGGGTCTCAGTTTGACAGCGCCGTAATGCCTTTAGTGTAAATTTTGCCGATGCGCTGTGATCTGAATGCGCATCTTTCAAATGCGGCAAAATGACCGCTGTGGGGCGAAACTCACAGAATTCCTTGTTGAATAATTCCAATAAGTTTTCGCCTGTAAATGGCACGATCGGGCTGTTCAAGGCTTGTTCGGAATTTTCGTAACCAGTGGTGGAAGAATGATACGGAATCTGCGTTTTCTTGTCACCCTGCCAGAGCGCGGCTAAACCACGATCTGGAAATCCCCAAAAACGGATTTGTTGAACGCTCAGGCCTAATATCTTAATGGCGTTCAAACTTTCGTGCTGACGCAGGATTGCCAGGTTTCTAAAATTATTTTTTCCGAAATGATGGGAGCCATGTATCAATGCTGAGATGTAAGAAGCATCCCCATTCGTGATCACGATCACCCGCATGTCTGATGGGTCGTGCGACTCGAGAAAAGTAGCGATCACGCCGCCTGCAGCGATTACTTCATCATCAGGGTGCGGGGCGATGATCAAAATACGCTCACGCTGACTGAATTTCCAGGGAGTGAAATGATCCTCACGAATATTAACGTGTGCAGGCGAAGCAATATGGCTTTTAGACGACATGCTTTTTTAGTACAAAATTGCAACGCTTAACGCAAAGTTAGTCGGGCACGTTTAATGGTCTTGATCCAACGAACCCCACGTCCACTTTTATATCTGGGTACCGCTACAATTGCAAATATCTGGCTGTACATCTGCCAACGATTGTATAGGCCGTCTATAACTTTTCGTTTTTGTTCTTTCATTCGGTGGGTAACGCCGACCCAAACAATGTTTTTTATGCCCCACTTCTGGCTTCTTGCGTAAATAGTCAGCCCCACTTCCACGCCATAGCGCGTTGTGACCAAAGGGATCAAAGCCTTTTCAGCTTCCGGTCGCGAGAGGCAGCGTTGACCGGTTAGATTAGGTGCAAAGTGATGGGAAGCATCTGTTAATAAATTACCATGCTGAAATGTAGCGATCGTCATTTCGGAGGAACCATCAAGGACAGGGATGTAAAGTTCTTCCAGGTGAAACGATTGCAATCCCACGAGATCAGCGTCCAGAAAAATGACAAGTTCTGTGCTCAGTGTCTGAACACCGGTTAATAACGCGGCCGCTTTTCCTCGATTTTCAGGAAAATGAACGGTACCCACCCGCTCATCTCGCGCATGAAATGTCTCGATAATATCCAGAGTATCATCGGTTGAGCCATCATTAACTACAACGATCTGTGTCACCCAATCTAACTCGCACACCACGTTCAGCACACGAGCCAAGTTCTCTGCTTCGTTAAAAGCTGGAATTAACACTCCGACACTCTTAAATTGATTTTGAGACTGTATCATGAAGACCTCTTCTAAAACATATTATAAAGCAATCAACCGGTAATGTATCTGTCAATAATTGTTATTTCTTTTACCCGGATCCGCTCACAAAGCGCTTCTACCAAATTCCAGCAGCCTCAGGCACCATCTCTCGCGGATATAATGTGATCGCATTTCTGTTACAGCTTGCGCGGCAAATTCCGCAGCCATAACAGGCCGTCGGGTCGATCGTTACTTTTTTGTTATTCGATGAATAACGGATCGCCCCATATTGACATTGACGCATACACAACCGGCAGCCATTGCAAGCATCCATCGAGACTGCCGCCACCCATTCCGCGCGGAACATGACCGGATAATCTTTACGCGCATGCGTGATTCGGTATGCCATGCAATCCTGATCACAGTTGCACAATCCGCCAATGAACGGGGTCTTGAAAGTCCACACAGAGTGGACAAGTCCTTCCTTATCAAGTTTGCGGATGGAACCCAGGGCTTCTTCTTTTGAGAGGGTCTCAAGGCTGAATGAATCGTCGAGCGAATCCATCAACTCTTTATCCATCGTTAAGCCATAACAATAGCGCGCATTCATATTGCCCGTGGTCACACGGCGGCAGACACATGGCAGACGTACCGCGCCCTGCACGATATCAAAAATTTTCTCCACATCTTCCATTGGCACAACCTGGCCATAATGATCCTGCTTTTGCATGTGGGTCATCACAGGTTTTGCGAGTTTCATCAATGGAGTCCTACGCACCTTATCCAATTGCTTGATGCTCTTCGGCACGCGCTTATCGAATCCATTCAGGAATTCGGCTGCGTATTTACGCCGCTTGTTTTGGTTCAACAAATCCTTTGAGTAATTCTCCATCGTCAGATACCACTTCTCCCCTTCTCCGTGCTGGGTACAGAATTCACACATAGTCAGCCTCCTGAAACAGATCAAGTTGCGGAATTGAAGGCTATATCGCGCCGCAAGCCTTCCAACTCCAGCTTTGGATTCGTAGTTTGCTGAGTATAGTCATTTGATCACTTAAGTCCAAGTGATTTTATTCTTAATATTTTATGCTGTCATTACAGGAAGCCCGAAGCCGCTTAAGATTAGCGTGCTCGACAAAATTCTCCAAAAAAGCCGCGAGATTTACTTCGCGGCTTTTTTTATTTATGCAATTAATTTATGTGAAGCAGTCGGCCGTTTACCTTTCTTACGGAGGGCGGCTCGCAGTTCTTCCAAACGTTTCTTCTCTTCTTCCTGCTTGCGCATCCATAAAATGACAACCCAGTAGACCACCAAAAATAATGTAATGAGAAATGTGCCTTTATAGAGAATGTTTGCAATTGGCAGGACAGAATCGGTACCGGCGTACAGCCCGTGCAGGGTCGCGCCTACATAACCAACCAGGCTCAAATAATGGATCTTTCTGAAAGCGGCCATTCCAATGCGGGTTCGCAAATAATAGGTAATGGTCACCAACAGCGAAAGATAAAACGCGATCACACCGATACCCACCCACACCGGCCGATACGGCGAAAGAAATGGAATGATCACCTGCCAGATGCTGTACGGCAGGTACTGATCAGCAATCAGCACAACAACATGCACAAAAATAAATCCCAGGCCAAGCAGAGAGAGGTATTCGTGAAAATCATACGTGAAGGCTCGCTCCACGATCGAATCCAAAATCTTACTGCTAACAACCATGCCCCAGGCCGTGGAAAGCCAGAGTAGAAAATAACCGGCAAGCCCTGCCGCGCGTGTAAGATACCACCAGAATTGCAGACTGTTGGTTGCGAATAATTGCGAGATCAAATTACTAATGAACATTTTCTGTTCCCTGCATATCTATTAGCTGGCCGTTTTTATCAACTGCCAAAATGCTTATATCTGGATTTTGCGAAATGGCTTGACGTGCGAATTGAAATCCACCGATCAAGGCGGCTTTGGCGAATGTCTCGGCGGTTTGCATTTGCGGAGCGATCACAGTCACACTCAGCCAGTCTGTTTCAACGGGTTCGTGGCTGCGCGGATCTATCAAGTGGTGGCGGGAAGCTGTTCCCTGCCGCCAGACACGCTTCATCACTGACGAAGTGGCAACCGCTCCCTGCCCAACACGCAAGGTGATTATATTTTGGCTGGGATCGCGCGGATCTTCGAGTTCAACTTCCCAGTGATCTGCGCCTTCAGGAGTTCCGATCAGGAACATATCTCCGCCAGCGCTGACGGCACAGGTGATCGCGAATTGACTCAACAATCGCGCCGCGTGTTCCGCGATCCAGCCTTTGGCGATTCCGCCCAGATCAATTTGCATATCGGCCGGCAGCAGAATGGATGATGATTCAACATCGAGCTGGATCATGTCAAAGGTAGAGTCTCCGCCGGTGAACCGGTCAACAGCCTGAAGGTCGGCGCCGAGGCGTTGAACTTCATCCAAAGTGCGGTCATAGCCGGCGCGTTTCAAGTCTGGCAAAATGGATGGGTCAAACAATCCATGTGTTCTTTGAAAGTAGTGCAGTGATTGATTAACAATTTCAAAAAGATCGGGCGAAGCGCGGAGCCAATTTCCTGCAGAACGATTCAAGCGGGTCAGTTCACTGCGTTCAGAAAACCGCGTAAAGCGCTGCTCGCTGGTATGAATAAAAGACTCCGCGGCTTCAAACCCCTCCAGCGTTCTCGTCGGATATCCTTCAGCCATGAGAACGATCTCGCAGTTCATGGCCCGAAACTGATGGGCTCTCATCCCGAGCCGCCGGTTCGTAAACGGATCGGACGCATATTATTGTTAAAACTTAATCTGTTTGATTCTTGTGAATTCATGATTTGATCGAAGGATGGGATAGGCGAGAGCACCGGCATTTTTGACAGATTTGCCGGATTAAATTGATTGGGTTTTGGCGAATGTGCCAGCACGACCCAGCCGCCAAGAAAACTAAACAAACTAACGATCGTGATCCAAATACGTAAAGTAGTTTTCCAAAATTTCATTTTTGCTCCTTATTAACAATAAGCTCTTACGGAAGAGAGATGCGGCCGTTTTGATCAATGTTAATGATGCCGCGATTTTGCAAAGCGGCCATCACAAATTGATATTGTTGAACTTGCGCGTTCGCCGATTGTAGTTTCTGACTTGCAGAGGCAATTTCGTTTTGATACTGTACTTCACGAGTCTGATATTGATTTACCAGATCCTGTAATTGCTGAAGCTGGGCTTCCTGCGCTGTAACGACTATAGCCGTTGCAGTCGCCGCGGCTGGTGAATCTGCAACCGGGATGCCATTCTTGTTTAGATAGGCGCTTCCACTTACCAATAACATTCCCGCGCCCATGCACATGGTCATTAGAAAGGCTGCCAAAATAGCCGTGTAATGTTTCTTCATAAATATCTCCTTGCTCACTTTCCAATTTTATTATTGTCAGTATATCGAATGTAAATGACAGCATAATGACAATCAGGAGCGAGTTTTGTCATCCAACCGTCATTTTGGCGTGCTAAAATAAAGCATGAGAATTTTACTGGTGGAGGATAACCACCGCTTAAGCGACACACTCCGCCTAAGTCTTGCGGATGATGGCTACGCTGTCGATGTGGCTTATGACGGGCAGGCGGGCGAAGAGTTTGCCGAATCGACCCCTTATGATGTCATCATTTTGGATGTGATGTTACCGCTCCGCAGCGGGATCGAGGTCTGCCGCTCACTGCGAAACAATCATGTGCAAACACCGATCCTCATGTTGACGGCCCGTGACGCGCTCGAAGACCGCGTGCTCGGGCTGGATAGCGGCGCCGACGATTATCTGGTTAAGCCGTTTGAGATGAAAGAACTACTGGCGCGCCTGCGCGCATTACTTCGCCGCGAATCAGAAGACAAAAGTGGATTGATCACCATCGGTGATTTATCGCTGGATCCCGCTACTCATTTCGTCAGGCGCGGCGGACAACCGATCGACCTAACTTCACGCGAATATGGATTGCTGGAATATTTGGCGCGCAATCCCAACCGTCTTATAACTCGTCAGATGGCGGAAAACCATTTATGGAGTTACGATGCCATTGTCGCATCTAATGTAGTGGATGTTTATATCCGCCGCCTGCGCCGCAAACTGGATGATCCATTTGAAGTGAATCTTGATGATCCATGAATAATATTATCCATCGGTTCGATTCACTCTTCCATAGCATCCGCTTGCGGCTGGCGCTCTGGTTCGTATTTATTTTGGGTTTGGTGCTGATAAGTTTCAGCGGATTGGTATATCTAAGCCGCATTCGCGAATTACAGGCTGAATCTGTTACCCGCCTTGCCGCCAGGCTTGAAGAGATCGAAAAATTTTTAGGGGAAGGCGATATTCCCAGTTTCAGCAGCGCCCCAGGCAGCGGGCAATCTTTTTTGCGTCCTGAAGACATTCTCGCAATCTATGGTTCAGATCAGATTCAGCAACGCCTTTGGGGGCCGTTGACCTCATTGCCGCAATTAAATTTCCCCAACCAAATCTCGAACTCCGAGAGCAGGCACGTTATAAGGTACGCCTCTGTAATCCGTGAAAACCAGCAAATTGATTACGCATTTTTGATCACACCTCTCTTATCTGGCGAGAGTTTAAAAGGCTACGTTGTGATCGGCACTCTCTTTGATCCAACGGAACAGCGGCGGAGTCTTTTGCTCACCTTGATCATTTTTGTGTCGATCCTGTTGTTTGTTGCGCTTGCGGGTGGATTCTGGCTGGCAGACCGCGCCATGCGCCCGGTTAAGGTTATAACGCAAACAGCGCAACAGATCAGCGAAACGGATCTAAGCCGTCGCTTCAACCTGCAAAAAAAAGACGAGATCGGTCAACTGGCAGATACTTTCGACGCAATGCTCACCCGCCTCGAATCAGCTTTTTCACGTCAGAAGCAATTCACCGCTGACGCAAGTCATGAATTACGCACGCCGTTGACCATTGTCAACCTTGAAGCAGGTCGGGCTTTATCAGCACCGCGCACGCCGAAAGAATATCAACGTGTATTGCAAATCATTCAAACTGAAAATGATCTCATGAGTCATTTGGTCAACGATTTGTTGACGCTGGCGCGCATGGATGCAGGTCACGAATCATTGCAAAAAGAAATCCTGGATATCAGCGATCTTGCACTTGAGGTGATTGAACGGCTCGAGCCGCTGGCCGCCCGTCAAAATATTGTGCTCGAAACCGATGATCTGCCCGAAGTGTTGATCCTCGGCGATCGCAAGGCGCTTACTCAAATGTTGACCAATCTCGTCGAAAACGCCATTAAGTACACAACTCAAAACGAAGTGGAGCGGGATCATCGTGTGACCATTTCGACAGGCTGCGATCTTTCCCTGAAATTCGCCTGGGTGCGCGTGACTGATACAGGTCCGGGCATATCCGCTGAACACATCACTCATCTATTTGACCGCTTCTATCGAGTTGACAAATCACGCTCCCGCACCGAGGGAGATACAGAAGAATCCGCTCCTTCCGGCAATGGCTTGGGGCTGGCCATTGTCAACAGCATCGCGCATCTGCATGGCGGGAAGATTAAGGTCACAAGCGAAATTGGCCAAGGCACAACTTTTGAGATTTCATTTCCAGTGCCAGTGCCTGGGTTAGCATAAAAGGTTCATTTCAAATATTTTGCAATGGATCTGCCTGCCTGCAACCCTTCGATCGCGCAGTGATCCGCGGTTTCGACTCCGCGCAATAAATTTCCAGCCGCGAAGACGCGCTGAATGGAAGAATGAAACTCAGTGTCAATTTTTGGGCCGCGGGTGATCGGGTCAATTGCCAAACCGCCGAGACGGGCCATTTCATTTTCGGGGATCCAATCCCCGGTGAAGATGAGCGTGTCACATTCCACGATATTTATTTGGCCGTTCACGGAAGTAAGTTCAATTCCCTCAACACGCTTTTGACCAAATATATTTGTGATACGGGTATTGGTTATGATCGGCGTGCGTGTCAAAATATCCGCCACAGCCCATTTCATCACAACGTACGGAAATTCAATTTGATGTTTTGACTCTTCCGTGATCATCATCAAACATTTTACATCTGCATGTTGGAGAGTCATCAACGCCGAGAGACTCACCAACTCCGCGCCGACAATGACCGCTTTTTTTCCAACTGGTAATTGTTCCTGATATACAAAACGCTGTAACGAACCTGTTGTATAAATTCCCTGCGGACGTGTACCAGGAATCAATCTCGCCGCCCGCGGACGTTCACGCACGCCTGTTGCAAGCAAAACAGTTTGCGCTTCAATTTCACCCAGCCCACTTGGCGAAGTAAAACTTAATTTGCTCAAGCCGCCGTCCTCGGCGGAATCTGCCCAACCCATGATCGTGGTGGATGTTTGTATTTCCACATCAAATTTTTCTGCCAACTCACGATAATATCTCGCATAACGCGGGCCGGAAAAAATGCGCCACAAGTCCGCGCGTCCAAAGCCTGTGTGGTGACACATACGCGGCATTCCGCCAGCCTCAGGTTCGCGGTCAACAACGAGAATATTTTTAATGCCCTGCTTCTTCAATTCGACCGCGGCGGAAAGTCCCGCAGGACCCGCGCCGACGATTAGTACATCACATGAAGTTGCGAGCGATCTTCGCGACGCGTCTTCATGTATCATGGCTGGAGATTGCTTCGTCGCAGAAACTGCTCTTCGCAATGACATTTCCAGCGCCGCGTGACAATTAAATCCCTGACAGCGCCCCTGCGACGCGCGCGTGCGTCTTCGCAAGCCATCCAAATTTGTCGCGGGGATCGCCGCGCTCATGGCGTCCATCAACTCGCCGCGCGAGACCCGCTCACAATGACAGACAATTTCCGCATACAATGGATTCTTCGCGATCATCTCTGCAGATTGATGCGGGCGAATATCAGCTTGCCCAATTGTCGGCATCTTCACCGATTTGAAATCATCCCTCAATTTCAAATCGAGGCCCGCACTGCTCAACAACTCAACTGCGTACTCGGCGATTCCCATCGCCACTGAAATTCCCGTTGACCGAATCCCACCGACGCACAAATATTTTTGTTCCGCATGCATCTCGATCTGATAATCACTATGCTCCGTCGCCGCGCGCAAACCGGAATAGGTCGCGGTCACTTCTTCATCGAGCAGCTGCGGCAGAATTTCACGTCCCTTGCCGATCAGCATTTCGACTCCATCCGCGGTGGTTTGCGTGGCAGTCTTATCGGGTAAATCTTCTGCCGTCGGCCCTAGCAAAATATTTCCATAAACAGTCGGGCTGATCAACATGCCTTTTGTTTTGGATGTCGGCACCGGCAGCAAGATGTGATTGACGAGAGTCCTCGCCAATTTATCAAAGACAATTAACTGTCCACGCCGCGGCGTGACTGTGAAATTGGCATGGCCAAAATGAGCATTGATCTCATCTGAAAATAATCCCGCCGCGTTGACGATATATATCGCGCGGATATCATCATCCAAAATCCAGGCATCATGCTCGTGTTTAATATTTTTAACTGAATGGTTTAAAAATAATTCCGCTCCATTTAACACAGATTGGGTTGCAAACGCCAGCGGAACCGTGAATGTGCAAAGTATGCCCTCTCCAGGTACAAGCAATCCACCCAAAGCGCCTTTATTAATATGCGGCTCGCGCTGATAAATTTCATCTGCCGAGATGATCTGAACATCCATTACAGCATTTTCAATTGCCTTCTTTTGTAACGCGGGTAATGAATCCAATTGCTCTTGATTCCATGCGATCAAAATAGCGCCGAGTCTTTCATGCGCAATATTCGCTTCAACTAAATATTTATCCATCAGCGCGTAACTGCGCCGCATGAGACTTGCTTCGAGAGTGCCCGGCTTCGCATCAAAGCCTGTGTGCCAGATCGCGGTACTGGCTTTGGATGTGCCCATCCCCACATCCGCCGCGGACTCTACCAGCGCAATATTGAGTTTATAACGGGAAAGTTCGCGCGCAATCGCAGACCCGACCACGCCTGCGCCGATGATGGCGATGTCAAATGTTTGTGTCATGTTTTCTCTTTTCTATAAAACAGACCCCAAAGGTTTTGAAAACCTTTAGGGTCTGATTGTTATTGATGAAATCCCTTCACGGCCTCAACCGCTTTATTCCATTGGGTCAGTATATTTTCTCTTTCTTCCTTGCTCATCTTCGGTATATAACTTTTTTCTGATTTCCAATTCTTCGACAAATCATCAAATGAAGTTTTCAGCGCCGAAACGCCTGCCAGGTTTGCAATTCCAATTGCAGTGGCTTCCAAAGCGGCAGAGACTCTTACTTCAAGATTTAACAAATCCGCGATCGTTTGCATAAGATATGGATTTCCCGACGGCCCGCCATCGACTTTGAGATGCGGGGGCGCTTGCCCCAGATCTTGTGACATGGCCGTAACCACTTCATATACACGGCAGGCGATCCCATCCAAGGTGGCGCGGACTATATCATCAGAGCTGGTACTGCGATTTAAGCCAAACATCGCGCCGCGTACATCTGTCCGCCAGTACGGGGCAGCCAGTCCCTGCAAAGCTGGGACAACCACCACGCCAGAATCAGTGGAACGATTCGCCGCGTCATTGCTGGATGCTGAGTCAGGAATCAATTTCAAATTGTCTCTCAGCCATTGCACTGCCGAACCTGTGACGAAAATCCCGCCGTCGAAAGCGTAAGCGGTTTGTCCGTTGAAATTCCAGCCGACAGTGGTAAGCAATCCATTGTTCGATAACTTTGGTTTATCGCCAATATTCATCAACAGAAAACTGCCTGTCCCAAACGAACATTTCATCTCCCCCGCTTTGAAACAAGCCTGACCGAATAATGCGGCTTGCTGGTCTACAAGTAACGCGTGTAACGGCAATGGTTTTCCGTTTCCAAAATCTACATCGCCAACATATCCAGCGGATGGTTTCACTTCGGGCAGCATACTACGTGGTACATCAAATAATTTCAGTAAGTCATCGTCCCATTCAAATTTATTCATATCGAATAATAATGTGCGTGAGGCAGTGGACGGGTCTGTGATATGCAGTCTGCCCTGCGTCAACGACCAGAGCACCCAGGTTTCTGTTGTTCCAAATTTCAATTTGCCTTCATGTGCCTTTTTGCGAATGTCGGGATAATTTTCGAATACCCACTTGAGTTTCGGCGCGGAGAAATAACTATCGAGCAGCAACCCTGTTTTCGCGCGGAGCGATTCTGCATCCACATTTGGAGCGAGTGCTTTACAGACAGATTCGCCTCTCGTGTCCTGCCAGACTATGGCGGGAGTCACGGGGTGGCCTGTGTCTTTATCCCAAACCACAAAGGTCTCACCCTGATTGTCAAACCCCACTGCTGAAATTTTATATTTATCGAGCAGCGGCGCGCAAGCTTCTTTCACGGTGCGGACAATATCCGCCGGCTCCTGCTCCACCCAGCCTGCTTGTGGAAATCGCGCCGGCAGTTGTGCGGAATTCTTCTCCAGCATTTCGCCGAGTTCGTTGACGATGACGGCCGTTGTTTGGGTTGTGCCCTGGTCAATGCCGAGTAAGTATTTCATGATCTTCTCCATGAGCTCTGTTATACAGACTCTACATTGCTCCTATATTTTCTTCTTTGTTGCGCCATGACAATTCTTGTATTTCCGTCCGCTTCCACATGGACAACGATCATCTGGCTTTGCTTTCGAAAAATCCAAATTCTTACTTGGGCGCCTCCAGCGTGGAACGCCGGCATAAATTTTGTCTAGAACTTCTTCTTCTATAATTTCATAATCGTCAATCTCGTCGTCATATTCATCGTCTTCCTCTTCGTCATATTCATCGTCTTCAAGATCATTAGACGAAGCAGGAATACGCGAATTCATAAACCGGTCAACGAGAATGATAAAAACAAATATTCCTGCCAGGGTGAGCGCGGTTGCCTGAAAGGGTTCCAAACCCATGACAAGGTTGACGAGCCAGCCTACTCCATACGCCAGCAATACCAGCAACCCGCCGCCGAGAGCCAGCACGATCATACCAAGTAAGACAACTCCAAGAAATGTTCCGATGATTTCCATTCGATTTATCTCCAAAAACAATATTGTCTTTTGTGAAGGGGGTTTTAACAGCCTTCCACAATCTTACGCCTGCGTTACTTAACCCATAGAACGTCTACATTTTATCTTAAGAAAATATAAAAAACGGCACCTCTTTCGAGATACCGTTTTTTATATTACAGAATGTTCAAAATATCAATGTTAGTTTTCGCCAAATTTCTTTTCGATATCGGCGATCATCTTCTGGCGATCTACGATCCTCTGTCCTTCGGGAATGCCCTCGAAGCGCGCATCTTCTCCGCCTCTCATGTAGGAAATTGCGGCGCCAATTACGCCAACGACAAGAGCTGAGATGGCTGTGCCCATGGGTGGAATGAGGAAGTGTAAGTTGCTCGTTTCGGGAATAGGAATTTTGGTTGCCAACAAACCAAGTACCGCAAGCCCAAGTCCGTAGAGAGAGTACTTCTTCGACCAGAAAGTGAGCAGGGCCACAGCGAAAATGAGAGTGAAGTAGAAAACCTTCTCGTTTGGCGGGAAGAAACCACTGATTGCCAAGAGAATACCAACGATGATGGAAATCACGGCATTGGGTTTGGAAAGAGCGCCAAGGTTATAGGGACCTTTTTCCTTCCACTTTTCGGTGCCTTCTGCAATCAAGCCTGCCAGAACGGGCATGACATAAGATAAGTAAAGGAAGACCGCGCAAGCCACTGCCAGCACAAGGTAAGCCGGAGCATACAATGTGCTAAGCAAAGCCAAACCCGCTGAAAACCAAATAGCGTATGTGGGCGTGCGATATTGTGTACTGACGCGCGAAAGTGTCCCGGATATGAAGGGGATACCGCCATCACGCGAAAAGGAATACATCATGCGTGAGCAGGAAGTCATGCCCGCGAGCGCGCACAGGTAGTTTGAAACCACCAAACAACCAGTAAGGACTATGCTCAACCAATGAGGCATGAGCGAGGCGCCCCACATATAGAAGAATGAATTCCAGCCAGCTGCTTGGGCGGCTTTTAAGTCGGGCATGGTCAACACGTATGCAGCAACCGCGACCAAACCGAACACCCAAGACCAGAACACGGCAGTCCACATACCTTTCGGCACATTGACTTGAGCGTTCTGGGTTTCTTCGGAAGTGTGCGCGGAAGCGTAGAAGCCCGTGATGGTGTAACACACATACGAGAGTCCCAGCAGGAACGCGAAGCCGAAATTACCTGTATGGAAGGGAACGACTCCTCCGCCGGCATCACCAGTGACGTTTTGGAAGGTCCACAAGCGGCTGAAGTCAAGAGCCACCGGGCTGAAAGCAAAAAGCACGATGATGAGAATAACCGTGACTACCAAGATAAAGTAACCGCTGAAGTCGGTTAATTTGGTGGTCAACTCAATACCAAAGTGATTCAATAACGCCTGGCTGGACATAACAATGATGAGAAACACCATTTGCCACAAATCAATGGTTATGGAATTGGTAACGGAAAGGGTCCAATTATTCATCCATAGGTTGCCGCCGATGGCAGTCTGCATGAACAAGCCTTTGAAGAACACCGTGTACAGCAACACATCCACCGAAGACACCACACAAACCAAACCAACCAGGTTAAGCCAGGCGGTTGCCCAACCCAAGAACTTCCCGCCGAGGTGGGAACTCCAGTGGTACAGACCGCCGGCGGTCGGGAAGGAGGAAGCGATCTGTCCCATGCCCCAAGCAACGGTCATGGCAAGGAAGCCACCTACCAGCCAAATCATCACCGCCCCGCCGGAGCCGAGCGAGTTGAAGGCTGCTGGAAAAGCGGAGATGCCACCCGCCAAAATACAAATAATCGAGAATGAAATTGCGAAATTCGAGAACCCGCTCATGCGGCGGGAAAGTTCCTGTGCATACCCCATGCTGTGTAATACTTTCTTGTCGTGCGCCTGACTTTTATTATCAGCCATTTTCGTAATTCTCCTTGTGTGATTTTTTATTACATCAAGAAACCGAACTTACGAAGATCAAGTGTATATCGTCCGCGATAGCGCCCTCCCCTCCCATCCGGGAGTCAATCTCTGAGAAGTATGTATGGTAAACACTGTCTATGGCATAAAGGTACGGGTTAATTCCCGCCATTATTCCACAGTTTCCCCTTGTTGAAATAGACCAAATGTTCTAAAATAGATTTATGGACTCACTCGACACTCTCAAGCTGTTATCATCGCAAATGTCTTTTGAGGCGGATGGAGAACCGCGCGTCTCCGGCTCCGCCCCAGTCTGCTTCAGTCCGAAAGAAACGGATCAAGCCTTTGTGCATCCCGCCCAACTCCCCAACGGGCGGAAGATTCTGCTCCTAAAAACTCTGCTCTCATCAGCCTGTGAACGGGATTGCTTCTACTGTCCATTCCGCGCCGGGCGTGATTTCCGCCGCGCTACTTTCAAGCCAGATGAATTCGCAGGGTTGTTCAACAAACTCAATCAAAGTGGAGCTGCTGAAGGTGTATTCCTCAGCTCGGGGCTGGCAGGCGGCGGTGTACGGACGCAGGATAAACTTCTCGACACGGCAGAACTTCTGCGCAAGAAATATCAGTTTCGCGGATATCTACATCTAAAGATCATGCCAGGCGCAGAAAAAGATCAGGTCTATCGCGCAATGCAATTAGCCGACCGGGTCTCGGTCAATTTGGAAGCGCCCAATACAGAACGGCTTGCTAAACTTGCGCCGCATAAAATATTCATCGAAGAATTATTACAACCGTTGAAATGGGTCGAGGAAATTCGCAGAACAGTCCCCGCGTATAAATTTTGGAATGGACGCCATCCATCCACTGTGACTCAATTTGTGGCGGGCGGCGCGGATGAAAGCGATCTTGAATTATTGACCACCACGAATTGGTTGAACAAGAACGTGCGCTTGAGGCGCGCATATTTTTCAGCGTTCCATCCGGTCAGAGATACTCCGCTTGAAAACAAACCGTCGGTTGACCCCATGCGCGAACATCGTTTATATCAAGCATCGTTTTTGTTGCGCGATTATGGCTTTGATCTTGAAGACCTGCCATTTACATCTGACAGTAACCTTCCGCTTAACGCTGATCCCAAACAAGCGTGGGCGCAGAAATATTTGACAAACAAACCAATTGAGATCAACAAGGCGGAGAAGCAGGAATTGATCCGCATCCCAGGCATTGGATTGAAAGGTGCAGATGCGATCCTCAACGCAAGAAGATCAAGTAAACTGCGCGATCTATCTGCGCTAAAAAAACTCGGGGTCATCGCTGAACGCGCCGCGCCTTATATTTTATTTAACGGACGCAAAGCGCCGATGCAATTGATGTTGTTTTAATATCTTTGTCAATCAACCTTAATATATTTCGATATTTAAGTTTCAACCCTTGTAATTTCTTTTATTACCGCTATACTAAAAGAAGAAAAAATATTTAATAAGTATTTCGCAAAAGGAGAAAACTTAAAATGGTTACAACAATGGAAACTCTTGCAATAAGAACAGAAAATAAATTTAGAACCCTCATCACAAAACAAGCATATAAAAAAGGCGATGTGATTTGCAGCATGCCGAGCGAAAACATCATGGACAAACCCAATCGTTTCACCGTCCAAATTGGGCGAACAGTCCACACCCATGTCGGTAAACTCGCCGCGCTGAATCATTCCTGCGACCCCAACGTTGTGCTCGACACAGACCACATGCTAATGATCGCCCGACGAGACATAGAAAAAGGTGAAGAACTTTCCTTCTTCTACCCCGCTACTGAATGGGAAATGCAAGCTCCATTCATTTGTTTATGCGGATCAGCAAATTGTATTCACGTTGTCGCTGGAGCCCGCTTTCTGCCGCTCTCCACATTGGAGACACACTTTCTCAACAAACACATCCGCCAAATGATGATCGAACTGCTCAACAACACACAACTGCACCTGGAGAATTTACAAAAAGCCTGAAAGATAAAACAAAATCGCCGAGTGGCTTGAACCCTCGGCGATTTTGTTTATAACAACAGGGATTTTATAATCACAATTTTCGATGAAACGCCAGCAATGTATATGCCCCAGTCCATGGTTTCCCCAAGCGATGATTATCTGAAACGACCACCTTGTTAAATCTCGAAGCGATCTGCGGCATCAGCGCGGCCACGGCAGCCCAATCATCTTCCAGCACAGCAGCCTTCATTTTTTCTGCTGACTGCCCCGCCCACATCCATTCCATGCGAAATTTATCAGCCTTCACCCAATAGTCACGTTTTTCCCACGCAACCACAGAAACATCAATTCCATCCGTAATGGACTGCAACGCCAGCGCGATGTACGCCGCCAGGTCTTTCGCTTCCGGCGTAACCGCAGTCTGTTTTGCCAATTCTCGTATGCACAAAACAATGCCTTTCGTTAAACGAGTTCGTTCTTTTCCAACAGAATCAGGGTTGATCACACGGCTCAAGATTTTTCTCCAAGATCAAATATGGGCATTAAATATCAAGTGCGGGATTATACCGCTTCTGCATGAATCGGATAAAATAAAGCAGGAGATTAATCCAGTAGATGACGTACCCGATCACGGCGATTATTTTTGACCTCGGCAATGTCCTCATCAAATGGGATGTTCACAACCTGTATAAGCGATTCTTCCCCACCCCTGAAGCTGTCGACTCTTTTCTGCAAGAGATTCGATTTTACGAATGGAATGCGCGCCAGGACGCAGGCCGTCTATTCATTGAAGGTGTACATATTGGGAAGAATGCATCCCAGAGACAATTGTCGGCACGATAGAAATCGCGCAGGCGCTAAAAAGATCGGGCTGGAATATTTATTTACTGAGCAATTTCTCTATCGAGAAATTTTCGATCATTCAAGCCCGCTACGATTTTATAAAGATCTTTGACGATATCATTATTTCAGGCGAACACAAAATTGTCAAACCAGATCCAGCCATCTATCAACTCACCTTACAACAGATCGAACGTGAAGCGCGAGAATGCTTATTCATTGACGACTCACTCCCAAATATTGAGACTGCAAAAACATTAGGTTTTAACACCATCCAGTTCAATTCTCCTGAACAGCTGGATAAAGATTTAAATATCTTTTTGGGTGAATACTACATAACCGGAATTAACAAATGAATATTCAGAAACAAATGCTCGAAGCAATCGAATCAGAACTTCAAAAACAGGTGGCGCGGCTGGATCAACCGCGCACCAAACAATTCCATGAGATGCTTACCTATCACATGGGCTGGACCGGTGAAGGAGCAGGCTCTGAAGCAACGGGCAAACGGATACGACCATTACTTGTCCTGCTCACAACAGCTTCTTGTGAAAATGAAATGAAAATAAGTGAAACAATAGCAACTCCTTATTGGCTATGCGCCAAACCAGCAGCTGCAGCAATCGAACTTGTCCATAATTTCTCCCTTGTACATGATGATATTCAGGATAATTCAGACAAACGACGCGGCCGTAATACGGTTTGGGTCAATTGGGGCGCGCCAATGGCGATCAACGTTGGAGATGCCTTATTCGTAATTGCCAATCAAGCCATCCTGGATTTGAGAGAATATCATCCCGCTGACGTTGTTAGCAAGGCGGCCAGCATTCTGAACAACAGCCTTCTTGAGCTAACACGTGGCCAATTCATGGATATGTCCTACGAAGATCGAAATGACCTGAGCATTGATGATTACTGGCCAATGGTCGGCGGAAAAACCTCTGCCCTGCTCTCTGCCTGCACACATATAGGCGCATTGCTTGGATCCGCCAGCGAGGAAGAGCAGGAAGCCTATCGCCTCTTTGGCTGGCATCTTGGGCTGGCATTCCAGGTTCAGGATGATATTTTGGGAATTTGGGGCGATGAAGCGCTAATTGGAAAATCTACTGCGAGCGATCTCGTGGAAGGCAAAAACTCGCTACCGATCTTGTACGGACTTGGAAAGCATAATAAATTCGCTAAAAGATGGTCGCAAGGGCCGATATCAATGGCAGAAGTAAAAGCCGTGGCGACTCTGCTTGAAGATGAAGGAGCTAAAAATTTCGCAGAGGAAACTTCAAAAGTTGAGACTCAAAAGGCTTTGGAGTATTTGGATCAAGCGAATCCACGGGGCGAGGCTGGGGAGGCAATTCGTCAACTGGCGAATACGCTCCTAACGCGGAAGCAGTAAACGAGACTGAGTTGAATATACCCATCAGACTTGACATGCCTTTCCGGGGTAGCTTATAATTCCTTTTAATCATGCGGGTGTAGTTCAGTGGTAGAACGCTTGCTTCCCAAGCAAGATATCGTGAGTTCGAATCTCATCACCCGCTCAATTAGATCGAGGCCTAGCAGTCTCGATTTTTTTGTTATACTAATTGTAAGGTTGCTGTTATGTGGGTATTTTTACCATACGGTAAAATTTAGTTCGGAGATTTCCAACATGCTACCAGAAGCAAAAAAAGGTACGATCCTATATATTGAAGACAATTCAGATAACAGAAATTTAATTCGCAGAGTATTGGGCGCAGAGGGCTATTCTGTTGTTGATGCCATTAATGCAATGCAGGCAATTGAAAAACTAGAGAGCGGGTCTTTTGATCTAATCTTAATGGATATTAACATGCCGGATATGGACGGTTACACATTAACAGCAAAGATCAAGGGGATGAAAAATTACTCCAACATTCCAATTCTCGCGGTAACGGCAAATGTGATGCGAGGCGATCGCGAAAAATCATTGGAAGCCGGATGCGACGGTTACATTCAAAAACCAATCGATATTGATGCAATTGGCCAACAGATAGAGAGATTTATTTCAAGGAGTAATAATGTCTGATCAAACACCTTCCGTTGCTGATACTCAACCGATTCGCAAACCAAATATTCCAAATGACACGGCAGTATTGGTAGTAGAGGATAATGTTTCCAATTTTGTTTTGATAGCGCGCATGCTTGGTTACCTGGGAATCCATTGTGAATGGAAAACCTCAGGCTACGAAGTTGTTGAATATGCGGATACACTTCCGCGCCTTGATCTTATATTAATGGATATTCGTCTTCCCTATGAGGATGGATACGGGGCGTTGAAAAAAATCCGCGCATCTGAACGATTTAAAACAGTGCTGATCATTGCCGTAACAGCCGAGGCTAGCCCGGAACAAATGAAGAAGGCAAAAGATTCAGGCTTTGACGGATTCTTAGGCAAACCCCTCGACCCAGACCGTTTCCCAGATCAGATACGGCGCATCCTAAGCGGAGAGCCAGTTTGGGAATATAGTTAATCACCCAATGACAACGACGCCCATACTTAACACCCAACAAAAAAGATTCAAAGGCAGCCTGACAAGTACGCTTGTAAGAACACTGCTCATCTTCACATTTATTCCTCTTGCTTTAATGGCAGGCGTGTCATACTTTCGTGCTCGCGCGCTTTTAACCGAGCAGGCGATTACCCAATCACAAAACCTGCTGACCAATCAACTCAAGATCATCGATCAAGAAATAAAAAATAAGGAGGCACTGCTCAAATTTCAGATTACAGACAGTAATTTCGAAATTCTTATCGAGCTGGCTTTACATGCCAACCCGCAAAGCACTCAGTTTGGCGAAATACGCGGTAATTTTATTAAAGCTTTTCAAACCCTTAATGCACAACAAAATTCTCCGATATTTGACCAGTTCTTTCTGGTTGATACAAATGGAAATATTAAAATTGCCAGCAATACAGATTGGCAAGGTATAAAAATCAATCCATCCATTTTTAATCAAGGATCGCAAGGGACTCAATCTATTGCTGCCAGCGAGCTTGCACCTATTTATAAAGATCAATTTATTCTTATTACCATAGCGGAGTACAAAACCGCGCGCGGTTCCTCACTCGGTTCAATTGTGGGGATCACAGAAAAAGAAAATTTACAAAGACTTATTCAACCATTAAACGGCATTTCGACACTGGCTAGTATTTATTTTATTCTTCCAAACAATCAATTTATTTACAACAACATAAGTTCTGGAAAATTCGAGCTCGCCATGGGCTCTTCAGCATCGCAAATTAAGATTACATCAAAACTCTCAGATTTAATACTCACAGGAAAATCAACGCCGGAAGCATTGGAAATCCAAGATCCAGACGGCGAAGCTGCTCTGGCTCAATTAATCTGGTTCCCAGGAATGCAAACCGGCGTAGCGTTGGAAGTAAAAGCAATTGATGTTTACGGAAAGATATCGAGCCTTGCTCCTTTTACTTTTTTTCTGGTTTTAGGTACTTTAATTGCCACAGGTCTGGTATTAATCTTTGGCATCAATCGAATTATTAAACCATTACGTTCACTGTCTGATATAACACGCAGATTTGCCGAAGGAGATTGGAGCCGGCGGGCGGAAGTATTGAGCAATGATGAAGTAGGTTTCCTTGCAAATTCCTTTAACGATATGGCTGATGAACTTAGCGGAGCCTACCGTTCCCTTGAACAAAAAGTTGACGAGCGCACCCGTCAAATTCGCACCGCCGCAGAAGTAGCACAAAGCATAACCACAATTTCCAACCTTGATGAAATGCTCAACAAAACGGTCGAACTTCTTGTTCAACAGTTCGAGTTTTATCAAGCGAGTATTTTCTTGGTGGATAGGAGCGGTAAATATCTTGAGTTTAAAACGGGTTATGGATCAGCCGCAAAAGGCTTGTCAGATAAGAAATACAGCCTGGAGGTTGGATCAGCAACCATTCTTGGGTGGGTCAGTGCAAACAATAAGCCGCGCATCGCCTCTGATGTTTTGGATGACCCTCTTCACTTAAAAAATGAACTGCTCCCAGAAACCCGTTCAGAAGCAAGTGTTCCAATTTCCATCGGTAATTTAGTTTTTGGCATTCTTGATGTGCAAAGTGCCACTGCGGGCACATTTAATAGCGCTGAAACCTTGGTCATGCTTCAAACGCTGGCAAGCCAGATCGCAGCAGCGATACAAACCAAGGGATTGGTTGAGACCAGTCAGGTAAATTTCGAGGAAATTGAGCGTCTCTATCGATCAAGCCGCCTGCTCGCAAACGCTAATAATGAAGCAGATATTTTGAAAATTAGCGGACAAATTCTAAAAGAGGCTCCTTATCCTATCGTCCTATTTCATCTGAACGCTGATGGAGGGCAACTGGAAGTACTCTCTTCAGGTGAGTCTACAAGAGCCGTCAGCCTTCCCAAATATTTCCAAATCGACACTGAAATAATAACGGATTATTTGTTTCGAGGCGCAATCATCACGACCTCAAGCAGAGTCGACGTACCAGATTCGCTTAAAAATATTATAGAAAAGATGGATCTGAATGGAGCAGCTTTTCTACCGGTTAGAAATCGAGAGGTGCTGGTTGCGATCATCATGATCGGAATCCGAAAACTAACTCTTTCGAATACAACAATTCAGCCATACGCCAATCTTGCTGATTTAATGTCTATCTCGCTGGAAAAAGCTGACGCTATCCAGCAAACAGAGAAGCACCTTCGTGAGGTGGAATCACTCGCATCCATTAACAAATTAATTTCAGCAACTTTGGATCTTCAAAGTTTTTTCAGTGGCTTACTCGAAAAGATCCATCAAATTATCGGCAAATACAATCTGATCGTTGCGCTCTATGATGAAAAGAGCGATACCGTCAGCATCCCGTTTAGTTATGAAGACGAGAAAATTACTTCCATAGAATCGTTTCCACTAGGAGAAGGATTAACATCCATTTTGCTCCGAACCCGTCAACCATTCATGCTAGTGGAAGATACGGAAAAAAAGGCGGCGGAGCTTGGAGTGAAGTTTGTTGGAAAACCTGTGCGATCATGGATGGGCGCACCCATGCTGGTTCAGAGCAAGTTAATCGGAGCTTTAATTCTTCAAGATCCTGAAAATGAGCGTGCATTTGATGAGGCCGATCTGAAGTTTTTCACCACCATTACGGGTCAAGTAGCGGGCGTGATCAACAATATCCACCTCTTGGATGAAAGCCAACAGAGAGCTCTGCAACTTGAAACTGCAGCTGAAATTGCACGCGACATTAGTGGTTCGCTTAATCTTGATGAGTTATTGATCAAGGCGGTCAACTTTATTCGTGGGCGTCTTAATTTTTACCATGCCGCAGTTTTTTTACGAGACTTGTCCGGTGAATTCACCATGATCCGCGAAGCAACCGGTGAAGCCGGAGCGCAGATGAAGCGAGCAGGTTACAAAATTGGAGTAGGTTCCAAGTCTATTGTTGGGTTTGTGAGCAGTCGTGGCGAACAGCTTGTAGTAAATGATACAGCCAAAGACGCAACCTACTATGCCAACCCATTGCTCCCTGATACGCGCGCTGAAGCAGCAATACCATTAAAAGTAGGAGAACGTATTCTCGGCGTATTGGATATTCAAAGCACAAAGCCTTATGCGTTTTCAGATGATAACTTGCGCAGCCTACAGATCCTCGCGGACCAATTGGCGGTTGCGGTGGTTAATACAGAATTATTTGCCGAGACCCAGGAACACCTCTCACAGCATCGGCTACTACACCACATAACAACAACAGCCGCTTCTGGAACAACACTTGAAGAAGCGCTCGAAGGCGCAGTCAACGGTCTGCAAGTGACCCTCGGGGGAGATCGTGTTATGATTTTTTTGGCAGACCGCGAGAAAAAGACTCTGGTGTTAAAAGCGTCCATGGGGTACGCTGAAAATGCATCCACTGAACCGATTCCCTTTGGCAGCGGCATTACTGGTTGGGTAGCTGCTCATAGACGCTTATTACGATTAAGGGATGTCAGCGAGGATCCACGTTACATTCAAATGAGTTCCAATACACGTTCCGAATTAGCCATCCCGCTTATTTATCGCAATGAACTGCTCGGTGTATTAAATGTTGAAAGTGAATTACTGGATGCTTACACTGAAAATGATGAGGAAATGCTTGGCACGCTCGGCGGAAGTTTAGCGGCCATCATCGCCAATGCGCGTTTGTTGGAACAAATTCGGTTACAGGCTGAGCGTGAGCGGGTGATCTATGAGGTCACAAGCAAGATTCGAAGATCAACGGATATACAATCCATTTTAATGACAACCGCGAACGAATTAACCCGGGTTACCGGGGCACGCTATGCAAAGATACAAGTAAAACCGATAAATGATTTTGAGCGGAAAGACTAACAACAATGAAAAATATTTCATCCCGCGATCGGACATCAATCCCAGAGGAAGCAACCCGTCAATTTTATAAAAGCTGGCGCGAGCAATTTTCAATCCCTTTGCTTATCAGCATGCTTGTATTTGGAGGCATTGCACTTATCCCAACACTTAGCGCTTCTCACAGCATGGTTATTAATATAATTATTATTACAATATTCGTAATTACAGGGGTTGTGACGGTTGTCCGTTTTTCATATCTCACACGAATGAGTGTCGTTATACTTGGTATTTATGTGATAAGCCTGAGCGAGTTAAGTACAAATGGTATTTTGGGCAATAGCCTATTTTTCTTTCTTGGGCTGATCGTTTTTTCGACAATGCTTCTCTCTCCAAAAATCGGCATGGCCGCATTAATTATTAATATAATCACTTTCATTTTATTTGGCTGGTTGATGTTAACTGCTCAATTCGTACCGCTTAATCCGAAGGCAGCCCCAGCGAGTATCTCAGACTGGCTAAGCGCAGGTTTAGTAATCAGCCTGTTCGGGACAGTGATTATCGCGGTCTTTCAACGGCTGGAAGCAGAATTCCTTAAAGCACAAAATCAAATTGATACAACCTTGAATATGCTTAAGATTGAGCGCGACAACCTCGAGTTGACAGTTTCTGACCGAACCCGTCAATTGGATAAAGTAAATCAGATTGGACGGGCGGTCACAGCTATTTTAGAGCCGGACGAATTACTTCGGCGCGCCGCACATCTAATCGCGCTTGAATTTGAATATTATTACATAGCCTTTTTCTTACTCGACTCTACCGAACAATGGGCTGAGCTGAAAGAGGCTACCGGAGAAGCCGGGCGAATCCTGCGCGAGAACAGACACCGCCTCGATGTGAATGGCAGAAGCGCGGTAGGCAAATCCATTCGTACTAAGATAGCTCACGTTGCACAAGATAATTCGAACGAATTCATCCGGCCGGACACTCCTTTGCTGCCCTATAGCCGCTCCCAAATCGTTCTTCCTCTTATCGCCGGAGAGAAGGTATTAGGCGCGCTGGAAATGCATTCAACAAAATCAAATGCGTTCACGCAGCAAGAAGTGGGAACCTTCCAAAGCATGACAAATGAAATTGCGATTGCGCTAGAAAACTCACACCTATTTCGAGAATCCCAACAAAGCCTCACTGAAATGCGCGCTATGCAGAGGCAATATCTTCAAGGGTCGTGGTCATCGTTGACAAAAGAACAAAATTTAGAATACTCGCTCGGAGATAATAATCAAACAAACACAAAGGACTTGGAAATTTCTTTACTTCTGCGAGATCAGACCATCGGGATGATCCATTTAGAAAATTCATCCGACTGGACCCCTGAACAAAAAAATCTGATCGAATCGATTACGGCACAAGCTACGCTGGCATTGGAAAACGCCCGATTGGTGGAGGAAAGCCAGTCGGTTGCTGCACGCGAAAGACTGGCAAATGAGCTTATCGCAAAGATATGGGCTTCTACAAACATGGAAAGTATTCTTCAAACTACCGTAAGAGAGTTGGGACGAACACTTGAAGCGGCCGAAGTAGTGATCGAAGTTTCAATGGAAGAAGACAATGAATAGCAATTTTTCATCTTCATCTTCAATCGAAGCAAAATCGGTTTATTTCAACGATAAAAAATGGCGCGACGCTTTTATCTTGATTGCGCTACGCATTGCATGTGTATTGGGGGCAGCGATAATTCTTTTCAATTGGGCAACCACGTCGCTCAATGACCGTATTTTATTTATCAGTGTTTTACTAGCAATTACACTGATCACAATAGTACCTGCACAATATTCGACGCGCGCCGCCCTGCTGCTTCTTATAATTTACACCATCGGCACGAACTCGATCCTGGGATGGGGTCCATGGCTTGGCGGGGGTATATTTTTTATAACCTGCGCGGCTTTAGCCTCTCTGTTATTTGACCGCCATGTTGATATCTACATTCTTGCTGCATGCATATTAACAACCGTTGCAATCGCGACCTCGCAACAACTTGGCCTATATCAACTTCCGTTACGTAATCTGCCTGCCCCAACGCCTGCGGATTGGATCGGGTACATTCTTTATTTTTCCGTCCCCGGCGTAATCCTTATTATCGCAATAAGCCAGTTTAAAGAGGCATTTTTTCGGGTTGTCAGCCAAACGCAAAATACTCTTCAAACTTTATTAATAGAACACTCGCAACTCGAAGACAGAGTCAGAGAACGTACCGAAGAATTAAATATGCAAACAATACAATTACGTACTTCAGCCAAGGTGTCAAATTTTATCTCTGAGATTCAAGACATTCCCACCTTGATCGAAACTGCGGCACGGCTTACGTCGGAACAATTTGGCTACTATCATGTTGGATTATACATATTAGATGAACAGAAAAAAACCGCATTCCTTCAGGCGGCATCCTCTTCAACAGGAAAACAACTTATCGGTCAAGGATTTCGCGTGGAGCCAGACCATCGAAACGTGATAAATCTAGTCATACAACAAAACCGTCCCATAATCTCATCAGATACAGAGGATACAAATTTTTTCCATGAAAACCACTTCCCGCTCACCCGCTCTCGAATGGTAGTGCCTTTCACTGTCCGCGGTGAAGTGATTGGTGTTTTTGATTTGCACTCTGATCAACCGAAAGCGTTTTTACCTTCAGATACCGAAATCCTTAAAACACTATGCGATCTGATCGCCATCTCCTATGATAATGTGCGTCTCATGAACCTATCGAATAATCTGGTTAATGAATTGGAAACCAACTCGTCGTTCCAAGCCCAAAAGACCTGGTCCAAGTTTACCAGCCGCCAGAAACCAGCCTATCAATATACACCTGCGGGGGTACGACCTATTTTTTCTTTTGACAAAAAGAACATAAAGGATGGATTGCGTGTGCCGTTATTATTGTATGGGCAAAAAATTGGCACTATAAATTTAGTAAGAAAAGGTGCAGTGACAGAATGGTCTACACGTGAGCGTGGTCTGGTGGAAAAAATCGCCCACCAGGTGGCGCTGGCTTTGGAAAATAGTCGCCTGGTAGAAGAAGCGCAAAAAAACTCGTTACGAGATCAAATGATCGCGAATATTTCAACCCGCGTCCGCGAAACGTTGGATGTCGAATCTGTTATCCGCACAGCTACTACCGAACTGCGCAGAGTATTCGATCTAAAAGAAGTTGAGATCAGCATTGGATCCAATCAAACAGATGGATTACCCGTCAGAAAAAAAACCAGTTCAATACGAACAAAGTAATTAATGATACACACCCAAAACCCGAGAGAATATAAATCCGTGAGTAAGAAACCAGCTTTTATCCAAATCGGTGAAACACAACGGTACGCTTTGGTCGGCGTGCTATTTGGTTTTTTATTCCCTATCATTGGAACTCTTTTAAGATTAGCAGGTTCTCACCAACCACAAGATATTACTGCTGTTTTTAATATACAACGAACAGATCCTCTTCTGTGGATAATTGACAGCGCGCCGGTGTTCCTCGGTTTATTTGCCAGCTACGCGGGTCGAAAACAGGAACTGCTTTTAAGAAGCAATCAGGAATTAAATGCTCGTGAACAGGAACTTATAAAATATCAACTAAACCTCGAGGAACGCGTGAACGAACGTACTCGCGAAATCGAGCATCGCAGCAACTTGCTAAAAGCTGTGGCGGAAGTTGGCAGAGGGATAACTTCCTACCGAAAACTCTCAGAACTTTTACAACAAACAACATATCTTATTCACGAAAATTTTGGCTATTATCATGTTGGCATTTTTATTCTTGATGAGCGAAAAGAGTACGCGGTGCTCGCCGCCGCAAATAGTGCAGGCGGGCAACGCATGCTGGAAAGGAATCACCAACTTAAAGTTGGTGAAATGGGCATTGTGGGCTACGTTACTGAAAATATAAAAGCCCGGATCGCGTTGGATGTTGGTACGGATGCGTTTTACTTTAATAATCCCGACTTGCCAGAAACACGCTCTGAAATGTCTCTGCCACTAGTGGCAGGCGGGCAAATCCTGGGCGCATTGGATGTGCAAAGCAAAGAATCGCTGGCTTTCTCTGAAGAAGATATAGCAACTCTTCAAATCCTGGCGGAACAACTCGCGGTTGCCATCCAAAATGTAAATTTGTTTAGTGAGATCGAAAAAGCACTTGAAGCTTCCAAACTGGTTTATGGGGAAGTTAGTCGAGAGGCTTGGGGGAAGATTCTTCGAAATCAACCGCACACAAGTTTTCTTGCCACGTCGCCAACGACAGTGCAAATTTATTCTGAATTTCTAGATCCAAGCATCACAAAAGCTGTCGAAACCGGTGATATTATTATCGGGAACGATAACCTTACCATTAGCGTTCCCATCAAAGTGCGAGGGTTGATTATTGGCGCAATTCGATTGAAAAAGAATGATATATCTGAAGCTTGGACGCAAGACGAGACCAATCTAGCGATCGCGTTATCGGAGCAGTTAAGCGCTGCTTTGGAAAGTGCCAGACTATACAATGAGTCGCAACAACGCGCTGCCCGCGAATCTTTAGTATCGAATATTTCAGCTCGGATCAGCGCGTTTTCAAATGTGGATACTATTCTGCGGGAGACTGTCCGGGAGCTTGGGCTTACTATCGGAAACGCGGCCGTCACTTTTCAGTTGCTGGACCAACTCAATGGGCAGAAACAGGCTGATGGTCAGTCTGGCAGGGGCGCAAATCCTGATCCATCCAGAAAGGTAAGAGAGTAATCATGTCGACACCACGAACACCCAACGATACTGAAAATCTAACTCTGTTGGCAAGGGTCAATCACATTCTTCAGAATTTAATTGCTCCGAATCCAACGCTGCAAGAATCAGGATTTGCTCGACGTGCTCAATTGCTTAATGGTATTGCTTTGCTGCTGATAATTGCATTGGGAGCGGGTTTGATCGCCAGCCTACAGCCTGCCATCATCATCGACTTCCTGCTGGGTGTGTCTATTATTTCATATCTTTTTGGCAAATCAAAATTTCCAAGAGTTGGAACTTTTATTTTTTCCCTCGGAGTTATCTCTATTGCATATCTTTCATTATTTCTCGGTTTGGCAGCGGTTTATCTAACATCTGTGCTTGCGCTTGTACCGATCTCGTTGATCGTTGCAAGCACGCTGACAGGTCAACGCACCTTTGCCACGCTTGCGATCTATGCAACCATAATGACAGCATTAGCTTCCTATTATTCAAGAGTTCCAATTTCAGAAAACGATATTATTGAAGCAAGCGGTGTTGTATTTTTTACAGGCTTCATTCTGTACATTGCGGTTATCTTTCGTTCATACCTTGAAAATTTTCGCTTGGAAGAGACCCGCGCGGTCAACCAAGAATTGCAGGAAATTAAAACGAACCTGGAAAAGCATGTTGAAGAACGCACTCATGCACTTGACGCTGCTTATCAACAAATTCAGGAACGCGCGATGCGTCTGCAGGTTATTGCTGATATCTCGCAGGAGATATCAGCAAACGTAGAGCTGCAATCAGCCGAATTATTGACGCGAATCACTCGATCCATCAGTGAAAAAATGGAAGCTTATCACGTTGGCATTTTCCTGCTTGATGAAACCCATGAATATGCAGTATTACGCGCCGCCAACAGTGAAGGCGGGCAACACATGCTTGCGAACCACCATCAATTTAAAGTTGGGGGAGCTGGCATCGTTGGTTATGTTTCTCAAAGCGGTCGCGTACGCATCGCGCTCGAAACCGGCTCGGATATGTTTTTCTTTAATAATCCCGATCTCCCAAAAACCCGTTCAGAAATTACTCTGCCGATTAAATATGGCAAAACAATAATCGGGGTATTGGACGTTCAAAGCACCCAGCCTTCCGCGTTCAAAGCAGATGATGTGAATGTCCTTGAAACCATTGCCAATCAGATCGCAATTATTAATAAGGATCTTGCAAAAGAAGACACCCATCATCCAAATCAAAAAGCCAATAAATCTTCTTACCGCAAGCCAAAACAGGATGGGTATCATTACCTTCCAGATGGGACTATTTCAACAGTCCTCCCATCAAACAGCCCGACGCTGGAAAAAGCCCTCGCATCTGGTGAGACCCAATTTATTGCCCAACCTTCGATAGGTAATCCTTCCACGCTGGCGGTTCCCGTTAAATTCCGTGATCAAATAATCGGCATCATTCATATACAAGCGGTCGAAGAAAAAAGGAAATGGACGGACGACGAAATTATCATGGTGCAGTCCATTTCAGATCGAGCAGGATTCGCACTTGAGAACGCCCGCCTCTTTGAAGAAACCAATCGCCGAGCTGAACAGGAAGAAACCATCGCTCGAGTCACAACTCAAATTGGAGCATCGACTGATTTTGATCGTATCCTGCAAACTACCATTCACGAACTTGGGTTGGCGTTGGGCTCATCACGCTCATTCATCCAGTTAGGAACGACTCGCGAAAATGAAGAATCAGCGAAATAAAATCACACTGAAAAAAAGTAAAATTATTAAAGGATGTCATGACACAGAGTAGTTCAGAACACTCCCCTCTCAGTTTAGGCTTGAGGATTGGACGGATCTCCCTACAAACACGTCTTGTACTATTCATGCTGTTCACCGCTTTGGTTCCGCTTATCTTTATATCAATGCGGGATATTATTCTAGCCCGACAGGCGTATATTAAGAGTGCTGAAACTTCCTTGTTGTCTGACGCAGAGCGAATAGCAAGCAACCTTGACTCGTTTATTAATAATGTTCTGAATTCATCCAAAATCGAATCCCAATTTACAGACTTTTCCTCTTATCTGGAAATGGCGCCATCCCTACGCAGCGGGAGTCTGGAAGGGGAACACGCCAGGGATCTTCTCGAGAAACTTGGCAGGAAAGATCCGATTAATATAATTTCCTACGCTCTTTTAGATGTAAACGGCGTTGTCCTAATGGATACTGCAAAAGACGACAGCAGAACAAATGAATCTAATGATTTGTATTTCCGCAAGGTACAGATGCAAGACCAGCCACTCGCTACAACAGTCACCTATTCGAACGGCGCAACAACTGTTATCCACTTTGCAAGTAAGATATTCAGTCAGCGCGGTGATTATGTTGGCGTGCTGCGAATAATATACAACTCGGCTATTTTACAATCTGTGATTACCGAAGGCATCGGAATTTCGACCGACGCAGCAATCCTTGTCTTGGATGAACTAAATATCCGTATGGCGGATTCACAAAACCCGGAGCTCATTCTAAAATCCATCGTTCCCCTTGAACTTTCCGACTATTTGCTGGCGATGGAGTCGAAACGATTTTTAAATCTTCCTAGTGAAGAACAGGCCACTCATCTCACCGATTTAGATCTCGCTCTTAAGAATGCAAATACACAACCCTTCTTTCGGGCAGATATATCCCCAAATAAATCAGGGGATGAGAGCATCGCAGTAGCCCACATGCAGACCCAGCCATGGGTTGTGATTTACAGCCGCCCAACCTCAGTTTTTCTTACGGATATTCAGAAACAGACCAACACAAATATCCTGCTTTTGATTCTCACCACATTTGCGGTTGCGATCTTGGCAACTTTGGTTGCCAGAATATTTACCAGACCCATTCTCGATCTCGCCGATATTGCAAACTCAGTATCATTGGGTAATTTAAATATTCGCGCCGAAGAGAACTCATCAGATGAATTAGGGACAATAGCATCGGTATTTAATTCAATAACAAATCAACTCCAATCGAAATTGGGAAGTCTTGAAGAACATGTTTCCAAGCAAACTGCTGATTTGCAAAAAGATAACGTGCAACTGAAAGCCATCACAAACGTCATGCGGGAGATCATCATCATCCGTGATCTAAACACTCTTCTTAAGGTTTCAGTGAATCTGATCAAGGAGCGCCTGGATTATTATCACGTCGGTATTTTTCTTGTGGACGAACTCGGAGAGTATGCCATCTTGCGCGCCGCCAGCAGTATCGCCGCAGAAGAAATGTTGATGAACAATTACAAATTAAAAGTAAGTCAAAAAGATCTGATAGGCAAGTCCACTAAAAATGGACAGGCTTACATTGCCTTGGATGTCGGCCTAGACGCTATCCATTTTGAAAACCCGCTCCTGCCTGAAACGCATTCAGAGATCGCTTTACCTTTGCGCAACCGCAACCTTACGATCGGCGCCTTGGATATTCAGACAAAAGCATTCAACGCCTTTAGCGAACGGGATATTCAAACTCTTCAACTGCTGGCAGACCAGCTATCCGCCGCAATTGAGAAAACCCAACTTGCACAGCAGGTGGAAGCAACAATGTTAGAGCTCACGAAAGTAAATCGCCAGCAAACACAACGGGCATGGAAATCCCCCATCAGCAAAAGGGAGTTTCCCGCTTATGAATATGATGGATTGCAGGTGACCGCCGTTCAGCATAACCTTCCATTGGAATTATTAAAAAAACTGGAAAATGGAAAGCCGATCATTGTGAAACAATCAACCGACCATCAAACCAATGTCAAGCAAAATACTCTCCTGATTCCGTTGATGCTTCTCAACCAGGTCATCGGAGTGATCGGATTGGAACAGGAAAACCCAGCTCATATTTGGACAGACGAAGAAATCGCAATTGCCTTAGCTGCCGCAAATCGCGCGGCTTTATCTCTGGAAAATTCGCGCCTGCTTGAAGATTCGCAAAAACGCGCCGCACGCGAACATGCCATCAGCAACATCTCGGCGAAGATCGGCGCAGGGGTTGAAATTGAGTCAATCATAAAAACCGCCATAAGTGAATTGGGCAATCAGATTAGCGGCGCCCAGGTCACAGTTGAATTGGGCAGCGCCGACGAATAATCACTCAAAGGAAAAGAAAAATTCCGAGGTATACGCATTGAACAAGAAACCAACTCGCGCAAGAATCAGTGAAACACAACGCTACACTTTGATAGGTGTGTTCTTTGGATTCTTATTTCCATTGGCTGGGACTATTTTGAAAATCATATTTTTTCAACTACCGCTCAATATATCCGCCATGATCAATACACATCTCACCGATCCTGTTTTATGGTTGGTGGATACTGCGCCATTCGTGCTCGGTCTATTTGCAGGATATGCCGGCAGAAAACAAGATATGCTTTCAAAAAGCAACGAGGAATTGAGCAGTCGTGAACACGAATTAAAATTAATTCAATTAAACCTCGAGCAGCGCGTGAACGAGCGCACCGCCGAGTTGACCATCGCCAACCAACGCAACATACATCGCTCTGCGCAGTTTGAAGCCATCGCCCGCATCGCACGCACAATTCGTTCCTCACAGACACTCAACGCCCTGCTTCCCAGAATCGCAGAATCCATTTCAGAACAATTTGGCTTTTATCACGTTGGTATTTTCCTTTTGGATAATAGCAAAGAATACGCCATCCTTGTAGCTGCGAACAGCGAAGGCGGAAAAAAGTTACTGACACAAAATCACCGCCTGCTCGTCGGAGGACCAGAGCTAATTGGAAACGTGACCACTAGCGGACAGCCCCGCGTCGCTCTGAACCTGGGGCTGGATTCTGCTTACTTCAACAATCTCGAACTTCCAGAAACACGCTCCGCAATCGCCCTGCCACTCCGCGTGAGCGCTGATATTTTTGGAGCTTTGGACGTTCAAAGCGTGGAACCTAATGCCTTTTCCCAGGAAGATGTAAGCATCCTTTCTGTTCTAGCCGATCAAGTCAGTGTTGCCATCCAAAACGCAAGATCCTTAGAGCAATCTCTTGAAGCACTTGCACAAGTTGAAGCTTCATCAGCGCAAATGAGTAAATTACAGTGGCATGATTTCTTTGAGCAACAATCTGTGGGAAGTTATGTCTTCGATGGTATTGATACAAAAAAATTAAATCCAAATGACGAGCCTCCTCCGGTCAGTCTCGCCATTCCCCTCACCTTGCGCGGCATCCGCATCGGCACAATAAAGCTAAGCGCGGTAACAGATATAAACCGAGTTTGGACGAATGATGAAATTGCCATAGCACATGCAACAGCTGAGCGCACAGTTCTTGCCCTTGAAAACGCGCGCCTGCTTCAAGAAGCACAAAAACGCGCGGCAAAAGAACGCGCGGTTGGAGAGATCTCCGCTAAGATCGGCAATTTGGTTAATCTTGAGAACCTGCTTCAAACCACTATTCTAGAGTTAGGTAATAAACTGCCAGACACCGATATTGCCATCCAATTCACATCCGATAATTTAGCAGTGAAATAAACACCCGGAGATACGCAATGTTTTCCAAGTTCATGAATTATTTTAGAGATGAAGAAGACAACAATCCGTCATTTATTAAAATGACGAGGAATATTCTTGTTTTTGTTGTGGTCATCAACACTTCCCTGCTGCCATTGGTGATCGGCCTCTTTGGTGAGGAATCACGCAACATACCAGCTTTGATCGCATTAAGCGTTACCCTGATTTTGGAAATCATTTCCTTGTATCTTGCCAATCGCGGCAGAGTCGGCATGGCAAAATTGATCGTACCGCTGGCACTTCTTGCGGCAATTGCGATCATCGCCATCAGTACAAATGGCCTCCGTGATATCTCGATTGTCGGCCTTCCGCTCGTACTCGTTCTAGCGGCATTATTACTCGGCAAACGTTCAATTTGGACGATAGCACCAGTTACCGTCTTGACCGCTTTTTTGATAGCGTTGATGGATCTAATGACAGGCAGAGCCATTACCCAGGTCGGGGTTGACGATGCGATCATCATCGTCGTCCTCCTGATTGGATGTTCAGCGATCATTCAGGCATTGATCAACCGCCTGAGAGAAACCATCAATAAATTGCAGCAGCATGAAAAATTACAGACAGAGGAAAATCGTGAATTAAATCAATTACGGCAATCTCTTGAAGAACGAGTAAACCTGCGCACCGCCGAATTGGACACCGCCAATCGCTTCAATTTAAAACGTGCGCGGCAATTCGAAGCTGTCTCGCAGGTGGTAAAAGCGATCTCATCCATTCAGGAACTGGATATCCTTCTACCGCGTATCACACACGTGATCAGCGAAAAATTTAATACCTACCATGCGGGAATTTTCCTGTTGGATGAGGCTCACGAATTCGCGGTTTTCCGCGCTTCCAACAGTGAAGGCGGAAGGAAAATGTTGGAACGCGGACACAAACTACAGATTGGACAGACCGGAATTGTCGGTTTCGTTACTGCTACAGGACGCGCACGGGTCGCACTCGATGTTGGATCTGATGCTGCTTACTTTGACAACCCCGACCTTCCGAATACTCGCTCCGAAATCGCGCTGCCACTACAATATTCCGGGCAGGTCATTGGTGCGCTTGACGTACAGAGCGCAGAAGCGAATGCATTTGACCTGGATGATGTCGAAGTGTTGAGTACTCTGGCTGACCAGGTGGCCATTACCATCAACAATACACGCTTGTTTGAAGAAGCACGAAAATCACTGGCTGAATCGCAAAATACATTTAACAAATTAACTCGCGAATCATGGAAGGTCATGCGCCCAAAATCACTCGGGCAGGGTTTTCAATCATCAGGTTCAACGGTTGTGCTTTTAGAGGATAAAGATATTCAAGAAGTTGTCATAAAAAACAGCTCGATTATGTCAAACGAGAAAGATACTTCATCAAAATTCAGAATTCCCATTCGTTTGCGCGGACAGGTCATTGGCGTGATGAACCTTCGTACGCGCAAAAACAGGAAATTTTCGAGCGACGAATCAGATATCGCTGAAGCCGTTGCTGAACGACTTTCACTCGCCATTGAAACTGCCGTGCTCCTCCAATCCACACAACATCGTGCGGATATTGAGCGTGTCACAACTGATATCTCATCGAAGATCACCGCATCCACGCGCTTTGAGACTATTTTACAAACAGCCGCGCAGGAACTCAGCCGTGCGCTTGGCGGTTCCGAAGTGATTGTACAGATCAAGCCAGTATCGATCGAACTGGACATGGCGGAATAATTCAGGAATCCATGATGTATAAAAACAGCCTATTGAAAGTAGTGCTTCTGATCGCCATCCTCATTTCCCTCGCTGGCTGTACGGCATTGCAAACAGACAAGCCCACAAAAGCACCATTGCGCATTGAATACGCACAATGGTGGGGCGACTATACGCTGCTTGTTGCAAAAGAGAAAGGGCTGTTTGAAAAATACGGAGTGGAAGTGGAACCAGTTTATTACGACATTTTTTCTAAAACATATCCGGACCTGGCAGCAGGGCAAATTGACGGCGCATTGATCGCAGTTGGAGACACTATTAACATTAACCGTACCGCCCCAATGAAAGTAGTAGCGGTCTACGACAATGGAGGCAACGACGCTGTTCTTGTTGGTTCTGATATTAATTCCATTCAAGATCTAAAAGGAAAAACAATCGGTCTGCAGATCGGCTCGCAATATGAGCTGACTGTTGTCAAAATGTTACAGAGTGTGAACATGGGCATTGAGGATGTTACTATTGTCGCTATAAACCCTGAAGATGCGTTGGCAGCGCTTGAAAGTGGCCAGGTTCAAGCGGCCTCTACCTGGGAGCCCTACTCGTCTGAAGCGCTTTCGAGTGGCTACAAGATTATTTACCCACAAGAACAACTTTATCTGTTTCCAGACCTGATTGTTTTCGATGCCCTGGTTGTGAAAAAAAGGCCTGAAGATGTTCGGGCATTCCTAAATGCGTGGTTTGAGGCAGTCGATTACCGTCTGAAAAACCAGGAAGAAACGCGCGCAATTGCCGCCAAATATCTGCACTTAAACATCGAAGAGGTGCAACCGGATAATAATTTAAAAATTCTTAACCTCAACGATAATAAGAAGTTATTCAATTTACAGGAAGCAATTTCCATATACACTATAACAAATATTACAACAGATTACTTGATTTCTATTGGAGCTTTAGCGCAGCAAATAGATACGCAAACCCTGCTTGATCCATCCTATCTACCTTAGATACCTCAATAAATGATAAGAGAATTATTATGATTAACCTGTCCGATCAAGCCATAAAACAGGAAGAATTCCGTCGTAAAAATATACTGACGATCAGTATGATCACAGGATTCTTATTCGCAGCATTGGCTGTGATCACCGGCTATATCGGGTATACCGATAATGGCATAAGAGGTTTAATTGGGTTAGGCATCACGGGCACAATTGCGATTATGGCATTTATAAGCGTCTACCTGAGCAGTCGTGCCCGCTCAACGTTGGGAATCTCAATCTTAATTGGAACGATATTTGTGATAGCGCTTACGATTCCATTTATAGTCCATGGACAAAGCCTTGCTCTCGGGATCGTGATCGCCATCGTTGTGGGCGGGATCTCATCTGCAACGCTTCCGCCCGCGCGGAACACACGCGTAATAATCGGTATTTTTATCATTGCCATTCTTATTACGCTCACAGATATGTTCCTGCCAGATACTGGCTTGCCTACCAATCCCACTGCAACAAATTTGATCGTTCTTGTTATATCGGTCATCTATACCGCCTTCATTTTACGACGCTTCAACTCATATATACTTAGAACAAAGATCATCATTGCATTTTTCTTTGTCACCATTATCCCTGTGGCTGCGCTTGGATTGTTCAATTCCAGATCCTCGTCCCAAAGCCTTCAGATCCAAAACAAAGCCCAATTACTCACGATCGCAAAAATCGTCGCTGGTAATATTGACGGTTTTATGACCACGCATCTGGATGCCATCCGCGCAGATTCAAAACAGCTTCCTTTGGTTTCCTTTTTAGGCCTGTCAACACAATTACGTGCCAATAGTATCGAAGAAAAAAATGCCCGCCTTGTGCTGCTCTCCCTGCTACGCAAAGACCCAATATTCATTCATTCCATTGCGGTGTTAAATGAAAACGGAGTAAACATCCTCGACACTTTCGAGGATCACAATGGTCAAAACGAAAGGGAACAAACTTATTTTAAACAGGTACTTGAGACAGGGTTACCTTTCGCCTCGAATGTAGTTTTTCATGACCACGAGGCGTTTATATACTTCAGTTCGCCAATTAAAGGAGAAAGCGGCACTACCCTTGGGGTCTTGCGAGTGGAATATTACGCGATCGTTTTACAATCCATAATTCGATCCATTGATACCGGAAACTCGGATGTCGTTATTTTACTGGCAGACTCAAGAACCTTTTTGCGGGTCGGCGATACCGGCAGCCGGGATGAATTATTAAAATCATTCAATAATTTCAATAATTTGGAATTAAATAATTTGCAATTGGAAGGCAGTCTGCTTTCTGGCGCGAGAGAAGATGCACTGAAAGGAATAAATGATGAGCTTGTTGCAGGCATCAACAATTTACAACAGCAATCTTTTTTTGAAGCTTATTCAGATACTCTTGCAACTAACACCATCAACACCGGAGCGTTGCTGAAGACACAACCCTGGGTCGCAATAATCCGCCAATCTACGAGTGTGTATTTAGAACCGATATCAGAGCAAAATAGAACGAATATTTTGATCTCTATGGGATTGATAATTTTTAGTATTGGGACCGGCTTTTTAGCATCACAATTTCTGACATCACCTCTTATTTCGCTTGCCAAAGTTGCCGAAAAAATAACAGCGGGAGAGCTCACCGCCCGTGCAACAGCAATAACAGAAGATGAGATCGGCGCTCTTTCAGATTCCTTTAATCGCATGGCGGAAGAGTTAAATCAAACCGTAAATAGCCTGGAATCACGCGTTTTAGAACGCACAACTGACCTTGAGCTTTCGCGTGAGCAAAGCGAAATTCGAGCCAATAAACTCCAAGCGATCGGAGAGATATCAAGAATCATAGCCAGTGAACAAAGGCTTGAAATCCTTTTTCCATTGATCACCCGTCTCGTGAGCGAACGTTTCGGCTATTATCACTCCGGAATTTTCCTGATCAACGAAACAAAACAATTTGCGGTGCTACAAGCCGCAAACAGCAAAGGCGGAAAAATAATGCTGGCACGCAGACACAGGCTTGAAGTCGGTACAAGCGGAATTGTGGGCTTTGTCGCAAAATATGGCATCCCGCGCATCGCCCTTGATGTTGGATTGGATCCTGCTTATTTCAATAATCCCGATCTGCCAACCACCCGCTCTGAAATGGCATTGCCCCTCAAATTACGCGAACAGATCGTGGGCGTGCTCGATGTTCAAAGTGATCAGCCCGGCGCCTTTACTCAAAACGATGCGAACACGCTCAGTATTTTGGCTGACCAAATTTCCATTGCGCTCGAAAATGCGCGCTTGTTCTCTCAAACGCAGCAAGCACTCAATGAAGCGCAGGCGCTTTATCAACAAAATGTTCACGAAGGTTGGCTTACATTCACTCGCGAGGAGGAACTGATCGGATATCATCAAAACATGATCGGCGGCAGAAATTTGACAACACCTGTGGAAACGGACGAGATCATGCAAGCAATGAATCACGGGACAATGTTAGCCATCAATTCAAATCGGGGCACGCAGGAACCGTCCATCAATGTTCCAATAAAATTACGCGGACAAGTTATCGGCGTTATGAATATTAAAGCTCCAAACATTGACCGCCAATGGACGAGTGACGAGATCAATCTTGTTGAAGCGATCTCAGAGCGTCTCTCGCTTGCGCTTGAAAATGCCCGCCTGATCCAAGAATCTCAGCGTCAGGCGATCAAAGAACAGACGATCAGTGAAGTTACAGGGAAGATTGGCGCATCCATCCATATGAGAGATATTTTGCAGACGGCGGTGGAGGAATTAGAAAGAGCCATGCCTGGGTCGGAAATCATGATCAAATTTCAAAACAGGAACATGTATAAAAGTGAAGTATTTCGTCAGCAAATAAATGAGACTGAATCAAAGGATCAAATTGAAATTGAAAAAAATCAAAATGTGCCTGATAATGACCAGCGGCAGGAAATATCTGTCCCGGTCATCTTACGCGGTGAGACGATCGGCACATTATCTGTGCAGGTTCCAAAAGCTGAACGGGTAAGCAGAGACCAGATGGATCTGATCAAAGCCGTAGCCGAGCGTGTTGCGTTATCCGCTGAAAATGCCCGTCTGTTCGAGGAAACAACCTCACGCGCCACACGGGAACGCATCGTTTCTGATATAACCAACAAGATCCGCAGCACGAATGATCCACAGGAAATGATGCAAACTGCAATGGCTGAATTACAACGCGTTCTGGGCGCCACGCGAATTGAGATCACTCCGCAAAAAAAAAGCAAACCTCAACCAAATAAGTAACAGGATAATCATGCCAATAACTATTGCTGTATCAAACGAAAAAGGCGGTGTGGCAAAAACCACCACCACAATATCCCTCGGCGCGGCCCTGGTAGACCATGGGCTGAGTGTCTTACTGATTGATCTGGATGCGCAAGCCAACTTAACCTTATCACTCGGCTTCGAACCTGGTGAAAGCAGGTTAACATCTTGTGATGTTTTGCTTGATAATGCTTCAATACAAAGCACCTGCCGAAAAACTGACGTGGCACATCTCGATCTCATCCCATCAAGTTCGCGCATTGAAGCATCTGAACAATTTCTTCCGATGCGAACGAATCACACCACTATTCTGCGTCAAGCCATCGCAAACGCGAACTTGACATACGATTACATCATCTTTGATTGCCCGCCCGTACTTGGCGCCATTACAAAAAATGCGCTTACCGCAGCCGACCTGCTGCTTATCCCAACCCAGGCGGAATATTTTTCCGCGTACGCCCTGCGTAATATGATGACTCTCATTCGCAAAATCCGAGAAGAAGACAATCCTGCCCTGGCGTATCGTATCCTGGTCACGATGTTAGATAAAAGGAATCGCACACATCGTAATATCAGCGAGCAGCTCCGCACTACTTTCGGCCAAGGTGTTTTTAATACCATCATAGAAGTAGATACAAAATTACGCGAAAGCCCCATCGCCGGAATGCCCATTACATTGTATAAACCAAACGCGCGTAGCTCCACGCAATATCGTGTCCTCGCCCAGGAGTTAATGGAATATGCCAAAGAAACCAAAAATAAACAAACGGCTTGACAAATTCTTTAAGGATATCCAGCCTGAAGGAATTGTATCCGGGTCGAAGGGCGTGCCAAAATTTGATAAAGATACGGCGCTTCAGACCAGCACTGCGCCTGCTCGGCAAAACCTCGAGCAGGTCGCTTCACCTGAGCCGGTTCGTCAAGCTCGCAGCGTGCCACAGAAAAACGTACTGACCAATGCCTCATCCTATTCTGTCGATATCCAAACCGGCGACCAGGACTGGTCAACTTTACGCGTTATGGATGATAGACAGACTCGCGAATGGACCTCTGATGAAGAATTGCTTATAAAACAGGTTACTGATCAACTTTCACTCGCGCTTGAAAATGCGCGCTTATTCCAGGAATCAAAAGAACGCGCCAATGAACTGGCTTTAATTAACCGTGTCGTCAACACCTTGACCATTTCAACGACCATGGAAGAGGCACTGCGAGTCGTCATCCGTGAAATTGTAGAGGGCTTCCCAGTTGCGCGCGGTGCAATCGCATTACTCGATGAAGATAAGCAAGGTTTTACCGTGGTTGCCGATCATTCCAAAATTGTAAATGCGGCGAGCGCAGTAGGTTTAAGAATTCCTCTTGAAGAAAACCTGGCCACCCAGACCGTGGTCGCTACCCGCAAGCCTTATATTTTAGAAGATTCTTCCAATAATCCCGTCAACCCGCCCACCCTCCGCGAGGAATTCCGCCGTCTGGGAATCAACTACACAGCCATTTTCCCCATCACCAATAACAATGAAGTGATTGCGACCCTGGGTGTGGATATGATGGATAAAAAGGCAACTCTTAATCAAAATCAAATTTCCCTGCTGGAGGCGTCACTTGCGCCAATCTCAACTGCTATTGGCCGCTTACGCGCAGAAGAAGATTTAACAAGGTTTAAGCTGGGTATCGAAACCTCCGGTGACGCGGTTTTTATGACAGACACCAACGGCAATATTATATTTGCCAACTCGGCATTTGAAACAGTATATGGTTTCAAACCAATTGATGTTATCGGCCAAAACCCACGCATTCTCAAATCCGGCTTGGTGGCGCGGGAACAATACAAGTATTTTTGGAACACCCTGCTATCCAAGAAGCCGGCCACCAATGAATGGGTTAATAAAACTAAAGACGGAAGGTTCGTACACATCGCTGGTACGAACAGCCCCATTCTGGATAAGAATCGAAACATCCTCGGATTTCTATCGGTTCACCATGATATTACCGACCGCAAAAATGTTGAGGAAGAACTGCAAAGACGGAATACGTATTTGTCAGCTTCTGCTGAGATCGGTCGCCTTGTTACATCTACGCTTGATTTGAGTACAATTTTCACAAGAACTGTAAATCTAGTCAATGAAAAATTCGGGTTTTATCATGCCGCTATTTTTATCGTTGAAGAGACCGGCTTTAACGTTGCCCTACGCGAGGCAACTGGCGAAGCCGGCGCGGAGATGAAAAAAAACAAACACACATTACCAGTAAATTTAGATTCTATTGTAGGAAAGGTGGCGCTTGAAGGTTATGCCGTGATTGTAAATAATGTCTCGCGCGCGCCATTGCATAAACACAACCCCCTACTCCCTGAAACACAGGCAGAAGCCGCCATCCCATTGAGGATCGGAAGCAGGGTGATAGGCGTCCTTGATGTTCAAGCTAAAACAAAAAATTCATTTACAGATGATGAGATCGTAGTTCTTCAAACGCTTGCGGACCAAGTGGCCGTCGCAATTGATAACGCCCGTTCCTTTGAACTCTCTCAACAAGCTGTGATGGAAATGCGCGAGATCGACCGATTAAAAAGTCAATTCCTCGCAAATATGAGTCATGAATTGCGCACACCGCTTAATTCCATTATCGGTTTTTCGCGAGTTATCATAAAAGGCATTGACGGGCCTGTGACCGAATTACAACAACAGGACCTAACCGCCATCTACACTTCAGGCCAGCATCTGCTTGGGCTCATCAATGACATCCTTGATCTCGCCAAGATCGAGGCTGGCAAAATGGAGTTGACTTTCGATGAAGTGAACATGACAGATGTGGTCAACAGTGTGCTCTCCACCATGAGCGGTTTGGTAAAGGGACGTCCGATACAAATGAAACATATTATTGAGCCGAATCTACCAACGGTGCGGGCCGATGTGATTCGCGCTCGTCAGGTAATGATCAACCTACTTTCCAACGCATCCAAATTTACCGACGAAGGCGATATCACCGTTGAAGTCGGCCTCAGGGCCGGTCCAACCGGCCGTAACGAAGTAAAAGTCAGCGTAAGAGATACTGGCCCGGGCATTTCAAAACAAGATCAGGAAAAACTCTTCCAGGCATTCTCACAAGTTGACGACTCGCCCACACGAAAGACAGGCGGGACAGGGCTTGGGCTTTCCATTTGCCAGCAATTGATCACCATGCATGGCGGAAGGATTTGGGTTGAGAGTGAAATCGGAAAGGGAAGCACCTTCTCTTTTACACTGCCACTCTTCCGAAATGAAATCGGGAGTGATCATCGGCCGAACACCAACAAGATAATCCTCTCGATCGATGGTGATTCGAATGTAATCGAACTCTATGAGCGTTATTTAAAACCACGCGGATATCAAGTGATCCCATGCACAGACCCGTCAAAGGCCTTGGAGCGCGTTAAACATTTTATGCCTTTTGCGGTAACCCTGGATATTTTGATGCCCGGAACTGACGGCTGGAAGATTTTGACTATTTTAAAAAATGACCCGATTACACATAATATTCCCGTCATAATTTGCAGCATCATTGAAGATGTGCAAAAAGGATACGAACTTGGCGCAATAGATTATCTGGTAAAGCCGATCCTTGAAGATGATCTCGCCAGTGCCTTGGAACGGATACAAATAAAAATTCACTAGGAGCTTGTTATCGTGTCATTTATCATCAAATGTCTTGATTGCGGGCATAACACATCTTATCACCCAGCCTCCACCACGTGCCCAAAGTGCGGCAGCCAATGGCGTGAAGCTGTGTACGATTATGAAATTATCGGCAAAACCCTGCCATCTCAACTGGTAAATCGCTCTTCCAGTCTCTGGCGCTATCATGAGCTACTCCCGATACGCGAACCTAATGTAAGCTTATCACTTGGCGAAGGAGGGACGCCCCTCATAAGAGCGATCAATTTGGGACTGATGCTGGGCTGCCCCAATATTTATATAAAAGATGAACGTCAGGGGCCGACTTCTTCTTTCAAAGATCGACAGGCTTCGGTTACGATCGCCGCTTTGAAAGAAGCGGGAATTACCGAAATGGTGGCGGCTTCCACTGGGAATGTGGCAATTTCATATTCTGCCTACGCTTCACGCGCAGGGATGAAATTATGGGCTTTCGTCACAAGCCTGGTACCTGCAGTAAAAATGCGCGAGATCGCCCTGTACGGAAGTCAGGTGATCAAGATCACCGGATCATACGATCAGTGTAAGCAAGTCGCTTCTGAATTTGCCCGCCAACGCAACTTGTATCAAGACATGGGCGCTCGTACCATCACCTCAATTGAGGCGATGAAAACCATCGCATTCGAAATCGCAGAACAACTAACATCCGTTCAAGGAACTCCACCTGACGGTACCCTCTGGAAAACCCCTGATTGGTATGTGCAGGCGATCAGCGGTGGAATGGGTCCCCTTGGAGTCTATAAGGGTTTCCGCGAAATGAAGCAAATGGGATGGATAAATCACATTCCTTCGTTTGCCCCCATTCAAGCCGAAGGCTGCGCGCCAATGGTCAATAGCTGGAAAAAAGGACTCGATAAAGTGGAACCTGTCACATCGCCAAAAACACGCATCGAAACCCTCGCAACCGGTGATCCTGGCCGCGCTTACGAATTCCTGCGAGACTATGTAAACAGCACAAACGGTTCCTTCGAATGCGTAAGTGATGAAGAAGCCTTCCGCGCGATGCACGTTTTGGCAAAGATGGAAGGGATATCAGCGGAGCCTGCCGCCGGCGTTGCTTTTGCCGGGTTATTCAAACTAATTCGCGCGGGCATCATCAAACCAAGCGACACCGTTGTAGTAAACTGCACCGGCCACACCATGTCGGCAGACCCGAGTATTCTCGGCGAAAATTGGTCACGCGACGTGAAATTCCCATCGGCAGACGAGACTCCACAGGAAGGCTTACTTGCAGCCCTGACGCAGGTTGCGCCTGAACGATTCCCAAAAATTGTTATTGTGGAAGATACCGACGAAGCACGCCGACTCATCCGCCGCATATTACAATCGCAAGGGAATTTCACCATCCTCGAAGCATCAAACGGCAGAGAAGGTCTCGAATTAATCCAACGCGTATTACCGGATCTTGTCGTCCTCGATCTAATGATGCCGGAAATGGACGGCTTCACGGTCATAGAATTGCTGCGCGCAAAACCGGAAACTGCAACCATTCCCGTTATTGTTGCGACCGCAAAAGAACTCACAGCAGAAGAGAAAAACCGGCTTGGCGGTCAGATCCAATCCCTTATGCAAAAAGGAGATTTTCTAAATGACGAGTTTCTTGAAGAGGTGAAAGCATTAATAAAGTAACGCTCTCCTCGCAGAAACGACCCTAAAGGCTGGTATCTTTGCTTAACAAAAAATCTGGTGGAATTCTCGCTGCTTTTAGTGCGGCATTTTTTCTTGGTTTCGCACCCGTCTTCGGAAAACTCGCCATTACGCAAGGCTTTTCACCATTTGCGGTTGTGGCATTACGCACCGGAATTGCGGCCTGTCTATTATTTTTGGTTATCGCCATTTTCTATCGGCAATATCTCTACATCTTTCCCGTCGGACTGATCGGCTGTATTCTGGCCGGCGCGATCAACGGACTTGGCTCACTGCTTTACTACCTTGCGCTTGCAAGACTCCACGCAAGCGTTGGGCAATTGCTTTACTCGCTTTATCCATTTTTCGTAGCGCTCTGGCTAATCTTGGATCATCAACCCCCAACCCGCCTTACATTTTTTCGTATCTTCCTTGCAACGGTCGCGGTGTTACTTCTCACAAGTATTCCAGATGATTCAACCGACCCTACCGGGGTACTGTTGATGATCGGGGCAGCTTTGCTGTACGCCATGCATCTGCCAATCAACCAGCGTGTGCTATACGAAGTTCCAGCGCCAACCGTTGCTCTCTATACCCTGCTTGCCATGAGCGCTGTGGTAGTACCCGCTTATTTAATATTCGACCGTGCTTGGCCGGTGCTTAACACGCCCTGGCTTCCGATTTTCGGATTAACCTTTGTAACCGTCTTCTCGCGGATCGCCTTATTTATGGGAGTAAAGAAAATCGGTGGAATGCAAACAGCCATATTAGGACTCGCCGAGCTTTTTATCGCGATTTTTTTTAGTCACATTTGGCTTGGCGAAAACCTTTCTCTGCTGCAATGGCTGGGCGCAATCGGACTCGGCTTGAGCCTGCTCCTCGTGATGTTTGAAAATATCCCAGCTCCTAATCACAGCAAAACCAGCGGTTGGCTTTCATGGATCCGCGCGCCAGATTTGCCCAAAGATATTTTCGGCCCCTACGAATAATTCCTGCAAAGAAAAACGCACCTGGTTATGGGTGCGTTTTTCTTTCATTTATTTCTTTCGTACAAATAACCAGTCCCTCGAACACTTACTACCTGCTCAGATAACAATGGGAATTGTTCAAGTTTATGCCGTAAACGACTTACCAGTGGACGCAAGATCTCCGGCGCCTCGCGCTGGGAAGTGTCATATCCCTGAACCAACAACACCAATTCACGGTGCGAGAAAACCTTGCCTTCGTTCTTTATCAATATACGAAGTAACCTTCCTTCAGCCGGAGTGAGATGCTCCACTCTGCTTTTATATTTTATCTGGCGGCGCGAGAGGTCAATCTCTGTACCATCCGTCAGAGTTACCACCTCGATGGATTCATCCACATTATCAGCGTCACTATCGCGCAACTGTATTTTTGTAGCCCGATGCGTCAGCGCTTTTTTTACGCTGGAAATGATCTGCGCCGGGGAGGAAGGTTTTAACAAATAATCATGGATGCGCAAACGCAAAGCTTGAATGGCTGTTTCGGTGGAACCAAAGGCCGTGAGCAGGATCACTTCGGTTTCAGGTGAGAGTTGATTCAAAACCTGCACCACTTCCAATCCATCCATACCCGGCATTCTCAGATCCACGATCATTACATCTACAGAATGCGTGCGGACATACTCAACCGCTGCCTGCCCATTGGGCGCAGAGGTTACTGCAAACCCCTCCAATTTTAGAATATCTGTGAGAGATTGCCGCGCGACGGGCTCGTCATCGACCACTAGAATATTAGGTTTCATTGTTTTCCTCCTTGCGGCAAGAATATTCGGAAACAGGCACCAGGGCCCCGTTTAGGAAGCAGTTCCAAAACGCCGCCATGCGCGGTAATTATATTGTAACTTACCGTAAGTCCCAAGCCGGTGCCGCCATCCTTTGTGCTAAAGAAGGGTTCGAAAATATTGGATTGTTGTTCTTTTGGAATTCCTCTTCCTTGATCTTGAAACAATAATTCCACTCCTTCTTCGAATGAACAGGCGCTGACTTGAAGACTTCCGCCGTCTGGCATAGCGTCAGCCGCATTCAGGATCAGGTTGATAAAAACCTGCTGGATCTGACTCCCAACTGCTGTGATGGGCAAAACCTTTCCTATGATATCTAAACTTATTTTTACATTAGACTCTGAAAGTTGTTTCGACATTAAGTTCAAAATATATTGCAGCATTTCAGCGAGGTCAATTTTTTCAGGGGCTGCTGCGCCTGGCCGGTAAAAATCCAACATGCGGCGGACGGTGAGAATTAATCGCTCAAGTTCTGTGCGGGCGAGATCAAAATATTCCTGGCGTTTTTCTGCGGGCAGATCTTCACGCCCCGCAAGATGCAGGCAATTTTGCACAGCCTGCAGTGGATTATTAACCTCATGCGCAATGGAGGCACTTAATCTGCCGGCCGCTGCCATTTTTTCGGCTTGAAGCAAAGCTTTTTGAGAATCCTCAACTTTGTGGATGTAATCCATTTGCTCGGCGTACAAGCGCGCATTTTCCAGGGCAACCGCGGCTTGCCGCGCAAGGATCTGGAATAATTCCACATCAGATTCGTGAAATGGCGAGAGGTTCCTGTCGCGGGCCGCGAATAATACCATGCTCAAGTTTGGGCGGAGAATCGGCACGAGGATCGCGGCACCAAGCCCAAGGTTCGAGAGAATTGATTTTTGTTTTGAATCGCCTGGCCCGTTGACATTGATCAAGAAGGGTGCGGCAGATTCTCCAGCATTTACGATCAGATCATGAATTTCTGATGATAAGACTTTCCCGCGTGAGATCAACAACGAATATTTTTTTGTCTCATTATTTTGCTGATAACAAGCCGAGTGCATACATTGCAAATGTTCGCAAATGGCACTGGTGATCAGGTCGAGCAAGGGCTCGCGTCGTGTTTCTGAAAGCAAAGATTCGGTGACCGAAAAAAGAGGGCGTAAAGCCTTAACACGGGCGGCATCATGCTTTTGCTGGCTATCTGCAAGAGCTAATTTGATCGCGTCAATCAACTCGCTGCCTTGACTAAACGGTTTAAGGAGAAGGCCGTCAACTCCCTGCCTGAGTGCACGAATGGCTGTTTCAACGGTACCATGGCCGGTCATGATGAGGATCGCCGCATCAGGCTGCAGGCGTTGAGCATATTGAATAACTTCGAATCCATCCACGCCAGGCATGCGAATATCAACCAGCAAAAGATCGATCGCATTTTCCTTGAGGTATTCGATGGCTTGCCGCGGATCGGTTTGGGCTTCCACCTGAAATCCTGCGCGGGTTAATAATCGTTTGCACAGCAGCGCAATGCCGGGTTCGTCATCGACCACAAAAATTAAAGGGGATTCCATAATAATTAAATCGGCAGCCAAACTGAAAAGATGGAGCCATTTTCCGGCTCACTTGAAATTTCGATCAGGCCGCCATGATCGGTGACGATACCAAACGAGACCGAGAGTCCCAGCCCGGTTCCGCCGCGATCTCCTCTGGTGGTAAAGAATGGTTCGAAAATTCGGTTTTGATCGGCTTGTGTAATTCCTACGCCGCTATCTCTGATTTCCATAATAGCCCAATTACGCTCATCACGCTGAACAAGACCCGTACTAATTTGCAGGTCGCCGCCATTCGGCATGGCTTGTAGCGCATTATGGATCAAATTTAAAAGTACCTGTTTCATTTGGTTGGTATCCATGAAAACCCATGGAAGGGTTTCATTCAAATCGAGCGACAATGCCACTCCGTTGGTTTTGATGAGGTGATTCGTCAACGCGATTACGTCCTTGATAACTTCGTTCAAGTCAGATTGGGTGCGGACTCGTTCACCTTGCCGCGAGAAATCAAGCAGACGGCGGACCACGTCACCTGCGCGGCGCGCTTCGTGCAAAACCATTTCTAGATCCTTTCGATGTACAGAATCCTGAGGCAGTTCATCCAAAATAAGTTCAGAGAAACCCGTGACCGCAGTTAAAGGATTATTCAATTCGTGGGCAATACCAGCGGCCATTTCACCCACCGCAGCAAGCTTAGCGGCTTGAAGGAGGCGATTTTCAGCCGAACGCTGAGCTTCAATGCGCGCATTCAATTCGATTTCGATCAAGCGCAATTGACGGATGGACTCCTGCAATTTCTGATATTGATTTGCGCTGGTTATTACCGAGGCAAGAATACCCGCGAGTGATTCCATCGCGATCAGATCATTATGCGTAAATGCATTTTGTTCGCGGCTCTCGACATCAATAATGCCTAAAATGGTATCTCCATCTTTCAACGCAACACAAATTTCTGAACGGGCCGCCCAGCCTTTGAGAGGTTTGTAAAGCGCATCCAGATTGGTGTCGTTGATCATGATGCTCGCGCCGGTTTGAGAAACATGGCTTGTAACACCTCCGCTCACCACAAACTCTTCTCCGCCCAGTGCGCGTTTGACGGTATCAGCGTGAGTGCCGCCAATCCCTTGAATAAAGAATTTGTGTTCTTCATCAAATAGAAATATAGCGGCCAGTTCATACTTGAAATATTGCGCCACCAATTCAGCGGTAATATGCGCCACTTCCGCCTTATCGTTCAAACCAATTACCTGCTGAACTACTTCGTGGATCAGACTCAGACTGCGCGCCCTTCCTTCAGCTTCTTCGCGCAGACGTGTATATTCGATCAATCCTGCGAGATGGCTGGTGATCACTACCATAAGATGCTCATCATATTGAGTAAAGGCTTCGTCCCGCAAATTTTCAATGATCAATACGCCAATTGCCTGACCACGATATTTAAGTGGAACGATCAACATGGAGCGCGCTTCTTTATGAATTGGAGCAAAACCTTCCTTAACTGCATCTACGATCAGCCGCGCACGCCCATCTTTTGAAAGATACGGCTGGACGGAATGCCCAGCGAGCGGAGTGCTGACAACGTTCATCTTGCCATCAAACAGGCGATAATCACGCAGGATGCGCCCATCACTTGAGCGAAGAAAGAGCACGATCAATTCAGTGTTGAAGGCGCGTGCAAGTAAATCAAACATACGTCTTGCGATCTGATCCAGATTTTGCGCAGAGGAAACAGTGAGCACAAAATCATTCAGCAAACCAAGACGGCGCAAGTGAGCAGTCATTTCAGAGAATATGACAACCACTTCCACAGATGGCGGAACACGCCCCACGAATTCACGAAGCTGACCCAATTCTGTCGAGGTGAATTCCTTCTGCCGCCAGAGTGTTACAACACCAATTAAGCGCTGGCCAATCACCAATGGCAGGCAGATCCATACATTCGTTCCGGACTTGAGCGCACCGTATGGTAGATTATCCCAATTCGGCTGACCGCGCGTAATGAGGGCTTCTTTCAACGAGCGATTCACCCGACGGAGAAGCGGATTCGAGTCAATCAACAGGGCCGCGCCTTTGGCTTTTGGAACATTCCACTCAGCTTGAATATCAAGAGAATCACCCCTGCGGATTGCCAGCCAGCCCCCCTGACAAGTCACCACCTGCACGATTGCTCCCAGAACCTTCTCGAGGGCAAGCGGCAAGTCGAAGGCCAGACCAGATTGCAGGTCTGGCAGGAACGGTTGATTGGAAGAAGTGGAACGCCCCGACAATAACGATGCAATTAATTTCCAAATACGTTGGGCGATCGGAGTTTGGGTATCTGCCCCGGCCAAAATGATCTGGGATGTGCCAGGGATCGGAAATGCGAAAAAACGTTCAGCATTGAGATCATTCTCTTCAGGGATGGAACTTGAACGGCTATGCCCACCGCTCAGCGCACCGCACAACCAAGTGTCAATGGATGGCTTGCCCATCAATGTGATCAATTCATTTTGTGCAGATTTATTGAGATGATATATCGAGCGAAGCTGCCAGGCATTGCCAACACGTTCGGCAAGAACAGCCCATTTGGCGTCAGAGAGTTGCACTGCATCTTTGAGTTGATTTTCGATACTGGTATCGGTAGGCATGGTATTTGGATGAATTATACACTTGCCCGGTGCATCTATTATGAAAATCATGTTTAATTGTACAATCGCCGTTAATTCAGCGAGAGCCTAAAAAACAAACCCGCTGAGGAATCCTATCCTCAGCGGGTAAAGTTTCCCCATCAACAGCTGCGCTATTCGTTCGGGACGATCATGACCATCAGGAGATAGACCAGGATGCCGGGGATGCCGCCTGGTACCAGTGCGATCAAAAAAGCCAGGCGAAACCAAAATGCACTGATGCCAAAAAATTCAGCGAGGCCGCCACAGACTCCGGCCACCATGCGATTGTTACGTGAACGTCGTAAAGCTTTTTGTTGAGTTGTCATTTGAACCTCCATTTTCAATTGATGTCTTCCAAATATACGCACCAGTTTGAAAATGGATGCACAATAATTCTATAATTTCTCGAGAATTTCAATTGCTTTCAGAACGCGGCCGAGGCACTTTTCCCTGCCGATGATCTCCATAGACTCAAACAATGGCGGGCTAACTTTCTGCCCAGTAGTGGCAACTCGCAGGATGCCAAAAACCTGATTGGCACTTAGGCCGCTTTCTTCGACATAAATCCGCAATGGCGGCTCACAACTTTCGTGGCTGATATCTGGTTGCGCTAAAAGAATTTCATACATCCTGCGAGCAATGGCCGCTGATTGTTTCGCGTCCAATCCTTTCGCGATCAGATCATCAGGGTTGGGAATCACATCTTCCATAAAGAAAAAACTTCCAAAGGAAAGGCAATCATCCAATGTGACGAGTCTCTCGCGCAATAAAGGCACGATCTTGAGCAATACCTCATCGTCAACGGTGAGTCCCTCACGGATGAAATAAGGTTTGATGCGCCCAGCCAGACCCTCGGTCGAAAAGAGACGGATATGCGTCGCGTTGAAATGATCCAGCTTCTGAAAGTTGATCGCAGCCGGCGACGAAGTCAAATGATCGATGTTGAATCTATCCATCATCTGGTCAAGATTCATCACATCATCTTCAGCAACACCCCATCCCATCAATGCAGACCAGTTCAGGAAACCTTCAGGAGTAAAGCCAAGTTCATCCAAATCTTTAATAAAAATGGAGTAGCCATCTTTTACCGCGGCGGCGGTTTCGCGCTTGCTCATCTTTCCTTTTCCGCTTGGCTTGAGGAACACTGAAAGATGAATCCAGATCGGTTCCTCCCAGCCAAAGGCGCGCACAATATTCACATGCAGTGGAAATGTGCCCAGCCATTCAGAGCCGCGCAAGACATGTGTGATTTCCATTTCATGATCATCCACGATCGCCGCGAGGTGATAGGTCGGCAGACCATCAGATTTCAAAAGAACATAATCATTGAGCTGTTTATTTTCTGTGACGATATCGCCGCGCAGATGATCGTGGGCGATTGTTGTGCCCTCCTTCGGCATTCTGAATCGGATGGTGTAAGCCTGGCCGCCAGCCATTCTACGCGCGGCTTCGTCGGGATCCATGTCGCGGCAGGTTCCGTCATAATGCGGATTTTCCTTTCGTTTCATTTGCTCCTGTTTTGTTTTTTCCAATTGATCAGTCGAACAAAAACATGGATATGCACTTCCATTAGCCACAAGAATTCTGGCATGCTGGGAATATATTTCGCGTCGTTCCGTTTGACGATATGGGCCATACTTTCCACCGACGTCAGGTCCTTCGTCATATTGAAGCCCAAGCCAGCGCAGTCCGTCAAAGATGCCTTGTTCAGAGCCAGGTACATTCCGCTTCAGATCGGTATCTTCAATCCGCAGGATAAATTGCCCACCCGTTTTTTTTGCGAGTAGATAGTCATAAAGCGCAACACGCGCTGTGCCAAGGTGCATATGTCCAGTTGGTGAAGGAGCGATACGAGTACGTGCAGGTTTGAGTGCCAAGAAAAATACTCCGTAAATCAAAATTCTGTTTGTGAATGACGCATGACAACGCTTTCAACGAGTCCGATCCCAAGCATAAGTGCAGTAAGACCGCTACCACCATAACTTATAAATGGAAGCGGCAAGCCTGAAACAGGAAAAATATTTAAGTTCATGGCAATATTCACCGCTCCCTGGAAGAAGATCAATATCGCCACGACAAAGGCCATCATTGATCCGGAAACATCACGCGCTTTCTGCGCGGCGCGAATACAACGCCACACAATAAATGCCAAAGTTAAAATAATAACGATCGCGCCGATCATGCCGAACTCTTCTGAAACAGCTGAAAAAATAAAATCGGTGTGGCGCACCTTTAGAAAACGTAATTGAGTCTGCGTGCCATGACCATATCCCTTGCCAAAGAGGCCGCCGGACCCGATCGCGATCAAGGCTTGTTGCACATTATAAGTTGCTCCGTAAGTAGCAGTTGAATCCTGGGAAAGAAAAGTAAATACACGCTGGCGTTGATAGGGCTCAAGAAAAGGGAAGGCGATTCCGGCAAGTACGATCCCAGCCAATCCGAGATAGAGTACTTGTTTTAACTCCAAGCCATTGATCCAGAGCATTGCGAAGAAAATTATGGCAAGCACGATCACATTGCTAAGATTGGGCTGGAGCAGGATCCAAATAATAAGCCCAAAGGCCCACAAGAAACCACCAAAGGCCCAGCGCAAATTTTTTGGTTGATATTGGGTCTTATCAAAATAACGAGCAAGAACGATGATGGCAACGATCTTTGCAAACTCGGTAGGCTGCAAAAACAAGACGCCCACCTGAAACCAGCGTTGTGCGCCAAATGCGCTCTGACCAAAACTGGAAAGCGATACCAAAAAGATCATGATGCCGAAATAGATCGGTCGATACAAAGCCAGCCAGTAGCGATAATCAATGGAAGCCACAACAAAAATCACAAAGCCACCCAGCAAGGCAAAATACACCTGACGGATGATCAGCGGCTGCAGGATCTCATTCCCCGCGACAGCAGAGCGGATCATGGCTGTACCCAGGGAAGAGGCCAGCACGACCGCGCCTAATAAAAGGAAGTCAAAGTTACGCCAGGAGAGTCCACGAGTCATGAAATAAAAACACGGATGCAACCACCATCGAATTGAGGGTTGATCCGCGTCTCCAATTGAAAATAAAATCAACCAGTGCGATGACGCGAAGCGCCTCGTAAGGGAATATCAGCTACCAGCCGTTGAGAACGACCGTCGCGTTCCAGGCCAATCTGCACCGCTTCAGGATCAATATCAATGTAATTTGAGATCGCCTTAAGCAGATCATTCTTCAAATTCTCCAATTGTGCGGGGGTCAAGTCTGTGCGGTCATGTACCAAAACGAGTTGAAGGCGGTCTTTAGCATTTCCAGCGCTTCGTTTTTTACTAAAGAAGTTAAACATTACTTCCTCCCCGTCAACCGTTGAAGCGCTGACCAAATCGCATTTTGCTGTTCAAGATCCATGAATGGAACATCCTGCCCTTGAAGCCGCTTCGCGATGTTGCGGAAAGCCTGCCCTGCGCGGCTTCTGGGATCGGTTACGACCGGTGAGCCCCGATTTGAGCCAATGATGACTGCCTCGTCTTCAGGGACAACACCGATCAATTGGATTCCGAGCAAGTCTAAAACATCTTCGGCGGAGAGCATGTCATTATTTCTGACCAACGCAGGATTCAAGCGATTAAGGATTAGGGACGGGGTCCCTTTCTCTTCCGCTTCGAGGATTCCAACTACGCGATCCGCATCTCGCACCGCGCTGACTTCGGGGTTGGTCACGATCAAAACACGGTCAGCGGCGGCGATGGAATTTCGGAAACCGCGCTCAATACCCGCCGGCGAATCGATGATCACGAAATCATAATCCGGTCGAAGTTCCTTGCAGATGCGTATCATGTCTGAGGGTGAAACCGCGTTCTTGTCACGTGTTTGCGCGGCGGGGATCAAATACAAATCAGGATAATGCTTATCACGGATCATTGCCTGTTTTAGTTTGCAGCGGCCTTCGATTACATCTACAATATCATAAACAATACGATTCTCAAGCCCAAGGATGACATCCAGGTTGCGTAAGCCAATATCGCCATCAATACATACAACTTTTCTGCCATCTGCGGCAAGGGCAGTGGCAAGATTAGCTACGGCGGTGGTTTTACCCACACCGCCTTTTCCGGAAGTAACTGTGATCACTTGAGCTGTCATTTTTGATTCCTAATTATGAAATACCCGAATGCCAGAGTTCGGCTTGCAAACGCCCTTCACTATTTATGCTGGCTATTTCAGGCTTGGAGTCTTTTTGAGGTTTGAGCATTGCTGATATTTCATCGGCGATCCGAAGTTGATTGGCTGAAAGATCAAGTGCGCAAATGAATGCGGATCGATTTCCTTTGGCTCCGGCGTGGATCATACCGCGTACCCGTCCCCAGACGATCACATTGCCTTCCGCGACGATCTCAGCGCCTGGATTAACATCTCCCATCACCACGACATGACCGGGATATTCAACTCGTGTGCCGGAACGAAGCGTTTTATTGATAAATAAGGCCGTATCATCTGAGATCGTATTTGCGAATTGCCTTTGTTCTTCCGGACGTGGCTTCGAGATACGGGTCGCAAGCCCAAGTAACTGTGAAGTTTGATTAGTGGTCGGGGATTCGCCGACGACAGCCCACATGACGACATTGCGTTCTGAAAGCTGATCGCGCAGATCCACCAGGTCATTTACTTTTAACACTTGAAGCCCAACATCCATCGCAAGCCGGGCTCCTTGAAAAAAAGATGGGCGTTCATCAATTTGAGCAAGCAAGGCAATACGCTGATCGTCCCACGGCGCTTCGGTGAATGTCGCAAGAAGCCCATCACGTATCCCTTTGATCTGAACGAGTGAAGTAATTTGTTCCATAAGAGTTTGTTAGAAAATTTATTGCACCGAATTATACCTGACGCTACCCGCGAATCGTATTGATTGCCTTGAAAAGAAAAAACCTGGCAACACAAAGCTATTGGCCAAAGGTTGTCTTTCCTTGTTCAATATCGAGAGCTTTTAATTCAAAGTAAGCCTTGAGCACTCGCTCGACAATCGGGCCGGCCACACTCGCGCCTTCCCCTCCATTGTATGCAAATGCGACTACGATGATCTCAGGGTCTTCATAGGGAGCATAAGCCAGAGTCCAAGCATGGGTCGGCCACGAACCAAAATTACAACGCTGTGCTTTAAAAGCGACATCATCACAATATTCGGCGGTGCCGGTCTTGCCGCCCACGGCGATCGGAAATCCTTTAAACAATTTCTGAAGAGTGCCGCGCGGATCAGTCACTGCAAGACGTGTGCCGCCGCGTACGGCAGCCACGGTTTCGGGGGCAACGATCTTTAACTCGTTCTCATTCAGCGAACAATAACCGCCATCACAAGAATAACTCTGGATCATGGGCGTGGTCGTGATATCCCATTTCATGTTTGGAGTAAACGGGGAGATTTGATAACTGCCTTCGGTCTGTTCTGTGCTAACAGTAAAATCCTGCGGATTGAACCACATATTCACCACGTTCCCCTCGCCGTCTGTCACTTCACGAACAATGGTTGGCTGCATCAATTTGCCGTTATTGGCGATAGTCGCCCCGGACATCAAAACTTGCAAAGGAGTCGCCAGCACATATCCCTGCCCAACGCTGGCGATGTATGTATCACCAGTCGACCAGTTTTCACCGGTGTTGATTCGCTTCCATTGGGGTGACGGGATTAAACCAGCAGCTTCACCTTCCAGTTGGATGCCCGACCGTTTGTTGTACCCAAGCGCACTCGCATATTGTCCCAGGCGTTCAATGCCAAGACCTTGCTTGATTTCATCTTGAAATCCACCACCAAGTTTGTAAAAACAGACATTACTTGAATATGCAATACAGTGTTGAAAATCTATCTGACCAAAGCCTGCTGGATTCTTTTCAAAAATCCAATCTACGAAAGGACGGGTATTACTGTCATTACAGAGGTCATTCGGGTTGAACTTTTCACAAAGAAGCAACTGTCCGGGCGCTTGAATGATTGTGTTCAAGTCTATAACTTTTTCGTTGAATGCGCCTGTGGCTGTGGATAGCTTAAAGACTGAACCCGGCGGGAATTCAGCGGAAATAGCATTATTTAATAATGGATGACGCGGATCCTGACTCAACTGTTCGTAATAATAAGAAGGTATTAAACGTGCGAATCGATTGTTCTCATACGAAGGATAAGAAACCATCGCAAGGATTTCACCGGTCTTTGGGTTCATGGCAATGACGACGCCGCTAGAAATACGATTTGTCCCAAAATATGTGTTCCAATAATTGATCTCCTGCAATAAGGAAGCCTCTGCGGCGGCTTGTAGACGTGTATCGATCGTCAGAGTTACATTATGTCCAGGCACGGAAGAAATCGGGGGCTCAAGATTTCGGAGTTCCTGCCCAGCCACGTCAATTTGAACCACGCGCAAACCATTTCGCCCTGCGAGAATATCCTGTAAGGATGACTCTACGCCTGCATAGCCGACTTTATCGCGATTAGGAACAAATCCTTTATCTTTGAATTTTTGTTCAAATAAAGCTGGGATCGGCCCCAAAAAACCAACTACATTCGAAGTGAGTGAACCTGTTGGAAAATCACGAATCGGTTCGATCTCAACGGACACGCCGGGCCAATCGACAGTCTTTTCCTTCACGATGCGGGCGATATCCTCAGAAACATTGCATTTAATTTTTACAGAGCTATACGGAGCAAGTGTATCCTGCAGCGCAACAAATTGACTGATCCCCGGGCCAGGCACACAGGCGGCAAACAACTTGGCTTCCTCTAATGATGCGTCTGTAACGGGGCCACCAACAGGGACATCGATGAAGGCCGAAAGCTCGCGGTAGATCCGCTGAATATCTGAATCATCATCAGGCAAACTCGCAGGGGTAATTACTACGTTATAAGATGCAACGTTACGCGCAAGGATATATCCATTTCGATCATAGATGATGCCCCGTGGAGCAGGTATGCTGACCTCGTTCGTGAAATTATCAGTTGCGCGAGTTGCCCAATTAGATCCTTCAACCACCTGTAAATTAATAAGTTTAAAAAGAAGGCCGGTAAAAGCCAGTATTACTGCGATATAAATTACAGCAAGTCTCCAAACCTCGAAGCGGGCCGGCCGTGAAATGGAACCAGTACTCATTCAAACTCCTCTACCGGATAAACCCAACGCGCCAGATCGCGCATGAAAGCATAAACCGGTATGGAGAATAACATATTTAGCAGCAGGCTTGGCAAGGTAATCGATCCGGCCACGTCACCGAACGCTAAGGGTGTGCCCAAAACGAGTAACACGATAAAAGCTACAAAGTGAGTAAATAACGTCCCGATAAATGTGACACTGAACATGGCAAGCAACGGTGCCTGCCAAACACGTTTTTGTAATATCTGAGCCATAAATATAACTCCAAGATATCCGATCACCAGGACAGGCCAGGGCATGCTAGACACAAACGCCAGCATGGCGCAACCAAGAATTGCCCAATGCCATGCGGATTTGACACGTTCCTGCAAAGCCCATGAGGCGAGCATAATCAGTGGTAGATCTGCATAACCGGAAAGTAATTTGATCTGGCTGACAACTGATGATTGCAAAATAATCGCCAGCCCAAGCAATGGGAACGCAACAAGGTTTCGCATGTAATTATAATTATGGGAGGGGTAATGGCTCGAGCGGAGAAATATCCACTGAGCGGAAATTGGTGATGACCAGAACGATAGACAGGCGGGAAAAATCCACTGCGGGCTGGAGGGTGGCCTGCTGGAATAATTCAAACTCAAGTCTACGAACCGTAACCACCTGCCCGATGATAATGTCTGATGGATAACCGCCGCCCAAGCCGGAGGTAAGAACAAGATCGCCTGATTCTACGCTCACATCTTGCGAGATCAAATCCAAAGATACGTCACCGGTAACAGACCCTAAAGTCATCGCGTTCGTATCTGCATTCTGCAGAATGGAGTTAACCGCCGAGGCTGGGTCGGTGATGAGTTGTACCCGCGCTGCATCGGCGATAACCGCATCCACCCGCCCAACCAAACCTTGATTGGTTACAACGGGCATGCCACGCCGAATTTTGGAGTTGGAACCGCGGTTGATAATAATATAGTGTAGAAAAGGGCTGGGGTCACGACCAATTACTGCGGCGGCCTTATAGGTGTTTTCAGCTTTCGAACTGGCAAAATCAACGAGCGCGGCGAGTCTTTCAGTCTCGCTTGTGAGTTGCTGCAACTCGATGACTTGCGCCTGTAATTGCGATACTTGGGTTTCAAGATCAGCATTACGATTGCGAAGGGATACAATGTCACGCGGCGCGGTAAAAAAATCCTGGATGCCCAGAAAACGGGAGGCTATGTAGGTTTGAACTTCGATCAAAGCTGAGTCAAATTGTCTTGAAGCGGAACCGAAAAAACCGCCGAGGGCTAAGACAAAAATACCTCCTACCACAAGAAAAATGATCGCAGTTTGTAAAGAACGGGAATTCATAATTTATAAACCCTAGCGGGTCCGCTGGTAACCTCAATCAACTCTAGATTCATTTCAACTAAATATCTAGGCCTGGCAAATCGTATAAAAAATAATTCAGGCTTGTGATCATCCGACCATGTGACGCGTACTGCCGCGTTCCAATCCCACTAAATAACGTGAAAGCGAATCAAGATCGTCGAAGATCATGGCAGCACCGCGCGCCACACAAGTCAGCGGATCTTCTGCGACCCATACGCGCAGATTCATTTCATCGGTAAGGCGTTCGGCAAGGCCTTGAAGTAATGCGCCGCCACCGGCAAGACAAATGCCAATGTCCATCAAATCTGACACGATCTCAGGCGGAATCTCGTCGAGTGCATCGCGGACGGTATCAATGATAACTTGAACAGAACCGGTTAGCGCTTCACGAATTTCAATGGATGAGACTTCAACGGTTTCGGGTAAACCGGTTACAAGATTTCGTCCGCGGACTTCCATTGTTTTTTCAGGCTGCAATGGATAAGCGGAACCGATCTGCCATTTGACCTGCTCAGCGTTACCTTCACCAATCAGCAGGTTGTATTTGTTACGCAGATATTGCACAATATCCTGATCCATCTCGTCACCAGCTACACGCAAAGAACGGGAAGCTACCACCCCGCTCATGGACAAGACTGCAACTTCGGTCGTGCCTCCGCCGATGTCTACCACCATTGAGCCTCGAATCTCTCCCACGGGCAGACCCGCTCCGAGCGCAGCTGCGATCGGCTCTTCGATCAACATGGCTTGACGCGCGCCGGAGGCCATCACTGCATCATAGACTGCGCGTTTTTCAACTTCAGTAACGCCAGTCGGCAAACCCACGATCACACGCGGGCGCGGAAGCGGCACCATGCTTTGTTCGTGAACTTTGCCGATGAAGTATTCAAGCATGACCTGTGTAACATCAAACTCTGCGATGACGCCATCGCGAATTGGACGCACCACCATCACATTGCTTGGTGTGCGGCCGACCATTTCTTTTGCTTCGAGACCAATTGCTACAGGCTGACGTAATTTCTTGTCGACAGTGACCCAGGATGGTTCATTAATTACAATCCCCTTACCGCGAACGTGGACGAGTGTGTTCGCGGTGCCAAGGTCTATGGCTATGTCCAGAGAAAAAAGGCCTAGCAGCCAGTTAATAGGGTTGAAGGCCAAAATAGGCTCCTAATTGAATTTCCATAGTGAGATAAGGCTCGCGGAAAATATTATACCATGAGCACTACTTTCCAATTTTTGTTAACTCGCGACCTCCCATTAGGGTAAAATGGTTCTGTACGAAAAATCCAGTTTTTCGGAGAGAACTTTATGAATAAGATAGCAATCGTTACCGACAGCACAGCTTACATTCCCGCTGAATACGTCAGACAGCATAATATAACTGTCGCTCCCCAGGTTTTGATCTGGGACAATCAAACCTTTCGTGACGGAATCGACATCGGCTCGGATGAATTTTTTAGTCGTTTGAAAACAGCGAAGGTTATGCCATCCACCTCTCAAGTCTCGCCGGCTTCCATGCAATCTATTTTTCAACCACTGGTGGATCAGGGATTTGAAGTAGTCGGAATCTTTATTTCATCAAAACTTTCCGGCACTCTGCAATCAGCCGTTCAAGGCAAGGAGATGATGGGATCTGCCGGCGACAAAGTTTCTCTGGTTGACAGTCAATCGACCGCGATGGCTTTGGGATTTCAAGTGCTCGCCGCCGCACGTTCGCTGGAAGCTGGCGCAAGCCTCAAGGAAACAGTTGCGCTGGCAGAAAAAGCCCACTCAAGAACTGGCATCTTTTTCGCAGTAGACACGCTGGAATTCCTGCATCGCGGCGGACGTATTGGCGGAGCGCAGAGATTTATCGGCTCTGTTTTGAATTTGAAACCCATTCTTGAACTTAGAAATGGACTTGTTGATGGCATAGAACGCATCCGCAACAAGAACAAGGCTCATGATCGCATCCTTGAATTGGTAGCGGAAAAGACAAAAGGCAAATCCAATATTCGCATCGCTTCGCTGCACGCTAACGCCGCAGAAGATGCCAAGGCGTTGCTTGCGCGTGCCGTAAAAGAATTAAATCCGGTGGAAACGATCTTTACAGAAGTCAGCCCGGTGGTGGGCACGCACACAGGTCCGGGCACTGTGGGATTGGCTTTTATGTTTGATTAACGAAAACATTTGACCGCAGAAGATTTGATTTAATTTCAATCACCCAAATTATTTTATTCTTAGCCAGAAAAATCCGCGCAGGCTCGGAACTTGCTTTATCAGTCATGCGCTATAATTAAAAATATGAGTCACAATACCCCTCTCGTCATTGGCATCGCAGGAGGATCCGGTTCGGGCAAAACAACCGTCGTTAAAGAAATACTCAACCGAGTCGGCGCTGATCGGATCGCATATCTCCAGCACGATTCGTATTACAAGGACTTGAGTGGATTACCACCAACCCTGCACAAGGAAGTAAATTTCGATCACCCCCACTCCCTTGAGACTGAACTGCTGATAAAACACATCGCCGCACTGCGTGACCTTGAACCAGTGCAGGTTCCGATCTATGATTTCTCCACAGACAGCCGCACCAGCCAAACATTCACAGTTAATCCGCGCGGCGTGATCCTGGTTGAAGGGATATTAATTTTCACAGAACCAGAATTACGAAAATTATTTGACGTAAAAATTTATGTAGACACCGACGCAGACCTGCGCTTCATCCGCCGCTTACACCGTGACATCACCGAAAGAGGACGCACAACTGAATCTGTCATCAAACAATATCAATCCACAGTCCGCCCGATGCACCTCGAATTTGTCGAACCATCCAAACGATACGCGGATATTATCATCCCTGAAGGTGGATTCAACACCGCCGCGCTCGACATGGTTGTGGCGAGGATCCAATTGTTGTTGAAATAAAAAACGGAGCGCAAAATCCCCTGATTTTGCAGCGAAGTAAACAGCCTTCGTGCTCCAGTAAAACAAATATCTTAAAGGAGATTTTAGAATGGCAAAACAATGGACGACCCCACCCGCATTACAGATCGACCCGAAGAAGATGTACAAAGCTCGTATGGAAACAGACAAAGGTACGATGGTCATTGAATTATTTGCAGACAAGACCCCGCTGACCGTAAACAACTTTGTCTTTCTTTCACGCGAAGGCTATTACGACGGCGTTATCTTCCATCGAGTCATTGGTAATTTCATGGTACAAGGCGGAGACCCAACCGGCACCGGCCGAGGTGGACCCGGCTATAAATTTGGCGATGAATTTGACTCCAGCTTGAAACACGATAAGAAAGGCATCCTATCCATGGCGAACGCGGGACCCGGCACGAACGGTTCGCAGTTCTTCATCACTCACGTCCCTACTCCACACCTCAATGGCAAGCACACTGTCTTTGGAAAAATTGTAGAAGGACTGGATGTGCTTATGTCCATTCCCGAGCGCGACCCGGGCAACGTCAACGCCCCGGCGGTAAAGATCATCAGTGTTACCATCGAAGAAAGCTAAACGTTCAAACGTTGCCCTCACAATTCTACGAATCGCCGCTCTGCTTGCGGTCATCGCGATCACAGCTTACATTTACAGCATCCGCGATCATGTAGAGGAATTTGCCGCGTATGGATATCCCGGCATTTTCCTGATCGCATTAATGGCAAACGCGACTGTTTTCCTGCCAGCGCCGGGAGTGGCTGTTATTTTTGCGATGGGCAGTATTTTCAACCCGCTGGGAGTGGCCCTCGCAGCAGGAACAGGCGGCGCACTTGGCGAACTTTCCGGCTACCTCGCAGGTTTTAGCGGACAAGCCGTGGTAGAACAAACAAACACTTACAGAAAAATAAGCCCGTGGATCAATAAATATGGCGGATGGGCGATTCTGGTTCTCTCTGCCATCCCCAATCCATTTTTTGATATAGCAGGAATCGCCGCCGGCATCGCCAAAATGCCGCTATGGAAATTCCTGTTTTTTTGTTGGATCGGCCAATTGATCAAAATGACAATGTTCGCCTACGCAGGCGCTTACTCGATCAACTGGCTGGAAAAATTATTTTAAGTTGGGTCTTTTGGACAGCTCGCTGACTGTTTAGTGTTGGAGCAAGCTTCAACACTCCAAAATAACAAAGGAGAAAACATGAGTGATTACAACAGAATAGATTCATATCTCGAAAAAAACCTCGCCAAAAGTCTTGCGGAACTTTCAGTGTATGTGGCACAGCCCAGCATCAGCGCACAGAATTTGGGTTTGAAGGAATGTGCACAAATTGTTAAAACCATGCTCGAAAAGCGCGGCTTCACTGCCCAGGTCATGGACACCGACGGCGCGCCGGTTGTATTCGGTGAGCGAAAAGGAAAAAGCGACAAGACTCTGCTCATCTATAATCACTATGATGTTCAGCCGCCTGAACCTTTGGAATTGTGGGAATCGCCTCCCTTCGAGCCGGTCATCCGCGGCGGAAAAATGTACGGCCGCGGGGTCAGCGATGATAAGAGTCACTTAACCTCACGCCTCTTCGCACTGGATGCAATTCTGGATTATGAAGGCGAGCTGCCCTGCAACGTCAAATTCATTGTCGAAGGCGAGGAAGAAACCAGCAGCGTCCATTTGCATGATTTCATCAAACAAAACTTGGATATTCTTCAAGCCGACGCCTGCATTTGGGAATTTGGCGGCGTAGATCACCGCGAAGTGCCCATGCAATATCTCGGCCTGCGCGGGATCTGCTATGTTGAGCTTTCTGTTGAATGTTTGGAGACAGATGTCCATTCGGGTACCGGTGGCAGCATCTTCCCAAACGCGGCGTGGCGTCTCGTTTGGGCACTGAACAGCCTCAAGGGTCCGGATGAACGTATCCGCATCCCCGGCTTTTACGACAACATCGTACCGCCAACTGCTCGCGACCGTGAGTTAATGGAGGCGCTTCCGGATGTCGCGGAGGTCTATAAAAAACAATATGGTGTCAAAGAATTCATCAAAGGCCTGAAGGGCGGCACTGATCTAAAAATGGAAGAGGTTTTCACGCCAACCTGCACCATTTGCGGCCTGACAAGCGGATATCAAGGCCCCGGCTCAAAGACCGTCCAACCGGCGCGCGCTTCTGCCAAAGTGGATTTCCGCCTCGTTCTCGGCCAGAAACCTGAGGATATTGTCGCCAAACTTCGCCTGCACCTCAATAACGAAGGCTTCAAAGATGTGGAAATTAATTTTCTAGGAGGCGAGCCAGCCGCGCAAACTGACCCGGACGATCCATTCATCAAGATTATTGTGGATACAACTGAAGAGGTTTTTGAATCAAAAATGGAGATCGTGCCCATGGTTGGCGGATCTGGCCCCAGCTACCCATTCGTCCATGACCTTGGCCTGCCCGTTGCGACGATGGGCCTCGGCTACCCTGACACACGCGCCCACGCCCCCAACGAAAACATCCGCCTCGACCTTTATCTCAAACACGCTCGTCACATGGCTAGAGTAGTGAAAGAATTCGCGAAATAAAAGTGACCTTATTCACTCCAATTTCGTGACTTTCTTTCTGTCAAAACTGCGTATAATACGTTTGTAACAAATTTCACGAATTGGGTTTTTCCAATTCGGTTAACCAATTTGGAGGTAATTATGTTTGTCGGTGAAAGAATGTCCCACCCTGTTATTTCTGTAACCCCTGAAGCTCCCATTCATGATGTTTTGGTAATGTTCAAGAAGGAACATATCCGCCGCGCGCCGGTCATGAAAGATGGCAAGTTGGTCGGGATCGTTTCTCAACGTGATCTGCTAAACGCATCCCCATCGCCTGTCACCAGTTTGAGCGTTTGGGAAATGAATTATCTGATCAGCAAAGTGACCGTCAAACAGGTCATGAGCAAAAAGGTCAAGACCATCGATACAGACACACCCATCGAGGAAGCCGCGCGCATCATGGCGGATTCTAAAATTGGCGGTATGCCGGTGATGCGTTCAGGCCAAGTAGTTGGAATAATCACAGAGACGGATTTGTTCAAGATATTACTCGAGCTAATGGGCGCGCGTGAAAAAGCTGTCAGAGTCAGCGCGCTGGTGGAAGATAAGCCGGGTCAACTTGCAAAGGTGACTAAAGCAATTGCCGAAGCAGGCGGAAACTTCGTTTCCTTCGGGATGTTCTCCGGCCCCGATACCGGCACCAAAATACTCACTTTCAAAGTGGCGGGACTGAAAAAGGATGGCGTCGAAAAGGCTCTTGAGAAAGTAGTAAAGAAATTTTGGGATATAAGACTCAGTTGATCAAAAAGATCCGTTGCTTGAGTTGAGCAACGGATCTTTTTTTTGCAAATCAACGCCGCGGTTTTCGAGATTTTGTTGAGCTGTCAAGCCGGTCATCACGTACTCCTTGAGTACGCTCCTTGGTGCGAGGCCTCTCGTTTGGGCCGAGTTTGGAACGAGCTTTTGATGTATTAATAGACTCACGTTTTGGGCGGTCTTTTGATTGGAGCTGGTTAGCTCGGCCTCGTTCACTGCTTTTTTCCACCAACTTTCTTTTTTCCCCTTTTAATTCCATCACTTCACTTTCTGTAAGATAGCGCCACTGACGCGGCTTGAGACTGCCCAGTTTCAATGTACCAATTCTCATGCGGACTATTTTTACGACTGGCAGGCCCAGCAATCTGCCAACCTCGCGAATCTGACGTTTTTTGCCTTCGCCCATCACCACGCGAATCCACGCGCCTTTGCCGGAAGAGGAAATAAACACCACGTCAGCGGGCATGGTTTTATCACCATCATCAAGAACCACACCTCGACGCCATGCTTCAAACTGTTTTTCATCTGGGCGGCTCGCAACTAATACTCGATATTCCTTTTCGTGGCCGAAGCGCGGATGCGTTAATTTATTAGTCAATTCCCCGTCATTGGTCATTAAGATCAAACCTTCAGAATCATAATCCAACCGTCCGACAGGATATAAATGTCCTTCCACAGGGATCAGTCCGCGAACCGTTTCACGGTCATCCTGTCCCTCTGCCGCGGAAAGTACATTGCGCGGTTTATAGAGTGCAATATAAGTCAGCGACTCGGCTTTGGGCAAAGCCTTTCCGTCAATGGTGACCTTATCAACTGTCAGGTCAGCCTTTTGGCCGAGAATGGCAATCAGTCCATTCACACGCACGCGGCCAGAAATAAGAAATTCCTCGCACGCGCGGCGGGATCCATAACCAGCCTGGGCGAGCAGTTTTTGTAATCGTTCCTGCATGTGATACTTATCCTTTTAGCAATACGCTATGCTCGGCATCTGCTTCAGCGGGCGCAGCGAGCGGAGGCAGATCAAGAATTGAATTTAACCCAAAATGCTGTAAAAACTCCGGAGTGGTGGAATATAAGATCGGCCGCCCGGGACCGTCGGTGCGGCCTGATTCCTGAACAAGGCCTTTGCTAAGCAGGCTCTTCATCATACCGTCACTGTTCACGCCGCGGATCGAATCCACTTGCGGGCGCGTGCATGGCTGTTGATACGCGATGATCGCCAGAGTCTCTGTCGCAGCACGGCTAAGATGAGTTGTTGATTCAAGGCCGAGAAAAAGTTCGATCAGTTGAGCCAGTTCGGGAGCAGTTGTCAATTGCACGCGCCCTGCATTTCGCTGCAGACGCAGGCCGCGCGTCAAGAATAGATCGTCCAGTTCCTTAAGCCCACGTTCCACTACCGAAGCGGTCACATCCAGCGCTGTTGCAAGCTGTGAAATTGGCACAGGCTCGGCAGAAACAAATAACATCGCTTCGATTTTTGCCGCGATGGATAGTTCAGTATTCAAAGTGGATTGAGAGTCGCTCATGCTATAATTGCTCCGCTATATAATTTTAATTCCGATAAACCAAACCATGAAAACAAAAACAACTTCCTTAACTTCTTTCATTGTAATCCTTGTCCTCGCCTCATTGGCCTGCACAGTTTTCGCGGGCGGCCCCGATTACCCAGAACAAACCGTGCCCGTCTCTGAAAACGAAGTGCAAAACATGCGCACGCTCATCGAACAGGCTTTTACTGCGGGCGCAGAGAGCGGTCTGGTCACTTTGCAATTTACGGAAAGCCAGCTCACATCGTATATTGCGCTAAAGATGCAAGAACAAACCAATCCGCCATTCACTGAACCGCAAATCCTGCTTCGCGACGGTCAAATGCAAATGTATGGCAAAGTTGCGCGAGGCATGATTGCCGCAAATATTTTGATCACAATGAATATCAGTATTGATGAAACCAGCGGCTTGCCAAAGATCGAGATCGTCTCAGCAGATTTCGGCCCCATTCCAGCTCCTGAAGGAATAAACAATGCGATCAGTGCCATCGTTGACGAAGCCTTCACTGGTTCACTCGGGCCAGTAGCCACAGGCTTTCGACTTGAATCGATCATCATCACAGATGGCCTCATGACAATGACTGGGCGAATTAAATAGCGGCTGGATTATACCCGACATGCTTCGCTTCACGCTTCATCGTCGTCTCAACCTGCTCCTGTTTCTTTTAGCATTCGCATGGCTGATAGTTTCCTGCCGCTCGCCGCAAGTTGGCGGGGATATGACCGTCACAATTGTAACGGACGGAACAACGCGCGAAGTAACCGTAACATCAGGCAGCACCGTGACACAGGCTTTGCAAACTGGGGGTATCGCAACAGGGAAATTAGACCGCACCGACCCACCGCTTTACACAGTACTAAACAAAGGTGACCAGATCATCCTCACGCGGGTGGAGGAGATATTTGATACCGAGCAAGTGGTCGTGGCATACGAACGACAGATCGTGCGAAATGAAACGCTCCCTGAAGGCGAAACAAGACTCGTGCAAGCCGGCGTGAACGGTCTGGAAGAAATCACCTTTCGAAGAATTCTTGAGGACAATATTGAGATCAGCAAGTCATCGGTCAAAACTGTCATTTTGAAAGAAGCTCTGCCAGAGATTTTAATGGTCGGCGCGCAATCCTCTTTCACACCGTTGAATATTCCCGGGGTGATCGCATATCTTGCGGGAGGCAATGCCTGGATCATGGAAGGCTCCACAGCCAATCGGCGCATCCTCGTCAGCAGCGGAGATTTGGATGGGCGCATTTTTTTTCTATCACCAGACGGCAAATATTTGATCTATACCAGAAAATCCAAGAAGCCCGCCAGTGAAGAGATCAATACACTTTGGTCGGTACGCATCCAAAATCTTGAGCCAAAACCTGTTTATCTACAAGCCAAAAATGTAGTTCACTTCGCTGCATGGATTCCTGGAAAAAGTTCGGTGGCATATTCAACGGTGGAACCCCGCAGCACATCCCCCGGCTGGCAGGCAAACAACGACTTGTATCGCGTCAGCATCACGGGCGGCATTCCGGTCAAGATGTTGGAAGCAAATAGCGGCGGGGTATATGGCTGGTGGGGAATGTCATTTGCTTATGCTGATAATGGTCAGCTGGCATACGCACGTCCAGATCAAATTGGCTTGGTAGATCAGGATGGCGGCTATCTCAAACCATTGCTGGAGATCACGCCCCTGAATACTCACAGCGATTGGGCTTGGATTCCACCGTTGACATGGGGCGCAGACGGAACAACTTTATATTACGTCAGCCATGCGCCCGCCCCCGCTCCCATCACCAGTGAGGAATCACCTTTTTTTGATCTCGCAGCCACCTCTTTAAGTAGCCAAGCGACTGTGTCCATTGTCGATGCAACAGGTATGTTCTCCTATACAGCATCGTCTCCTGCTCAAACAAACGGCAAAGAGAAGTCGTATCAGGTAGCCTATCTGCAATCCATTTTTATTGAGCAAAGCGAAACGAGCCGCTATCGATTAATGGTAATGGATCGGGATGGCTCGAACAGAAAATCCCTTTTCCCACCGGCAGACGCCAGCGGAATTGAACCACAATCCCCTGCCTGGGCCCCTGAACAACTTGACGGACAGACTGGTGATTTTCTTGCGGTACTGTACCAGGGAAATCTTTGGCTCGTGGATAGTGGCAGCGGCGAAACGTATCAAGTTACTGGCGACGGATTGATCAGCGCCATCAATTGGAAATAAATTTTGAATGAGGAAAAAACAATGCGAATTTTGATCACAGGCGCGGCCGGGTTTCTGGGTTCCCATCTTTGCGACCACTTGCTTAACGATGGGCATGAAGTCATTGGGATGGATAATTTCATAACAGGGAGCCCGGATAATATCGCGCACCTTGCGGGTAATGAAAAATTTTCCTTTTACAGGCGTGATGTATCTAACTACATCTTCGTCCCCGGCAATATAGATGCGATCCTGCATTTCGCTTCTCCTGCCAGCCCAAACCCATTATCTAAATCGGGCTATTTCAATCTTCCGATTCAAACCATGAAGGCCGGCGCACTTGGCACACACAATTGTCTTGGACTTGCACGGGCACAAAATGCGCGCTTTTTGATCGCATCTACAAGCGAAATTTATGGTGACCCGTTGGTACATCCACAAACAGAAGATTACGCCGGCAACGTGGACCCAGTCGGTACACGCGCCGTATACGACGAAGCGAAAAGATTTGCAGAATCTTTAACGATGGCCTATCACCGTTTCCATAACGTGAACACAAGCATAGTGCGCATCTTCAACACCTACGGTCCACGTATGGATCTGGAAGACGGCCGCGCCTTGCCGAATCTGCTCAAACAAGCCTTACTCGGTCAACCACTCACTGTCTATGGTGACGGGGCACAGACCCGCTCATTTTGCTATGTGGATGATCTGGTGAACGGGATCGTAAAACTGCTCTACTCCGAGGAGCATTTCCCTATCAACATTGGGAATCCCATTGAAATGACCATCCTGCAATTTGCAGAAGCGATCAACAAGATCACTGGCAACAAAGCGGGTATCACATATGTAGATGCGCGAAGTGCGCGAGACCCTCAACGCCGCCAGCCAGACATCACCCGCGCGCATGATCTCTTAAACTGGGAACCCAAAGTGGATCTTGAAGAAGGCATCCGCCGCACGATTCCATTCTTTAAACAAAAGTTGGGAACTACATGAGCCTAAGTAACACAAAGGAACGCAATCGTTTCTTCAAATTTGCGTTGGTGGGCACACTCGGCGCCGCAATTGACTTTGGTGTGATGAACCTACTTTCACATTTTACAAATATATCCCTCGTTTACGCGGGGACGATTTCCTTTACTTGCGCTGTGATCAGTAATTTCATCTGGAATCGCTATTGGACGTATCCTGAATCACGGTCACGGTCCCTGCTGAATCAATTAGGGATGTTCTTTCTGGTGAATACAGCCGGCGTAGCGATCCGAATTCCAACACTTCATTATGTTGAACCGCCCGTCCTTCATTTTTTTGAAGGCGTATTCCACGCATCTGCGAAGACCGCAGAATTCTACGCCAACAATATCACGCTCGCGGCGGCTGTTGGAATTGTAATGATTTGGAACTTCTTCGTGAATAGGTATTGGACGTATAATGACATTGACAAAAATTCATAAGGTGAGTCAATGAACAATAGCCAGCCCACGATCATTCCCATTTACACCACCAAAGGCGACGCAGAAGCCTTTTTAGTTTATCCATACCTGTTCAACCGCAATGGGGATTGGATCGGATTCATCACTCCCAAGCGGGAAGTCTACTCGGTACTCGGAGACTTTGTCGGGACGCTTACCAACGACCCGCGCATTGTACGCAAACGATCAACATCCTCGCTCAAACCTAACTTGAAGCCGCCTCCACCTCCCCGAAAAATTTACCCGCCCGCAACGATTCCGCTGGCGCCCATGATGCCTGAATTGACCCACTCTATCATTGACGTGTTACTTGACCTTCCAGAACGTTTGCATACAATCGATTCTGGCGAAAGCCGCCAGGATATGGATTAGCCACAATATTTATGGAGAGGCAAGTTTTGTAGACTTCACACTCCGTAAAATTTCTCCTTGAAATATAACGACCCAATGACAAACGCCCCCAAACCAAAAACCATCCGCGCCTCGCGCATCAGCATCGCGCAATTGATGCAGCCCGAACACGCCAACCATTTCGGCAATGTGCATGGCGGTTGGATCATGAAACTCGCAGACGAAGCCGGCGCGCTCGCCTGTATGCGCCACGCGCAGAAACGAGTCGTCACTGTGGCAGTTGACTCGCTCGTCTTCCGTGAACCGATCAAAATAGGCGACCTCATCATCCTCAACGCGGAAGTGACTTATGTTGGAAAAACATCCTTGGAAGCTGAAGTTCAAGTAATTGCAGAGAATCCCATTACCGGCGAACGCATCCACACGAACAATGCCTATCTCGTCTATGTGGCGTTGGACGATGACGGAAAACCAACTTCCATACCGGAGTTGATCATCGAAACAGAAGAAGAAAATCAACGAATGGAACAAGCTAAAAAGCGGCAAGCGTATCGCATTTCGAAAAAATAAAATCCATCCCATCGTGCAAAAATTTCGCCAACATTCAATTCTTATTTTGCTGATCATCAACATGGCGGTTGGCTTATTAACTTTTCGAAATTACGGCTTGTCCTGGGATGAGCCGCTCTTTTATGATTATGCCAACTCGCTTGGCTACGCATACTCACCAGCCGCATGGTTCAGTGGAAACTTCAACCTTGAGAATGCATACGGCGCCAGTGGAACAGACCACGCCAACCGGGGCCCGGCGTACATCCTGATCGCGCATCCGGTTGTCTCTGTCCTTGAATCTTTTGGCATGGATAATGCCTCCGCCTGGCATCTCGTCAATTTTTTTACATTCCAAATTGGAGTATATTTGCTCTATCGTTTATCTAAAAAATGGATGAGCAAACCAGCAGCGCTTGCTTCCAGCGCGCTGTTCGCCTGGCAGCCGCTTCTATGGGGGCACGCTTTTATTAACCCAAAAGATATACCCTTCCTCGTTTTTTTTCTCGCCGCAATCTGCTTCGGTTTTGAAATGGCGGATTCGATCGCCGAAAATAAAAAAATCAGTATTACAAAAATTATTCTCGCTGCGTTCTTTCTTGGGATCGCGACATCCATTCGAGTACTTGGCCCGCTGGCCGGCGTGCTGGTGAGTATTTATGCGCTCAGTCAATTCAAAAAAGACAGCGCACTAATATTTATAAAGCAGTTGACGATTTACATTGTGCTCACCATTTTTGTTACATTTATTGTCTGGCCCTATTTATGGACAAGTCCGCTTCAAAAATTTATTGAAGTCTTTGGATTCATGTCAGCGAACCCCACGCAGCTAAAAGTTCTCTTCAATGGAAATATTTATCTGGCCAACGAACTTCCCCGCAGATATTTGCCTGTACTACTCGGCTTCACTCTGACCGAACCAGTGTGGCTTTTATTTTTCATCGGCCTGTTTCTTGGGATCTGGAAATCGAATAACAAGCAGCGGCTGACCTTAATCCTCATTTTATTATGGTTCAGCATCCCCGCCGCGTATGTTATCCTTCGAAAGCCACCCATGTATGATGGCTTCCGTCATTTCCTATTCATGCTTCCGCCGATCTTCATATTTGCAGGTTTCGCTTTTGAGAAAATTTTCGATACCGTAAAAACCCGCTGGGCCGTAATTTCATTTGTACTGATTCTGCTTTTGCCCGGGATCTATGGCGCGCTGAAACTCCATCCTTATGAATACGCATATTACAATTCTTTCGCAGGCGGCACAAGCAGCGCTTTCCGCACCTACGAAACCGAATATTGGCTCACCTGTTATCGCGAAGCGCTTTTGGATTTCGATCAAAAAGCACCGCCGGGATCACAACTGTTTATAAAACGAGAGCCTTACATCGCCGCCTATTACGCAAGCCCAAGCATCACCATCCGCGATTACCGGACGGAACTTGCTCAAATAAAAACTGGTGACTTCGTTTTGGTCAATACGCGCACCAACGAAGATCGCAGCACTTTTAGAGACGCGCCCGTGTTTCTTTCTGTACAACGTGGAAAAGCTATTTTCTGCGAGATCAAGCAAATTCCATAATGCAAACTTTGCGCTCGAAACTCGCCCATCCGTTTTTCCTAATTATATTCGTCACGCTCCTTGGATACGGGCTGCTTCTTCCGTATACAGGTTTCTACTGGGACGACTGGCCGTTCGCCTGGATCGCAAAATTTCTTGGCCCCGCCGAATTTATTCCCGCCTTCATGCCTTTCCGTCCTTTTTTGGGACCAATTTTCTACGCGATGACAACCTTCATCCCACCGATTCCCCTTTACTGGCAGATCTTTGCGTTGATCATTCGCTTCTTAATTGGACTTTCAGCATGGTGGACCTTCAATCAGGTTTGGCCAACCCGCCCGCGCTTCGTGCTGACTCTTGCGCTGCTCATCACAGTTTTCCCGGGCTACAGTCAACATTGGGTGGCTTACACGCACATCAATCAGGAATTAATTCCATTTTTATTTTATATTTTATCCTTTGGATTTACCTTCAAAGCATTACGCGCCAAACGTCCATGGATTTATATAATGATCGCGCTTCTCCTGCAGATCTGCGGCATATTTCCAACCGAGTATTTTTTCGGAATGGAAGGATTGCGCTTACTTTTTCTATTATCCCATCATGAAGGCGTTTTCATAGACCGCATCCGCAAGAGCATAAAGATATGGTGGCCGTATCTTCTCGTCTGGATATTGAACGCGCTCTGGCTGATCTATTATTACCGCTTTGGCGCGTACAATTCTTATGAAGTCACTGCCGCGAATGATATTTCAAGCGTCAATATTTTCGTTGAGCTGGTAGATACTCTCTGGAAAGTTTGCTTCTATGTTTGGGGACAGGTACTGGTTTTATCTTCGGCAAACATTTTAGCACCATCCTCCCTATTAACGCTTTGCCTCATCGTGGTGACCTTCACATTACTTACGTCATATTTTCCACACATGCAAGGTCAAAACGAATCGCGCAGTTTTGCCTGGTCACTCATCGCCATCGGTTTGATCGGCATTTTACTCGGACGACTCCCCTCGCTCGCCGCAGGACTGCCTCTCAGACTTCAAAGCAGCTATGACAGATTCATGATCTCCATGATGATCGGCGGGAGTCTCTTTATTATCGGATTGATCGAGTTGATCTTTCAAAACACGCGTTACAAAACACTGCTATTAACCGCGCTGATCGCATTGGGCGTTGGTCAACAATTCTTCAACGCAAATATTTTTCGGCGTGATTGGGAACAGCAAAAACAGATCTATTGGCAATTAACCTGGCGCATTCCAGCTTTGAAACCAAACACCATTCTCCTCACACACCAAATGCCAATTGACTATGAGACCGACCTATCCTTTACCGCACCCATCAACTGGATATATGCGCCGGAACTAACACCGCCCAACTTGCCGTACGCATTGCTCAATACCGAAAAGCGCATCGGGAGCGCCACACTGCCTTCCCTTGAACCAGATACCGATATTTCATTTACCTATCGAACAATGAGTTTTCACGGTTCCACATCTCAAGCAGTGGTGATCTACATGCCATCAAATGGATGTCTGCGCGTGCTTGATCCATCCCGCGGCGACGCGGATATTTACGCTAACTTACCAAATACGCTGACAAAAGCAATTCCCATCTCTGACCCATCGCGGATCATCACAAACCCCGATAGAGTTGCCGCGCCCATCTTTCTATCAAATGAGCCAGAGCATAGATGGTGTTATTACTTCACGAAAGCTGAACTTGCTTTCCAAACTGGCAATTTCGCAAAAGTAATTTCCCTTGAATCAGAAGCGGCCGCGCAGGGTTATACGCCTGAAGATCAGTACGAATGGCTGATCTTCATTGAAGCGCACGCATTAACAGGTGACCTGCAAGCCGCGCAGAAACAATCAGAACAAATACTGAAAGATGACGTAAAAATGCGCAGGGGAGTATGCGCTGTCTGGAAGCAGATACAAACAAAAGACGCCGAAAGAGGCGCGGAAAAATTCGCAAAGATTTTCTCCGCTCTGAAATGTCCCAACTAATCCGCGTCAAAAAAATTGCTCCAGTTTGCCATGCTATAATCTTCCGCGTATGAGTCCAACTCCAAGATTGTTACTCACAATAGATTACGAATCATGGTTCGCCCCTTCGCGCAGGTATGACAACCTCACTTCCGCTGAACGCCGCGAATTGGACGATAATTTTTCACGGAACGCGCTCGAACCCCTGCTTGAACGAATTAAAGATGTAAGAACCAGTATTTATCTGGTCGGCGAAATGGTGGCATGGTACCCTGACCTGCCGCAAAAATTATCCGCCGCGGGGCACGAAGTTGGTTTTCATTGTCAGGTGCACCGCCCGCTCACGAACGTTGCGGATATTGAATACGATCTGCAAAAATCCATTGACTGGCGAACAAAATATAATGTCCGCGGATTTCGCGCTCCGATGATCAACACCATCGAAGCTGTTTATCCAATTTTAGAACAGAATAATTTTTTATACAGTTCATCGCTTTACGCGCCAACCGGAACGATTTTATGCAAAGGCAATGTTTGGGAGTTACCTGTCAGCACATTTCCCTTGCTCGGCCTTCCTAAAACTATTCATGCGCCGCGCCGAATGAATCTACCGCTTGTAATCGGCGGCGAATTCCCCTACGGCTCAAGCATGATGAGCGGACTTTTCCCCCGCATTGTTTTCAAGATAATCGAAAGAGAATTGAAAGCGGGTTTAAGCCCGGTCATCTTTCTGCATCCATACGAAATTATTCCGCCTAAACGATGGCCTGCGCGTTTTGCTCGCGATCTTTTAGCGAACCCTCTTCTGTATCCTTTTACGTTCAGCAAGTCAGCTTTTCTAAATGAGCTCTTGCGTTCATTTCCGATCTCCACGATTGCTGACTACATCATCGAGAGTGATCAATGAAAGTTCAGCGCGTTGACTCTTTAGATTATCCACTACTTGAGCGCAAACTAAGTTTCTCAGGCCTCGATAGTTGGACCAACCTCGCCCACACGATGTATGGCTATAAAGTTTATCGTTATACCGCAACAGAAGATTCGCAACCTCTGGCAGCGATCTCGCTGGTGGAAGTAAAACACCCAGTCTTCGGACATTATCTTGTGAGCGCACCCTTTGGCAGTTATGGCGGATTCGCTTTCGAGACACAATCAGCCCGCAATTTTTTATTGACTGAAGTGAGTCATCTGGCAGAGCAGCTCAAAGTTGAATATGCCGCCATTCGCTTTGACGAAGGCGAAACCACTCCGCCTGATAACTGGATTCAACACCCCGCATATTTTACCTATCTTATAGATCTATCTTCTGGCAGCGAGGCGCTTCTAAAAAATTTTTCATCAGACCACCGCAACCACGTTCGCAAATCAACAAAAAAAGGATTCACTGTTCGCTTTGGACATCTCGATCTATTGGATGATATTTATGAAGCGCTGGCGCGCAGTATGCACGAACTCGGTTCGCCATATCATACAAAAACCTATCTGCAAAAAATGGCGGAGTTTCTTGGTGACACACTCGAATTCGCCGTTTTGTATGATCTCAAAGGGAAGATAGCAGGCGGAGGAGTTTTTATCTATCAAGGAGATACCGTCTTCAACTTGCACGCAAATATTTTGAGGGATGTTCGTTCAAATTACGCGGGTGAATTTCTGTATTGGTCTGTGATCGAACGCAGCATCCAAAAGGGATTAAATACTTTTGACCTGGGGCGCAGTCTCGCGGGTTCGGGCAATGAAGTGTTCAAGATGAAATGGCATCCGCAAAAAAAGCTGCTGGCATACTGGCATTGGCTTGCGCCAGAGCAAGCCCTGCCTGCGCTTGATCAAAAGAATCCAAAATTCCAATTGGCGATCGCGGTTTGGAAACGTATGCCTGCATTTATCGTCCGGGCTATTGGGCCGTACCTCGTGCGCGGACTGGCATAATGTACACCCTTCACAACCTGACCGAACTCAACCCCGCGCTCCTGCCGAGACTCGCAGAGATCCACATGGGAGACCGCGGATTACTTTCCAAACTGGGCTATCCCTTTGTGCTTCGTTATTTCGAAATAGCATACAAAGATCGGCGCGTGATCGGCGTGTACGCACAGGATGATGACATCGGAGAATTGATCGGATATGGAATCGCATCTCCGCAGCCCGAGTCGCTCACATCCCAACTCAGTGACGATAAAAAATGGTTCATTAAACAGATCATAAAATTATTTTTTACGCGCCCGCACGTCTTTATTCAATTGATCGTTTCAAGCATTACCATCAAAGGTCAAATGAACAACGAAGCAAACGCGATCGAGTGTGTTTATTTTTCCGTTGACCCAAAATACCGCGGACTAAAAATAGGGCGAACCCTTCAAAAAGAATTAATGGATAGAGCGCGTATTTCTGGATACAAAAAAATTTTTGCCAGCATCGAGACCTGGAACAAGGCCAGTCTCTCCGCGACATTGGCAAATGGATTTACAATTATAAAAACATTCCGTGAAGGAATTTATCTCAGACACCGTTTGGAAAGTAAATTATAAAATATGACCACACACCGTGAACGAATCCAAGCATGCCTTAATGACGAAAAACCAGACCGCACACCCATTGCCTTATGGCGGCATTTCCCAGTGGACGATCAAAACCCCGAGCTCCTCGCGGCCTCCACTTTGCATTTTCAAAACACATATGATTTCGACATTGTCAAAGTCACGCCAGCTTCTTCGTTTGCAGTCAGAGGCTGGGGAGTGGAAGATCAATGGACGGGAGACTCGGAGGGCTCACGGCGATATACAAAACGCGTGATCCATGAACCAGCAGATTGGGAAAAGCTGACGGCGCTCGACCCAACCTCCCCGCATCTTGCCGGACAGTTAGCCTGTCTCCGTCTCATTCGACAGAATCTCAGCCCGGAGACTCCGCTGATCCAAACGATATTCAATCCGCTTTCACAGGCGAAAAATTTGGCAGGCAACGAATTGCTATTGAGTCATATCCGCACACATCCCGAAGCAGTGATGAAGGGATTGGAAACCATCGCGAAGACCACAGCAAAATTCATTGAAGCCGTATGCGATGTTGGCGTGGACGGAGTCTTTTATGCCGTTCAACATGCACAGGCAAGCGTCATTTCACTGGATGAATATAGAACCTTCGGCTTGCCATATGATCAACAGGTGCTCGAAACCACGAATGATCTTTGGTGCAATATGCTTCACCTGCATGGCAAGGATGTATATTTCTCATTGTTGAGGATGTTCAATTTTCAGATCGTCAACTGGCATGACCGCGAAACTTACCCTTCACTGGCTGAGGCGCAGAGTCTCTTTAAGGGTGCGCTGTGCGGCGGCTTGAGACAGGAGACTCTCGTGCTCGAGGAACAGGCCAAGGTTAAGCAAGAAGCGGCGGATGCCATCCAACAGACTGGGGGTCAACGTTTCATCCTCGGCACTGGCTGCGTAGTTCCCATCACTGCGTCACATGGAAATTTAGTTACAGCGTGCAGGAGCGTTGAATGACGGTCCGAGTCATTTCTGGAACCGCAAGAGGAAGAAAACTGAAGTCTGTGCCCGGCGATAGCACGCGCCCGGTCATGGACCGTGTAAAGGAAGCCTTGTTCAACATCCTCGCCGGCGATGTGATCGATTCTAATTGGTGGGATCTGTTTGGGGGGACGGGCGCGATTGGCATTGAAGCGTTGAGTCGCGGCGCGACCTTCGTCCGTTTTTCCGATCTGAATCGTGCGCCGGTTGAAACCATCAAAGAAAATATTGAGCAGTGTGGTTTTGTCAAACAAGCCGAGGTTCGCAAAGGCGACGCGTTCAGCATGTTGTCGGCGCAAGTTGACAGGCAGTTCGAATATATTTATATTGCACCGCCGCAATACCAGGAAATGTGGTCGAAAGCTTTGAAATTGGTGGATGAAAATATTCACTGGCTGACCAATGACGGCACTGTCATTGTCCAAATTGACCCGAAAGAATACGAACAGCTTGAGCTAAAAAATTTTGGCGAGAGTGATCAAAGAAAATATGGAAGCACCTTGATCATTTTTTACGACCGCCTGAATTAATGGAACTCGCCCCGAAGATAAATCTTCGGGGCGAGTTTTTTTTACCAATAAATGGAATCTACTTGGTTTCGATCTTGGTTGCGAGCATCGTCGTCGGATTAAACTTGGCTTCAACTTTATCACCGACTACAAGGTCTGCAAAAGTTATATGAAGAACGCCGCGTTCAAAACGTGTGCTAGAGTCAATCATTAGCACAACATCCGCGCCACCTTTGCTGGGGGTGATGGTTACAGTTCCAGGAGTTATCGCAGAGATAGCCCCTTTGATCTCACCTTTTTTCGAATCGCTTTTGGCAACTTTCGCCTTGTCTTCAATTCTGCTGGCGATCAAAGATGTCTTATCATATTTGGCTTCAACTCTTTCGCCCACTAACAGATCGCTGAGCATGGCCGTTTTACCATCACGTCGGATGCGGGTTGATGGGTCAACAGTTATAGTAATTGCAGCACCGCCTTTCTTGGGTGTGATCGTGAGGCTGTCTGCACCAACAGCCGAAATAGTACCGCTCACCTCACCTTTGCTGCCGCCCTTATTACTATCAGCCAAAGCTGAAGAAGTAGTAGCGAGCATACCGAATATTACGAACATTGTAGTAAAGAAATTAAATAGTTTTTTGGACATTTTTTATCTCCTTTGAATATTAGTCGCTCCAAGCTTAAAAAAAGTTACCTGCCTTTTGGCACTCTTAACCTATTCTAATACTTCTAGCTAAATAAGGGCATATTTCCAGTACCTCAGTACTAATGATAAAATTATTCACAAACGGCGAGCCAGAAATGAACATTCCGATAAACCCCATAAGTAAATTAGCGCGTCTCTCTTCAAAAGCTAAAGGAGCATAAAATGGATCTCACAACATGGATCGAATCAAACCGCTCGATGTTCACCCACCTCAGCAATGAAGTCTGGGGATATGCAGAATTGGGATACAAAGAATTTGAATCTTCAAAAGCGCTGGAAGATGCACTCGAAGAAGGAGGCTTCAAACTTGAGCGTGGCGTGGCGGATATTCCAACCGCTTTTGTTGCCAGCTACGGAAACGCAGATGGCCCCGTGATCGGCATCCTCGGTGAATTCGATGCTCTACCGGGACTGAGTCAGGATTGCGTTCCATATAAGAAGCCGCTCGCGAATGGCGCGCCCGGCCACGGCTGTGGACATAACCTGCTTGGCGTGGCCGGCCTCGCGGCCTGTATGGCGATCAAGCAAGCCATGGATATGGGCGAAGTGAAAGGCATGATTAAATATTTTGGTTGCCCCGCAGAAGAAGGCGGAGGCGGCAAAGCCTTCATGGCAAACGCTGGCGTATTCAATGATGTAGATATCTGCCTGACCTGGCATCCTGATATGTTCAACGGAACACTGTATGCAAACTTCCTTGCCAACTATCGCGTATCATTTAAATTTCACGGCAAGACTGCTCACGCTGCGGCAGACCCGTTCAACGGTCGCAGTGCGCTAGACGCAGTCGAGTTGATGAATGTCGGCGTCAATTATTTACGCGAGCACATGATTCCCGACGCGCGTGTACATTACGTGATCATCAACGGTGGCGGGATCGCCCCGAATGTGGTCCCCGCCGAAGCGGAATCACTTTACAGCGTGCGCGCACCGCGCACCGATCAACTGGATGCATTATTCGAACGAGTCAAAAATATTGCCAAAGGTGCGGCCTTGATGACCGGTACCGAGCTCGATATTGTTGTGCATTCGGGCATGTCTAATATGCTGCTGAATGAAACCATAAACGAAATCCTGCAATCCAAGTTGATCGAAGTGGGCGCGCCAAAGTTCAATTCCGAAGAACACGCATTTGCGCGCGAGCTTTCCAAGTCTATACCGGCAGACAGTCTTGAGACAAGTGCATATATTTATGGCTTGGATTCGAAAGCCGTTGCCGCACTTAAAGGTATTGTTCTGTACGAAGATATTCTGCCGCCCTTCAAATCCGAGATCGTTCTGCCCGGTTCGACCGATGTTGGCGACGTTTCATGGGTTGTTCCCACGGGACAGATATTCACCACCTGCTGGGCTTTAGGCTCACCCGGCCATTCATGGCAGATCGTTGCGCAAGGAAGCATGGGAATAGGCCAGCGCGGCATGTTATACGCTGGTAAAGTTATGGCGTTGAGTGCGGTGGAATTCATGCAAAACGACAAAGTCCGGGAACAAGCAAAAACAGAATTCAAACAAAAACGTGCTGCGGCAAATTATATTTCCCCGATCCCGCCCGGAACAAAACCGCCGCTCAATATTTAAATTCCAATTGCATCATGGAGGTTTTCGAAATGGGTCTGAGCTCCTTTTTGAAATTGATCCCCGAATATCGTGATTACGTCTGGGGCGGTGACCGTTTACGCCCGGGGCATAATCCGACTGCCGAGGCTTGGGTGGTTTGGGAAGGAGATCGAATCGAAACGGGAGCCTTGGCTGGAAAAACTCTCGGCAAAGCGGCGCTTGAATTTGGTGCTGATCTGCTCGGTCAACGGGTTCTTGCGCGCAGCGGTCTGCGATTTCCAATCCTTGTGAAACTGCTCGATTGCTCACAATGGTTATCCTTGCAAGTGCACCCCAACGATGAGCAAGCCATTAAATTGGAAGGCTCCGCTCAATTTGGCAAGACTGAAGCATGGCACATTCTGGATGCTCAGCCCGATTCAAAACTGATCGCAGGATTGAAACCGAACACATCTGCCGATGAACTTGCGGATGACATCCGCAATGGGACAGTTGCTGAGAAATTACAATATGTTTCAGCAGCGCGGGGCGAAACTATTTTTATGCCCGCTGGTACACTGCATGCGTTGGGGCCAGGCTTGTTCGTTTACGAAGTTCAACAGACGTCTGACCTTACGTATCGGGTCTATGATTGGGGACGTCCGCAAACAGAAACTCGCCGCTTGCATATCGAAAAGTCAATTCAAGTAACGCGGGCCGATTTCTCCTCCCCGGTAATTCCCCCGCCTGTTTGCGGAGATGGCACGCGTGAAGTGCTCGTGCAATGTGAATATTTTACCTTGGAGTTACTCGCGGCCGCCACCCATCCGATTGAGCTTGATACTAAAAACGAAACTTTTCATACAATAACAATGATCGAAGGAAAAGCCCGCCTGCAAACTGAGACAGAGAGGATTGAACTTGCGAAATACGAAACCGCGCTGATACCGGCCAGCTTAGGCGCTTATCAATATTATCCGCTGGAAGATTGCCGCGCATTGAAAGCCAGCGCCTGATCATATTAACAAATTCGCGGAAGCATTTCCCCGGGCAACATATCGATCAAACGAGTTCCCCCGATTGCAGTCCGCAACCTGACGTGCGGATTTTTTGTTTGGACGACTTTGCCAATGATGACCGCCTCTTCCCCGTATCTGGTCTGGTGCATGACCGAAAGGATTTTTTCGGCATCTTCGGCTTTGACAAATGCAACCAATTTCCCTTCATTGGCAACATACAGCGGATCAAAGCCAAGCATTTCACAGGCAGCGTGCACTTGTGGCTTGACAGGCAGCGCAGTCTCCTGCAATTCAACAGTGAGATTTGATTGAATTGCAATTTCATTTAAGGTAGTGGCCAGTCCGCCGCGAGTTGGATCACGCAGTACATGGATCTCGCCGGCCTGGATCATCGCCGCGATAAGATGATTGAGCGGCGCGACATCTGATTTCAAATCGGTTTCAAAATTTAATCCTTCTCGCGCAGACATGACCGCGATGCCGTGATCACCCAGTGTGCCGGAGATGATGATCACATCATCCACTCGCGCGTTTGCGCCGGAAATATTGATCGTAGATTCAACAAATCCAATGCCGGCGGTATTGATAAAGAGTTTGTCCGCGCCGCCTTTTTGGACAACCTTCGTATCACCCGCCGCGATGTAGACGCCCGCTTCCGCCGCTGAATCACGCATAGATTGAACCACGCGCTGCAAAATCTCAAACGACAATCCTTCTTCTATAACAAATCCACAAGTAAGCGCGATGGGTTTAGCTCCCACCATCGCCAGATCATTGACCGTACCGCAGATCGCGAGGCGGCCAATATCTCCACCGGGGAAGAAGAGCGGTGAGACAACGTGTGAGTCAGTTGTCAGCGCGAGTCGTTGCCCGTTGATATTCACGATCGCTGAGTCGTCCAATGCGCGCGGCGCGGCTTTGCCCAACTCAGGCAGGAAGAGTCTGTTGATCAGGTCGTGACTCAATCGTCCGCCAGAACCGTGGCCAAGCACTACGGTATCATTTGGCTTGATCGGAACAGGACAGGTGTAGCCTTCGAAATCAAATTCATCTTTCATGAAAAACAGCCTCGCGGTGATAGCGATAATAAGCCGAGCACGCGCCTTCCGCAGAAACCATCGGCGCGCCGAGTGGGGTTGATGGCGTACATTCTTTTCCAAACGCTGAGCATTGCGGCGGTTTCTGAATTCCTTGCAGAATTTCTCCCGCAATACATAACGGTGATTCTTGTGTGACGATCTCGCCGACAGAAAAACGCGTTTCTGCATCGAAGGATTCAAATTCCGGGCGCAAGCCCCAGCCGCTCTTGGGGATCATTCCAATGCCGCGCCACTTTCGATCTACAGGCTGCAAGACAGTATTGATAACTTTTTGCGCGGGCAAATTTCCTTCCAAGGTCACGGCGCGTTCATAAGCATTCTCAACTTCAGCTTTACCCGCTTCCAATTGCTTTATCGCCGTCAATACGCCGCGCAACAAATCCACTGGCTCAAAACCCGTGACCACGATTGGTACTTTATATTTCTCGGCGATCGGTGGATATTCGTGATATCCCATCACCGCGCAGACATGTCCCGCCGCGAGATAGGCTTGCACGCGATTATGCTTTGAACTTAAAATAGCTTCCATGGCGGGCGGAACGCACACATGCGAGACCACCACGGAAAAGTTTTTTATATTTTGTTTTTGCGCCTGCAGGACAGCCATCGCGTTGGCGGGCGCGGTGGTTTCAAAACCGATCGCGAAAAAGACAACTTGTTTATCAGGATTAGCTTGCGCGATCTTCAACGATTCAAGCGGAGAATACACCACGCGCACATCCCCGCCTTTGGCGCGCACATTGAACAGGTCAACAGTCGAGCCGGGCACGCGCAGCATATCGCCGTAGGATGTGAAGATAACTTCCGGACGAGCAGCGATTGCCAGTGCGCGATCAATCTGCTCAAGCGGAGTTACGCAAACGGGGCAGCCTGGCCCATGCACTAATTCGATTTCACCCGGCAGCATATCGTCGAGGCCATGATGAAGGAAAGCGTGAGTTTGTCCGCCGCAAATTTCCATCAACGTCCATGGGCGGCTGACTATTTTAGCGATCTCTTCAAGCAAAGATTTTACTTGCGCGGGGTCGCGGTATTCGTCAACGTATTTCATCGGGGTTTAATTCTTCTTCAAAACTCTCGATCTCGCGCAGCAAATCCATGCGCGCCATCGCTTCGTCTTCATCTAAAACGCTGATGGCGAAACCAACGTGGATCAAGACATACTGCCCCGTCTGCGCTTCTGGCACGTAGTCAAGGCACACTTCTTTGAGGACACCGCCGAAATCCACTTTGCCCATGATGAGCGAACCATCTTCGTAAACTTCCGTGATCTTGCCGGGGATACTGAGACACATGAGATACCTCCATCTCTATTGAAAATTGGCGATCGCCGCCTGCCCGAGCGCGAGTCCGCCGTCATTGGCAGGAGTTTGTTGATGAGTATAAACGACAAAATTTTCGCGCAATAAACTTGAGCGCGTAAGGTCAAGCAGAGTTTGGTTTTGCCAAACGCCACCCGAGAGCGCCACTTCATTTATTTTTGTTTTTTGGCGAACTCTCCTGCTGGCCTCAACTGCCATCGCGCACACGGTATGGTGAAAACGGGCGGCGATAATTCCAACTTTTTGATCGGACTTCACATCCTGAATGATCTGCTTAAGCAGCTCTCCGACTCGAATGATTTCATTCTCCATTTCAAAGGTATATGGATTCGTTGTGCTGATGAATCTCTTTGACAGAATTTCCATCTCGATGGCAGCTTGCGCTTCATACGTGACCTGATTCCTGATCCCGATCAGTGAACTGATCGCGTCGAAGAGACGTCCCATGCTCGAAGTTTGCGGCGTATTCAATTTCTTTTGCACCTGCTTGCGGACAATTTCCACAGTTTGCGAGTCAATGGGTTCCAGAAATGGCAAATTTCCAATATCGAGTCCCAGCGATTCAGCATAACCCACTGCAATTCGCCACGGATTTTGGGTGGCAGAGTCGCCGCCGGGCAGTGGCAAATATTCAAGGTGAGCAATCCGCTCAAAGTCTGCGTAAGAAGCGAGTAGTACTTCTCCGCCCCAGATCGCGCCGTCTGTTCCGTATCCGGTTCCATCAAATGACAGGCCGATCAGTTGGCGGTCGTCCAATTTATTATCTGCCATGCAGGCTGCGATGTGCGCATGATGGTGTTGAATTGTAACGAATTTAGTATCGGGGTTTGATCGCTGCGACCATAACGCCCATTGTGTTGTGAAATAATTTGGATGCATGTCATAAGCGATGATCTCAGGCTGGACGCAAAACAAACGCGAAAGATGTTCGATATTTTGTTCAAATGATTCATAGACTTCGGCATTTTCCATATCGCCAATGTGTTGACTCAGGAATGCGTATCGATCTCGCGTGAGACAAAAAGTGTTTTTCAATTCGCCACCGACTGCCAGCGTTGGTTTTGAATCAAACGGCAATGCAACAGGGTAGGGTGCATAAGATCGTGAACGTCTTAGATAAATTGTCGAAGGCCGATAATCAAAAGTCGGTTGACCTTCCACCTTCGATCTTTGACTATCAACTCTAACCACCGAATCATCACAGCGAATGTGAATGGTTCGGTTATGCAAAAGGAATGCATCTGCGATCGGCGCAAGTCTTTCAAGCGCATCTTCATTATCGATTGCAATTGGTTCCTCACTGAAGTTTCCGCTGGTCATTATTAATAAGGATGGCGCAGGTTGTTTGGCGAGCATGGGATCGGTTTGGTTTAGCAGAAGATGGTGCAACGGCGTGTAAGCCAGCATTACGCCAAGCGTATCCATTAGAGGCGCAGCATTTTTGGCGATTTTATTTTCTTCCCACGCGTTCAATAATACGATCGGTTTTTCGTGCCCTCTCAGCAAGGCAAGTTCTGCCTCATTGATCTCGCAATAATTTTGAATCTCGTTTATGTCGGCGAACATCAACGCAAAAGGTTTGCCCGCACGACCTTTTCTACTTCGCAGCTCTTCCACCGCATTTGCGTTGGATGCGTCACATGCCAGGTGAAATCCTCCCAAACCCTTTACTGCAACAATTTTACCTTCGTGTAAAAGTTGTCTTGTTTTTAGGATCGCGGATAAGCGCAGATCAATACTTGAAACGTAAGATGAACTGTTCGATGAATTTCTCAGTTGAACAAAAGGTCCGCAATCAGGACACGCTATCGGCTGGGCATGGAAGCGGCGATCGAGTGGATCTTCATATTCGGCGCGGCAGGCATCACACATCGGAAATTCCGCCATTGTGGTCGAGAGTCGGTCATACGGCAGATTTTTAATGATCGTAAAGCGCGGCCCGCAATTGGTGCAATTGATGAAGGGATACAAATAACGCCGATCGTTCGGGTCCAGCATCTCGCGTTCGCAATCTGCGCAAATGGCCACATCGGGAGAAATGGGTTGGAAGGCGCCTTCAATTTGTGTTGAAGGTTGAATGTTGAAGGCTGTAAAGTTTTCTGTTGGAACTTCTGTTATTTTTATCTGGTCAAGAATGGCGAGCGGAGGTTTCTCGGCAGATAAATTTTCGATAACCGCCTGAATATTTTCTGCTTCGCCTTCAATATGAATTTCCACGCCTGCTGAAGTGTTGCATACCCAGCCGCGCAGATCATGGCGGGTTGCCAGTCCATGCACAAATGGACGGAAGCCAACGCCCTGCACAACGCCTGTCACATGGATATGCTTTGCAATGATCACTTTTATCGTTTACTCTTTACTTGTTCAACCAACCAGTTAGTCCAGGCATCCATGCCTTCGCCTGTTTTGGCTGATAATGGAAATGTCACCACACCCGGATTCAACACTTCGACACCGCGCTCGAAGTAATCCATTTTGAAGGGAACGTATGGCAGAAGATCTATTTTGTTGATGACCAAAGCGTCAACGCCCCGATACATGCCGGGGTATTTATAGGGTTTATCGTCGCCTTCAGGGATGGAAGCGATCAAGATGGACTTGTGAGTGCCGAGTTTGAAACTGGCCGGACAGACGAGGTTGCCCACGTTCTCAACGATAAGCAGGTCAAATTGCGTCAGGTCCAGTTGTTCGAGTGCGCCGCGCAGCATGACAGCGTCAAGATGACAATCGCCGCCTGTGTTGATCTGGATCGCGGCTTGAGCGCCGGCATTCGCAGCGCGGTCAGCGTCAATGGAAGTGGCAATGTCGCCATCCACAACAGCCACGCGCAGTTTATCTTTCAAGCGCGGCAGAGTTTGCTCGATCAGCGAGGTTTTGCCCGCACCAGGCGAAGCCATGATATTAATGGAATATACTCCCGCAGATTCAAGGCGAGAGTTATTCTCCACTGCCAAATGATCATTGGCATTAAGGATATTTTCAACAATGGGAACGCGTATGGTCATGAGAAACTCCAGTTATTCAACATCAATACTTTCCACTCGAAACTCATCACCTTTGGTGATCTGCACAAATTCACTTTTACAATCGGGGCATGCAAAGTCAGTGTCTTTGGGATGGAAGGAAAGTTTGCAGTTGGTACAGGTCATTTCGCCGGCGATGCGCTCGAAATGAAGCTGCGCATTTTGCGCGATGGTCCCTTGGGCATACAGTTCCCAATAAAATTGGACCGAGTCATCCACTATGGACGCGAATTCACCGATCACCAAATTAATACCTGTGATCTTTTCTGCACCAGCTTTCTGTGCGTGACGCAGGGATATGTCAAGGATGCTTTGAGTTACAACTAATTCATGCATAGATTCTGAATGTAATTAAACTTTTATTCTGCCCAATAAATAAGTGAGGAAAGTCACCGTATTAATGGATAACTTTCCTCAAAATTAGGTAAATATTTAGATTGGATTAAGGAGTTACGGCGTGTCCCCAGGCTTTTAATTGCTCAACCATATTGCTCACAAGTTGATCCATTTTGGATTCGATCAGCGGAGATAGTTCCAGGCCAATTTCCATTAACTCTGGTTGAATGCCCCATAGAACGAGTCTCTTCGGATAAAGATCTTTGAATCTCGCGGCGGCCAGCATATCAGGGACGCCGATCTGGTGCGGAGAAATCTTCATCGCGAGAAAAGCGGGCACTTCGTCATCTTCGAGTCGAATGATCGTACCGGGTTCTTTGTGTGTTTCCACCGCATCTACCAGCAGGAGATTCTCGATGCCTTCAAGGTAATACAAGAGATCCATTCCTAGCGTACCCCCGTCTAGGAGCTGGATCTCTTTTGGTATACCATAGCCTGCTGACAAACGCTCGATTACATGCACCCCCACGCCCTCGTCCGACATTAGCTTATTGCCAACACCTAGTACGAGGGTTTTGAAAGCAGGCCTTTCAAACATTAGCAGGCGCCGCGAACTTTCAACAGCGGATTACTATACTGGTCGGCAGCGTCAAGGCTGATCTGGTTGATCTCATTACCTTCTATATCCAGCAGATGCACGCCGCACGCCATACAAGGGTCAAACGAGTGGATGGTGCGTAATACTTCCAGCGGCATTTTTTCGTCAGCGATGGGAGTGCCGATCAGCGCTGATTCATACGGGCCGGGGACGCCTTTTTCATCACGCGGTGAGCAGTTCCATGTGCTTGGCACAATCGCCTGATAGTTGGCGATCTTGGTATCTTTGATACTGACCCAGTGACCCAACGCGCCGCGCGGCGCTTCGGTGAATCCCCAGCCTTGTGCTTCGGCCGGCCAGTTTTTAGGATCCCACATCTCAGCGCCGGAGTGAATTTTCGTATCACCGCTTGCAATGCTGGCGATTAATTCATTTGTCCAGTCGCCAAGTTTTTCAGCAACTACGACGGTCTCAATACAACGTGCAGCGGTTCGTCCCAGCGTCGAGAAGAGGGCACCGGCACCGATGGGAGTTCCCGCCGCTTTGCTCAATGCGCCAAGCACATAGTCCACAGTTTCCACAACCCGTTTGTGGCCGCTTGCATAAGCTACCAGCATTCGAGCCAGCGGACCAACTTCCATGGCGTGTTCTTTTAAGCGTGGAGCTTTCATCCATGTGTATTTTTGATCGGTCTCAAGGAATTTGTAGGGCGGTTTCGGTCCTGTGTAATTCGGGACAGTCTCGCCTACTGACGGATGCAAGCCTTTGGTCTCATCTTCATACTTGAACCAGGAATGAGAGACGTGCTCGGTAATATCCTTTTGATCGAGCGGATAAACTTTACTCAGATCTTTTCCGAGAATAAAACCTTGTGGCAACCATTGCTCGCCATCAGCGCCGGGGAAATCTCCATAAGATAGGAAGTTGCCTTCGCCGCCGCCGATCGCTGCCCAATCCAGATAGAACGGGGCGACAGCCAGCACGTCTGGCAGATATACTTTATCCACAAATTCCTTGGCGCGGGCAAACATTCCAAGCAACTGTGCAATCGTATCTGCGTTGATGGCGGCCTGACTGGTCGGATCAATGGGTGAAGCCATGCCGCCGACAAGATAGGTCTGCAAATGCGGATTCTTCGCGCCGAGCAAAGCATGTGCGCGGATGACGTCTCGCTGCCAATCCAACGCTTCGAGGTAATGCGCCACAGCCATCAGATTCGCTTCAGGTGGAAGTTTGTAGGCGGGATGTCCCCAATAGGCATTGGCGAACGGGCCTAACTGTCCGCTCTTGACGAAGCCGGCTAATTTATCTTTGACGATTTGGAAATAATCGGCACTGGATTTTGGCCAATCAGAATTAGCTTGAGCCATTTCTGAGGTCTTGACCGGGTCCGCATCCAATGCACTGACCACATCCACCCAATCTAACGCGTGTAAATGATAGAAGTGGATAACGTGATCTTGAACGTACTGAATACCTTCAATGATGTTGCGCAAAATACGCGCGTTGTTCGGGATGGTAATTCCTAGGGCGTTTTCGACAGCTCGCACGGAGCTGAGTGCATGTACAGTCGTTCAGACACCGCAGATACGCTGGGTCATTACCCAGGCTTCGCGCGGGTCACGTCCTTTGAGGATGATCTCGATGCCTCGGAACATAGTACTGGACGCCCAGGCGTTTGTTACAGCGCCAGCATCCACTTGAACCTCGATTCGCAGATGGCCTTCGATGCGGGTAATGGGGTCAATCGCTATTCTTGTCATAGTTGTGTGTCTCCTTCAGGGTGGAGTGATTGATATAAAATTTCAGGCGTGAGCATGCTCGGGGTCCGGGAACAGCTTGAAGTAACGAACGACCGCTCCGTAAACCAGCACCCCGCCGGCGATCATTCCGATCGTGATGAAAACCTCGGTAAACGATGGAACATATGAAACCGGATTGGGTTCAGCAAGACCAATCCACGAGACGACCAGACGTTCGATAAATGTGCCGATTAAGGCGAATACTCCCGCCCAAAATGGGCCTGAGGTATGTCCGACCAGTTTCGAAAGCAGAATCGCCAGCGGTAGAACGATACCGATCAGGAACTGGAACCAAGCCAGAAAGCCAAAGGCATCAGGTTTAAGAAGTAGTGGAATTTCACCCGCGCCCATCCAATCACCGACTTTGATGGCGGCGTACAACATCAAATTGATGCTCATCGCCTGGCCGATGCGCCGAAAAAGCACACGGTCGATCGGTAATCCCATCGCCTTCCAGATCAATTTTACGGCAATTGCGGTCGCGCCAAGCCCGGTGTACACAGCCTGCAAATAAAACAAAAGCGGCAGGGCGGGCGTCCACCAAAGCGGATGCAGTTTATGCGACATCAAGAGGAACATCGAACCAAGCGAGGATTGATGCAGCATCGAAAGTACAATGCCCACGCCAGCGATGACAAAGATACCGCGCTGTATCCAGCGAATAGGTACTGTGTAACCCCATTTCTCAAGAAAGACTGGCGCGATCTCCAAAATAAGAATGAGCGTGTACAACGTGACGCACAGACTTACTTCTTCAAGAAAGGAATGCAAGTTGATGTAGCCCGGCACAAAGATGTTGTAAAACTGAGGCCAGCGGCCGATGTCGAGGAAGAGCAACACGCCTACAACACAGTAGCCGAGGAAGCCAGCCAAAACCGCAGGACGAATGATGGAGTGATAATCTTCACGCCCAAGGAAATACGAGAGCAGTGAAATTGTGAAAGCCGCGCCTGCAACTGGGATGAGGAAAAGATCAACCGTGATCCAAATGCCCCACGGATAATGATCGCTCATATTCGTTGAAACGCCAAGCCCAACTACAAGACGGTAGATCGCAAGACCGATACCAAGCAATGTCAGCGCCAGCAAGGGCCAGAAGGCAATCGGGATGTTGTTTTTATTCGATCGGGTTAAAGCGGCCATGTGTCCTCCCAGCCACCGCGCTTGGCGGTCATGCGGATCATGCCCAACAAAATCGGCCCGCCAACTAAAATACCGGGCAGAAGAATATTAGCAGTCCCTTCACTGATCTCTGGGATGGGCATCGTGCCGAGGTCTTCCAATCCCAATTTTTCAAATGGGACTCCGGAAAGATACATGACGGAAGTGCCGCCCGCATCATCCTTGCCATATAGATGGTCCACGTAACGGGCAGGATTCTCGCTGATGCGTTTTTCCGCGTCCGCGATCAAGTCGCCGCGTTTTCCAAAGATGAGCGCACTGGTCGGGCATCGTTCTGCGCAGGCTGTTTGTAATCCATCTTTTAGCCGGTCTGCGCACAATGTGCATTTGGCGATCACCGGGAGTTGAGCTGTGCCCCACTCAAAGCGCGGAATATGGAATGGACAGGCGTACATGCAATAACGACAACCGATACAGCGTTCCTGATCGTATGTAACCGGGCCTTCCGCTGTCTTTTGAAGCGCCTGCACCGGGCATCCGCTGACACAGGCTGGAGAAACACAATGCATACACTGTCGTTTGACAAAGGATGTTTCAGACTCACCTTGATACAACTGGATCATTGTCCAAGTATCAGCGGAGAGTTCTTTGGGAGCGTCGTATAGCAATCTCGCATCCGGCTCCGCCGTGGTTTTATTCCATTGACGGCAGGCGTTGGTGCAGGCATTGCAACCTACGCACATGGTCGCATCATAGAGCATCGCGGCATATTCGTTCGGATCTGCTTCGCCTGTGCTTGCTTGAGCAGGCCCTGCTGTGATGAGTGCGCCACCAATTGCCAACCCGGCGGCTTTGAAAAAATCTCTGCGGCTAAGGGTCATCTCAGCCTCCTACTTTTTCGCGTTCTGGGCAGGCGGGGCTGATTCATCCTCGTCCGATTTGGAGAGAGCTTTGTAGGCGGCGACACCCGCTGCGCCGACTGCGACGCCTGCCATAGCGCCGATCACACCAGCAGTTGCAGGATCAACTTTCTGGGTAGGCAGTTGAACCGGTGCATAGGTGGTCGGAGGCGCGTACTGTTGCAAATCCGCGAGATTGTAAACACCGAGTTCCCAGAAATCTGGTTCTGAACAAGCGATGCAGCCATGACCGGCCTTGATAGGCCAACTGGTTCCATCGTTATATCCAACCGCGGGGCAGTTATGGAAGGTAACTGGGCCTTTGCAACCCATCTTATATAAACAAAAACCTTTGTTGTGGCCTTCATCACCCCAAGCGACAACAAATTCGCCGGCGTCAAAGTGACCGCGGCGCGGGCAATTATCGTGGATGCGTGCGCCATACGCGAATAATGGACGATGCAGATCATCCATGGCGGGCAGCTCGCCAAAAGTTAGAAAATGTACGATGGCAGCTGTCAGGTTGACCGGGTTATATGGACAGCCCGGCAAATTCATTACGGGTTTGTCTGTTACCAGTTCTGAAACATAAGTAGCGCCTGTGGGATTTGGCCCAGCTTTTGGCCAGCCTCCAAACGAAGCGCAATTCCCCACCGCGACTACAGCCACCGCATTGGATGCGGCTTCTTCAAGTAACTGCAAAGCTGTTTTCCCACCGACTGTGCAATAAACACCTCCGTCTCCGGTTGGGATGGAACCTTCCACCACAAGCAAGTATCCCCCAGCCTTGATACTGGCCTGTTTCGCAGCTTCGGCTAGATCTCCCGCAGCTGCCATGATGGTTTCATGGTAATCCACTGAGAGTACATCCAGAACGAGTTGTGAGACAGTGGGCGCTGTGGCACGCAGCAACGCTTCTGTACAACCCGCGCAATCCTGAAGCTCCAACCAAATGACAGGCAAACGCTTTGGTGCAGCCAGAGCTTGTTCGATGTAAGTCGAATAGGAGCGCGGCAGAGCCAGAACGCCAGCCATCATCGAGCAGAATTTCAGGAAGTCTCGCCGCGATACCCCTTGTTTAAGCGCGGTTTCTTGCAGATTGGTTTCGAGCATGTTCGACCTCCTTGGGATAGTTTGTGATATTATTCACAAAACCTGACAATTTTTATACAAATACCTTCATTACATTCTAGTGTTTAAAAAGAAGAATACAATTATGACATTTGTTACTTTGATGAGGTGAATATGATCATTGTGTCTTATTTACATTTTTTGTATAAATTCAGATCTGTCGCACGTGAATAGTTGTGATGCAGTCCCTTAAGAATTGACTTGGATCTGAGGCATCTTCCTTCGCGGGTTGAATCTATCTTCAACTCTTTTGCCTGCGGGAATTTTATTTCTCTACGCAATTGGGTTCTTTGCGCTGGCAGTTTGGAGATTCAAAAAGATCTGAGTTGGCAATTAATGGGTAAAGGTCTCGCGCCTATTGGGTGCGAGACCTTTTATTCTTCATCATTACTTCAAACCAAAGGAAGCATTAATTTCAGCACGGATCGAGACCTGCCCTACACTAAGCGGGCCATCATCCAGGCTCGGAGATTCACCGCCGGAAGGCGCCACGTTTTGCATCGCATTTTGAGTCATCAGGTTTTGGTTTGAGTTGTAACCATACCAGCCCCAACCCCCATCATAAAAACTGGATTGTGTATTTTCGGCAATGCTCAAAACACAAGTGACGCCGGAACCTGCGGTGCCGGCAAGCATGTCCGCTTTTTCCTGCGCGGCTTTCATCGCCATTTCACGCGCCTGATCGCGATACTTTCGCAGTTCGCTTGCGTAAAACGAAACGTCCACAACCTGATTCGCGCCTGCCTGAAAAGCGGCAACCATCACGTTATTCGCCTTGCTTACATCGCGGACTGTGATCTCAATCGTGTTGTAAATTCGATAACCTTCGATGTACAAAGAATCATAATCTTTATACATCGGTTCGATGGTGTACCAGTTAGTGGCGATGTCTTTCGACTCAATCCCCAGCGCTTTTAGCGCATTGTTGACCTTATTGATCGTTGCCGAGTTTTTTGCCTGCGCCTCTTTTGCAGACCTGCCATTTGATTGCACGCCCAATTTGATCAGCGCACGGTCAGGAGTGACATTAACCACGGCCACTCCGCTGACTTGAATAAAGCGGGTCGGGTCGCAAACTGCAGGCTGATACTGCTTCGTTGATTCTGTGGTGGGAGTTGGTGTTGCCGCGCTGACATTCAAATTCGGCAGACTAATGCCAAACAGAATAAAGATCAACGTGCAGGCAAGAATTGTATTTACGATGTTTGAAAAATATTTCATGGGAATCTCCTTGTTGTGATTAACGCTAGGATATCCCTTTGCCCCGTCAGATGTGTGTCAAAACTCGGTCAGTTGGATGTCACTTTGTTCCGTCAACCAGAAAGTGATCGTTGTGCCTGCGCCTTCAATACTCTGCGCAAAAATCTTCCCGCCATGTGCTGTGATGATCGCCCGCACAATGGCGAGTCCCAAACCTGTGCCGCCGCTGATGCGGTCACGCGATGATTCAACGCGATAAAAACGGTCAAAGATAAAGGGTAGATGTTTCGCGGGGATACCTGCGCCGGAATCGCTGACCGAACATTCGATTCCATCTTCCTTTAGATTGACCGAAAAAACAATGACGGAATTCTCTGGCGAATGGCGGATGGCGTTACTCAGCAGATTATCAATAACCTGCGAGATGCGGTCCGGGTCAGCATGGACATGCAATGACTGGGAAGCACTGACAATCTTGAATTCCACTTTTCGGCGAGCAGCTAGCAGGGATATATTTTCACAGCGCGCGCGCGCCAGCTCCACCAAATCTACATCTTGAATTTTCAACTGCAACGAACCCGCATCAGCGCGAGTCAGCACCAGCAATTCATTGACCATATGGATCAAGCGATCCGTTTCGCGCATCATTGAAACCAACAAGGAACCCCGCCCTTCGAGATCATCTAACGCGCCATCTTCGAGCGTCTCAATTGTGCCCTTGATGACTGTGAGTGGAGTCCGCAATTCGTGGGTGACGTCTGCGATAAAGGCTTTTTTCGCTTCGTCAGATTGCCGCAGATTTTCAGTCATCTCATTGAAAGTCAGGCTGACACTTTGAAATTCCAAGATGTCGGTATTGATGGACACCGTTTGATTGAGGTCGCCTAGTGAAACAGCGGCTGCCACATTCGCCAATTCTTCAAGTGGGGTCGCGATCTTTCGCGCAAGCAATCTGCCTGCAAGACCAGCAAGCAGCACTGCGATCACAACTGCGCCGAGTAACTGAAAAATCATAGCGGCGGGCAATCCGTTTGATGGCAAGGGCATGGCAATATACACAATGCCAGAGATCTGTCCGTTGGAATTTTGAACGGGCGCGGCGGCATACAAGACGCGCCGACTGCCGATCACTTTTCGCTGCGCCGTGGTGGGAGTCCCTTTTAAGGCGGAGGCTATTTCAGGACGCTGAATTAACTCTCGGGGCGAAATCGATTCGGACTGATCCGCATTAGTAAGCTGAATCATTTCATCCGATAGCGGCAACTCCACAATGACCGCGCCGCTGTCTCTGATCAATCGCGTGTGAACGCCGGGCACAACATTGGATGTTTGCGAATAAGGTTGGATGGTTTGCGTTGGGAAAGTTGTATCCTGGAAATTCGCCGCAATAAGTTTGGCCTGCGCCAAAAGATTCTCCCGCTGTGTGTTGATATATAGATCACTAACCGCGAGCCACACCAACGCGCTGACGAGGAACATGCCAAGACTCAGCACAATAAAATAATTTAGAAAGAGGCGCGTGCGAATGGTTTGCATTTAATTGATTCGATACCCAAGGCCGCGCACAGATTCGATGCAATCGGCTTCGAGAGAAACTGCGCGAAGTTTTGCACGTAGACGTTTGACCGCGCTATCGACCACGCGTGTGTTCCCGATATATTCATAACCCCAGGCTTGTTCCAACAACCGTTCACGGGTTAGGACTCGCCCGGGGTTGATCAGCAGACGATGAAGAAGATCAAACTCGAGGCGGGTTAATTCAATGGATGTACCATCGATGGTCAGACTGCGTCGCTCAACATCCACCAATAAATTTCCAGGACCGCGCAGCAGCGTTGCTGATTCGACCTGGCTATCTTTCTGTGGGCGACGTAAAACTGCTTTGATGCGCGCCATCAACTCACGCACGCTGAACGGCTTGGTAACATAATCATCCGCGCCGATCTCGAGGCCGAGTACGCGATCGATCTCCTCGCCGCGCGCCGTGATCATGATGATGGGAACATCACTGGTCTTGCGAAGTTCACGGCAAACATCAAGACCGTCCACTTCGGGGATCATAAGGTCAAGCAGGATCAGGTCGGGCTTATACTCACGGGCAAGGCGCAGTGCCTCGCGTCCATTCGCGGCAGTCTGCACATCGTACAGAAACTTGCGAAGGTTATAGGCGATCAAGTCGGTCACGGACGGTTCATCATCCACGATAAGAATTCGGTGTGACATGCTCGAAAGCATATCATAAATTTGTGGCAGGATTGTGTCAGCACAGGGATTGAACACCGTTTATTTCCACATGTCACGCGTACCTGTTAAGGAGTTATTTTTACCAGTGTGGCGCTGGTTAAAGGGTTAATGGAAAAAACCAAAGCTAGAAAATGCTTGAAGGTTATCGTTGAAGTTGTCAAAACAGTTTATCAAACTGGGCGGACAGTAGCCGAAGATTTTAGAACTAACATGCGTATCGTTTTTGACGCTTTCCTTCCGCAATGGAATTATCGCGCTATTCCTAATACGACTCTTATTTAATTCGTATTCCTAAGCAGGTGGAACAGCTCTTGACAAATATCATATTGCTAATATAATTAGCAAAAACTAATACTATTAGACAAATGAAAAATCAACCCACCTCCCCCCGCAGGCAACGCAACCGTGAAGCCACCATCCAAAATATACTCAGCACCGCGCGCACGATTATGCGTGAAGAAGGCGTCGCTGCCCTTTCTATGCAGGAGCTCGCTCGTCGTATGGACATGCGCGCCCCATCTCTATACAACTATTTCTCAGGGAAGGCAGAAATTTACGATACACTTTTTCGTCTCGGCTTTACACGGTATGATGAACACATCAAGGGGTTGATGAAGGCATCCACAAGCTGGCATGATGAACTGCGAATTAATATTGAAGGATATATGTCCTTCGCGCTGGAAAATCCCGAGCTTTACCAGTTATGCTTTGAACATCCTGTTCCTGGCTTTATCCCTTCGCAGGAAAGCCTGCAAATGAGTTTCGGCATCCTCAACCGCTCGTACCAACGCGCTGAAGGATTCAAAAAAGAATTGGACACAAAATTAACCTGCCAGCAGATTGTGGATACGATCATCGCCATATCCCACGGCTTGACCGCCATGCACATTTCCAATGAGCCGCATCTACCCGTCGGACAGGGACGATTTGGCTCGTTAATTCCCGTCGTTTTATCCATTCTTGAAAAAACCATGCCCATCAAAGGAGAAAATAAATGAGCGCAACAATTACCGCCGCGACCATTGCATCAGCTGAAAGTATCCCTTATACCAATGAAGATGAAGCCTATCAGCTCATGAACACCGCATTAGACCGTTTAATACACTTGATCGAATCACTCGCCCCTGAAGATTGGACCAAACCCACCGCCTGCGCTGCGTGGAATGTGCATGACATGGTGGCACATCAGGCGGGCGGCTACGCAAGTGGCACAAGTTATAAAGAAATGATTCGTCAATACACAAGCAAACCAAAATCAGGCCAGTTGCCCGAAGATGCGATCAATGCACTTCAAGTAGCAGAGCGCGGGGATAAAACTCCCGCAGACCTGATCAATGAATTAAAACAAATCGGAAAAAAAACTGCTCACAACTGGGCTTATGGATTTCGCGCTATAAAGTGGATAGTCACGCCCCATCCAGTCGCCGGATTTTTGTTGTTGCGCCACCTGATGTGGGTCATTCACAGCCGTGACACCTGGATGCACCGTCTCGATATCTGCCGCGCCGCCAACCGCCCCTTTGAGCAAACCCGTGAACACGACGGACGTATCAATGAATTGGTGGTTTTGGATACAGCAAAGAAATTGAAAAACAGACTCGGAGGACGCGGCATTACGCTCATCCTCACAGGCATTGCTGGTGGCACATGGAGGATTGGTAAAGCTGATCCTGCTGCCGAAATAGAAATGGATGTCCTAGATTTCAATATCTTTGTCTCAGGGCGGTTTTCATACGAAGAAGGTATGAAGCGGGCACGAATTTCAGGTGATAAATTCCTGGTTGAAAATGCCTTCAAAGATTTGCTTGTGCTGTATTAAGGGGTCGATGAAACAGATCAGAATATCACATGCCGCCAGCTCGCTAGACAATCTCCGCAGTTGTGCCTTTACATCTTGCGGAAGAGCGACGGGCTGATGTGTGTCAAGGATCGTTTGAACCCGATCCGATGCGCGTTCGAGTAATGGCAGGTTGCTTGGGCCGTCCGCCCGTATTTGTTGGATAAAGGAAGAGTCTCATAATTTCACGGAGCAGTAAAACGGGGAAATTCCTTCTCTGGCTACAAGAACGCACCTAACTCTGAGCAAAACACGTGTTCAGATTACTTCTGTCATCCACCTATATCCTTGAGGATAAAGCATTTAGCCAGCACAGGCGTTATCGTGATCTCAACACATGGCGGATTTATAGGCTTCATAATCAATGCCAACTTTCAATTGCTGGCTCTATTGACCAGAGAATATACCTGTGACACTCCGCCCGCTCAAAAGAGACGGCGGTTTCTCGACTAATCGAGCTACTTGCGCGGTGTCGGACGCGGCTACGCATGACCCTGCTTCAAGAAGTAGGGATGACGATACATTTCACTTGCAATTTGGACTCTGCCAAGCTCCCCAAACAAACGACGGGAGAGAATGTTGGAAGCCCCTACAACGTCTCTGTGTCCCACAAAACCACACTCTCCACAGGAATAGATTCGTCCGCTCGGCTTTTTGCGTGAGCCACAATTCGGGCAAGTCTGTGTTGTATGGTGTTCATCTTCAAGCAGAATTTCCATTCCCTGCATAAGAGCCTTGTACGCGATATAGCTTCTTAGTTTTCCATGCGGCCACAGGCTGATCTTTTGGTTGGTGTGTTTGCCAATATTGATCCCATCGGCAATATCGCGCACATCGCCAATAATGATCTCTTTGGCATTCGCTTCAACAGCGTATTCCACAACAGCACGTGAGACCTTGTGTAGAATATCTCGCTGTCTGGCGCTTGCAACTCTGCGGGCTTTGGCCTTAGCCTTGCTCATGCGCTTGTATCTTTTGGACCCACGTTTCATCTTCGCTTTTCTTGCATCTAATATCGAGATCGCTTTCGCAAGTCCCTGCCCTGTTGAGCGAAGTTCTCGCGCTGAAATTACCAGTGCCGTGTTGCCGTCGGTGATCACTGCGGGATGTATTTCTCCCTTATCCACGCCCACGCTTGCGCCCTCGCTACGCATGATCGGCTCTTTTCCATCGTCTATTACGAAATGCCATTCATAGCGAGATATCTTGCGGTTATAGACCAGCCGCGCTTCCACAATTTTTAGGTGTTGCAGGTCGAATGGGAGTTGGACGCAAATAGGCGCGAGCCCTCTCGCTCGCGCAAGAAAAGCGATGCCGTCTCTAACCCGGATGCCTGTATTTTTCCAGACGGTTGTTTTCCAGTATTTTGTTTTGTGTGGAAATTGCGCGTCCGCAATCCCAGCCTTGCGAAGCGCGTGAGTAGTCTTAGCTGCTTTGGCAAATCCTTCCTGCGCGGCGTCTCTGCTATGCGCGTGCAGCGTGGTTTCCTTGAAAAGAAAATCGTTCATGTGCATATCGTCAAATTGAGACAACCATACTTCGTGTTTTCTCCATATCCGCCAGTGCTCCACCATCGTGCGGGTATAGATACGTCCAGACTCCATATTACATTCATCCAATATGGATTTTGGTTGCATCGCGCGGAATACTTGAGTAAGAATCATAGACCCTTTTGAGCGGCTATATATTTTTCAATAGTCTGTGCTGAACCATTTCCAACAGTAGCTGAAAAATAAGCGCGCGTCCACATGGATGGAAGTTTCTTGAGGTGAACATTTTTCTTGCGAAGTTCAAATGCTGTTATGCCTTTGATTTCCTTTACCACACCGGATACTGAGTTGGCAGGCCACACCTGAATAAATAAATGGCTGTGTTCTGGTTGAATCGCAAGCTCTTTTATTATCCAGCCTTTTACCTCGCACTTGGCTTCTATGATCATGCGACAATCTTTTGCGACCTCACCAACTAGCCCTGGCTTGCAGCGTTTGGGTGTCCATACTAGATGGAACTTGAGAAGGTGTACCCTGCCGTTCATAGTCTGCTATTTTCATAGTTACATTAATATACTACAATTGACACTCAAGCAAGCCGCAAAGTGTAGACGCTTTGCGGAGGCTAAAGCCAAAAACAAAAACCCTCCGTGCTACCAACGCCCTAGGTAGTGCGGCGGGTTCTAAGCCCGATCATACAATCCAGCCAGATTTTTGATCCACTTTTTGGAGAGAATAAACCATGCCTGAAAACCAACATATCCAAGCAATTATCGAAGCAGTGATCGAAGGTGAAGCAGAAGATGCCGCTGAAGCAACACTGTCTGCCCTCGACTCCAACACCGATCCATTGGTTATTCTGAATGAAGGTCTGATGATTGGTGCAGATGAAGTGGGCAAGCGCTTTGAACGCGGCGAATACTTCCTGCCTGAACTCATGCTCGCAGGACGCGCCCTCAAGGCTGCGATGGAAGTGGTTAAGCCATCCTTGTTGAAAAAATATGAAGGGACTGATACCAAGGTAAAAGCCAGGGTAGTTTCAGCCACCGTGCAAACAGACATCCATGATATCGGTAAAAACATTGTCTCATCCATGTTAACTGCGGCAGGCTATGAAGTCACAGACATGGGCGTGGACGTACCGATCAAATCCATTATTGATAAAGCGGAAGAAATAGGAGCGCAGGTGATATGCCTGTCAGCCTTGCTAACCACCTCGATGCCTTTTATGCGCGACCTGATCGAGATACTCAAAGCGCGCGGCATCCGTGAAAAATACATTGTCCTGGTCGGAGGCGCATCTGTGAACGAAACCTGGGTTAATCACATCGGCGCGGATGGTACCGCGCGTAATGCGGCAGATGCTGTCAAAGTGGTACACACACTGGTCAGTGCGTAATCCTGGTTGATGCATTTTTGTGGAGACAACATGTTAAATTATCTTGAAATCCTGGATCGCGCGAATACCGGGCCCTACCTGGCTGAAGAAAATTGGGATCTTGAAAAAGTAGCAATGACCACCAAAAAGCTGGTCAAGAAATATAAACTTGAATGGAACAAGGAAGAATTAGTTACTGATGATGCTTCCCTATCAGAAGCAATTTATAACGCTGGATATGAACTTGCGGTAACGCTCGGCTCGTATAGCCGCACCACGGAACGCGTTATTGAGATCTCTCAGGATGAAATTGACGGGGGAATCCGCAACATGCCGCAAAATGTTGTGATGGGCGAAGGAAAAGATGCGCGGACTTTATACGCTCGTCACCTGAACGATGAGCGGGCTCCGTTATTCTTTGGCGGTTCGCCAGGAACGCCTGTGCCCGAAAGATTTTTCCTGGCCAATGTCATGTCCTACATGCAGGAACCTTTGATTGACCTTGCCACATGCGGCACCCTCGTCGAAGTCGACGGGCGTGAGGTTCGCACGGGAAACCCGATCGAGATCGTATCCACGCGGCGCGAATTGCATTACATGCGTCAGGGACTCAAGCGCGTTGGCCGCGCCGGAATGGGAATGTTAGCCGCGCAAAGCTCGGTCTCTGAACTCGGTGATCTGGCTGCTGCGCACCCTGATTACTTGCGCCCTTGTGATTCACATCTTGTGCCGATGCTTAATGAACTTAAGATGGATCACCGTAATATTTCACGTGCAGTCAATTCGCTGGAATATGGCATGGTGAATGCATCCCTTCCTTGTGTCATCGTCGGCGGACTCGGCGGCGGGCCAACCGGTTCTGCGGTAGTCAACGTGGCCTCCTACTTGATCGCGAACATTACCTGCCTCGCGGATTACCATATCCTGCACCCCATTCACATGCGTCATATCGCCACTTCCACTCGCGATGTGCTGTGGGTGATCAATGCCACTGGGCAGGCATTTGCCCGGCATGCGCCAACCATTATCGTCGCAGATATTTATCCAAAGTCCGGTGCGGGAACGAAGGAACTGCTCTATGAAACGGCGGCTAACGCCATTGTTAACGCAGTCAGCGGAAATCATCTCGAAGGCTGCGGATCCGCTGACGGCAACGCCCCCAATTGTTCAGGGTTGGAAGCGCGCCTCATGGCGGAAGTCGCACTGGCAACTCATCGTATGAAAATGAGTCTGAAAGATGCGAATGATTATGTTCTCAAATTATTACCAAAATATGAACATGTCTTTACGCAGGATGGAAATCCCGGAAAGCCATTTGATGAAGTGTATGATTTACAAAAGCTCCAACCGCTGGATTTCTGGCAAAAAATGTATGAAGAAGTCAAAACTGAATTGAAAGAGATGGGTTTAAAGGTATAAACCAGACAGGGCAAACCAGAGCGGATACGCTCTGTAAAGACCAAATCTCAAGGAGAAAATACTAATGACTCTTCCGCTTATGCTCGTTGTCAACATTTTGATCGTCGCCGTGCTCGGATTACTGGCGAAGTATGTGAAAGTGGGCTCCGCAGAAACGACTGCGGGTGGATTTAATTTCAACTACACGACATCCGACCTGATCATCCTGGCCGTGATCGGAGCCATCGCCGGCGTTGTGAACACAGGCACTGGCATTGTTTGGAACGCCGCCAATGCAGCTGGTGGGCCGCTGGCTGGTGCAGCTTTGCAAGGTGTATTCATGTGGGCGTACCTGCTGGCATTTTTTCTTGTTCGTAAGCCGGGCAGCATGTTGATCATCGGCCTGATCGAGACTACGATGGAAGCATTACTCGGCAACCCATCCGGCATTTCCACGATCGGCTGGGGCATCACGCAGGGATTTGGCGCTGAAGCAGTCATGGCTTTCGTGGTATATGGAAACTTTGGCTGGTGGGCATTCGCGCTGGCTGGCGCCGCCGCGTCACAATTCGGAACAACATGGACGGCCTGGCTCTTCGGCTGGGATTCGACCCCTGAAATTGTCAGTGCCTATTGGACAGCCACGCCCATCAATTTGATCTCGGGTTTCATTTTCTCGGGAATGCTCGGCTGGTGGCTCGGCAAAACCATTGAGCGGACAGGGTTACTCCGTACAACACGTAAAAAATAATCCGAATTATATAAACAATAAATGGAGTTGGAGCAGATCGCTTCAACTCCATTTATTGACTTTCAACCCAAGCATTTATATTGATACAGCCATCCTCCCCGTCATCCGCTTCCGCTGGACCGATCGTTCGCCTAAGCGGGTTGACCTACCAGCATTACGGAAAAACCGCACCTGCGTTGACCGATATCAACGTGGAGATTAAACGCGGCTCATTTACTTTGCTTGTTGGTCCCTCCGGATCAGGCAAGTCCACTTTGTGTATGCTGCTCAACGGAATTATCCCGCAAATTCTGGGGGGAGAATTGACGGGCAAAGTTATTGTTGATGGGAAGGATGTTTCGGAGTCCAAGGTTCAAAACATGGCTCACTCGGTTGGGCTGCTTTTTCAAGACCCGGAATGGATGTTTGCGACTCTGCAAGTAGAAGACGAAGTGGCCTTTGGTCCGGAAAACCTGCGACTGCCGCCTCAGGAGATCGCAGCACAAGTAACAAAATCTCTTGAATATGTCGGCATGAATCACCTGAGAAAGAATCTGGTTTGGGCGCTTTCGGGCGGACAGATTCAAAAACTTGGATTAGCTGCTGTTTTGGCGATGTCCCCAGAGATCATCGTGCTTGACGAACCGACAGCCAATCTCGATCCCGCAACGACACATTCAGTCCATGAACTGATCCTGCGGTTACGCGAAGAAGGCAGAACGATCATTCTTGTTACCAAGGATCTTGACGAGTTCATGGCCCAGGCTGACCATATGATCCTATTATCCGAGGGTCGTGCCCTTGCGCAAGGCACGCCGCGCGATGTAATCTCTGAGCACGGCAGTATCATGCTTGATCTCGGTGTATGGCTCCCTGATCCGACTGAAATCGGGTTGCGATTAAAACAACTTGGTCTGTTGAAAAATAAGGCCGTACCGATCACAGTTGCTGAAGCAGTGGATGCATTGAAAGATATTCGCTTCAAAGAAATTTCCTCCAAAAAGAAAGAATCCAACCTTGGCGAAATACTCGTCCGAGCTGAGAACGTTCAATTTGGATACACTCGCAAAACAAAAACATTACGTGGCGTTTCATTTGATATCAATCAAGGCGAGATCGTTGCCATTGTGGGACAGAACGGCGCGGGTAAAAGCACGCTTAGCAAAATGCTGGTAGGTCTACTCAAACCATCCCACGGAAGCCTGACTATGTTTGGGCGTAAAGCGTCTCAGTGGAATGTACAAGATCTGGCAAATGATGTTGCGCTCGTTTTTCAAAATCCCGAACATCAATTCCTTTGCGACACGGTCCATGAAGAACTTGCATACAGCCTGCTTGCACAGGGAATCGTTGACCCTGGAGAGGTTGAAAAACGAGTCAATAGCATGCTGGAGCGACTGAATATTACAGACGCAACAGAGACCCATCCCTTTTCTCTAAGCGCAGGCTCGAAACGCAGACTCGGGGTTGCAACCATGCTCGTCGGCGGGCGCGCCAGGCTGTTGATCGTGGATGAGCCAACCTATGGACAGGATCGCCGTCTCACTGAACGATTGATGGAACTGATCAATAATCTGCGCAGCGAAGGCATTACCGTTATCATGATCACACACGATATGCGTCTAGTGGATGCTTACGTAGATCGCGCACTTGTGATGGCCAATGGAGAAAAGATTTTTGACGGTACACCCAGCGATCTGTTTCAATCTCCAGAAATTATAGAACGTGCCTCCTTGCGAACTACAGCCCTGCGCCGCATAGTGGACGGGCTGCGTGCTGCCGGCACGCCAGTACCAAATGGCTTGAACATTGTTGATTCTTTTGTGGCGGCGGTTGCATTCGTATGAGCGAAAATACTCTTCAATACATTGATAACAACTCGATCTTCCACCGCGTCGATGCGCTGAGCAAACTGGGCTGGGTCTTGATCGTTGTCATTTTTACATTCCAATTTCGATCTGCTGAAGCGCGTGGGATTATGCTTGCCAGTTTGTTTATCTGTGCGTTGCTCTTTGCACGCATACCCATCACTGCAATTCTGCGTGCTTCTCCCTTGATCTTCGGAGTTGCATTCCTGCTGGGAATATTCCACCTGTTTATCACGCCTGGAATTAACACTCTTTTCAGTTTAGGTCCACTGACCGCCACACAAGAAGGCTTGACTAAAGGGTTGGAATTTTTCTTCCGCCTTGCAATCATGGTTATGGCTTCTTTTATGCTGATCTGGACAACGGACATTCGCGAACTGATGGTTGGTCTTGTACACTTGGGCATTCCCTATCGTTATGCGTTCGCCATCTTCATGGCGCTGCGCTTCCTGCCGATTGTCCAGCAGGAAGTAGATGCAGTCAAAGCCGCACACGCCATTCGCGGACGCGCCTCCAGCTCTCCCGTCCGCCATCGTTTCCGTTTGTGGCAGCGTTATTTGTTCACGGTCATCGTCAATGGATTACGCAAAGCGGAAAGCACCGCACTCGCAATTGAGTCTCGCGGATTCGGTGCCTTCCCCGACCGCACCTACGTCAAAGATTTCCGCTGGACTTTCCCCGGAATTGTACTTATGTTTCTATTTATTATATTGGGAACATGGTTAATATTCTGGGAACGACATCTTTTTTAACCATACCTGGCCTCACTCAAACTAGTTTGAGTGAGGCCAGTGTTTTGATCACTAATAACACTCGGAAATTTCTGGCAGATGAAGCAAACAGCCAGCACAGATCCTTAATAAGTTTTTAGTAATACCAGCCCCTTTCATTTTTTTTATTTACTACCTATGGAATGCAGATGGAAGCAAGATACGTCAATTATCCGAAAATGAGGTGCAAAACTGGTTACCGACATCACGATCATACCCATGATAATATTAACACCATCTCAAAGAAAATAATAATGTAAAGGAGAGTTCAATGCGAAAGAAACTACAAGAGCAGATCGAACGACTCAAAAAAGCTGGCGCAACATACGTGGATGCGCGCTGGTATCCAGTTGAAGAAAGCAACTACTTAATGATGTGGAACGGTAATCTGAAAAATGCCACTTCCTCGCGAGAAAGCGGTGTGGGCATTCGCGCGCTTTATAAAGGTGCGTGGGGTTTCTCCGCGTCTTCGGATGTCAGTAATATCGACGCTTTGTTTAACAAGGCTTTTGATAATGCGCGAGTCGCGGCGGAGCGCGTGACTTTTCCTGTGAGGCTTGCGGAGAAGGAAGCTGTTCAAGGTTCGTTTTCCAGCCCAAATCGAATCGACCCGTTTGCTGTTTCACTTTCAGATAAGATTTCATTCCTGAAAGATTTGGATGAAAAGTTAAACAAACCCGGGGTTACTCAGCGAGTCAGCGAGTTAATATTCATGCGCAAACAGATCGTTTACATCGACTCGGAAGGCAGTGAGCTCGAGAAGAAGATCATTGAAGTTTTTCCGAGCATTCAAGTGATGGGCGTTGATTCGCAAGGCGAATCGCATTCACGTAAATTCAGTCCTGCGCGCATGGGAGAAACACGCGGTTGGGAAACAGTCAACCCGCAGCTTTTCAGTGAGAACGCAGAGCGGATCGTCAGGGAGATGAACGAAGTTCTTGTCGCAGACGATTGCCCGAAGGAAGATCGCTCGGTGATCCTGCTGCCGGGTATCATGTACCTTCAAACACATGAGACGATCGGGCACGCCCTCGAACTCGACCGCATCCTCGGATATGAATTGGGATTTGCCGGCGGTTCCTTCGTTACCCTTAATGATTTCGGAAACTTGCAATATGGCTCGACAAAATTGACCGCCCGTGCCGATGCGACTCTTCCTAACAGCCCCGGCAGTTTCGGCTACGATGACGATGGAGTCCCCGCGCAAGATAACCTGCTGATCGACAAAGGCATTCTCGTCGGCGCAATCACCGGACGTCAGATGGTGGAGGAAGCGAACGCCCGCGCCCACAAACAAATTTTCAATGGCAGCGGCGGTGCCAACCGTGCAACCGCTTTCTATCGGGTTCCGATCGAGCGCATGACCAATATCAATATTGACCCTGGTAATGATGGTTCGCTTGAAGATATCGTCAAGAATACTGAGAAAGGCATCATCCTGGATGGAGACAAGAGCTGGTCGATCGGTTCGAACCGCGAGCAATTCCATTTTGCGACAGACATCGGCTGGCTAGTGGAGAATGGTCAGATCACCCGCGTGGTGAAGAACTCCACCTACAAAGGTGAGACGGTCAAATTCTATAATTCACTTTCTGCCGTGGGCGATCAATCCACCTGGGAGGTGCGTTACGTAGATAACTGCGGGAAAGGTCAACCCAACCAGATCATGCAATTGGGGCATGGCATTCCCATCTGCCGTTTCGATAATGTGAGAATAGGAGAGTAACCATGAAGGACCAAATCTTACAAGCCCTGCGTGACCTACGCGACTATGCCCTCAAAAAAAACATCGAAGCGACTTTCTTCTATCACGAAGAAGACAGCTACCTGATGCGCTTTGCCAACTCAGCGATTTCACTGAATACCAACGAGCATTTGATCCGTTTGGAGATCACAGCTTATGATGATAGAAGACGCGCCTCCTACGAACTGATCACTGATCTGAAAAACCTGGATGAGATGAAGCAAGGCGTGGATATCACCGCTGAAATGGTGAAGCACGCCACGCCGCTAAGCTATCAAACCACGGTCCCAACATTCAAGGATTCTTTTGTTGACGAAAACGGATTTGACTCTTCATTGGCGACACTCAGCAACGAAGAGCGACTTGAGTATTTCAATAAAGCTGTGGCAGGACTTGAAACTGACGACATTAAACTCTCCGGTATTTTTTCCTGTGGTGCGAACACCATCGCGCAGATCAACACCCGTTCAGAACACACGCAATACTTTAAAACATCGGATGCGCAAATCAGTATTGTCCTGTCTCATTCCATGCTCAAGTGGGAAGTGATCGCCGAACAGTCCGCACAGAAAAAGTCGGACTTAAATCCAACCGCATTGCATCGTGATCTTTCATACCTAATGGAACATTATCAAAACGATGCCCCGCAGCAAATCCCGCTTGGGAAGTATGACATCGTCTTCGGCCCAGCCGCATCCGGTGATTTGCTCAGCATAATGAATTGGATTGGTTTCAGCGGCGGCTCCATGAAGCGTGGATTTTCCTTTATCAGTGAAGAACAAGTTGGAACAAAAGTCTTCTCGGACAAATTCAACCTCACCGATGACCCCGCCTGTCTGGATACCTTCCCGTTCCAGCGAGACCTGATGGGCATGCCGCGAAGTTCATTCCCCATTTTTGAAAATGGTGTATTCAAATGCTTTACCTGGAGTCAGGATGATGCAGATGAATATGGAGCACAACCTACTGGCCACACAGTGATGCACAAGAGTCTTGTGCTAAGCGGCGGCGATAAAGAGGTAACTACGCTGGAAGAATTGGTGGCGATGCCGCGTGAGAATGACATTCTTTATATCCCCTTTCTGCATTACATGAATTTGGTCAATCCATCCAAGGGATTGGTCACTGCGAGCTCACGCTTTGGCGCGCTCTTGCTTAAGAAGGATGGTTCAGTGGTTGTCCCCTACAATGTGCGCGTCACTCAAAGTTTACTTGACATCTTTGGTGATAAGGTGGCATGGATGTCAAAGTCACAAACCATCAACAATACATCCCAGAGTTATGGCTCACGCAATCCCACAGCGCTGATTGTGCCCATATTCATCCAAGTCAATGATCTGGATATCTCACATTCCAACTCGTCCTATTAGAAATTACGGTTCCGTGATGGGACTCTCTCACCTTGCAGTTGAAGGAAATTTAGTTCACTCCGAATAACATAACTGGCTGCAAGTCGCGCTGCACCGAATACAATCGGCGATACAATCCGTCCTCCAGCTTCATCAAGTCGGTATGTGTGCCCATCTCGCAGATTGATCTATCGTCCAGTACCACGATCTTGTCAGCATTGCGCACAGTAGAAAGGCGATGCGCAATAATGATCGTAGTCCGTCCTTTCATCAGCCGCTCCAATGCTTGCTGGATAAGCATCTCCGTCTCCGTATCCACGGACGAAGTAGCCTCATCCAAAATTAAAATCGGCGCATCCTTTAGCACCGCACGCGCCACAGCCAGACGTTGTTTCTGTCCACCTGAAAGTTTAACGCCGCGCTCCCCGATCAATGTATCGTAACCATCGGGCAGTTGCGTGATAAACGAGTGCGCGTTAGCCGTCTGCGCTGCCGCGATCACTTCAGCTTCGGTCGCGTCGGTTCGCCCGAACAATATATTTTCACGCACAGTGCCATAAAAAAGAAACACATCCTGCAGCACGATGCTGATCTGTTGACGCAGATCATCCATTTTGTATTCCTGAATATCCCGACCATCGAGCGTAATCGTACCTTTGGTCACATCGTAAAAACGCGGGATCAAACCAACCAGCGTGGATTTTCCAACGCCTGTTGGTCCCACCAACGCGATGACTGATCGCGCTGGGATGTCGAGGCTGATATTTTCCAAAACAAGACTCTCGGGCGTGTATGCGAAATCTACATTTCGGAAAACGATCTCGCCTCGCACTTGACTGGTAATTGCCACCGCATCAGGGGAATTGTGCGGCTCTTCATCTTCGGCCATTAATCCCGACACACGATCCGCTCCCGCCAGCGAACTTTGGATGGCCTCCCACGCATTGGACAGATTCCGCACCGGTGCATAGAACATCTCAAGATACAGAAAAAAAGCAACCAGGTCAGCGACCGGAAGAATACCTTGCAGGGTCAAACGTCCACCAAAGAAGATCACGATCAATGTTCCTAAGGAAGAAGTGAATTCCACGAAAGGTTGAAAGGTGGCCATTAGTTTCAGCGCGCGTAAATTGGATCGGTAGTAACTATCTATACGCTCGTCAATACGAACGGCTTCCTGTGCTTCGCGGGTAAAAGCCTTGATCTCACGGATGCCAGACAGGTTATCGTTGAGCATGGCATTCAAATCACCAAGTTCTTTCTGGCGGTAACGGAATGCAGGCCGAACTCTTTTGGCGTAGATCTGCAAAGACAATAGAACCAACGGTATCGGAATGGTGCTGAGAAGTGTCAGTTGCCAGTTGAGACTCAACAACACCGCAGTCACACCAATAAACGTAATGGCATTCACAATGATATCGGGCAGGGCATGCGAGATGAGTTGCTCAAATAACTCGGTGTCATTGATCACACGCGACATCAACTGTCCGACTTGTTTGTCTTCGTAATAACGAAGTGAAAGGCGCTGCATGTGCTCGTAAATATATTTCCGCACGTCAGCAACCACGCCCCATCCGGCCAGATGTGCCAGATAAGAACGCAGGAATTGCAACCCCGCGCGGCTGACATAAACGATCAGCACAATAATGGTCAACTGGCGCACCAGTCCCATCACATCCATTGTCGCATCTGGCGCGGTGACAGCCGCCACCAGAAGTTTGACGATCCACGGAAGGAGCAGCTGCGCTCCAACCAGTAATAACATGCTGATTGCAGTAATCGTCAAAGAACTTTTATATTTTTTTGCATACGTAAAGATCAGTTGAAGTGGTTTCAAAGGTAATTCTCCTTGTGCTGACTGCGTGGCACATCCGCCAATTTTTTGGAGCTATCGGACGGATATTTCACAAAAGCGCGAATTTTTCATTTTTGCACCATTCGCTCCTTTAGCGCCATTCGCGTTGCGGAATTTCCAACTTTGAGAATACCAGCCAAGTGACTTTTGCGGTAGTGCGCTTTTTCTGCGTCATCTGCGGATTGATTAAAACTATAATGAGAATTCTGTTTTTTATATTTCGCCCTTGCAATTCAATCGAATACGATTACAATATGATTGTTTATGATTGAATTATGAAGGAAAATGATTGATATGTCACTTGAAACCCTTTCCAGCCCTGAACGACAGCAACAAATTGCGCGCCTTTTAAACCGTCAGCAAAGACTTTCAGTAGCTGAGATTTGCAAACAATTCTCCATCAGCGAAGCAACTGCCCGCCGTGACCTCGAGTCACTTGCTGAGCAGGGCAAACTCAAACGAGTGCATGGCGGCGCGATTCTCGTCGAGCAGGCTCCGCCCGAATTGCCCATCTTGCTGCGCGAGAGTGAGCAGGCAAACGAAAAACACCGCATCGGACAAGCCGCCGCCGCACTGGTTGAGGATGGCGAAACAGTTTTTCTTAGTTCAGGCACCACTGTGCTCGAAGCTGCGCGTGCCTTACGCGGACGCCGCAACCTGACAGTTATTACAAATTCGCTGGCAGTGGTCAATGCACTAGCTGGCGCAGAAGGCATTTCGGTCATTTGTTTGGGGGGTATGTTGCGTAACAGCGAACTCTCGTTCATCGGGCATATCACTGAGCAGTCTCTGTCCAAATTGCGCGCAGACAAAATTTTACTTGGAACGCGCGCCATCAGCCTCGAACATGGTTTAACGCATGATTATTTTCCTGAAACCGTCACCGACCGCGCCGTGCTAAAAGTGGGCAGGGAAATCATCGTTCTGGCTGACCATACCAAATTTGGACGCGCCGCCGCGGTCTTGTTGGCTCCGGTTGAAAGCATCCATACCATTGTTACAGATGAACAGACATCGGACGAATTTGTCACAGCTGTTCAGAAGCGTGGCATCAAGGTAATAAAGGCGTAATAAATTATGCTGCTAAAAAACTTTCGTCCGCAATCAAAATTAGTGACCAAAACCACTTTGGTAAATAAGCCAAAGTTCCCTGTCATCGACGCGCACGATCATCTTGGCGAACCATTCGGCGGCGGCTGGGATAAAAAGCCGCTCAACGAATTGCTCGACCTGTTGGATGAAGCAGGCGTGACTCATTATGTAGACCTCGATGGCGGTTGGGGTGAAGATATTCTTTATCGTCATCTTGATTATTTCAAAGCCAAAGCGCCAGAACGATTCCAAATCTTCGGCGGCGTGGATTGGTCGAAGTGGGAAAGCATGGGCGATGGATTCGCTGATTGGGCGGCTGGCAGGCTCAAGGCCCAGAAAGACGCGGGCGCGCAGGGCTTGAAGATCTGGAAGCCGTTTGGATTGCATGTCAAAGACGATAAAGGGCAATTGGTCAAAGTGGATGATGCGCGCTTAAATCCAATTTGGGAAATGGCTGGTGAATTAGGATTCCCTGTGATGATCCATGTCGCTGACCCAGTTGCTTTTTTCGACCCGATTGATGAAACGAACGAACGCTGGGAAGAGATCGGTGCGAACCCTGATTGGGCGTTTACCAGTCCGCCGTTTCCTGCATTCATGGAAATCATGAATGGATTTTTCAATCTTGTAAAGCGCCATGCAAACACAATTTTCATCGGCGCGCATGTAGGGTGTTACGGCGAAAACCTTGATTGGGTGGGAAAGATGCTGGAGGATTGTCCAAACTATTACATTGATTTTTCTGCGCGCCTAGGCGAACTTGGAAGACAACCCTACACCGCGCGAAAATTTTTTATTCAATATCAAGACCGTATTTTATTTGGCACCGACGCCAGCCCTCATTTGGATTCATATCGTTTGTTTTATCGCTTCCTCGAAACAGACGATGAATACTTCAACTACAACACGGGTGAAAATCCTGGGCAGGGACGCTGGTATGTGCATGGCATGTATCTACCCGAGGATGTCTTGAAAAAAATCTATTGCGAAAACGCAAAGAAAGTATTGAAAATTCTATGAACAACCATCACACCTATAACGAAATTAAATCACAGACTCAGGCCTGGGCGCAGGCATTGGATGTAGTGAAGGCTTCGCACTTGCCGATAGCTGGTGACTACACCCAGATCATTTTCACAGGCTGCGGCTCGACCTTTTACCTGTCACTTTCGGCGGCGGCAATGTATCAGGAATTGACGAGACGATCAGCCCGCGCTGTGCCTGGTGGCGAATTGCTGTTAAATTCGCAAACCGTTTTGACAGATCAAAAAACTTTACTGGTTGCCATTAGCCGCTCAGGGACAACAACCGAAACGGTAAAGGCTGTTGAAAAATTCAAGAGGGAAAATCGCGGGGATGTTGTGGTCATCAGCAACTATGATGAAGTGCTCTCGCGTCTGGCTGATGTGAATATTCTGATCGACAAAGGGCAGGAAGAATCTGTCGCGCAGACTCGTTCGTTCGCTTCGATGTATGTGGCGGCGACAGCGATGTGCGCGCGCATGGCGGGGCGGGAGGATTTGGTTGAGGCGATGGGGAAGTTGCCAGAAGTTGGTAATTGGGTAATTGGTAATTACGAATCGTACGCAAAAGAAATCGGCGAGAACTTGTCCTTTGACCGATTCTATTTTCTCGGCTCTGGCATTCGCTACGGGCTGGCGTGCGAAGTGAATCTTAAAATGAAAGAGATGACTTTGACTCATAGCGAGCCATTTCATTTTATGGAGTTTCGCCATGGGCCGATGAGCATGGTCAATGAAAACGCGGTGGTGATCGGGATGGTTTCAGAGTCAAATCTCAGCCACGAAAAAGCTGTCTTAAACGAGATGCGGGCGCTCGGGGGAAAGACCGTGGCCTTAGCCGAATCAGATGCTGAGGTTTCATTTATAAGTCAAATCCCAGAACAGGTGCGCGGTGTCTTATATCTGCCTGCTTTGCAATTGATGGCGTTCTATCGTTCGCTGGCGAAGGGATTAAATCCTGATAGTCCAAAAAATTTAACTGCTGTTGTGAAATTAAATATCCAAGGAGGTGCGGGTCCGAATTAATCTTGCCTATATTTCTAATTTTCACTGATCGAGCGATTAAATCAAAGGAGAAGAAAATGAACAGGAAATTTACATTTTTATTGAGCTTGCTTATTATGGCTTCCGTGCTCATGAGTGCCTGCAGTAATACTGGCGCGACCGCCGTTCTCAATGAGAAGATCGAGCTTCGTGTATGGGGACATCAGGCCGCTGCGTTCAACGCTGCCGACCAGGCTATGTTTGATGAATTCATGAAGCAGAACCCAAATGTATCCATTAAATACGAAACCTTCCCATGGGATGTTTTCATTCAAACGATCCAGACTTCATTGCCTGCAGGCAATACCGCGGATGTTATTTTGATCCCTGGTGGATATACCTGCCGCTACGCTTCTGGTGGACAGTTGCTGGAAGTTCCCGCGGACGTGATGACCCTGGATGCCGCGAAGGAAATATTTTACGCCGCCCCATTAGGCGGGCAGACTTGTGACGGTAAATTATATGGTTTCCCCGCTGAATACAACATTGAATATGGCGGCGCATATGTGAACAAATCTTTGTTTGATGCCGCTGATGTTGCCTACCCACCCAAATGGGATAATTGGGATGCGCTCGTGTCAGACGCGAAGAAGATGACCACGCTTGGCTCGGATGGTGTGATGACCGTTGCAGGTATGCACTTTACCAACAGCGACCAGTTGTTCACTTATTTTCTGGCGGGTATCCTTGAGCAGGGTGCTAATTACTTTGCGGAAGATGGCAAGCATTTTAATTTCAATTCACCTGAAGCGATCGCGACCATCCAGAAGTTAATCGATATGGCGCAGGCTGATAAAATCGTTGACCCGATCATCTTCAACGCTGAAAGTGAATGGACTGGCGAATCATTTGCCCAAGGCCACAATGCGATCGGTATCCTCGGTTCATGGTATGCGGGTGATGCCAAGATCGCCTATCCAGACTTGAAGTTTGATTATGTGACTTTGCCGCCCATGATGGGTTCTGAGTACAAGTTCGCATCTGTGGGTGGATGGGGTTACGTGGTAGGTAAAAGCACCAAACATGCAGATGTTGCCTGGAAGTTAACCGCATTCCTGGGCGCCAATCAGGCGAATGTGCTTGCTTTCAACTCCACTTCAGGAACAGTCCCTGCGATGAAAGCGGTTGCTGCTGATCCCAAATTGTTGGAAGCTGCTCCATTCATCGCCGCCACTTTACCACTGCTTGACGCAGGTCAATATCAGGGCTATCTGACAGATCCTGATCAGCTTGCATACGAGATAATCTATCCGACCATCCTCAATGCGCTTCAAGGGAATCTCACCGCTCAAGAAGCTGCGAATAGCATCAACGAAACAGCCAATGCCATGGTTGACGCGGCGCAATAAATTGATCATCTGTTAGTTAAGAATGCACCACGAAGGCACTGGGCAAGAAAATTAAAGAACTCTGTGTCTCCGTGGTGAAAGTTTTTCTTACTGGAGAAACTCATGGCAATTAACACGTTCTTCAAAAAAGAAATCATCAGCGACAGCGGCAAACTCATGGCAAAGCAGCGCCGCTTTGCGTACACGGGCATTGTGCCCATCCTCCTTTATATGGGATTATTCACGCTGTTCCCGATCCTCTGGGCAGTGATAATGAGCTTCTTCAGCTATACCCCCATCCGCGAAGGGAGCTGGTTCCTTGGCCTCGGCGGACAGAATCCATTCGTAGGTATTAAGAACTATATTGAGTTGTTCTCAGGCACAGGCAAACCCGCGGAGGTTTTTCGGCTGGCTGTGAAGAATACATTTCTTTTCACCGCGCTTGTTCTTCCAATGAATTTGATTATCACATTGCCGCTTGCCGTTTTACTTGAAAGTATCGGCGAAAGATTCAAGACCTTATTCCGCGCCATCTATTTTCTTCCAACTATTTCATCTTCTGTTGCGCTTGTTATTATTTGGTCGTACATGTACGCGCCTGGCTGGGGACTGCTCAGCATTATGTTCAAAACCATCGGACTCGTCCCGCCTAAATCCTGGCTGCAGGATCCAAACACAATTTACCTTGGTGTGCCACTGGCAATGCTCTGTGTTGTTGTCGCGCATGTCTGGCAGGACTTTGGCTACAACCTGGTCATCTTTGTCGCCGCTTTGCAATCCATCCCGAAGACGCTGCGCGAAGCCGCTCGCGTAGATGGTGCGAATTTGTGGCAGGAATTCTGGCTGGTTGTTGTTCCACTTCTCAGCCGCACAGTGATGCTGACCAGCGTTCTGACAGTGATTTCCTCGCTTCAGGTTTTTGTCATCTTCCAATTACTTACACGCGGCGGGCCACAGAATCAAACCCAAACCATGGTCTTGAGTATTTACGAAAACGCGTTTCGCTTCGCAAACAACCTTGGGCTTTCCTCTGCCATGTCCATGATCCTCTTTATTATTATTCTGATCCTGACAGTGACTCAATTCCGAATTCTTAGAACGGAATGGGAGTATTAACATGACAATCGGAATACCAAAAAAAAACTCCGTTGGCTTTGTTCTCGGCAAATCTGGCGCTTACATAATCCTTATCATAGGACTTGTCGCAACACTTCTGCCGTTCTTCTATATTATTGTCTCTTCCCTAAAAAATGAAGCAGAGCTGCGCCAGACCCCGCCAGATTTTTTCCCCAAGGAACCCACGCTCAAGCATTACATCACCATCCTAACAGACGAAAAAATTCCGCTGGTACAAAATCTATTCAACAGCATTTTCGTCTCCCTTTCACGCGTGGTCATCACCTTGTTCACCAGTTCCTTCGCGGGATATATATTTGCCAAATATCATTTCAAAGGAAAAGACCTTGCCTTCGGAGTCATCCTGATCCAAATCATGATTCCGTTTCAAGTAGTCATGATTCCCAATTATCTGCTCGTTGTAAAACTCGGACTAATCGATTCCCTTTGGGCGCTCATCATTCCTGCATTCGTAGACGCTTACGGTATTTTCATGATGAAGCAATTCATTGAAGCCATGCCCGGTGAGCTGATGGATGCCGCCCGTATTGACGGCGCATCTGAATTCGGTATTTACATGAAGATCATTCTTCCACAAATGGGGCCGCCTCTCGCCTCACTCGGCATCTTCACTTTTATGTCCACCTGGAATGATTATCTCTGGCCATTGATCGTACTCACTTCTCCAGAAAAACGCACCATTCCATTGCTGGTCGTTTGGTTTCAAACCCAACACGTATCCAATCAAGGATTGGTACTCGCCGCGTCCATTCTAACTCTCCTGCCCATCTTCTTTGTTTATATCTTCCTGCAACGCTGGATTGTGGATCAGGCGACCTCATCAGCTTTTAAATAAATCATGCGGCGCACCACTTTTCACTTTCCACTTTCTATCTTTCTTCTTTCCTCCTTCCTGATCGGATGTAATTTCGCTTCCCCCTCGCCCGAGCCTGTCAGTGTGACCCATACCTACATCGCCTCTAACGCTTTCATCCTCAACCCTGAGCGCGGATTCTTTTCTCCATATGATTTGCCAGGACCTGTAGGCTTTAGTTCTCTACGTGCTACCGGCAGCACGCTTGTGCACGCAGAGATTCGTTTGGATCATTGGCGCGAGACCGATCTTCCGGAAGATGCGCTTGACGATTTAAACACCAATTTTTCCGATATGCGTGATGCGGGCATAAAGGCCATTGTTCGTTTTGTTTACAACATAGGCCCATATCCAGATTCTGAGCCTGATGCTAGCAAGAAACAAATCCTTCGCCATATTGACCAATTAACTCCTCTTATGGAAAATAACGCGGATGTCATCGCATGGCTTGAAGCTGGTTTTATCGGAGCGTGGGGCGAGTGGCACACATCCACAAATGGATTGGATAATATCCAAGACAAACAGGAAATTTTGTTTGCGTTGCTCAAGGCATTACCAGAAACGCGGTCAATTCAGGTGCGTTACCCCGCCAATATTATTGAGATATTTCCGAATGTTCTGACGGAAGCAAATGCTTTTGATGGTTCAATCCAATCTCGTGTGGCTCATCATAACGATTGTTTCCTTTCCAGCGATACGGATGTCGGCACCTACGAACGCGACGGCACAAACACCATTATCCGTGACCAAGCCTACCTGGCCGAGTTGACTCGTTTTACACCCATGAGCGGCGAATCCTGCGCGCCTAATCCGCCGCGCTCCGATTGCCAAAGTGCATTACAAGAAATGTCCCTGCTGCATTTTTCGGCGATCAGCGAAGCTTATAATAAAACTATGCTTCGAAGCTGGAAAACTGCTGGTTGCATGGAAGAGATCAATAATCGCATGGGCTATCGCCTATCGCTTAGTTCTGCTGAATTCAACGAACAGGTCCGCCCAGGCGGCGACTTGAATCTCATAGTCAATTTGCGGAATACAGGTTTTGCCTCGATCATTAATGAGCGTAATTTATACGTTGTACTTGTTGGGCAAGACGAAACTTCACCATACAAAATCAAACTCGAAATTGACCCGCGCCGCTGGGAACCAGGCACAACTATATTCATAGCAAAGCTGCACATCCCATCCAACGCGGAAGAAGGTGCATACCGCCTCGCGCTCTGGCTTCCCGATGGATATGAATCATTGCGCGAAAATCCACTATATGCGATTCAATTCGCTAACGAAAATATTTTTGACGCGGCGACAGGACTCAACGTGTTGGGAAATATATCCATAACGGAATCAGCGGGCGGCAAGTTTAAGCACGGAAAAAATTTTATTGTGATCCAATCTTCATCTGAAAAGGTCATGCCATAATAAACAGGGTAACCTTTGAGTGCAAATGAAAAATCTTGATATGATGAATACTCTTCAGACCGAAATCATCCACACCGACAATATCTCCGTTGAGTTGAATAAACTAATTGATCAACTCGACCACCTCGCCTTTGCACATCACCCGTCCGCACCTGTCGATCCCGAATTTGACAGCATTGACTGGTCATCGCCAATAGAATACATGGCGCTCGGCTACATAGACGGCGAACTCGTTACTTTGTTGGGTTTTCTCAGGCGTGAAATTCTTGTCGGCGGGAAACCAGTTTGGGTGGTCGGGGTCGGCGGCGTGGCAACTCATCCCAACTGGCAAAAACACGGACTATCCTCCACGCTATTAAAAGCCGCAGAAAAATTCATGCGTGAAAAGATGAACTCTTCTTTCGGTTTATTGGTTTGCGCGGACGAACGCCGTACATTTTATGGGCGCGTTGGCTGGGAGCATCTCGCAGACGAAATATTTTTTACTCAAACCAGTCAGCGTCGTTCATTAAAAACATCCGTTATGATTCTGCCGTTAGCCGATCAAATTTGGCTTTCAGGTGAAATAGATTTGTGTGGACTACCCTGGTAATAACTGATGTCATTCCCGAATCACTTACGGGAAAAATATAAAATAAAAGGAGATAACATGACCAAGATCACATTCATCGGCGCCGGCAGCCTCGGATTCACATCCGAACTCGTGCGCGACATCCTCACCTTTCCGCTTTTGGAAGATGCCACCATCTCATTAATGGACATTCACCCTGAAAGACTCGCATGGGCTAAAAAGGGAGTCGAAAAACTGATCGCGGCGGGCAACCGTCCAGCCAAGGTCGAAGCGACACTTGATCGAGCCGAAGCGCTCAAAGGCGCAGAGGTTGTCCTCACTACCATCCTCGCAGGCTCAACAGAAGTCTGGAGGCATGATATTGAAATCCCCAAAAAATATGGCGTGGATATTAACGTCGGCGACACGCGCGGACCTTCGGGAATTTTCCGCTTTCTGCGCACCATCAACCCGATGATGGATATTGTGCGCGACATGGAAAAATATTGTCCGAACGCGGTATTGCTCAATTACACAAATCCAATGGCAATGTTATGCGCCGCGATCCAAAGACAAACTTTTATTACGGTTACTGGCTTATGTCATTCTGTGCAAGGCACCGCCGAAATGCTTGCCGCATGGATCGGCGCTCCGATGAACGAAATAGATTATTTGTGCGCAGGCATCAATCATCAGGCATGGTATCTGGATTTCAAATGGAACGGCAAAGACGCATATCCGCTTATTCATAAAGCTGTTACCGAGAATCCTCAGATCTATAATCACGAACAAGTCCGCAATGAGATGTATCTCGCGCTTGGAAAATTCGTCACCGAATCCAGCGGACACAATTCTGAATATAATCCGTGGTTCCGCAAACGCCCCGACTTGATAGAAAAATATTGCAAGGAAGGCACAGGCTGGAATCCTGGCGAGTATGCTTATATTCTCAAAGAGTATCAGCACAATGAAGCCACCTGGCAGGATCAAGTAAAAGAAAGGCTCGCGCAGCCACTGACCCCCGAAGACTTACAGCGCGAACATGAATATGCCGCTTACATCATCAACGCCCTGAAAGGCGGCGAGATGTTCAAGTTCAACGGCAATGTGCGCAACACGAATCTCATCACCAATCTTCCGCATGGCGCGTGCGTTGAAGTCCCCGTTGTTGTGGATAAGGCCGGCTTTCATCCCATTCACGTTGGCGCGCTGCCTGCTGAATGCGCGTTGCTCACACAGCTTTCGAGCGGCATCGAAGAAATGGCGATCACCGCCTCCATTGCAGGCGACCCGACCATGGTTTATCGCGCCATAGCTCACGACCCACTCACCTCGGCAGTTCTATCTCTCGCTGAGATTCGCGATATGACCAATGAATTATTTGAACAGCACAAAGAGTATCTGCCGCAATTTAAGATCCATAAAGTGTAGAAAGAATATGCAAAAAATTTCTTTAGGAAAATTACGCGGACTGCAACAAACCTCATCCGCGCGCGGAACCTTCACCGCGCTCGCACTGGACCATCGCCAAAATTTGCGTAAGGCAAATCCCGCGCTCACCAGCGACGAAGAACTCTCGCGTTTCAAATTAGATGTGACTTCCGCACTCGCATCCCGTGCGACAGCTATTTTACTTGACCCTGAAGTTTCAGCCGCACAAGCCATTGCCGCGCGTTGCATTCCAAATAATGTTGGCTTGGTTGTGGCAGTTGAATCCACTGGTTACACAGGTGACGCAACTGCCCGTCACGCGCAGATCATCCCAGGCTGGAGCGTGGAGAAAGCCAAACGCATGGGCGCATCCGCGATCAAATTGCTCGTGTACTACCATCCTGATTCGCCAACAGCACCAGAAATAGAATCATTTACAAAAAATATTGCGAACGAATGTGACAAACAGGATCTCGTACTTATGCTTGAGCCGTTATCGTATTCACTCGATGAAAACAAAAAACTTTCATCGGAAGAAAAAAGATATGTGGTTGTCGAATCTGCAAAACGATTAACTCCACTAGGCGCGGATATTCTCAAAGCGGAGTTCCCGCTCGACGCGGCTGAATCAGATCAAAAATTATGGAAAGACGCGTGCGAAGAAATTTCCACAGCATCGCCCATCCCGTGGATTCTCCTATCCGCGGCGGTTGATTATGAAATCTTTCTTCAACAAGTTGGAGTTGCCTGCAAAGCAGGCGCCAGCGGAATCGCCGTTGGCCGCGCCGTGTGGAAGGAAGCGGTTTTGCTGAATAGTGACGAACGAATAAAATTTCTGCGCACCACCGCCCGTCAAAGAATCTCGCGTCTTACATCGTTATGTCATGCGCTCGCAAAACCCTATACCGATTTCTATACTACCGACGCTCCGTTTGATTGGTATAAATCCTACGGAACTTAATGCGGAAGATCTGGCCTTTCACTTTCTATTTGCTTTACTTTGGCGGGAATGCTTTTTTTCTGCCCTATCTGGTTTTGTATTATCAAAGCCTGAATTTTTCAGCCACGCAGATCGGATTATTGATTGCCATCTCACCCCTGATCACATTGGTTGGCGCTCCGTTTTGGACAGGCATTGCAGACATTACTCATCGCCATAAATTGGTAATGAGTACAACGATTTTGTTGATGATTGTTCTTGCATTGATGTATCCTATTGTAAAAACAATTACCGCAGTTTTTACGCTTGTTATACTTTTCTCGTTTATGGTCGCGCCGATTAATTCACTGGCAGATACGGCAACTATTTCCATGCTCGGCGATGAAAGTCAAATGTATGGTCGTATCCGTGTGGGCGGGACGATAGGCTGGGGCGTGGCCGCTCCGATCGCAGGAGTGTTGATTGGCAGGTATGGCTTGAATTGGGCATTCTGGTCTTATGCGATAGTGATGTTCGTTGGATTTATCGTCAGCCAGAAATTTGTTTTTAATCCAGTGAAACAAGAGACGTCTTTTAAACATGGATTGCGCGCCTTGCTATCAAATCGCAGATTGATCCTTTTTCTTTTTACCGCTTTTATTTGCGGCATGGCGTTGACCAGTATCAATGTATATTTATTCGCGTACATGGAACAGTTGGGAATTAATAAAACACTCATGGGTATCGCTTTGAGCATTGCCACAGTTTCTGAACTGCCGATGTTCTTTTATTCAGACAAACTACTGGCACGCTTCAAGCCGCATGGATTGTTGATCATTGCAATGATCGTAACCGCTCTGCGATTATTTCTGTATGCGATATTTAATTCCACCGCGGGCATTCTTGTATTTCAATTAATTAACGGTGTTACATTTTCTGCGGTTTGGGTGGCTGGAGTTTCGTACGCAAGTGAAAATGCGCCTGTAGGGTTAAGCGCCACGGCACAGGGAGTTTTCGGCGCCGTGCTTTTTGGCTTTGGTTCTGCCGCTGGCGGTTTCCTTAGCGCAATCTTGTTTGAAAAAGTAGGCGGCGCGCAAATGTATGCCATTTTTGGCGCGCTAATTTCCATCACCTTGCTTATTTATCTCTTTCTTGAAAAACGTATTCCAAAGGTTCAGTATGCCTGAGTTTGATATTCTCGTCACAGGTGAGATCAACCCCGATCTGATTCTGACGGGCGATGTAAACCCTGAATTCGGACAGGTGGAAAAACTCGTCGACTCATCCACACTCACGGTGGGTTCATCCTCTGCGATTTTTGCATTAGGTGCGGCGCGGCTTGGGTTGAAAGTTGCATTCATCGGCGTGTGCGGTGATGATGTCTTCGGCCATTTCATGCTGGATGAAATGCAAAAAAGAAATGTGGATGTCAGCAACGTGATCGTTCGACCAGATGCACAAACTGGACTCAGTGTGATTTTGAATCGGGATGCAGACCGCGCGATATTGACTCACCTCGGCCTGATCGCCGAACTGCAAGCATCAGACGTCTCTGACAGTTTGCTCCGCCAAACACGTCACCTGCATGTGGCTTCCTATTTTCTACAAACCAAACTTCAACCCGATTTGCCCGCGCTGTTTCAACGCGCACATTCATTAGGATTAACCACATCGCTCGATACAAATTATGACCCGTCTGAAAAATGGCTGGGCTTCGACGAGTTGCTTTCAGTCACCGATGTAATCCTGCCGAACAAAACCGAAGCGCTTTCCATTACAAAGTCAGGCGATATTGAATCCGCTTCCCGACAGCTTGCTTGTAAAAGTAAACTTGCCGCCATCAAATTCGGCGCGCAAGGGGCGCTGGCTTGCAGTGGAAATAATATTGTCCAATCCGAATCTATTTCCGTGAAAGTTGTAGACACAGTTGGAGCAGGTGATACTTTTGATGCTGGATTCTTATACGGCTTTCTCAATAACTGGCCGATTGAAAAATCCTTGAGATTAGCCTGTGTGTGCGGAGCCATCTCCACGCAAAAGGCGGGCGGCACACAAGGCCAGCCAACATTGGCAGAGGCAATGCGCCATGTATTTGAATGAAATTATCTCTGCTCAAAAAAGCGGCGAAGCAAAAGGTATCACTTCCATTTGCTCGGCGCATCCATGGGTATTACGGGCCGCCATGCAAAAAAAGCATGGGAAATTATTGATCGAAGCCACCTGCAACCAGGTCAATCAATTTGGCGGATACACTGGCATGACCCCCAAAGATTTTGTCACTTATGTCCGCGGCATTGCTGAAGAAAGTAATTTTCCATTTGAAAATATTATTTTAGGCGGCGACCATTTAGGTCCAAATGTCTGGCAAAATGAATTTGCAAACTCGGCCATGCAAAAAGCGGAAAGCTTGATCCACGATTATGTGCGGGCAGGCTTTGTCAAAATCCATCTCGATTGCAGTATGAATTTGGGCGATGATCCGAAAGGCGCGCTGAGCGTGGAAGTCTCTGCCAAACGGGCGGCGCAACTGGCAAAGGTGGCTGATGAAATTGGGAACAAAAATTTGTGTTATGTGATCGGCACAGAGGTGCCTGTTGCGGGCGGCGCGCGCGGACATGCAGAAACTGTCAGCGTGACAAATATTGAAGCGGTGCAGCAAACAATTCAGGTCACGCGTGAAGCGTTTTTGAGAGTAGGATTGGAATCAGCGTGGGAAAGTGTCATTGGAGTTGTCGTCCAACCGGGCGTGGAATTCGGCGATGATTTCATTTTGGAATATCAACCAAAGAAAGCAAGCGAATTGTCGCGTTTTATAGAAAATCAATCCATGATCTATGAAGCGCATTCGACTGATTACCAAACGCGCGCAGCCTTGAAGGATCTTGTGTGTGATCATTTTGCGATCCTCAAAGTTGGCCCTGGCCTGACTTTTGCTTTCCGCGAAGCGATCATTGCGCTGTCAATAATCGAGGATGAGTTGTTTGCAAAAGATCAGCGTTCCAATTTGATTCAGATTCTGGATAAGGTAATGGTACAACACCCTCAATACTGGGAAAAATATTATCGGGGGACTGAAGCCGAGCAAGCGTCCAAACGCATTTATAGTCTGTGTGACCGTGTTCGTTATTATTGGGTTCAACCAGAAGTACACGCTGCATTTTTGCGGTTGATGAAAAACCTTGGCGAAATAACTTTGCCTTATTCGTTGTTAAGCCAATTCGTTGGGCGCACCGATATAAACGCTGCGAAGGTCATTGAATGGAAGATTAGCAGGATTTTGCAGGATTATTGGATGGCGTGTAATGACTGACAAAAAAATTGACGGATGAAGCAAGTAGCCAGCACAGGGAACTGAACCGCATCCCGCATAAGATCTCATTGCGTATTGCGATTGAAGCAGTTGCCATTCACAAATGACGTTGCTGAACAAACGTGAATGATCAGGTATTAGGTGCCGCCATTATTAGCTGTGACTGATCAATCGCTTCCTGCTCCAACTTCAGCCCGCGACTGAGTAGATATTCGATCACCGACTGAACATCCCGCAAATTGGGGTTGAAGGCAAGCCGCTTCAAATTGCGAATATCAGCTTGAGTCAAAGGGCGTGATAACGCCGCGTGTTTCTCAAACGTGGATATATCCATCAGAAAAGGTTCAGCGTGCATGCTGACTTGTTTCCGTAGTTGAGATAGGATGTTGAATCCGCCATAATCCATATCTGACCAAAGGTGGATTTTTGTTTCTTCAGGAATAAGTCGCAGCAGGCGGCGGATGGCGGGGGAAGGATTGCCCATTAAACAAATAATTGCGAAAGGCAGAGGATGCGGCGAGTGGGATGTGGCGCGGATAAATTCGTGGAAAGAAGTTAGATTCTCGATGCATAAAACAGAATCCGCGTGGACAGATACGGTTTGGATGGATGAGATTTGCGCAGCGGGAAATCCAATAGATGGTGAAAAGCCATTCAGCGAAAGCACTTCCCCATCAACGGTGGTAAGTTGCCAGTTACCCGAAAGGTGAATATAACCTGGGTTGGCGACAAGATTTAATTCACGCAGCAAGTCTTCATTGGTTAGTAATTTCCATTCGGGATTGGCTGGACGCGCAAGTCGAATCAGCGCGGGTCGTAAATAATCGAAGCGCTTGGTGTCATTGAAAACGTGTACACTAAACACGCGCTGAGGGGTCTCTGCCTGAAGGGTGGATAATGCCAGTAGTGCAGCGAGCAGATCTGCGTTAAAGTCTGAAGCGGAAAGACTGAACGGGGACGGGGATTTTCCAGCGCGGATTTTGTCCAGGATGTAATTCAATGCGCGGGCGCGCCAATCATCCGAAGAAAAACGGAATTTATCGGCAAGCAAAAAGGATTCGAGTTGGGAACGTTGCTTGGAGATGGGAATACGATGGAGTAGAGAGTAAAGTTCATGGGCTGTAATAAGTGTTACTGATTCAAGTAAATGATGTTCTTCACCCGCAAGCCATTTGAGTTGAATCAAATTTAAATCTGTGAGACTTTGCAATTGCTGGTTTGCGATCATGCGAGGTTCAGGGTCTTGCTGCGAAAAATAAGCGGGCAAATTTATCTCACGCAATTTAACTTTAATTACGCGCGTGGAAACAGAATCAGCGCGCCTCTCGAATATATCAAGCAGCACATTGATAATCACTTTAGTATCAGCAGATGGCGCAAAAGAAATTTTCACGGCAACATGTTTACCTGTTTACTTGTATACCTGCCTAATCTCTTTCCATTTATTTCTCCAACTCCTTCAACATCTCACTCTTATCGATCTCGACCACAAACGAACGATTATCCTTGCGAACCACCGTGCAAATGGTATCTACAAATGGAAGCAGCGAGCCAGATTTATCGGGCGGCGTGGCGAGTAAAACCTGCAAACCCGCATCGTGCATGAATTTCAATGCGCTGGCGGTACGCGCCGTATCCATTTTACCGAAGGCTTCATCGAACATCGCGAGTCGAATCGTATCGGATGGGCGCGCTTGATTTAAGCGATACGCTTGTGCGAAGGAAGCCGCCATCGCCACGTAAAACGGCGTAGTGGTTTCACCTCCACTTTTCTTGGCGTTGATCTGACTCAACAAGGCGCGGTCGCCGTTTGGATAATGAATTCGAATATCATAATTGAGATAGTTGCGGTAATCCTGTAATTCGTGTAATTCCAAATTATCATCATCGTTCGCAGAGGTAAGCCGCTCAAAGAGCAAGTCCCAGCCTTCCTGATGTTTCTGACGGAACTCCGATTCAAACAACGAGTCGCCCATGATCTGCTGGCTATCCATGACCATGTCGTAAATTTGTTTAAGCGCGGGCGCGTGGCTGGTAATGAATTCAAAACGCTCGCCGCCAAAACGCAGCGTGGCAAGCGATGTATTCAAGAATCCCAATTGCTGGCGCGCATCTTCAATTTGCTCACGCAGGCGGTGAATGAAATTCTCCACAAGTTCCTGTTCCGCCATGCCGCGCTGTTTTGCGATCTGTCCTTCATATTGCGGCAGCTCCGACAAAACAAGTTTGTCGCGTTCCGCCAAATAACGCGCATCATCATCAGCGTCATCGTAGCCAAAATCATAGCGCATCGAATACGCCTGCTTCGCCTCGCGCAATTTATCACGCGAACGCTGTTCAGCATTTTGATAATCATTTTCATACCGCCGCGAATTTTGCAGGATCACCTCCAGCGGCTGGCGCTCACGGCGTTTATCATATTCTTTTTGAATATCGGATTTTGTCTCATCGTCGGCATTTTCTGCTACCAGAAAATCTTCCTGCGCTTTGATTTTTTCCGCCGCGCTTCTTTCCAAACTCGGAATTGATTCTGTTTCGAGTTTTCTGATCTCCGCTTCGAAACTTCCCAACTTGCGCGCGGAATCACTTGCTGCCCCTTGAATCTGATTTAACTCATTGCGCCGCTTTTCAACTTCCGCTTTGAGCGCATCCAAATTACGAGAATCTAATGATTTGAGTTCCTTGTTCAACGCTTTCAATTCATCTTCCACAGGCGCAAGACGAGTCAACGCAGAAAGCGCGTGTTCCAAATCAACAAAGGGACGCATTTTGTCGCGGGTAAGAGTCAACCTTTCACGCAGAGCAGTTGTTCTTTCGTTGAGGGAAATCATCTCGCCCGCAATCTCATCCAGCCGCGCCTGACGCTGTTCGATCTGACGCGGCGCGGCGCGCTCCCCGATAAACCAGCGGCGGTACGCATTGGGGTTAAGATGACTGTCTGTAAAATTGCGGCGCACAAAACAATCGCGTGTCACAGCGCGGTTATGCTGGCGCAGGTCTTCCATATTTTCACATTTGACATATCCACCGAGCAGTAAATCTACATAAGCACGCGCAGCAGGATTCTTTGCAGTCACTTCATTAGAAAGAAATTCTTTCCCACGTGCGGAGAATTTTTGTTTGAGGATATTTTCCGAATCCAATATCGCCGCGCCATGAATCGAATCCTTGTGCTTGCGATAGACCTTCATCGCGGCGTTATACTGTTCGGGCGGCACAAGCAGGGTGAAGCGATTGAAACCAAGCAGACCTTCGACCGCATCCTGCCAGGATTCGTCGGGGATGGAAAGTTCGTCGCACAAATACTTGACCTCATTTACTCCGAGATTCAATTCCGCGCGCAGGAGATGACGTAAACGCGCCGCATGCGGCGACTCGGTTTCGTAGGATGTGTCGCGGTCACCTGTCCGCAGCTTACGAATTTCATCTTCCAGTTTCGCGCCTTCATCGCGCAGTTCATTAACTTTTTGCGTGAGTAATATTTCTTCGCGAGAGTAATCGTTGGCGAGCGATGAAAAAATTGGATGAAGGGATTGTATTGTTTGGAGTGCAGGGCGCGGGGAAGCAAGAAATGATTCGATTTCCGCGGGAATGGCAAGCTGATCAATGATGAGATGAGCGTGAAGTGTTTGCGCGTCGGATAATTCGCGCGCAAGCGACGACTCGGCTTGCTGTTGGCGCTCGCGCAGGAATGTCAATTCGTTGTTCAGAATCGCGATCTTGTCACGCAATTCTTTTTCACGGATGGCATTCTGATCGGTACGCAGGGCAATCTCGGCGTCGGTCAGCGCCGCGTGGGCAAATTTCTGTGCGCGGGCAATTTCATCATGCTGTAATTCTTCGCGGCTGTATTCCAGTTTGAAAGAATCCAACTCAAGACGCAATTGTCTCAACTGGTCGAGAAAAGTATCCGCCTCCGCAAGACGCGCGATGGCAGTATTGCTAATGCGCTTCCTGCGATTGGCAACACGTTCCTTATTTAACTCTTCAATAACATTCAGCGAATCAATTCTCTCGCGCACACCGATTGCCAAAGTTTCAAAATGACGCATGGTTTCGAGTTGCGCTTGCAGGGTTTTGACATCCACCAGATTTTCATCAAGCAAATAATTATGAACGAACGAGCGAATATCGGTCAGCGGGCTGAACGCAAGACCTTTGACGATCTTCGCGGGAAACGTATCCTTGAGCTGTCCAAGCCTGTTGAGCAAATGCACGCGATAATCTTCGATCTTGGTGAAGACGCGCGCACCTGCGTTTAATGGCAGTGAGAAATTTTCAAGATGACGTTTGAATGCGCGCGTGTCGAATAATTGTCCCTGCGCTTTGAAGAACCAGTCATCGTTTAATTGCGCGTTATGCACAATGAAATATGCGACATCCGGAGCGCGCCCATCTTCAAAAGCGTCGATCAGCGCGCCATGAGCGAAGTACGTGCCGTCTGGATTTTTGAATTCCAGCGCAACTATGCTTGTCGTGTCGCCGCGCAAAAAACGTTGACCTTCCGTGCCAAGTTCGCCGCGGACATAACTTGCCAGCGTGCGCTTGCCTCCGCTCAAAGCGGCTTGATTAAAGCGCACATCACGCTGTCCACCCACCAGAGCAAACTGCACCGCATCCAGAATTGTGGATTTTCCAACGCCGTTAATGCCGATGAAGTATGTTGTGCCGTTGCAGTTGATGGATATATTTTCAAACAAATGCCAGTTGACAAGACGGATACGAGTTAAGAGTTTCATTCTTCACTCTCCGCAGTATCTTCCCCGCCTGCGCGATATTTTCTCAACCAGGCCTCCATTTCATCAGCGCTTTGAATGGGCAGAATCAACTTGACCGAACCGCGCAGACGAAGCCGCGCTTCTCCATCACGGACATCAATGTTGCGCCCGTCAATTGTCTCCACCAATCCGATCGAGCGCAAACGACGAAGAAGCGTTTCATATTGCACCACGCCCAGGTCACGCTCCCTGCCTGTAATTGTGCGATATTCTTCGCGCACCTCGCCGATGGTTACAACGGGGTCATTTGCCAGACTCAAATGCTCGATTTTTTCCTCATATAGTTTTCGCAAAACAACGATCATCAGGGATTCGTCCAATTTGAAGCGTGCGCGACTATATCCGTATTCGGAAACAACTTGAAAGATTCGGTGATAGTCATCGTGAAGAAGATTGAAGCCCGCCAATTCCAGCAAGCCTTCAAATATCGAACGATAACGATGGACAAAATAATAATCATCCTTATCCGAATCAGCGTCTTGATATAAAAATGTTTGTCCGAGCAAACGGTTCACAATGCGTGGAACTTCACGCCGCGACTTTTCGGGAATATCGCTAAAGATGATGGATGAATCAAAAGGCATACGTTCTACGCTCCAGGTTCTATAATTTGACCAACTCAAACGGCATGACTCGATATCCACCCAAAGCTACCGCGTCACCGTCCATAACATCCAGACCATATTCAACATCGGGATGATGAGCATAAGCGATCATGGTTGTCAGCCAATGCAGATCGTCGCGCACATCCTCAGGAAATTTTGTCACGGACAAGCGCTGCAACTTGCCGAGCATAGCCAGCGCTTTGCGATTTACTTTATCAGGTGAAAAAGCTTGAGTCACATCGCGCATGGTATCCGCGCGCAATAAAGCCAGATCAGCGGGGGCTAATATAGGCGAAAGAATATTGTTGGGGATGAACGGCGCGCGTTTTTGTGGCGGCGTATAAAAGCCATGCGAGTCTGGAATCTTGACGGGAAACTGTCTCAACTGTGGCGAATCTTCTGGCAATTCGATCATCCCCTCCAGACGCAACGCGGAAAGATGCTGTGCCAGCGAAATTAAACGGTCTTTGAAATTCCCATCCGCGCTGCTGAGTTGATAGCGAACCTGACGCAGCGATGTTCGTAAATACTGGGCGTGACGTACGTCAATATCTGCGATGAGTGGATCGAGTCCCTCTAATTGGTTGACGATGAAATCCAGGCAGTGAGCAATCTCCTGCTCGGCTTGCGCAGGTGTAAACCTGCTTTGCAAGGAGAGTTCCTCCGCTGTTTCCTTCAACCATTTTTCATTGAACAACCACTTCTGCGCCTGATTGACAATGCCGCGCCGATAACGAGAAACATGATCGGATGTTTTCAAGGCATGGTACGCGGGCCCCAGCGTGTGCGAATAATCATCAAATTGCATTCGCAATAATTCAGCGACATCGGTTTGCTTCGTGGCGCGTTCCACATAGCGGCGGATGTTGTGATTCAACTCGCTTAATCCACGCGCAACCTGACGCACATTTTCATAAGTTTGTGTCACTGCCAGCGATGCTGAAAAATCCTTTGTGCGCGAAGAAGTCATCAATTGGTGCGCTGCATATAACTGCCCTGTAAATTCGCGCGGCTTTTGTTCCTGAATATTGCGGAGCGCTTCCAAAAGAGTGAAAGCGTAATCAGGCAGGATGATCGTCTCGGAATAATCAGCGTGTTGTTCGCGTTCGATCCAGCCCGTCTCTGCCAGCCTGCGGATGATGTAACCCGCATAATCCTGCTCGGAAGTCTGATTCGCTGTCGAAACAGAATCAGCTTCCCCCGACTCATGATCCGCTATGTCAGCCGCCACTTCTGCTTCGGCGTTGGCTTCCTTTAAATAATCCACGATCTCAGCGAAGGCGATTTCGCGCGTCACGCCGAAGCGGTTGAATTCCGCCAGCGCATAAATCCGCAACAAGATTGCCGCGTAATGCCGCTGAAGAGTTGATTGTCCCTGTGTGGTAAAAAGGTTGAAGAGGTTGGGGGGAAGAATATCAAATGGATTCGTCATGGAGCAATAAAATCCTGCCAAGATCGGATCTGACGCTGGTTGTATTCCCTGATTTCTTTTTCAGCCTGTTCTTGCGTCAAAGGAGCATCGTGATATTGTCTGCCGCAAAAGGGGCAGTCCAATTCGGCGTAAATTGTGTCATACATTCCCATAAGAGCCTCTTTTCACAGTTAGTATGATTATACTGCTCCGCCATAGGTTGAATACCGAGGATGAAACTATTAGTTCTTTTTTTCCCAAAAAGAGATCAAAATTTTGATATCTTTGTTAACCCCAGCAAATTTTTAGTTAACAGTAGACCTCACGGATAGCTCATTTTAGTAGCCGTGAAGTCAGGTAATTAAGGAGCCGTGAGCTCTATAGTAGCTATTTTTCGTTCCTTTTTGGGCGGAATATTAAATTCCGAGTAGGGGAAGTATATCGTTAAATTAACTCAAAAAGGTGAATCTTTTACCATGTTCATAGCGCACCAGGTCAGCCAGCGGCTTACGAGTTTTAGCTCCAGGCTCGTCGGCTGGATAACCGAGCGGGGTGAAGATGACTGGCTCGGCGTCAGCGGGGAGATCCCAATCTTCGTTGCAGGCAAGCTCGAGGATATGAAAATTTCCATGCGTTTCGAGGCTGATATTCTCATCATCAAGGTATGGGGTCACAGATTGAGGGTCAAGCAGTTTTTTGGGGATGCGAAAGAGAACGCGCCGGTATCCAAAATTGGAGTCGTACGCAAAAACATCGAAATATTTGAGCAGGATCTGATCCGGTTTGTGTTTGAAATCACCCCATTAATAAGTGACTGAAGCGTGGGTGGATGTGACCTCATCCATGTGACTGGAAAGGCGGTCTACTTCTTCAAGTTCATGCGCAGTGAGGGAACGATCTATTGCCTGCCAGCCATAGTATTGATATTCGCTCATGGAACTCCTTTTGGCGTAGTATATCACTCGGCGTCAAGCTGCTCTTTTGCCAATTTTCTTGCAAATTGAATTTTTCAACATGGCTTTGCAAACTCGATGCAAGGAGATTCTTTCTTGAATGGAGCGCCTTGTGTATAATAACCACCTCAACTTGGAATGAGGCCTTTATGGGAATGTTTGACACTATTTACGCTGAATTAGATTGCCCTTTTTGCGAGAGGCAATATCGCCACGCGCCGTTGACTCACGAACAGGCGGAACAAAAGGTAATGGAATACAAACAGCAACAAATCCAATCGCGGCAGGAATACCTGCGCGGCGAGCGCAAATTCTACTTACAGGATTTTTGGGCAGGGCGTGATGGCTTTGAAGATATTGACGCTTGGATCGAGCAACTGGATACACTCGATATGATCGAGGCGCATCGCACGGAACGCACTTTGGGGTTGGCGGAAATTCAAACGAAAGAATTTGAAAACGTTATGGATCATTTCTTTGTAGGCGATGAAGTTCCGAAATATTCGGGACACTACTTCATCGCTGAAGAATTCAAGTGCCAAGGTTGCAGCACAAAAGATGAATGGGTATATGTCAAAGTCTGGTTGGAAATTGAAGATCGCAAATTGAAAGCCGTTTTGACGCGCAACCCCGAAACGGGCGAGCCTGAGCGGGAAACATTTGATCGCACTCCGCCAGCGCCGCAACCGCCCGACCCGCATCCGCAGCTGCATTTCAAATATCGTGGATTACAATCCCATGCGAAATGGAATGATGAAACGGCAAAGTACGACATGGAAGTTCATCACTTGCCCGAGCATTACATGTTTTCGCATGAGGACGAAGAACTGTTGCAGATGATATTTGAGAAATTTGCGGACGATTACCTATATTTGATCGGAAAAGGAAGCGACGACAAACCTTCCCTTCATGAACACTTGCTTTCCATCTGTCGTTATCTGCCTATTGATTTTGAACCTTACCACGGGCGCGAACGCGACGGCGCGGATTGTTCCTGCGGTTGCAAGCACTTTCTTAAATTGCCTGGCAAACTTGGTATGGATTGGGGTGTATGTGCGAATGCAAATAGTCCGCGCGTAGGTTTGTTGACATTTGAACATCAAGGCTGCGAGCAGTTCGAGGAATAAACCCTTACATCGTTTTATTTGGCTGCGTTGCACTTGCCCACATCCACACTTCTCGCTGGAGACTTCTATGCCCCGCCCACAAGACCTTGCCCCAAATTATGATCAGGTAATTGAATCCGTCCTGCGTGACGTATCTGCGCCGATGTCTGTGTTGGAATTGGCGCAGAAGATTGTCGTTGTGCGTCCATCCACCTCAAAAGACCCGATAAAAGCGGCGGAGAAAAAGATCAAAGAAGCCATTGGACGCCAATTGGTCTTCATAGATTCCGATACCATTACTCCGCTGCGCCTTGCCTGGCAGGGAGTTCGCTTTCGCATGGAATTGAGCCGCGAGGAAGTCAGCAAGGGCTTTTTTGATGTCGCCAATATGTTTTCACATTATTTGCCAGAAGGATTTAATCTGGCAAATTTGCATTTGATGGATACCAATGGGGAGGTGATCAAAGTCAAGATAAACACCATCAAGAAGAATATCAAAGGAATTTTCGGAACTACCGAACAGACTTTTTACTACTGTCATATCCCCGATTGGTTGCGCGCGTGTAAGTTTGCCCAAAAAGATCATTTGCTGTTTACCATTTTGGACCGCGAAAACGGCATGCTCAAAATGGAACATGAGCCGAGCAAGCAAATCAATACTGCATTGCTTGAAAGCCGCAACCAACTGCTTGCGAATATTTTTTATGAAATGCTCGAATCTTTCTCGAGTGAGAGGCTGTATCTTTCGCAAGCGCTCCCTACGGCGTATGCGCGCCTGCCTCAAAAGGATGGTTATCCACCCTATCATTGGGTCATGATCATATCGAGTGATGAGCGAATGGTGCTCACAGGATTTGGAGATATTACGTATCGCGACGGTAAAAAATCCATGTTGGATTCTTTGTTTGAAGAGTTCGATGGGACTAAACGTAAGTCTCTGAAGAAATCCATTTCTAAAGAGCAAAAGGAACAGGTGTATCGCTTCAAAGCAGAATTGAAACATCGCCCCAAAATTTGGCGCATGATCGAAATTCAAGGCAAGGATACGCTTGAAGATTTCAATAGAATTCTTGTTGACGTATTTGACCATGACTTTGATCATCTTGGCGGATTTTGGAAACTTGTTCCGCGTGTGGCGCATGGAGGCGCAAAGCGCGGTGTCACCCGCTACCGCGAAGTGGATCTAGGAAGTGTGGATCCGTTCGGTGGCGGTGAGGCTGCTGACGTCACCATTGCCGAACTTGAACTTGGGGTGGGGAGTAAAATGAAGTATGTTTTCGATTTTGGAGATTGGATCGAACACGTGTTAACACTCGAAGCGATTGAAGCGCCCCAGCCTGACGCGAAGTATCCGCGTGAAACAAAACGTAATACGCCTAAATATGCCAACTGCGTGGAGTGCTTGAAGAAAGGTAAGGAAAACAAGGCGACAATTGTATGCCAAACCTGTACAAAGAATCCCAACGAAGAAAAACTCTTATGTGAACTATGCGCCGAAAAACATGCGGAACATTATGAAGAACATTACACGGAGTTGATTTTATATTGATGAACGCGACACCTGATATTCGCCTATCCCCCATTGATGAATCCATCTTCAACGCGATCAATGCGGGAAAATTTGCCGGCCGCGAATTGTATCACCTGCGTTTGTGGGCGGAACACGCGCAGTTGGTGAGTGGCTTCGATGAGTTGATCTGCCTCGAGCAGTTGAGTTTCGCACCGTTCGATTATCAAATGCGCGCGGCACAGATCATGTTGCGCCGTTTTCGCGGACGAGGAATGTTTTGTGATGAGGTCGGTCTCGGCAAAACCATCGAGGCGGGCTTGGTCATCAAGGAATATCTCTCGCGCAACATTATCCAGCGTTTGATGGTGGTGACACCCGCTTCGCTGGTGGAGCAGTGGCGCGAAGAACTGGCGGTCAAGTTTGGATTGACAGGCTTTGTCACCACTTCGGATGCCGACTTTCGTGCGGCTGGATCAGAAGCGTGGGAAAAATTTCCGCTGCTGATCGCTTCACTCGCCACTGCCCGCCGCGCCGAACATCGTGCGCGGCTTGTTCAAATCCCGTTTGATCTCGTCGTGCTGGATGAGGCTCATCACCTCAAGAATCGCAACAGCGCGTCGTGGAAATTTGTCAACGAGTTACAGCGCAAATATATTGTGTTGTTAACTGCCACACCTGTGGAAAATAATCTTGACGAGTTGTATAACCTCATCACCCTTCTCAAGCCTGGACAGTTGAAGACGCCGCGCGAGTTCCGCAAACAATTCGTGGTCAGCGGCGATCCGCGCCTGCCGAAGAATCGCGGTCAACTGCGCGAGCTGCTCGGCGACGTGATGGTGCGTCACACACGCAGCCAGGTCAATATCAACCTGCCGCCACGACAAGCGAATACCGTACGCTTGAATCTTTCAAATGAAGAGGCGGAGTTTTATAAGGCAGTGAGTGATTGCGTGCGCGATTTGCTGACTCCATCTGGAGTCCAAAGTCTCCAGACTTTGGAGCAAACGGACCCCGTGCAAAGTCAGGAGACTTTGCAGTCAAATTCTTCGATTCGCCAAACAGATCGCTTCGCGCTGTTGACTCTCCAGCGCGAAATTGGCAGCAGCCCCAAAGCGGCGGAGGCGACGCTGCGTTCGCTTGGCGCGCGAATCACAAATGAAGAAAGTCGCCATCAACTGATCAGTCTTGCGGAACGATCCACACAAATTCATTCGTGGGCGAAGGCAGAGGCGTTGGAAAAATTGCTCAAAACGATTTTGCGTGACCCAACAGAGAAGGTCATCATCTTCACGCATTTCCGCCGCACGTTGGAGAAAATTGCCGAATTGCTGCGGCTCATGGATGTGGATTTTGTGCAATATCACGGCGAGATGGATATGCCCTCCAAAAATCAAGCCATCGCGGATTTTGAAAGCCGCGCAAGTATATTGCTTTCCACCGAAGCGGCGGGTGAGGGACGCAATCTGCAATTCTGCCGCACGATGATCAACTTCGACATCCCGTGGAATCCCATGCGGATCGAACAGCGCGTGGGTCGTATTCATCGCATCGGTCAAACGCGCGATGTGCGAATCTATAACCTGTCCGCGCGCGGCACGGTGGAAGATTACCTGCTTGAAATCCTTGACCAGAAACTCAACATGTTCGAGTTGGTCATCGGCGAGATGGATATGATCCTCGGTCAGATCGAGGACGAGCGCGACTTTGAAGATTTGCTGGTGGACGCGTGGATTGGCGCGCAAAATGCGGAAGACCTGCGTGAGAAATTCAATCAACTCGGCGACAAATTGATTGAAGCGCACAAGACACATCAGAAGACGCAAGAGTATGACGAAGCGTTGTTCGGAGAGGATTTCACAGCGGAGTAATTATGATTCAAGACTCAACCTCTCTCGAACAACTTGTATTGGGATACTTCCTCCAACTCGGCGGGGTGGTCGAGCCGCCCGCTTACGGGACGTATGAAGCGCTGTTGCCCGATGATGTCGCGGTACGCTGGGGGATTTCCGCCGAGCAAAAAATTGTCTTCGACGCCGCGCACCAACAGGATGGCGCGACCTTTTTGCATTACGGGCACGCGCTGGTGGAAACGATCGTTGAAGAACTGCGCGGACAAAGTGCCAACGGGCATTTCTTCATCAACAATGTCAGACCTGACAAGCCAGGCTTTAAATCCGAAATCGAAAAGGCGTTTTTGCTGCCAAACGCAAAAATCTTTTTCATCGCCAATGAAAAGGAATCGATCCACTATCATTATTACGCGCGCTTCAACTTTAAGGTGAGTTTGATTGCGGACGAAAAGCGCGAGTTGGTTTTGCCCGTGTGGATGGATCTGCAAAACGGCTATCCCGTCAACGGGGCGGAGATCGAACGGCTGGCGATTCTCGACGAGGAGAGTCAATTCCTTCATGTTCAACCTGCGCCTGCATTTTGGAACAATGAACCCGCGCTTAATCCGAAGACTCTTTCTGCGCTGTTGGAACGCGCGCGCAAGGCTGTGCCGCATGGACTTGGCGATACGCTCACTCACCTGCAAAAAAGATTGGAGCGCTTCCTCGAACTTGATCGCGCGCGCTTGAATAATTATTACGCTGATTTATTGAAAGACGCGAAAAAACGATTACAAAAGGCAGAGGAAGATCGCCGCGCCGCGATGGAATCGAAAATTGAAGTGATTAATGCAGAGCGCGAATCCAAACTCGCGGATGTTGAGCAAAAATATCATTTGCGGATTCAATTGGAATTGGTCAACTTCGCCGTGATCGCCATGACCAAACTGGATTTGATGGTGGAGATTCGCAGCCGCGCCGCGACCATCAAACGCACCGTGACGTGGAATCCGCTGCTGCATGTGGTTCAGCCTTTGTTGTGCGAGGTATGTAATCGCGGCGGGACAAAATTGCATTTATGTGAGAACGGTCATCTCGCGCACGCGGAGTGTCTCGCGCCGCAGTGCGCGGAGTGTAAACGGGAATATTGTCAACACTGTGCAAAGGAAGTGACCCAGTGCGTGGTCTGCGCGCGCCCGATTTGTATTCACAGTTTGACGCGCTGCAAAGAGTGTCAGCGCGTGACATGCGCTGAACACGCGGGTGAATGTCACGCGTTGAATGGCGAGCCGCGCAAAATCATCGTGTCTGAGGGATTAGTCGAGAAAACAGAATCAAAACTGGGGAAGAAAAAATCCGCGAATCCACTGTCCGTAACGGAGAAAAAATTCGCACGGAAGGAAATCCAGAAAGTGAAACCGATTCTGCATAAGATCATCGCGCCGCCCAAGCCGCTGGCGGATTACGTTGAAGTGTACAGCGATCCTTCCGATGGGACGATCACCGCGTATATGATTCGAAGAAAAAGCGAGTTGGCTGTGCGTTTATGGGTGATGACTGAAAAGGGAATTTCTGCGAACTGTGAATGCGAGAAAGCATGGGACTGCAAAGAACGCGGGCTGGTATATTTGCCCTGGGCGGATTTGAATGAGCAAATGAATGATCTGCTGAATCGCTTCCGCGATGAATATTATTTGCCTCATAACAAGACGCGCTATTTTCAAATCCGCTTGGGCAAGCCATTTGAGGAGAAGAAGTTGAAAATCCCTTCAGGTTGGCGGGATGAGGGAACCCTTGCAAAAGCGCGGAAAGGATTCCATGAGCTGAGCAAGAGGAATTCAGGTTGATCAATAAGTTTGGAAGGGGCGTGGCGTTACCACTATCACAAACTACCTGGCATTATCTACTCGATTGATCAGCCGCAGCTAATAATAGCGGTGTTCTAATATCTGATTAGCTACAATCTTCAGTACTAGACAGCTTAACGCGGGATGCGGTTCAATTCCCGCCAACTGACAAATGAGCCTGCGCTGGTTTGCAGGGACTGATCACCGCCATAAACCATATAACCTGGTTCTTTAGGTGCTGCGGCAAGTTGATGCCAATATTCGAGATTATCAAAGTAACTATTGGAAATTGTCTTACCAGATTTAATCTCAACTGGTACGACTTTTTCACCATCCACCAGCAGGCAGTCAATCTCTTTGCCTCGGCTGTCCTGCCAAAAATACGGCAGATGATATTCACCGCGATTAAAATTGTACTTGATAAACTCGTTGATAATCAAATTCTCAAAGAGTGCGCCTTTCATGTAATGCAATTTGACTTGATTCTCATCGTGGATGCCAAGCAGCGAGCAGGCGATACCCGTATCGTAAAAATAGAGTTTGGATGATTTAACCAATCGCTTGTTAAAATTCCGATGAAATGGTTGCAATCGATACAGGATGTAGGAACTCTCTAATATTGAGAGCCACGCTTTCGCTGTATTCGGGCTGATCCCGGCATCGTTCGCCAGCCTTGTGTAATTAAGTAGTTGCCCGACGCGCCCGGCGCACAATTGAGTGAACTGGATGAAAGCGTTGATATCTCCAATGTTTTTCACCAGGCGCACATCCTTTTCAAGGTAAGTCTGAATGTAGGCGGGATAAAAATCAGTAGGAGCGATGTCGCGATCGTAAATGCGGGGATATTGACCTTTGAATATCACGCTTTCATACTGTCTCGCACCGGGTTCAAGTTCTTCAAAGGAAAGTGGTAGAAGGTGAAGAATCGCGGTACGTCCCGCCAGCGTCTGACTGATTTTTTCCATCAAAAGGAAGTTTGATGAACCAGCCAGGATGAATTGAATCTGCCGGTTCTCATCCACAATTTTTTGGATGTAGGAAAACAGGTCGGGCGTGTTTTGAACTTCATCAAGGATTGCGCCAGCAGGGTAATTCGAGAGGAATCCGCGCGGATCGGTGAGCGCGATTTGGCGGATGTCAGGTTCTTCCAATGAGACGTATGGCAGGGCGGGAAAGGCAGCGCGGACAAGGGTGGTCTTACCGGATTGGCGGGGACCAGTGAGTGTGATGACTTGAAATTTTTGCGCCAAAGCGATGATTTTGAGGGTAAGGGTTCTTTCAATCATAAAAGTGCTCCATATGCTGGAAATACGGTGCAACCAGTATTATAGCGCGCACTGCACATATCTGCATTTTGATTGCGGATTTGCGCAGTGCGTTGTAGTTTTCCATATCCGTCAGGATTCTTGAAATTAGAAGAAATGCTGAACAAAGAGTCATCGGGCTATGGGTATCGTTTACGCGTTCCGTTCATAAAAAAAGGGCACCTGCAAAGATGTGCCAGGTCTGCTTGGCGCACCAGATCCGCAATCTGCAGAGTTTTATCGAGAAACCTCCTCATTTGGCGTGGGCAAAAGGGATGCAAGCCTTGTTCCTCAAAGCGATCCATTTGGGAAATCGGCGAGCGCAAATGACAGACAAAAGATATCAAAGGTGGGTAACGATCATCGAGAAGAAACTGGATCAACTGCTGAAGCGAAGGTTCAGTGGTTTGGGAACCAACCTGCTGGATCGCTATCGAAAGTGACGCGATTCGCTCTTGATCTTCCTGGATCGCACAGATGTGCCAGCTGACAAGAATGCCTGTGAACACGCTTTGCGATCGTCCGTAGTTCATCGCAAAGTCATGGGAAGTTTCCTTTCCGATTGGGGCGTTCAGACTTATGCCGTTTTAGCCACTGTCCTGAACACTGCCAAACGAAACGGTGAGAACGCCTTTCAAAAATTGGCGCAATTGATAGGGACACAAACTCACAACTTCCAATTATCAACTGGGCCAGCCTTGCGGTGGCCATTGGCAGTATCTACTTGTGCAATGCGTCCATAGCGGCGAGTCATTTCTAGATCTGTATGTCCAAGCAAAGCACACAATGTAAACTCACCTCCGCCATTTCGAAGATAGTTAATAGCAAAGGTATGCCGGTTATGGGGAGCTCCCCATAATCCAACACTCTACATAATGGCGAAAACGATGGGGATGCACGTTTGGCACACCGGCACGCTTTGCAAGAAAATTCAAGAACTTTGCCAACTGCCCACGGTCCATTCCACGATGTTGTGAAGTAATAAATAGTGGTTCATCGGGATCGGCTTCTGGGCGAGTGGTCAGGTATCGCCACAACGCCTGGGCAGTCCGCGGCGAGAACGGAACCGATCGCTCGAGTGCTCCCTTGCCAAACACCTGAATGCGAGTGTTACGTTGATCAACCTGCTTGAGCGTGATGTTGCATAGCTCGTTTGCGCGGAAGCCAGTATCGAGCATGAGCAAGAGGATCGCGCGGCTTCGCTCAGTATTGGGGAGCTCGTAGTCGCAATTGCGTTTGCCCGGGCGAGTGTATGTTTTGGATCGCAGAGTTGCTGACAGAAGCAGTTTGAACTCCGTCTCTGTGAGTGGAATAATTTCGCGCTGCTCCGGCCTAGGCGCCTGGACTTTATGTATTACATGCGTGGAAACGATCTCTTCGGAAACAGCCCATGTCCACATGGCAGCAAGTGCTATGTGATAGTGAAGCAGGGTCTTTTTTGTAATAACATTTTTCTCTCTTTTACTGCCTGGCTGTTTGATCGTAAAGCTGGCAAGGAAGGCCTCGACATTCTGCCGCGTGATCGAAGCGAAGGAAACGTCTGATCCAACAAAAGGCATGAACTTATTGAACGTGTTCTTATATTCGCTAATGGTATGCGGGCTGAGATGGCGCGCGCCAATTGAGAGCAAATACCCCTGAATAACTTGTTTGAGTGTGAGTGGATTTTTCATCCGTGTGGTCTCCTATTGAAGAAAAAGTGTTTCGATTTTCGCAAAAAGTATTTCGATTTTTTGCAAAGCTCGTTTTTTTTCTCCAACAGGCTGGACGAGTCATGTGGTCTTTGGTAGCGGGATTTTTGCCCTCTCCACTACCTTAATCCACATGTTCGGCAAAAATTGCCGAACATGTGGTCTCGGGTTACAACTTGTCGGGGTGAGAGGATTTGAACCTCCGACCTCACGGACCCGAACCGTGCGCTCTACCGGTCTGAGCCACACCCCGGACGGAGTGCATTATACCATTGCGAGTTCCTTTGACAAGTCAGGTTATGGGTTTAGCAAAACTTCCATTGTGTAAACATATATATTTCTTTTCAGATCAGGATCCACCACGCTAAGTGAGGGGTTATCCTGACGGAATGTAAGACGCGCGAGGGTTGGCTGTGTGACTTTATAAGGAAGCGTAGTTTCAAAAGATTCAGGGTCTATGCCTTTAAAGTTAAGAATACGCGAACCTAATACCTCGCCATCAGGGAGAAGTAATTCAATAAATACAGGTTGATCGTTAAAAGGCCAAAAACGTCCTTTGAGATTCAGTACTCCGCCAAAAACGCTGTCGCCATCCTTCACGTTTTCCAGCATGGTACGCTCATAGATCATGTTCCCGACTGGATTAATTTGGTTGGAACCCAGGGAATATAAAAGCACCGGCATCGTGTTCAAAGCCTGGATGCGGCCGAGTTTATCCTTTGTGCTGATACGGATATAACCAACTTCGGATACAGCACGGATCTCAAAAGAAAGCTCAATACTTTGATACGCGCCTTTCGAAAAATGTTGGAATGGCTTCAGGAGACGCTGCAGCAACCGGCCGTCTTCGCCGATCAGATCAAACAAAACCTTCTGACTATCACCCGAAACAAGCATGAGCTGTAATTTAATCGGCGATAAAAGACTCGACATGGGACCCGGTGAAAGAAAGCTGATCTGCGCGTGTTCGGTGAAGCCTGCTTCAAACGTGGATGTAACTGTCGGAAGCGGCGTCGAAGGAATGAGTGTTTTTGTGGGTAAGGGTGTTTCTGTCGGAATCACAGACTGCGTCAACGCATTGGATGCTGCGAGTAAAGCCTGACCTGTGAGCGCCACCACTGTCGGCAGGGATGCGGTCTGAGAATCCGCGGGCGTAGACTCTGTCTGTTGCGAGCAGGCAGCTAAAAGTCCAAGTATGGTTGAGATCAGGATAATTCTAAGTTTCATCATTCAGTGGAATCATCGTCCCGCAAGAAGTTCGAAATCAACATTTGATTCTATCCCGCGGGACGAAGTAATTACAGACCGTAGATATCGCTGTATTTCTTTGGCAAATAACGGACATAAGCCGCAGAGTTTATCTTTGACCCAGTGACCTTTTGAATCAGATCCTGCGGATCGTACTTGTGGCCGTGAATATGAATTTTCTCGCGAAGCCAGTTGAGAAGGGAATCAAATTTTCCGGAACGAATCTGATCGTCAAGACCGCGAATATCCTTATTGATCTTTTCCCAAAGCTGAGCCGAGACAAGGTTGCCGAGCGCGTAAGTTGGGAAATAACCGAATAAGCCGGCCGACCAGTGAATATCCTGCAAAACACCATGCGCATCATCTGGCGGTGTAATTCCTACATATTCCTGCATTTTAGTATTCCAGATTTCCGGGAGATTCTTGAGATCGATATTCCCCTCGATCATGCCAATTTCAAGTTCAAGCCGAAGCATGATGTGTAAATTGTATGTGGCTTCATCTGCGTTCACACGAATAAGAGACGGCTCAACTTTATTGACGGCTTTATAAAAAGACTTCGCGCTGACACCGTCCAACTGAGATGGGAAAACCTTTTTTAATTCAGGGAAGAAGTGTTCCCAAAATGGAAGCGAGCGGCCAACAAGATTTTCCCACATTCGAGATTGTGACTCATGCACCGCGGATGACACTCCGTTCGCAAGCGGTGTGCGCTCATACGCGGGGTTGATGCCCTGTTCATACATGGCATGACCCGATTCATGCATACCACTAAACAACGTTGCAAGCGGATTCTCAGATTCGTATCGATTTGTAATGCGCACATCATTCACGCTGAAGGATGTTTCAAAAGGGTGCGCGGCTTTATCCTGCCTGCCGCGGCTGAAGTCATAGCCAAACCTCGAGATAATGGTTTCGCTAAAATCCCAGACTTTCTTTTCATTATATTTCTTGTGGAGAAAATCAGCCTTTACCTGTTTGGCAGACCTGATGACCTTGATCAGTTTGACTTGCTGGGTTCGCACCTCATCAAAGATCTCTTTCACTTCAACGGTTTTCATGCCCGGTTCGTAATCATCAAGTAAAACGTCATAAGGATGATCGGCCGGCGGAAAATATGAAACATATTTCAGCATCAATTCCATGACTTTTTCAAGGTGTGGAAGAAATATTGAAAAATCGGATTTCTTCTTTGCCTTCACCCAGTCCTCAAAAGAGGCTGTTGTAACAACCGCCTGCTCTGCGACAAACTCGGCTGGCACACGCATTGCTTTATCGAAATTACGGGCGGCCACCCGCACCAGTGCGCCGTCATCTGAATCCGAATCTGAAAACTCCTGCTTAAGATCC